>JBBRNB010000099.1:0-26796 GCA_038230535.1 Thermoanaerobaculia bacterium
CTCGTCCGCGGCATGCGAAAGCTCACCAAAGACCCCACGGTTGCCGCTAACGACCTCTTCCCGCTGGATGACGATGATGTCTAGCCGGCTGTCTCGCTTCATGACCGCGCGACAGATCCGGATTTCTCACCTCACAAGAGCGTCCGGCCTTTCCCGTCACTTCATCCTCCGGCTCGAGCAGGGGTTGGCACAACCCTCTGTCCCGACCATCAAAGCGCTGGTCGACGGGGCGCGAATCGTGACCAACGACCCGTCGATCAAGGCCAACGACCTCTTTCCGCTGGACGACGACGAGCTGCACCTGGAGAAACCTTGATGCGCAAGTCTCCGAAACGTGATGCGCGCCGCCTCAAAATCACCGTCCTGCTACTGCAAAGGCACATCGCGGCGTTGGACTACCTGGCTGTGAGCATCCGGTTGCGGACAGGCGTTGCCCTCTCCCGCGCTGGCATCATCGGCGCGTTCATCGAGGCGTCGCACGGTAACCGGACATGAGGTCGTCGAAGCGATGATTCGGAGTCGGACACCCGAGAGCAAGGACAGAACACGTCGCCGAAAGTCGTGACCGGAATGACCGCAGGGAGGCAACATTAGGGAGAACTGAGCCAGGCTTCTCCCGACGCGATGAACCACATTTCGAAAATGACGTCGTCGTGGGCGAGGGGTCTCGCGCTGTCATCCCCGCGTCCCGGACCCTCTTCGAGAGGCTCTCGATGCCTCTGCGGAGGTTCTTCGTGCATCATCGAGATGCTCTCGATACCTTCGCGGAGGTTCTTCGTGCATCATCGAGATGCTACCGATAGCTGCGCGGAGGTTCTTCGTGCATCATCGAGATGCTACCGATAGCTGCGCGGAGGTTCTTCGTGCATCATCGAGATGCTGCCGATAGCTGCGCGGAGGTACCGGATAGCTGCGCGGAGGTACCCGATACCTGCGCGGAGGTACTCGATACCTGCGCGGAGGTTCCTCGTACATCTCCGAGAAGCTTCCGGTACCTCTGCGAAGGTCTTCATACATCTCCGCATCTCTCCGGTACCTCCCGCGGAGCCCCCGCGTACCTCTCCGCATCTCTTTGGTACCTCCGCGTAGCCTCTTCGTACCTCTCCGCATCTCTTCGGTACCTCCGCGTAGCCCCTTCGTACATCTCCGGGAAGTGTCCGTTAGCTCTGCGAAGGGTCTTCGTCCCTCATCCAGAGGCTCCCCGTACCTCTGCGAGCCCTCCGCGCGGCTTGCTCATCGACGCTGGCACGCAGCGCTTTGAGACGGGTCAAACTCCAGGGTGTAGGGCCGCCGCCCTCGGCGGCCCTGGAGATTGGTAGATTCGTGGCGTAACGAAAGCACGCCGGAGGCGTGTGTGAAGGTAGCCACGCCGGCGGCGTTGCCACCGGTTTGCAGGGGCATGAAAAGGCACCCCGGCAGGGGTGCGTGAAACGTCGAGCTCGATGTCGTTCCATAACGATCGAGCCTGCCCGACTTCACGCACCCCTGCCGGGGTGCCCTTCTTTTGCATACGGAACCGGTGGCAACGCCTCCGGCGTGGCCACCGGCTACCCTCACGCACCCCGTTGGGGCCCCGTTGGGGTGCCGAGAAACGTCCAAACTCGAGAGCACCCCTACCGGGGTGCCGGGAAACGTCCAAGTGCCAAACCTCTCCCAGGAATGAGGAGAGGGGACCAACTGATCAACTTGTCTACTGATCGACCGGTCTACCGCCCCCCCCGCCGATCTACTTCACCGAACGGACATGGTGCATGATCTCTACCGATGATCCGGACCGTCACCGCCCTGGAGTATGTGACCCCGCTGCGCGAAGGGGGCTCGCTGCCAGCGATCGTCAATGGCGATGACGAAGGTACGTACGTCGTAAAGTTCCGTGGCGCGGGACAGGGCGTGCGCGCGCTCATCGCCGAGCTGGTCTCTGGTGAGATCGGACGAGCCCTCGGGCTGCCGGTGCCGGAGATCGTCTTCATGCAACTCGATGGACGTATTGCCAAGACCGAGCCTGACGCCGAGATTCAGGAGTTGCTGGCGAAGAGTGCAGGGTTGAATATCGGCCTCGATTACCTGCCCGGGTCGATCACCTTCGATCCGCTCATCGCGCAGCCGATGCAGGGCAAGGCGCGGCTGGCGTCGTCGATCGTCTGGTTCGACGCGCTGGTGACCAATGTCGACCGCACGCCGAAGAATACGAACCTCCTCGTGTGGCATCGCAAGCTGTGGATGATCGATCACGGGGCGACGCTGATCTTTCATCACAACTGGAGCGATGACGTTCTGAAGCGCAGCCGCAAGCCGTTTCTGCAGATCAAACAACATGTCCTGCTGCGCTGGGCTTCGGCGATCCGCGCTGCCGACGCGGAGCTCGTGGCCATGCTGACGCCGTCAGCCATCGATAAGGTTCTCAATATGATTCCTGACGAATGGCTCGGCGACGAACCGCGCTTCGCCGGTGCGGCGGAGCATCGCGCCGCCTATCGTGACTATCTGCTTCAACGCCTCGAGTCGCCGCGGCACTGGGTGGAGGAGGCCGCTGATGCCCAAGCGCTATCCGTTTGATTACGCCATCGTGCGCGTCGTCCCGCGTGTCGACCGTGGCGAGTTTCTCAACGCCGGGGTGATTCTGTTCTCGTCGACGGCCGCCTTCCTCGATGCCCGGATCGCATGCGATCGGGGCCGGCTAAAGGTGCTGGCACCGGGTGTCGACGTGGCGCTGGTCGACAGCTACCTCAACGCCATCCCGAAAGTCTGCGCCGGCGGCACGGAAGCCGGCTCGATCGGCAGCCTTCCCCAGCGAGCCCGCTTCCACTGGCTGGTGGCACCGCGCAGCACGATCATTCAGACCTCGCCCGTACACTCGGGCGTAGGTCACGATCTGAGAACCGCACTCGAGAATCTGTTCGAAAAACTGGTGCGTCTGCCTATCTGAGCAGGCTGATCATCTTTGATCTCTCAGATCTCATAAGATCGGCCTGTGACCGGCAAACTTCCTCTCTCTCCTGACGATCTCCGCCGGATGAATGCCTACTGGCGCGCGGCGAACTATTTGTCGGTCGGACAGATCTATCTGCTCGCAAACCCGCTGCTCCGCGAACCGCTCACGCTCGCGCACACGAAGGCTCGTCTTCTGGGGCACTGGGGAACGACGCCGGGTCTCAACTTCGTCTACGTTCACCTCAACCGGATCATCAAGGCGCGCGACGTGAACATGATCTACATCGCCGGGCCTGGCCACGGCGGGCCGGGCCTCGTCGCGAACACATACCTCGAAGGCACGTACAGCGAGATGTATCCACCCATCTCGAATGATGCCGAGGGGATGCAGAGGCTGTTCAAGCAATTCTCGTTTCCGGGCGGCATCCCCAGTCATGCGGCGCCGGAGACTCCGGGATCGATTCATGAGGGCGGCGAGCTCGGATACGCGCTGGTGCATGCGTACGGAGCGGTCTTCGACACCCCCGATCTGATCGCTGCCTGCGTGGTCGGCGACGGCGAGGCGGAGACGGGTCCGCTGGCCGCGAGCTGGCACTCGAACAAGTTCCTCAACCCGGCTCACGACGGCGCGGTGCTGCCGATCCTTCACCTGAACGGCTACAAGATCGCCAACCCGGCCGTGCTCGCGCGCATCAGCCACGACGAGTTGCGCGATCTGTTCATCGGATACGGCTACAAGCCTTACTTCGTGGAAGGGGACGACCCGGGGACGATGCATCAGTTGATGGCGGCGACGTTGGATACAGTGTTCGACGAGATCGCGGACATTCAAAGGACGTCGCGAAATGGCGGCTTCCAGGCGCGGCCGGCGTGGCCGATGATCATCCTCCGTTCGCCGAAAGGCTGGACCGGCCCGAAGGAGGTTGACGGGCTTCAGATGGAAGGCTCGTGGCGATCCCATCAGGTGCCCATCGCCGATCTCGCTAAGCCCGGGCATGTGACGCTCCTCGCGGACTGGCTGAAGAGCTACAACGCCGAGGAGCTGTTCGACGACAACGGGACATTCCGGCCTGAGCTCGCGGAGCTGGCACCGAAGGGCGAGCGGCGCATGGGAGCAAACCCGCACGCCAATGGCGGTCTGCTTCTGCGCGACCTGCGGATGCCCGATTTTCGCAACTATGCCGTCGAGGTGAAGACTCCCGGGACGGAGCTGGCGGAAGCGACGCGAGTCACCGGCGCCTTCCTCCGCGACATCATCAAAGAGAATCCGCGGAACTTTCGCATCGTCGGGCCGGACGAGACGGCATCCAACCGCCTGGGTGATGTCTTCGAAGTGACCGGCCGCGTCTTCATGGCAACGATTCTTCCGACTGACGACCATCTCTCGCACGATGGCAGGGTGATGGAGGTTCTCAGCGAGCATCTGTGTCAGGGTTGGCTGGAAGGATATCTGCTCACCGGCCGGCACGGCTTCTTCTCGTGCTACGAAGCCTTCATCCACATCATCGACTCGATGTTCAATCAGCACGCGAAGTGGCTGAAGACCACGCGTCACATCCCGTGGCGCCGTCCGATCGCTTCGCTGAACTACCTCCTGACGTCGCATGTCTGGCGGCAGGATCACAACGGATTCAGCCATCAGGATCCGGGCTTCATCGATCACGTCGTCAATAAGAAAGCCGAGGTCGTCCGGGTCTATCTGCCGCCGGACGCGAACAGTCTGCTCTCGGTGGTCGATCACTGCCTGCGCAGCCGCGACTACGTCAATGTGATCATCGCCGGCAAACAGCCCGCGTTGCAGTACCTCAGCATGGACGAGGCGATGAAGCACTGTAGCGCCGGCATCGGCATGTGGGAGTGGGCGAGCAACGACCAGAACTGCGAGCCCGACGTCGTGATGGCCTGTGCCGGCGACGTACCGGCGTTGGAGACGCTGGCTGCCGTCTCCATCCTGCGCGAACGAATTCCAGACTTGAAGATCCGCGTCGTCAACGTCGTCGACCTCATGACGCTCCAGCCTCCCGGCGAGCACCCGCACGGCTTGTCCGGCAAGGATTTCGATTCGCTTTTTACGACGGACAAGCCGGTCATCTTCGCCTTTCACGGCTACCCATGGCTGATTCACCGGCTCACCTACCGGCGGACGAACCACGACAATCTGCACGTCCGCGGATACAAGGAGGAGGGGACGACGACGACGCCGTTCGACATGACCGTGCTGAACAGTCTCGACCGGTTCCATCTCGTCATCGACGTCATCGACCGGTTGCCGGGACTGGGCGCGCGGTATGCGCATGTGAAGCAGGAAATGCGCGACAAGCTGGTCGAGCACCGGCAGTACGTTTGCGAGCATGGAGAGGACATGCCGGCGATCAGGGAGTGGAAGTGGACGGTTTCTTGAAAGGCGAGTGTTGAATGTTCAATGTTGAATGTACCTCCCCGGCTGCGTCGCCTCGGCGGTTCTCTCATTCAACATTTGTCTCTATTTGTCTCATCAAATGAACATCCTCGTCCTCAACCCAGGCAGCTCATCGCTCAAGTCCGGTTTCTACCGTTTCCCCGGTGAGATCGCGCTTGGTGGAACACCAGCGACAACGGTAGGTATGGTAATCAGCGGCACGGCTGGTTTGTCGATCGACGCCGTCGGCGTGCGCGTCGTCCACGGCGGATCGCGCTTCGAGAACCCTGCGATCGTGGACGACGCTGTACTCGCGGAGATTGACAAGCTCGCCGAGCTCGCGCCGCTGCACAATCCGTTGGCCGTTCGCGTCATCGAAGAGGTCCGGCGCGAACTGAGAGATGTACCGATCGTGGCCGTCTTCGATACGGCGTTTCATCAGACGATGCCGCCGGCCGCAT
Organism: Thermoanaerobaculia bacterium; assembly: GCA_038230535.1. Lineage (GTDB taxonomy): Bacteria > Acidobacteriota > Thermoanaerobaculia > Gp7-AA8 > Gp7-AA8 > JADGNZ01. Next base: position 5,791 of record JBBRNB010000099.1, read on the forward strand.
TCACCTATGCCGTGCCGCCCGAGCTGGGCGTTCGCCGTTACGGCTTCCACGGCATCTCCTACTCCTACGTTTCCAAGCGCCTCAGCACTCTCGTCGATGGATCCCGCCTCATCGTGGCGCACCTCGGCAATGGCGCGAGCGTCTGCGCCATCCGCGACGGCCATAGCGTCGATACGAGCATGGGCTTTACACCGATGGAGGGGCTGGTGATGGGCACGCGTGCCGGCGATCTCGATCCCGGCGTCCTCCTCTATCTATTGCGGACCAGGAATGAAGCCGGTCTCGACGACCTGCTCAACCATCGTTGCGGACTTCGGGGAGTGTCGGAGACGAGCGGTGATGTTCGCGAGCTCGAGCATGCGTCGGCCGCTGGCGACGCCAGAGCAGGGCTGGCGCTCGACGTCTTCGCCTATCGCGCGGCGAAGTACATCGCGGCGTACTGCGCGGCGCTGAATGGGGTGGACGTCATCGCCTTCACCGCCGGCATTGGCGAGCACTCTCCGTCGATGCGCAAGAGGATCTGCGGCCGGCTGGCGTTCCTCGGGGTCGAGATCGATGACGCGGCGAACAACATTCCGCGGAACGACGAGCGATGCATCAGCTCCGGCAAGGCCGGTGTTTGGGTGATCCCTACGAACGAGGAGCTGGAAATCGCGCGAGCCACGTTCGGCTCACTTCGCTGAGGAAACGCGGGCGAAAACAAGGGCCGGCCTCCCGGCCGGCCCTTGTGTGTGAACCCGGTTCACTGGATCTGAATCACCACGACTCCGTTCGTCGAGGCCTTGTCGGAGACATAACCGATGGCGCCCGGTTTGGAGCGGACGAATGCGAGTACTTCCTCGTCCGACGTCTTTTCAACAGGCGGGATATCGCGGCCGGAGAAGATCTGCTGCTGCCAGTAGCTCTTGATCGCGGCGACACTGCGGCCGTGAATGACGTTGGAAAAGGCTTGGCGCACTCCGTTGTCGATCTGGTCAACGACTACGATCGGAGTGCCGTCGTCCCACTTCGCTGTGCGCTTGAGAAAGATTGCCGATGCCGCGCTCTTGGTCATCGGCGTTGCCGAAACGGAGCTATGCGCGATCACATGAAACTCCGCGGCCGAGGCAGTGACGGCCAGCACGAGTAGGGCGAGTGCGGTTGCTATGCGTTTGATCATCAGTCGGTCCCTTCTCAGAAGCGAAACTGCGTGCCGAGGACGAGTTGGCGGCTGGGGGCGAAGACGATTGACCCGACCTCCCGGTACTGTTTGTTTCCGAGATTCTCGAGTCCGGCAGTGAAGGAGAAGCGATCGGTGACGGCGGCCCCTCCGCGAATGTGGAGGACACTGAATCCGGGAAGCTTACCGTTCCGCAAATCGACGCTCTTCAGATCGGCCAAACCGGGACTTTCCTGCGTGCCGTAGTAGCGCCAGGCGAGCTCGAGCCACGGGCTATGGGTCTGATGGGAAGTCCAACGCACGCCGAGGTTGCCAAGCCCCGGCGGCTGTGCTGAGAGCGGCTTGTTTGCGCGCACGTCCGTGCCGACGCCGTCAGAGTAGTTGCCCCAGAACCGGATACCGTTGCCGAGAGCATAGTGGCCATCGAGCTCGTAGCCATGGATGGAGGCGCTCCCGGCATTCTGATTCTGCAGGATGCTGTATTCATTCTTCTGGCGGATTCCATCCCCGTTCGTATCGCGGAATGGCAAGCCGTTGAAGGTGCCTGGAGCAAGGGTGAGAAGATTCGTCAGACGGTTGCGGTAGTAGAAGACCTGTCCTCCGAGGTGCCCGTCTTCGTACTTCAGTCCGGCCTCATAGCTGACCACGTGCTCCGGCTCGGCATTTGGAGACGGCACCTGAAATGCGATGCCGCCTGGCACTTGCACGAAATTGTAGTGAGAGGTGTCGTCGACATTGGGCGCGCGGAACCCTCGGAAGGCGTTCGCGATCAGGTTCAATCTCGGAGTGATATGTGCGATGAGATTCAGAGCGCCGGTGACGTCGGCCTTGCTGCCATCGATGTTGATCGGTCCGAGATCGGCAATCTCCTTGCCGGTAGTGCGGAACCTGCCGTAGCGGACGCCGCCGATGACCGTGAGCCATTTCGAGGCGTCGAAGCGGTCCTGCACGTAGGCGCCGAGTGTCTCGTAACGCGCCCCGTCCATCACGTTGCCTCGCTTGTGGACGCTCGATATCGTATTGAACTGAGAAGACTCGACGCTGTCGGTCGACGTATCGATGCCGTAGATCAGGTGATGATTGCCTACAAACGAACCGATCTCCAGGTTGAGACCCGCGAGAATGTCACCGTCTTTGAAGACGATCGGCAGCGCGGCCGCGGAAAGGACGTGTACATTGTCGACCTGCCACTGGCGATTCCAGTACCCGGTGACGCGGACGGAATCATGCCAGCCACGGTCCGTCAGATCCTGATACGCGAGGTTGCCCAGTTGCATCGAGCGCCGAAAGCCGGCGTTGTTGAAAGCGCCGGCCGGACCGGGCTGTTGGACGTCAGTCTGCTGGACGTTCTGATAGCCGAAGCTGAGCGTTCTCTCCGGCGACAGGAGGAACTGACCGTTGAGATAGCCAGACCGTGCTTTGTACGAGGAGAAGTTCTGTTCGCCGGCGCTGGGCGCGTGCAGGTTCCCGAAGTTCCCGAGTGTGAAGCCCGCGTCATAGCGGACCTTCTGCGTCTGTCCGGAGAATTGCAGCGGCACGGAAATGGATGAATCGGCGCTGGCGTAGCGCGCACCGATGGAGCCGCCAATTCCCCGGTCGCCCGCCCCGGCCCCTTTGTTCGTGATGATGTTGATTACGCCGCCAAGTGATTCGGTACCGAGCACCGAGACCACTCCGCGGACCACTTCGACCCGGTCAATCTGATTGATGTCGATCAGGCTCAGATATTCGCGCGCGGTGTTGCCGGATGTGGCATTGTTGACCTTCGCGCCATCGACGAGAATCATGACCTGCTTGTTGGCCAATCCGCGAATGCTCGGGATGCCGCCGGAACTCGACGAAGCGATGATGATGCCGGCCTGCTCCTCCAGCAAATCGGCGAGGTTGGCGGGATTCGCGCGGCGGATCGAATCGCCGGTGATCACGTCCACTGCGCGGCTCGTGTCGAACGTTCGCTCGGGCGTGCGATCGACCGAGTAGATCAGGTCTTCGCTCAATCTGCTCAATTCCGCGGAGGCGGGGGTTTTCGTTTCGGGTGCTACGCCGCCCGCCCAAACCGGCCCCGCAATCGCGAGGAACACGCCAAGTGACATGGCGATACTACGGACTACTCTCATCATGAATTCTCCCTGATCCCGCGGCTCCGAAGGGAGCGGAGCTCGCAAATACGTGTTGTGTTGGAACGACCCGCCGACCCCTAAGGGCAAGTGCAATGCCACGCCCTATGACAGGCCGGCTATTCGTTCAACCTCTTGAGGGAGAATGGTTTATGACGGAAGGCGCGAAGCGCGGGAAGGTGGCTGGATTCCAGCTTCCAGACTAATTCCGAGATCCGGATTGAGAGCGGTTGAACGGCCGGTGGCGCTGAACGGCAGTTCCGATGGTAGGCTTTCTGATCAGAGTTGGATCAGGCGCGTGCGGCCTTCGGGGGACGAGAGAATCTCGAGCACGCCCGGAAGAACATCGGTGAGCTCGGCGACCGAGCACGAACGCGGTACATGGATGTTCCCAGATTGCAGCAGAACATCAATACTTTGCACGGTTGGTAACGGGGCAGCACCGAACGAGCGCTCGATAACGCCACGAAGCGCGGCCACGGCCTCCCTCGGAGTCTGATGATTCGGGATTGTGGTCCGGCGGGCAGGAGTGAGCACGAATCGTTGCCTCTGCCAATCTTCACCGACCACGACCGTGATTGCGATGACGTCGTGCGCCAGTGGGACGGCGGTCGTCATCGACGCGAGGGGGATGTGGCTCGTGAATGGAGGACGTGTGCTGACGACTGTAGCAGTTGGAAAGTAACTCATCTACCTAAGGAGTGACACGGAGACACATTTCCCTACCCATGACTCAACCGTTTCAAGTTTTCAGACCGCCGAATCGCGCCCGGGTGTCTTCCGGCGTGCTTGGGCGACTGGCACGCCGCAGTGCTGCCGCAGCGCGCCTGACCACCTATCGGGAAGTCTTCGAGGACTCCCTCGACGCGATGTTGATCCTCGACCCTGAAGGGGAGATTGTTGTCGACGCGAACCCAGCCGCGTGTGCGCTCTATGGCTGCAGCCGTCAGGAGCTCATCGGCAGCTCGATGCTTGCGCGCTCGAACGCCGGGGCGGTGGGCGGCGTCCGTTCCCAGATGCTCGAAGCGGGCCTCGAGCCGGGCAGATTCTGCGCCATTCACTATCGCGCCGACCGTTCCGCGATCTGGCTGGAGATCAACGCCACCCCAATCCGTTATCGCGGGCGGCGCCTTGTGTTGACCGTCAACCGGGATGTGTCCGAAAAAGCGGTAACGTCGAAACGGATCACGAACGCCGCTGCTGAGTGGCAACTGACGGTCGATTCGATAGAAGAAGCGATTCTCCTCGTCGATCTATCCGGGTCGATCGTGCGCTCGAACCTGATGGTTGCCGAGATCGCTGGCGTACCTCCGACGCAGATGCCGCGCCTGCATCTCTCGTCTGTCGGTCCCGGCGAGCCGTGGGCGCGCGCCGCTGAGATGGTCGCCTACGCCGGCGAGCACGGCGCCGGAATCTCGTCGCATGTCGATGATCCGGTCAGCGGCGCAACATGGGAGATCGCCGTTTCGCCGGCTGTTTCGCCGGCAGGAGATCAACGCGTCATTGTCGTTGCCCGCGACATCACGGCGATGGTGGCGCTCGAGGATTCCCTGCGCCGCAACGAAAGCATGGCGGAGATGGGACAACTGGTGGCGGGTGTTGCGCACGAGGTCCGCAATCCGCTGTTTACCATCTCCGCGAACCTCGACGCATTCGAGAAACGTGTGCTCGCCGATGGTGCGGCTCCCGACACGTTTCTGCACAATCTTCGTGAGGCGATCTCGCGGCTCAGCACGCTGATGCATGACCTTCTCGAGCTCGGAAAACCGTCCCTTGTAAAACCCGCCGGCAAGCCCCTCGCCCTTGCTGTAAAGGACGCGGTCAGTGATATCGCGCGGCTTGCGAGCGAACGGAACGTCACGGTCGTCAATGAGGTGACCGAGGAGATCGGACATGTCTTCATGGACCGGAGAAAGCTTGGGCAGGCGATCCACAATGTTCTCGCGAATGCGATTTTCCACTCGCCGCCTGCGTCATCCGTACTCATTTCGGCGCAGCGGGTGGCTCGGCATGGACAGAGCTGGATCAATTGCGCGGTGGAAGATGCCGGCCCCGGATTCCTGGAGGGCGATTTGCGCCGTGTGTTCGAACCCTTCTTCACGAAACGGAAGGGGGGGACGGGGCTCGGACTGTCGATCGTGCAGCGGATTGTCGAGCACCATGGAGGCCGGGTCTTTGCTGAGAATCGAGCAGATGGGGGAGCACGCGTAGCGATCATGCTCCCGAGGCTGACCGAAGAGGACGATGACACGACACAAAGTTCTGATCGTTGACGACGACAGCGGCACTCGATTCGCCATCCGTGAATACCTGGCGGACGACTACGAGGTACGCGAGGCTGAAGACATCGCGTCGTTCCGGCGTGTGTTTCAGGAGTGGCGCCCGGACGCGGTCGTGCTCGATTACCGCCTTCCGGATGGGACGGCGCTCGACCTTATCGAGCCGGTGAAGGCGTTTGATCCTTCGATCACCATGATCGTGCTCACAGGGCATGGTTCGATCGATCTGGCGGTGCAGGCCATGAAAGAAGGCGCCGATCACTTCATGACCAAACCGATCGAGCTGTCTGTGCTGGCGATGGTACTGGATAAGAGCCTCACCCTGGAGCGGTCACGCCGCCGCGATCTCGCGGCGAAGAGCTCGACCCGCGTCAAAGGAGAGCGCGATCCGTTCGTCGGACGAAGTCCAGCCATTCTCCGGCTTCGGGAGCAGGCCCATCGACTGCTCAACTCCGACAGCCCGGTTCTGATCGAAGGGGAGACCGGCTCGGGAAAAGGGGTCATCGCGGAATGGCTGCACCGCTCCGGCCCGCGGCGCGATGCGGCGTTCGTCGACCTGAATTGCGCAGGCCTCACCCGCGAGTTTCTGGAGAGTGAGCTCTTCGGCCACGAGAAAGGGGCGTTCACCGGTGCCACGGGAGCGAAGCAGGGGATGCTCGAGCTCGGGCATGGGGGGACGGTCTTCTTCGACGAGATCGGTGACATGGATATCGTCGTCCAGGGGAAAGTGCTGAAGGTCGTCGAGGAGAAGAGGTTCCGCCGCATGGGCGACGTCCGCGATCGCTCGGTGGACATCCGCTTGATCGCGGCGAGCCATCTGAATCTGGTCACGCAGGCGCGGGAGAAGAAATTTCGAAGCGACCTCTATTACCGCATCAGCACCCTGCCGCTCATCGTGCCGCCGCTTCGCGAACGGGTGGAGGACATTCCACTTCTGGCAGAACAACTTCTTCGCAATATGGGGCGCGATAGCAGTGGGAGGTCTCTGACGCTCACGCGCGAAGCGGCACGCGCTCTTCAGTCGTATCGCTGGCCGGGAAATATCCGTGAGCTGGGCAACGTGCTCGAACGAGCCGTGCTGCTCAGTGAGGGTGCGGCGATCGACGTCAGGCATTTGCAATTCACCGCGGAACCACCGGCCGTGAGTGCGACGGCGCGAGACACGAGTCTCACGCTCGACGAGGTGGAGCGGCGATACATCGAGGAAGTGCTGCAGGAAGCCGGTGGCAAGGTTGACGTCGCGGCCGCCCGACTCGGCATTCCGAGGAGCTCGTTGTATCAGAAGCTCAAACGATTCGGACTCTCAGCCCGTCGCGACTGAACGGCGCCGGCACGTCCACGTTTCATAAAAGGGTCTGAGTTCCAGACAGCGTGCGGGACGGCGGGTACGCCGCTAAATGGCTGACTCTTCACACGCTTGTCGTACGCCGCCAGCCATGGCCAATCGTGGCATTGCCTTTGCGCTAGTGGCTCTCGAACTAGGGTTCAACAATGCGATTGCTCATTATCGACGACGAGCCTGCGGCTCTCTTTGCGATGTCTGCCTATTTCGACCAGAGCGGTTGGTCGGTGGACTGCGCAGGCGAGCTCGAAGAGGCTCAGGCACTCCTGGCGAACATCCGATACGACGTCGTCATCGTCGACATTCGCCTTTCCGGCTTACAGCAGGCCGAAGGGCTCCATGTCCTCTCGTTCATCCGCGATCGCGGCATCGAAGTCCCGGCGATCGTGCTGACGGCCTATGCCACCGACGAGGTGCGCCAGGAGATCCACCGTCTGGGCGTATCGCACATCCTCGGCAAGCCACAGCCGCTCGAGTCTATCGCCGCTCTAATCAACAGTCTCACCAGCGTGAGCGCCGATCGATGCAATTGATTGATAGCCTCCTTGACGATGGGAACCTACGCATCGAATTTCAGCCGATATTTTCTTGCGGCGGAGATACACCCCGGCTCTTCGCCGTGGAGGCGCTTGCGCGAGGGAAGCAGGGATCACACTTCGAGCAGCCATCGGTGTTGTTCGATTACGTCCGCCTCAAGCACGCGGAGGTCATCGCCGACCACCGCTGCGTTGCCGCCGCGCTTCGTGAAGCCGCGCTCCTTCCGGCGGCGATTCTGCTTTCGATCAACGTTCACGCTTGTACCCTCGAGCGTGATGTCGATTTCCCGAAGTTCGTGATCGAGACGGCGGCTGAGTACGGAATCGCCGCAGACCGTCTGATCCTGGAGATCGTCGAGCAGGGCCGCTACTGGAGCCGCGCCAAATTGCTCAGAGCTCTCTCCGAGCTGCGCGCGGCCGGCGCCCGGTTCGCGCTCGACGATGTCGGTGCCGGGACTTGCAACTTCGGGACGATCCTCGACACACGTCCCGAGTACCTGAAGATCGACGCGCATATCGTCCAGGGCTGCTCCGAGGATTCGTACCGCCGCAAGATCCTCGACTCGATCCGGCGCCTGGCGGTCGATTTCGAGGCGCGAGTGATCGCTGAAGGAATCGAGACGCGCAGCGACTTCGAAACGGTCATCGCGCTCGGGATCGACGTTGCCCAAGGCTTCCTGCTGGGACGGCCGGGGCCTTTGTCTCAAATCTGCGAAATACCCCGCACACTCACAAGTAATCAGTCTGTAGTAATCAGTCTGTCGTAGGAAGAGGAGAGGCGGATGCCGCGCAAGAAGATTCTGCTCGTCGATGATTCAAACACCATTCTGATGATGGAGAAGATGATCCTGATCAGGGGGCCATACGACATCATCACCGCAAGCACCGGTGAGGAAGCCATCGAGAAGGCCACATCGGAGCACCCCGACCTGATCCTGATGGATGTGGTCATGCCGAAGATGAACGGCTTCGAGGCCTGCCGGCGTCTCCGCGAGATCGAGGCCACCCGCAACACGCCGGTGATCATGGTCACCACCCGCGGTGAGGCGCACAACGTCGAAGCTGGATTCTTCCACGGTTGCAACGACTACGTAACGAAGCCCATCAACGGAAACGAGCTGCTGACCAAACTCCGCAGCCTGCTCGCTGATTGAGGAAACAGACCATGACTGAACAGGACCCTGGCCATAGCGGCTACATAGGCAAGGTACGCGAGGACACCAGCCTGTATATCAAGAATCTTCTCGGGGAGAACAAACAACTGCGTCTGGACGTGGCGGGACAGGCCTCGGAAAACGAACGACTGATTCGCGAGGTGACGGCGTTGCGGCGCGAGCTCGACGAGCGAAACTCGCGCGAGGTCAGCCTTCAGCTTCGCCTGACGGAGATCCACGAGACCAGCGAGCAGTACATCAGGCAGTTTGCCGACCTGGAGCAGCACAATGCGAACCTGGCGAACCTCTATGTGGCGAGCTATCAGCTGCACGGCACGCTCAACCGCGAAGCGGTGGTCACGGTCATCCAGGAGATCATCATCAATCTCGTCGGTTCGGAGGAGTTTGCGGTTTATGAGCGCTCCGGCCAGACGCTCTCACGCACATGTTCCGTGGGCATCGGCGATGACGGCCGGCCGCAGTCGCTCGTGCCTGGCGGCCCGGTGTGGCGCAGCATCGAGACCGGCGAGCCATGTCTCCCCAAAGATGACGAGGACCTGGTCGCATGTATCCCTCTCAAGCTGGACGGCGAAGTCACGGGCGTCATCGTCATCTACAAGCTCCTCGCGCACAAGAGCGAGCTCGAGTCTCGAGACTTCGAGCTGTTCGATCTCCTCGCGTCGCAAGCCGCGTCCGCGCTGTACTGCACGTCGCTCCAGGTGAGCTCGCGGGCAATGTTAACGGTATGACGTTCGATGAACTGTTGCGCTCCAGCGGCCTCACCCGGCCGCGGACGATCGTGCCCGAGAGCGAGAAGCCCTGGCGCAAGGCCGTCTATGTTCTCGCCGGTCACCTGCACGCGGCTGCAGGCGTGTGGGACATCACCACGATCCTGGGATCTTGCGTCGCCGTCTGTATCTGGGATCCCGTGGCCGGCGTGGGAGGGATGAACCACTACATGCTGCCGTGGGATGCCGGCTCGACCAGCGGCGGCCTGCGTTACGCCGCGTACGCCATTCCTCGCCTCATCGAAGAGCTCCTCTCACTCGGCGGGAACCGCGGCAGGTTCAACGCCGAAATTTTTGGCGGAGCATGCGTTCTCCGCCACGTTCAACACGGCGAATGCGATCTCGGCGCGCGGAACATCGAGGCGGCGCGCCGGCTGCTCGAAGCTGCGCGCATTCCCATTGTCCACGAGGACGTCGGTGGTCAGCATGGCCGGAGACTGACGTTCTCGACCGATGACGGCTCCTGCAAATTGAGGATCATCTGACATGACCAGCGAATTTGATCCTGATAGCCCGGGCGACACGTTCAACCGCGAGGATCTGATCGCCACATTCGTCGCCGAGTGCGACGAAAACCTGTCCACGCTGGAGAGTCTGCTCGTCGTTCTCGAGACGATCGACGACGACGGCGAGACCATCGACACGGTCTTCCGTTGCGCGCACACCTTGAAGGGCAATGCGGCGTCGGTCGGACTGGAGAGCGTCACCCGGCTGGCACACGTGATGGAGGATCTGCTCGATCGGGTTCGCTCGAACAAACTCGAGGTAAGCCGCGAGTTGATCACCGGTCTGCTCATCGCGTCCGACGCAATGCGCCGCCTCATCCCGGAAGCGCTTAGCGGAGACGACACTCTGGACGATGAGGCGCTCGAAGTCATGGCCACGCTAACCTCGCTGGTACAGGGTGAAGGGCGAGAAAGCCGGCCGGCTGCCGAGGAGACAGCATCGCGCGCCAGGCAGGAAGAAAAACCATCGGCAAAGCCGCAACAGAGCAAGACGGCGGCACGGCGCATTCGGACTGATCTTGGAAGACTGGACCGGCTTCTCAATCTCACCGGCGAGGTTGTGATCGCCTTCGGGCGGACACGGTCGCGCGCGCAGGCACTGGACAATCCACGCGATCGTGAGCAGATCCTGGAGTGTCTCTCTGACATGGAACGGCTGTTTTCCGATCTGCAGGAACACGTCACCCGCGTGCGCATGGTGCCGGTCGGCGCCGCCTTCGAGCCGCAGAAGCGGATCGTTCGCGATCTGACCGTGAACGGAAAGGAAATGCGGCTCGTCGTCGAGGGCAGCGAAGTCGAAGTCGACGCCACCGTCGTCGAACAGATCAAGGCGCCACTGACGCACATGATCCGCAACTCGGCCGATCATGGCATCGAGCAGGTCGCCGATCGCCTTCTGGCCGGTAAGGATCGGTGCGGCACGATCACCTTGCGGGCCATGCAGGAGAACGGCGTGATCGTGATTCAGGTTGAGGATGACGGTGCGGGACTCGACCTCGATCGCATCGCTGACCGTGCGCGCAGCCGTGGCATCCTTGGTCCAAACGAAACACTTACCGAATCAGAAATCGAGCGCCTCATCTTTCTGCCCGGTCTTTCGACTGTGGATTCCGTTACCGATACCTCGGGCCGTGGTGTTGGCATGGACGTGGTCAATCGAAATGTGGCCGCGCTTCGCGGTACGATCGACATCGACTCGCTTCCGGGCAAGGGCAGCACCTTCACCATCCGTGTACCTCTCACGCTGGCCGTGCTCGAAGGCCTGGCACTGGAAGCGGGCGGCGAGCGGTTCGTTGTACCGATACGGGCGATCGAAGAGTGCATCGATGCGCCGGCGGAATTGAGCGGAGGACGCGCGTCGGGTGTCATGAATCTTCGCGGCACGCCGATTCCCTATGTGCGTCTCTCGCAGTTCTACCGGCTTCCGGTTCAGAAGGACTCGCGGGAAAACGTCGTGATCGTCCGCTGTGGCAAAGAGATGCTCGGTATCGTGGCGGACCGTCTCCTCGGCGAAATGCAGGCGGTGATGAAGCCTGTCGGGAGGCTCTTCCGAGGGCTCGCCGGCGTCAGCGGTTCAACCCTCTTCGGGGACGGCAGGGTGGGGTTGATCATCGATGCGGCGACGTTGTTGCGCGACCTGGTCAAACGCGGCAGTGCGCTCGCCTGACCGCGGTCCGAATCTCACACTGGAAGTCTGGCTTTCAGACCGGGAGATCACCCGCGTCACCCTGCCAACGGCTCGAGAGCCAGTAACTGCAATGGTTTGCACCGAGGCACAAGAAGGCTGAAGTCGTGGCATCGCGGTTGCGATAGCAGGATCCGTACAGCAATCCATCGATCGAGCTCTGAGGTCCGGCGCGTGCACCGGGAGAAAAAAAGTTATGGATCTACAGTCCGATACAACCGTCGTGCGCGAAACGCGAAATACGCGGGGAGCGCGCGCGTTCAATAATCTCAAGTTTCGCTACAAGCTGCTTACCCTGCCGCTGGTCGCGGCCGTCGGTTTTCTGGTTGTGCTGACGGCGAATCTGGTGATCGGCGCGAAGCAGGAGGAGCGGCTGCGAATGGTGGAGAGCGGGTACTACCCCTCCGTCCAGCTCAGCAACCAGCTCCTGGGAACGTTGACCGCCGTGCAGCGCGGCTTTCAGGATGCGGTCGCGGCAGCGAATGTGCTGGCGCTCGACGACGTCGACAAACTCCACGACGACTTCGTCCACAGTCTTCAGGCCGCGTCGGCGAATCCGATGCTCGACCGGAACGAGCTCAATGGCCTGCGTGCGAGCATGGACGACTACTACAGCCTGGCGCGTACCACGTCGCTGCGGATGATCCATGGTGAAGCAGGCGAGGGGTTGCTTGCCAGCCTCCAGGCAATGAAGGCGAAGCAGAACGCGATCCAGCAGACGCTCACGGAAAAGAGCCATCGCGACCGCGATGCCATCACCGCCGCATTTGAAGCCTCGCAGCGTGCGCAGCGAACGACGACCAGTCTCATCACCGTGGTCATCCTGGTCTTTGTCGGAATTCTTGTGGCCGCGTCACTTCTCGTCTCGACTCACATAACCAGGTCGCTGCGACGAGTGGTGAGGATTACGCAGGCAGTCGCTCAGGGCGACCTTGGAACGACGATCGACGCCAACAGCACCGACGAGATCGGCGAGCTCCTCCAGGCCATGCGGGAGATGTCCCAGAAGTTGGCGAACATCATCAACCAGGTGCGCGCCGGCGCCGCCGCCCTGGCTTCCGCCTCATCGCAGCTCTCCGCGTCGGCCAGCGAGGTATCGCAGACCACAGGACAACAGGCCGCCAGCGTCGAAGAGACGACGTCGAGCCTCGAGGAGATGAGCGCATCGATCGCCCAGAACGCACAGAACAGCAAGATCATGGAACAGATCGCGGTCAAAGGCGCCCGCGATGCCGAAGACAGCGGCAACGCGGTGAATGAGACTGTGCAGGCGATGCGGTCGATTGCCGAGCGCATCTCGATCATCGAAGAGATTGCCTATCAGACGAACCTCCTCGCGCTCAACGCCGCCATCGAGGCGGCCCGCGCCGGCGACCTCGGCCGCGGGTTCGCGGTCGTCGCCACCGAAGTGCGGAAGCTGGCCGAGCGCAGCCAGTCCGCCGCGAAGGAGATCGGCAGTCTGGCCGCGAACAGCGTGAAGGTGGCTGAGCGCTCAGGCGCGCTGATGCAGGACCTGGTGAGCACCACCCGCCGCACCTCCGACCTGCTGCAGGAAGTCACCGCCGCCTCGAGCGAACAATCGTCAGGGGTCATGCAGATCAACCGTGCCATGACGCAGCTCGACCAGGTTACACAACGCAACGCCGCCGCCGCCGAAGAGCTCTCGACGACGGCGGAAGAAATGAACGGCCAGGCGGAGGTGCTGCAGCGCGCGATCGCGATCTTCCGTGTCGCCGATGGAGAGGACGAAACGCCAGTGCCGTTCCAACCCGCCCCTCCATTCTCCAGGCGGCCAGCGGCCTCATCGACGCGCGCGCCGAAGCACGGAGAGCCAGCTGGCCGCAACGCGTTCTCCGCACCGAAGCCTGCCGGCAACGATCCCGATTTCCGGAGATTCTGACGTGACTTCCTCCGGCTTCAGCGGTTCCCGGCAGGCCGTCGTGTTTCATGTGGCCGGACGTCTGTGTGCGATCGACATTCAAAGCGTGCTCAATATCCGGCCCTACGAAGGCGCTACTCCGATTCCGGGCGCGCCGCGTGGTGTACATGGCGTGCTTCGCTTCAATGACCAGCCGGCCGTGGTCGTGGACATGGGTGTTCTCTGCGACGCCGCGGCGGCTGTGTTGACCGATCGCACGTGCGTGCTCTACGCCGCCTGTACAGACGGAACCGCAATCGGGTTTCTGTCTGATTCGATCGAGTCGGTGCTCGACAGCGCCGATCTTGCGGAAGTGGACGTGACCCGATGCCCGATTCCGGCGGAGCTCGTCGAAGTCATGATTCGGGACGGTGGTTGCGAGGTTCCCTTGATCGCGGTCTCCGCCGTGCAGCGCCGGGTCATGGGCATCTCCTCCGGGAAAGGTATGGATCTGCCGTGAAGCGCTCACACGACGTTCCGATCGAACGCGGCGTGCCGCATCTGATCTTCGACATCGGGCCGGTGACGTTTGCCGTGGCCGGGAGTAAGGTCATCGAGTTGATCGAGTCGCAGGATCTGGCACGGACGCCTTCGCTGCCGCGCTGCATCCGCGGGTTGACCAATCTCCGCGGCACGGTCCTGCCCGTGATCGATCTCTCGCTGAAGTTCGGGAATGAAGAAACGCCCACGGACCGCCACGCATGCATCGTTGTCGTCGAAGTCATTCACGACGGCGCGGCCACGCCGCTGGGCCTCATCACCACCTTCGTTCACGACGTCGCCGGCATTCTTCCCTCGGTCATCGAACCGCCGCCGCCGTTCGGCGCCGCGGTCGACGTTGCCTATCTCGCCGGCATGTTTCAGTACGGCGATCGCTTCGCGCTTCTGATGGACACAGACCGCCTTCTCTCGGTGGATGAGTTGCTCGGGACGCGCGCGGAGTCAGCCACGCTGCGAGAGTCGTGAACGTGTACTCGATGACCGATGGGGAATTCACACGATTCCAACGGCTCATTCACCAGGAAATCGGGATTCATGTCAGTGAGGCCAAGCGCGCTCTTCTGGTCTCCCGGCTCACACGCCACCTTCGCCGCCTGGAGCTGGAGACATTCGAAGCGTACTTCCAGGTTGCCACCGCGAGCCCGGACGAGACGCAGCTCTTCATTGATTCGATCTGCACCAACGAGACCCGCTTCTTCCGCGAGCCACGGCAGTTCGAGCTCATGCGCGACGTCTGCATTCCTGCCTGGCGGCGAGCCGCGGACGAGGGGCTGCGCGCGCGAACGATCCGCATCTGGAGTGCCGGCTGTTCCACGGGCGATGAGCCTTACTCGCTGGCAATGCTGCTCGGCGATCTTCTTCCCGCCCATGAAGGATGGGACGTCAAGATCATCGCCACCGACGTTTCATCGAAAGCCCTGGCCGTCGCGCGCGAAGGCGTGTGGCCGATCGGGCGCTCGAAGGACATTCCGTTCGACTATCTGCGGCGTTTCATGCTGCAAGGCGTTCGTTCGCGGTCGGGAGTGATCAAGGCCGGACCGGAAATCCGCGAGTTGATCACGTTCGGATCGCTCAATCTCGCCGGTGAACATTTTCCGGTAGCGATGAATCTGGACGCGGTCTTTTGCCGCAACGTCATGATCTACCTCGAGAATCAAGTGCGCGCCACCGTCGTACAGCGCCTGTTTCAACATCTCGCCAGCGGCGGGTATCTGTTCCTCGGCCACGCGGAAACGCTCAACGGCATCCATCCCGCCGCGAAAGCAGGCATCCCGAACACCTATGTCAAGTAAGCCTGCTCCTCCCATTCATGTGCTGGTGGTCGACGACTCGGCCGTCGTGCGCCAAACGTTGCTCAGGATGTTGAGCGCGATTGAGGATATGACGGTGGAAACGGCCGCTGACCCGATCATCGCGATGGAAAAGATGCAGCAGCGCTGGCCGGACGTCGTCGTGCTCGATCTGGAGATGCCGCGCATGGATGGGATCACGTTCATTCGAAAAATCATGCGGGAGCGGCCACTGCCGATCATCGTCTGTTCGGGACACGTCGAGCATGGCTCGGACGCCGCGGTTCGTGCGCTGGGTGAAGGGGCGGTCGACGTCATTTCGAAGCCGCGCATCGGGCTGAAGGACTTTCTCAACGACTCGGCGGTCATGCTCGCGGATTCCATCCGCGGCGCGGCCATGGTAAATCACCGCCGCCTGCGAGCCCGGGCACTCGAAGGAATGGGAACCGCTGACGCCGTGGTACCACGGCTGACTCCGGCGCGAACGGCACTGAAAGAGGGCGTCCTGCGCCGTGATGGATTCCGGGTCATCGCCATCGGCGCCTCCACAGGCGGTCCAGACGTGATCTGGCAGATCCTGCGCGGGATGCCGCCGGCCGCACCTGGCATCGTCGTCGTACAACACATGCCGGAGGTTTTTACCGCGTCCTTCGCGCGGCATCTCGACAAGACCTGCGGACTGCGGGTCAAGGAGGCCGAACCAGGTGATGAGATCGTCGCCGGGCAGGTCTTCATCGCGCGCGGCGACCGCCATCTCGTCGTCTACAGGCAGGGTGCCCGCTTCCTGGTCGACGTCGTGCGCGGACCGCTCGTGTCGCGCCATCGGCCGAGCGTCGATGTCTTGTTCCGTTCGGTTGCCCAGACGGCCGGCCACGAGGCCATCGCCGTCCTGCTCACCGGAATGGGCGAAGACGGTGCGGCCGGGTTGCTCGAGCTGAAAGAGTCGGGAGCGCTGACCATCGCCGAGAGCGAAGAGTCATGCGCCGTTTTCGGCATGCCTCGCGCAGCGATCATGCGCGGCGCAGCGGCCGAGATCCTCCCGGCATCGGAGATCGCGATGAAGATCACTCAGGAACTGCAACTGAAGGCGAAAGACCGGAGGCCGAAATGATCAACAACGCCAATGACCGCTGGCACGGCTATGACGGATCAGAATCCGAGAGATCACCACTTGTTTTCCGGCCGGGAAGCGAATTCCACTTGTGGAAAGAGGATGGCCACGTAAGATGCCGCTCGTAATGCAACGCATCCTCATCGTCGATGATGAGCCGGCCATTCTTCTGGCCATCAGCTCGTATCTCACGACATCCCATTCCGACGTGCACATCGCGGAGGACTTTGTGACTGCCGATGGGCTGCTCGCGGCGAATGAGTACGATGCCGTGATCACCGACCTCAGGCTCGGCGGCGACGACGAGACCGAGGGGCTGCAGATCATCCGTTTGGTCCGGGAGCGGCAACCCCGCGCGAAAACGATCCTTCTCACCGCCTACGGCTCTCCGACCGTGGAGGCGGAGGCAATCGCACTCGGTGTCGATCGATACGTCCAGAAGCCCATCGGCCTGCTCACGCTGTCCCAGATGATTACCCACCTGGTGAGCTCCGGGGGCACTCCCGCCTGACCCGTGTTCACACCTCTTTTCCACTTCGGGGCATACGCCTTTTCCGTGCATTCACTCGTTCTGCTGGCGACGGCGGTCAGTGCGGTACTTCTCGGAATGCGCGTGTTCGTCCGGGAACGTGGAAGCAGCATCAGTTGGTCGTTCATGGCCCTGGCCATGCTCGTCGCTTTCTGGCTCATAGCTCGGATCATGTGCGGCTCCGCCACGGCGGCAGACCGTGCATACACATGTGCGCGAGCGTCATACCTGGCGTTTCCTCTCATCCCCGCGGCATTGCTGCAATTCGCCTGCGTCGCCGCGGGAACGGCTCGTTACCGCCGGCTGACGATTCCGGGTTGGGTGATCGGCGCGGCGTTCAGCGCGCTGTCTTTGACTAAGTGGGGGATCATCGCCGGCGTCTGGCGCTACTCATGGGGCTTTTTCCCGCGCTATGGCGCAATCGCTCCCCTCTTTCTCGCCTACCTCGGCACGCTTTGCGCGATGAGCATCTCCGTGTTGATCCATGCCGTGCGCGGACTTCCCCACAGCCGTCAGCGCCGGCGGCTGACGCAGTTCGCGATCGCGTATGCGGCCGGCGTCCTGGGCGCCGCCGACTTTCTGCCGGCGTACGGGATACCAATCTTTCCGAACGGCCCATTCGCGGTGCTCGCCACGATCGTGCTGCTCGACCGGTCGATTCGCAAATACCAGCTTCACGACATCACGGCAGCGTTTGCGGCCGAGAACATCATCTCGACGATGTCCGACGCGCTGATCGTTACGGATGACGAAGGATGGATTCGCATCACGAACGACGCCGCTTGCGTGCTGACCGGTTTTGAGCGAAGAGAGCTCGTCGGAAGTCCGCTCGGCTTCATTCTGGCGGCGGCCATTCCAGGCGACACGGAATTGCTTACGAAACTAGGTGTGTCCGTTCCCGTGAGCATCACCGTTTCCGCGCTGCGGGAGGGTACGCACGCCGCGGCCAGGGTCATCATCGCCCGGGACGTGCGCGAGCGTCGGAGGATCGAAGGTGCGCTCCGAACGCAGGAGCTCCGCTTTCAAACCGAGGAGGTCCGGCGGCAGGCGGAGCTCGAATACCGATCCCTCGTAGAGAGCATGCACGAAGGGGTGATCCACTTCGACCGCAACGGTCTGATCCGCTACATCAACGACTGTGCTGCCACCATGATCGGCGTCCGCCGCCAGGAAGCGCTCGGCGCCTCGATCGTGGACCTTGTCGGAGGCGAGTTGCTCGACCATCTCATCGCCGGCACCGAGCGCTCGCTCGCCGGAGAAAGCGAGCGTCACGAGATCAGCCTCCCGAAGTTCGGCGGCGAGGTCCTGTGGATCGAGATCGGCCGCTCGCCCGTGGTCGCCGCGAACGGCGACGTCGCCGGCTCGATCTGCATCCTCACCGACGTCACCGAGCGCCGGCTCACCGACCAGCGCCTCGCCGCGAGCGCGCGCCAATGGCAGCAGACCTTCGATGCCATCCAAACGCCTCTGGTCATCGTCGGCCGGAATGGAATCGTCCGCCGTGCCAACCTCGCCGCCTGTGAGCTTGCCGGGATCGACCGCGATCTGGTGGGTTTACCGATTCACGATTTCGGACCTGATGCGTTGTGGCCCGAGATCGGACGTCTCGCCGGCGCTGGCGCTCACACACAGAGAGCGCAGTTCGAGGATGAGGAGACTGGTCTCACATGGGACATCGTCATCGATGTACTGAATACCGAAGAAGGGGGGCCGGAGCTGGCCGTGGTGGCGCGCGACATCACTCCATTCATCGAACTGCAGAAGTCGCTCCGCCATAACGAGACCATGTCCACACTCGGCGCTCTGGTCGGCGGCGTCGCTCACGAGGTGCGCAACCCGCTCTTCGTCATCTCCTCGACCCTTGACGCCTTCGCGCAGATTTACGGCGATCGCGACGAGTACCGGCACTTCTCGAAGGTCATGCGCAAGGAGATCGACCGTGTGAGCAACTTGATGTCAGGACTGCTCGAGCTCGGCCGTCCGGCGCCGGCGGTACTCACGCGTCGCGAAGTTGGCCCCGTCATGGACGAGGCCATTGCGCTCTGTATCGACGAGGCGCGGCTCGCGGGTGTGACCATCGCGCGTGAGTGCGACCTCGAAAGTGCCCCCGTCCGGATGGATGAGCGGCGGCTCCTGCAGGCATTCCGAAACCTCATCCACAACGCCGTGCAGCATTCTCCGAGCGGTGGAACCGTAACCGTCAGGATCGCCCATTCCCACCGCGAAGGGGTGATTCTTTGCGCTGTCCTGGACGACGGACCGGGTTTCAGGCGGGAGGATGTGCGGCGTGTCTTCGAGCCGTTCTTTTCACGCCGCAAGGGAGGTACGGGCCTCGGCCTTTCCATCGCCCGAGCGGTGGTCGTACAACACCTGGGAACGGTCGCCGCGGCAAACCTTCCGGAGGGAGGGGGGATCGTATCGATCGAGTTGCCTCTTGCGGATCATGAGCTCGCCTGATCGGCGCTGTGGCTGTAATCGTGCAGGACTGGAAGGATGGGTCCAGCATCGAAGCTCCATGGCCCGCTTGCGAACGCAGACCAGGCCGAGTGATGGCGCGCACACCGGCCAGTGTCAACCGTCGCAGCGGTTCCTGTGCGCGGTGCCGATGATCGCAACAGCGAAAAGGAGCATCCATCATGGTCACGGCCTTCGAAGCAGAAGAAAAACTGATGCCTGCCACGCACACGTTCGGGACGATGCGCGCAGCCGTCTTTCACGGCGTCGACGACATCCGGCTTGAAGAAGTCCCGCGGCCCCACGCCGGACCCGGCGAAGCGGTCATTCGCGTCACGATGACGACGATCTGTGGGACCGACCTCCACATCCTCCGCGGCGAATATGAGGTCAAGCCGGGACTCGTCATCGGCCACGAGCCCGTCGGCATCATCGACGAGCTGGGCGCCGGCGTAACCGGCTACAAACTCGGCGAGCGCGTCATCGTCGGTGCCATCACCCCATGCGGCCAGTGCAACGCCTGCCTCTCCGGCAGTCTCTCGCAGTGCGGCCACGGCAGCGGATATGAAGCAATCGGCGGATGGCGCTTCGGCAACACCATCAACGGCTCTCAGGCCGAATACCTCCTCGTGCCGAATGCGCAGGCCAATCTGGCGAAGATCCCCGATGGCATCACGGACGAGCAGGTGGTCCTTCTCACCGACATCGCCTCCACCGGCATCAGCGGCGCGCAGTCAGGAGGCGTGAAGATCGGCGACTGCGTGGTCGTCTTCGCACAGGGCCCGATCGGACTCTGCGCGTCACTCGGCGCAAGGCTGATGGGCGCCTCACTCGTCATCGGCGTCGATGGAGACGACAACCGCATCGCCTTCGCAAAGAAGATGGGTGTCGATGTCGTTCTCGATTACCGCAAGGTCGACGTCATCGACGAGGTCCTCCGGATGACCGGCGGCATCGGCGCGGACGTTTCGATCGAATCGCTCGGCACGCAGACCACGTTCGAGAACGCCCTTCGCGTTCTGCGCCCCGGCGGCACGCTCTCCTCGCTCGGCGTCTACTCCGGCAAACTGCAGGTGCCCTACGACGCTTTCGCCGCCGGGCTCGGTGAGAAACGCATCGTCACCACGCTCTGCCCCGGAGGGAAGGAACGGATGCGCCGCCTCATCGAGATGGTGCGCCTCGGCAAGCTCGATCTCCGTCCGTTGATCACACACCGCTTCAAGCTGGCCGGCATCAACGAGGCCTACAAGCTCTTCGGCTCGCGCGCCGATGGTGTGATGAAGGTTGCTTTGACGCCGTGACAACTGTTGTCGAGAACGGAGCGCCGCCCCGTGCGGCGCTCCTTCGCCGGCGGAGCCGGCGTGAGATCCGTAGCCCCCACCTTCAGGTGGGGGTCTGGAGTTTGGACGTTTCGTGGCGTAACGAAAGCACGCCAGAGGCGTGCGTGAAGGTAGCCGGGTGGCCACGCCGGAGGCGTTGCCACCGGTTTGCAGGGGCATGAAAAGGCACCCCGGCAGGGGTGCGTGAAAACGTCGAGCTCGATGTCGTTCCATACGATCGAGCCTGCCCGGCTTCACGCACCCCTGCCGGGGTGCCCTTCTTTTGCATACGGAACCGGTGGCAACGCCTCCGGCGTGGC
>JBBRNB010000100.1:0-25797 GCA_038230535.1 Thermoanaerobaculia bacterium
GCAGGCTTCGATTGTATGGAACGACATCGAGCTCGACGTTTCACGCACCCCTGCCGGGGTGCCTTTTTCATGCCCCTGCAAACCGGTGGCAACGCCTCCGGCGTGGCCACCGGCTACCTTCACGCACGCCTTCAGCGTGCATTTGCTGCCGTCTGAACGTCCAAACTCCAGTCTCCCCACTTCGTGGGGAGAGGGTGGATCGGTAGGGGAAGGCGGCGCATGTTGATCGTCGTGACGGCGATCGAGGAGGTACGTGCCGCCGTGGCACTCGCGCGCCAACACGGCGCGAGAATCGGTTTCGTCCCGACGATGGGCTTCCTCCATGAGGGCCATCTCTCGCTGATCGACGTGGCGCGCGTCAACGGAGCCAGCTTCATCGTCGCGTCGATCTTCGTGAACCCGAAGCAATTCGGGCCTAACGAAGACTTCGCGCGCTACCCACGCGACGAGGCGCGGGACGCGGAGCTGCTGGAGGGGAAAGAGGTCGATCTGCTCTTCCTGCCTCCCGTCGAGGTCATGTATCCGCCCGGCGCGCAGACGACGGTATCGGTCGCGGGGGTGGCTGCCCCTCTGGAAGGAGAGCGGCGGCCGGGCCATTTCGACGGCGTTGCCACCGTGGTGCTGAAACTATTCAACATCGTTCAGCCCGATCTGGCCGTCTTCGGACGGAAGGATGCGCAGCAGTGCGCGGTGATCGAGAGGATGGTCCGCGATCTCGACGTCCCGGTGCAGCTCGTATTCGCCGAAACCGCGCGCGAGCACGACGGCGTGGCGCGGTCGTCACGCAACAGCTATCTGTCCGCCGGCGATAGAAGCCTCGCGCCGGCGCTGCACCGTGCCCTGTGCGCCGGCGAGGAGGCCATCAACGACGGCATTCACGAAACGAGCTCCGTTGAGCAGACGATGCGGAAGGTGATCGATGAGACGCCAGGCATCGAGATCGACTATCTCGCCGTCGTCGATCCCGAGACCTTCCTGCCTCCCTCCGATTTCCGGCGTGACGTTCTGGTCGCTGGTGCCGTCCGCATCGGTAAGACGCGGCTGATCGACAACATTCGGGTGAGGCGATCGTGAGAACGTGCAACCTGTCACCCCGACAGAGAGTGCAGGTCAAGACACCCCCGGGGGCAGCCGTTGGGTCAGGCCCTCACAGTGTTTCCGTTCATTAGATCTCAGTCGTGAGCGAGCCGCCGCTCCGCGTAAGGAGGACGTTATGAAACCGGCCGCGATCTATTCGCCAGAGCCAGCGAAGGGGTGGCTTCCCTGGGGAGCGCTCGCTCCGATTCTTGCCATTGTGCTCGTGGCGGTGCCCACCGTCGGTGCGTCGTTCTATCTGGAGTCGCTGCAACTCGTCGACGCGAAAGGAAACCCCACAGGAATCGTGGGACTCTTCGCCTTTCTCCTGCTTCCGTTCGGCCTCCTCGGACTGGTCGTGCTGGCCTGGGTGCGGTTCGTCGAGCAACGCCGCTTGCAACGATTGGTCTGCTTCGCGGGCGCAGGGCGAAGTCTTTCCTGGTTGGTCATATGATCGGCTTGGCGACATCCTTTTCCGTTGTGGCAGGGATCTGGATCGCAGGCGGATATGAAGCGCGCGGCTTTTTCAGAGCATTCAGCTCGCCGAGTGCTCTGGCGAAGATCGGCGGCCTGCTCGTCTGTTTCGAGGTGCAATCGAGCGTCGAAGAGATCTTCTTCCGAGGGTGGTTGCTCTCCGCGCTGGCTCGCAAGCTGAACATCGTGCTCAGTGTCGTCCTGACGTCGGCCGTCTTCACATTTCTGCACTACGGCCGTCATCAACCGTGGCTGGTGACTCTGGTGTCCTTTCTCTTCTCCCTGTTCGCCTGTTCCTGGGCGTTGAAGAGCGGTGACATCTGGGGTGTCATGGGGTGGCACTCGGGGTGGAACTGGCTCCTGGCCGTAGGGTTCGAGGTGTCCATTACCGGGCTTGACGCCAGGCTACCTGCTCTGCTGGTCCGATTGATCCCGAGCGGGCCGGCTTTCCTTACCGGTGGCGCGGATGGCCCCGAAGGAAGCTTTCTCAGCGCTCTGTTGCTCGCCGCCGGCAGCGTCTTCCTCATTTGGCGCGGCCAATCGAATGGCCAACCTTCGTCACCGGCCTATGTGACCTCCGGCGTTGCCGGATCGAGCGGGCGCGCGCGCTGATGCGGCGCAGCACGGCACCGCTGACGGAGATCGCCACAGCCACGGGGTTCAGCGATCAGAGGTCATTTCAGCAATGTTTTTCGGAAGGCCTTCGGAGTGAGCCCGCGGCTGTTCCGCGCGACCTGATGCCTCCCGACCTCGCCAACGCATCGAAGCATTGAAGAACGGCCTCGCGTCAATGGGCCACTATTGCGCCCCTCACCGGCACTCCGCTTCGTACGCTCCACAAAGGGGTTGGGATGTCGCGACCTCGCGACATCCCAACCACAATGATTACGGTTTGCCTGACACGAACACACCATCCACGGAGACGTCCACAACCGGCGTCACGCCCGGAGATCCCGCGATGGTGAAGACGTACGTGCCGAACTGGCCTGGGTCGTCCGGAACCGCGCTGCGCAGGCGGCCACCGCTCCGGACGTTGGCGTGCACCAGCGGCGCATAGCCAGGTCCAAAGTAGTTGCCGAAGTGGTCCCGAGGAGTAACGCGCAGCGTCCACACACCGAATGCATCGCCGGTCAGCGTGATGCTGGTGGCGGCGGCATCAGCGAGCGGCTTCACATCCTCTTCCAGCCGTTCCACGCGGACGACGTGACTGGTCAGCGGCATGTCCCAATCGAGCATCGCTTCAAAGACGTAGGTGCCGGGGATCGAGGTGTCTTTGAACGTGGCTCCGTAGAACCCGCGTCCCTGATCGATGAGCGGAATGACAGCGAAGTCCTTCGGCGTGGTGGCGTCGATCAGCGACTGCCCCAGGGCCGTGATCTTGGCGTCGACCGGCATCAGGATGTCGCCGGTGGGCGTGATGGTAGGTCCACCCGGTGTATCGGTACGCGACTTGTGAAGGATGTTGCCCATGCCGTCGGGCTGACGCAGCACGCGGACGCGGATGGCGCCGGCGGGAAGTCCGGCCAGCGGCTTGCCGTCCCAGTCGACCAGCACCTTGATATTGAGCGGGTCGCCGGTCACGGCATGCAGATTGTCGAAGGAGAACTGGTAGTCGAGGTGTCCTTCCAGGAAGATGACGTTCAGGGTGTACGGCACCGGGTCGGCGCTCTTGAGGTCGCGCTTCACGCGCACGCTCCATGCGCCGGACCTGAATCCCTGGGCCATGTCGAAGGCCTGCATCGATGCCTGCGCCAGCTTCTTCGATGATGTCGGAGTCGCGGGTACGCTGGCACCCGGCGGAAAGACGTCGAGATCGAGCATCTGCCGCGCGGGAGGCGGCCACTGCACGGTAACGAGAACGCGCTGCGGCGAGCGGTCGACCGTCACGGGCAGCGCGGCACTTGGTCCTGCACCGGCCATCGTGTCCATCAGCCCCGTGGCCATCGACGCCGTGTTGCCCTTGAGGATGGCCACCAGCGTCTTGCCGAAGACGTCGAATATCGTCGTGGCATTGACGGCCTGGTACGAGAGGCCGGAGGTCTCGAACGAGATGTTGCGCATCAGCGTCTCGTCCACCTGCGCAGGCGTACCGAAGCCGATGGTCTGGATGGGGATGAAGCGTTTGCGGAGCTCCTGCGGCAGGCCGGCTACCGGCGTCAGGCCGAGGAAGCCGCTGCCGGTGGGAGTGATCAGAGGGGCAGTGTTCTGCATGCCGTCGGTGATGAGCACGACATTCAGGTCATTCTTCGGGTCGGCCTTCCACTGGCCCATCCCCTCGTTGATGCCGGCGCCGATGGAGGTTGAGCTTCCGGGCGAGAGCGCGTTGGCTTGCGTGATGATGGTGTTCCAGGCACTGGCGGCGCCGCGCTGCAGGAAGAAGTTGGCCGGCGGATCGGCGCCGATGAGCGTCTGCGGCTGCGCGGTGGAGTCGAAGAAGACCAGCCCCATCCGGTCGCCCGACCACTCCGGCCCGCCCCCCGGGGGAGCATCGAGCAGCATCCACTGGCCTGCGAAGTTCTGCACCGCCGACTTGAGAATGTCGATCTTTTTCGGGCCTCCGTTCGCCCCCGGCGGGACATCATTCATGCTGCCCGATTTATCGAGCACGAGCGCGACATCGAACAGGTTGCGGCCCTTGTAGATCGCGTTGAGCGCCGGTGCCACGCCGTCGTCGTTGGGGATCAGGGATGCGGGCGTATCACCGGTGTGCTTCGATACCTGGGAACACTCGGCCATCGGCGCGGCGACGATGTACGTCGACATGCGGTAGGCGGTGACGTCCTGCGCACCGGCGAAGCGCATCGGGATGTTTTTTTCCACCGCGCCGGCTCCGGCGCAGAAGTCCGCGCCGAAATTCGACAGCGGTACATAGGTGACCCTGACGTTGTTGCCGGTGAGCGCCTCGTAGGTCACCGTGTCGCCGCCGGGGAGGTTGGCGCTGCCGCCGAGGTTGAGGGTGGTGGTGCCGTTGACGACGAGCTGCGAGCCGGCCGGAACCGAGTCGAGCTCGAGGGTGGTGCGCACCATGCCTGTTTCCTGATTGGGAATGAAGCGTACCGGGATGTTGAGGATCCATCCCTCACTCGCTGCTGCCGGGGAGGGCACCAGAGTGAGGATGAGTAGAGAGAGGGCGATGATCGCCTGTTTCATGAGACTCCTTTTCTCGAAGTGAAGTGACTGGGACGCGGATACAGGACCGACGTACTGGTGGACCGCGATGCCCACATTAATGAGTCGCCAATCCGCGGCCTGCCGTGTTCTACGTCACAAGCCGGTCTCGGCCGCGTTTGTGGGCGCCGGCACCGCACGCAAATGGACGGGCATCCACCGATCGAACAGAAACGTCGACGATCGCTGGTGGCCGAGGATTGGCGAACCTGGAGCGCTTTTCTCCTCCGGGTTGTATTGTTGCTGCCTCGGAGGGACTCATGAACCGTTCTCCCCTGGTGCCCCTACTCGCTCTCACCTCAGTTCTCGCCGCTGCGACTGCGTTCGGAGCAGGCGCCGCGAAACCAGGCTTTCACTTAGGTGACTCCCGTCCCCAGATCGTCGACGCGGTTGCCTACCAGGTCGACGGCGCGGTCTACGCGGAGGCTGGTGGTAAGCCGGGCAAGCCGGTGACAGTGGTGGCGATGGCTGACTTCAAGATCGACCGGCAGGATCTGATCGATGCGCTCAACACACCGAATGCCCTTCTGGCGCAGGCACAGAAACTCGGCAAGGGAAACGTTCTCCTCGTCGCCATGACCCGGCCTGACCGCTGCGACGTGACGGCGCTTCTGCAGATGGGAGAGAAACAGTTCGGTCTGATCGCAGAACCGCTTCCGGTGAAAGAGACGGCGACGCACGTCAAAGGCGGCTGCCACACCACATCACCGCAGAAACTGTTCGACAACAGCTACGACTTCGAGCTGCCGTACGACCTCGATCTGACGGTGATTCCGCCGCCGGCGAAGCTGGCAGCAGGTGGCGGCGAACCGGGGAAGGCACTGGTCGATGTGGTGAAGGCGATTCAAGCGAAAGACTGGAAAGTCGCCAGGCTGCATCTTCGCGATGAAGAAATCGCACGCAATCCGAAACCTGCGGAGCAGAAATCATTCTTCGAAGGGATGGCTCTGAACTATCCCAAGACCGCCCAGGTGACGGGCGGCCTGATCAAGGGCGATCACGCCACCGTGGAGATCGTCGGCACGGACCGCGAAGATCACAAGATCAGAGGAACCTTCACCATGAAGAAAGTGGGAGCGGACTGGCGTGTCGTCGATCAGGAGCTCTACACGATGGAGTAGCGAAGAAGCTCGATCGGACGACCCGCTGCGGAGAATGCGCTACTCGGGCAATATCGTCCGCCTGCCGAATCAATTGCGGATGAAAGTGGTCGGGCAACGTAAGTTTCAGAGCCCTGACGTCTGGGAAGCCGTTCGGCAACTTACCGAGACCGCCGAACGGATTCGCGGAAGCCGTGCTCTTGTTCCTCGGGGCGTCCATCGTTTCGCTACGTTCGAGGAGGCGCACGAATGGATGCTGGAGAAGATCGCGAGTACTCACGCCAGCCTCGGCCGGAAGACCTCACCAGGATCTGCGCTTCGCTGAACCGGGAGGGAGCCCGCTACCTTCTCATCGGTGGTTTCGCCGTCATCACTCACGGCCTGGAGACCCACGTTATCAGAAGAGGCGCCGATCAGGTGATCGTTGGCCTTTCCTGGTTGTCTCTAGCGACCAACGCCAGCGCTCTCAACCACGCTTCTTCTTACTGTTCTTCTTGCCGCTGAAACCGGGCAGCTTACCGGATTCACGCATCGATCGAGCCCAATCGCCTATTCTATGCGTCGCCTCATGATCGTCTCGGACTTTCTTCAGATGGGCCATCACAATGCTGTACGCTTTCTGCCGTTGACCTGACTCCCAAAGCGCCCGCCAATAAGCCGACAGCGCCTCCGTAGTGTGCAACATTTGGTATCCAGTTCGTTCTACGTACCAGTCGTAAGCCCGTTTGGACAGCACCAATCCCTGCTCCCACTGTCGTGTATTTACCAATGAGATCGCTAGCGCGCTCCCGGCGCTTACCGTCTGAGGTGATTCCCAACCCAACCTTGACTCGGCGATAGCAAAGGCTTTTCGCCTAAGTTCGAGAGCGCCGTTATTGTCTCCCCGTGCCTCGCGCTGGAACGCGTACTCTACGTAAGACAATACCAATGCCTGATGATTTGGTCCAAATAAATCAGTATCTAATTGAATGGAAGCACGCAGGGCAATCTCTGCTTGCTCAAAATCACCCATTGAACTGTACGTGGCGGCTACGTCGTAGAGAATATCGGCGATCGTTGGATGTTTCTCGCCGTACAGTTTCAGCAATATCTCTTTAGCACGTCGAAAATGCTTCAGAGCCTCTTCCGGCTCTTTGCGTCCTGCATATACTTGGCCCATTCGTATCACGAGGTGCGCCAGCCAATCAGCCGGTACGGTTTGGTCGATTGCCGTCGTGAGGATGGCTAAGGCGTTGTCGTACCGCCCTCTGCTATGATCCGATTTCGCCAGTTCCACCGCAGCCCTAGCCCGCCGCCGCGTGCTTAACGCCGAGTCGAGAGCTGTCTTGGCTGCTGTGTGAGCTTCCTCGTATCGTCCTCTCGCCAAGTATACACCAGCGAGACTGAGGAAGGCGTTGCATCTGTCTTCTCCCGATAGATCGAAGTGTTCAGCGATACGGCGTGCCTCTAACCCGAGTTCCTCTGCCTTGTCGACGCGGTTCAGCGCTACATTGACGTAGGACAGGTCGGTCAGAATTCGCACGCCTAGACTCGGGTCGTCGCGCTCCGATTCGCGCAGCTCCCTCTGAGCGCTCGTTAGGAGTTCTTCGACAGCTTTGATGTCCGTCCTGCGGTGATAGGGCAGATACGCTTCTAGCCAGTACAGTTCGGCGGCGATTAGGTGCTCGTTTCGCTTCACCATCTCGCTTCGCCAAATACGTAGCTGATCGGCTTCAGCTTCAAACTCGGCTAGGCGTTCGACGTCTTCGTGGCGTTCCTTGAACCACGATAAGAGTCGGCGCGCATACAACACTGTTTGGGCGTCATCTATCAATTGTGTCGCCCCGGGCGTGATAAACCTGCCATACTAGTCGATGCATCCGCCATCGTGCGGTTGAAGGCGACAACTCCTTCTTGAGAACGCGCAAAGAGTCTGCCTTGTCGAGAGCCGAGACAAACTCAATATCGTCCTCCTGCATATTCATCAAGGCCGCCAGAAGCTTTGTACCGACCGAAAGAAGAGTCACCAATCCGAAGCACGCGAGAATCTCTTGAAGGGAGGGTTCGGTGATCGTCGCGGCGCTGATTTGCACGGCCTCCCGAAGATTCGGCGCATGCTGTGTGTAACTATCAAGAAGCGCGGCAGCCACAGGAGCGTCTAACGGCGTGTCGGCTATTGCCTTCATGTAGGCAGCAATCGAAACAGACTGCCGAAAACGCAGGAACGCGCCGGCGATTTCGATGGCCATAGGTAGAAGATCGAACGCGCGAATCAGAGCCAGAGCGTCATTGTCGTCGCCCGCGATTTCGCGACTTGACTCATTTCGAAAAAGGTCGAGCGCCTCCGATTCCGTGATCGCCAGCTCACGTGCAGCTACAGCGGCTACAGGAGCAATTTCGGCCCTGCTCGTGACCAGGAAGTGCCGGCTAGGTGGTCCGGCGGACAAGAACTTTGGCCTTATCAGGTCGATGTCGCTGACATCGTCGAGAACAAGTAACGCGTTTTGAAGGAGCGAAATCCGGCGCGATCCGATCGCGAGTTTCTCGTCAGCCGGTGAATCGCGATGCGCACCAACTCAGGTCCGCAGTGCGAACTGCCCCGACACAGGTGCGAACCGGCCCGACGCACGTGCGAACCGGCCCGACACACGTGCGAACTGGCCCGACACACGTGCGAACTGGCCCGACGCACGTGCGAACTGGCCCGACACACGTGCGAATTGGCCCGACACACGTGCGAACTGGCCCGACACACGTGCGAACCGGCCCGACACACGTGCGAACTGGCCCGACACACGTGCGAACTGGCCCGACGCACATGCAAACCGGCCCGACGCACGGAGCGCCTTGCGAGGGTCGAATCTTCGTTTTGCGGGAGCCTGCAGGTCTGGCGCCACTCGTAGGCGATGGAAACTGGCCCACGTTGCCGATGCGAGGTCCAAGCCCATGCGCTACCAGACTTTACAATTCCGCGCAATCTCACCTGCGGGCATCGTACGACCCCACGTATGCGATCGACAGGCGGTCGGGAACGTCGGGCCAACCTCGGAGGACGACGTGAAAAGATCAACAAGGGAAAGGTCCCCGATCCCAACATCGACGTTCAGGGGGAGGTCGTGGCCATCATCGTCCAGATGACCGGAATCGATATAGAGCGGCTGACCCCCGGCACGCGATTCCGTGAGGAGCTGGGACTCGACGAGCTGGATTTCGTCGAGTTGATCCTGGCGTTCGAAGAGAGATTCGCAATCGAGATTCCGGACGAGGTGGCCGAGCGCCTGCAAACCATCCGCGACGGCGGTCGAGTACATCCAGGATCACGTCCCCGGATAGGGGCAATCGCTGCGATGATGCCGGCGACGTGCGTGCCGTGCAGAGCGCCGTTGCCGGTGAAGGCGGCGGGACTCGTACGGGCACTCCCATCCCGGCAGAAGCTCTGGATCCTGTCTCGGGAGAGAGGGCCGCACCTTCGATTTTCGGTTGATGTCACACCCCCAAGAAACTTCTTGTTGACACGCATAGCGACGCGGTGGTACCATATTTTCAGAGAGTCGATGCTCACTTAGATCGCCTTTCTGCGGCGAATCGGTTCGGAACACCGCGCTGGACAGTGCAACGTTCCGGGCTCTTGCGGGAAGTCGAGCGAAGCTCCTTCCTGCCGCGGTACCCGGGGTATGTACACCTCGGGCAAACATCAACCGGAGGTGTCGACGCGTGGTCGCCACTTCCAGCCGGTGGCCGCCATGCACGAGTCGACGCGTCATGTCGTCCCTCCGGACTTACCGTCCTTAAGGAGGACACGATGTCTACGAATCAGCAGTTGCCACAAACCGCGAGTCCAGCCGCGACCCCGCCGCCGGAACCCGCGATCACCCCTGAAGCAATCATCGAGCAGTTACGCGCGCTGAGCGCGCACATCCCCGAGGTGACGCCGCTGGCGTCCGAGCAGCGAGCGGTGCTGCGCCGGCGCGGCCGAACCTCGAGAAACGTCGAGCTCCTGCGGTCGTCGATCAGCATGATCGGATCAGCGGATCTGGTCACGCAGGCGGTCGGTCATGACGCCGGCGAGGTACGGGAGATGTTCGATGAGAGGACCCGGTGGGGGGCTGTCGAGGATGAGCTCCGAGCGATGCTGAACGGCATCGTCGGAGCGAACCTGGTCCGCAACCAGCGGTTGGCGTTCATCGCTGACCGTGCCTACGGTGTCGGCTCGCAACTGGCGCGCGATCCTGAGCACGCCGGACTGGTGCCGCACGTGCAGGAGATCAAGCGCCTGAAGAAGCTGGAGCGCCGGCGGAAACCGGCTGTGACGGCTCCTAAGACGCCCCCTCCCGCCGTCGGTGCGCTGCCGGAGACGAAAGCGTAAAGGGAGTTGGAGGTAATCTGACCGGGCGCGTGATGAGCGCGCCCGGTCATTTCCTCCGTCTCGAGGAGAAAGTCCATGACGCCCGAACAACTCGCCGTGAAAGCCGCGCTCCAGGAGCGCACCGACGCCCTCGTCCGCCGGATGGACGAGATCTCGCCGCCCGAGCCCGGCCTGGAGGATGCCAGCCTCACCAAGATGCGCCGCACCGCGGCGCGCCTCCGCTCCGGGAAGTTGCGCCCTCCGGCGATGGACATCACGCCGGAGGAGCTTGCCGAGGCTCTGGAGCGCACGGTGAGGTGGAGAGAGATGATGAACTGGGCTCTCGCCGAGGCGGCTGACATCATGCGGACGATCGAGATCGTCTGCGGCCGCGAGGAGACGCGCCTGCTGAACGACTGTCTGACCGTCTTCCACGAAGGACGACGATTGGCCAAAGCAGCGGGTCCCGACAGCAAAGTAGCGAAGTGCGTTGAGGCGATGCAGCGCGCTTGGAGGGTGTCGTATGGGCGGGTACCGAAGGCGAAACCGAGGAAACCATAGGACGCGACTCGACAGGGTGGCGAGTCCTTCGGCCACCGGCACGGAGAGCTAAAGGGGCGTATGAATTCCCCTATCCCGGTACAATAAGGCTTCCGCTTGCATCGCAAAGGAACCCATGCGTATCACTGGCATACGGGCGGCTGTGCTGCTGATCGGCATCTGCTCGCCGTTGGATCGACTCGCGCTCGCACAGCCGGCGATTACTTCGTGGCACCTGAACACCACGGGTGAGACCGGCACGTACACCCTGCAGAATGGAACGAAGGGAACGTTGCCCGCGAACGTTCAGACGGTTCAGTACGACGCGAGCTTTGTGTACGTGAGCGCCACCGGGATTCCGTCCTATGACATCGGCCCGTTCGGCGGGAATCCCAATGTTCCGGCGAATCAACAATACGTCGCCGCCTTCCCGCGAAATCCGGCTGTGCCATCGACGAAGACGGCCACACAGCTCGGCGCGATAGGCCTCTTCATCAACGGCGTTGCCATGTTCGACGCCGACGACGGCAACTCCTGGAAGAGCTCGACGGCCACCGAGACGCCGCAGGGCGATGGAATCTGGCATCGCAATGGCGGGACTGTCGAAGCCGTCGGATTCGATCCGTGCGACGGTCACCCGCAACAACAGGGCGCCTATCACCACCACGGGTATTCCCCCTGCCTCGGCGCGCAACTCGGCACGACCTCGATGTCGCATTCAACGATCTTCGGTTTTGCCTTCGACGGTTATCCCATCTACGGACCGTACGGATATTCATCGCCAGCAAGCGCCGCAAGCGGTGTGCGAAGAATCGTGAGCGGTTACCGCCTCCGGTCGATCACGCAGCGGCACACACTACCCAACGGGACGGCGCTCACCCCATCACAGTATGGCCCGGACGTCGACACGCTGCATTTCCCCGGCCGGTATCTCGAGGACTTCGAATGGATCGAATCTCCCGGCGATCTCGACGAGCACAACGGCCGCTTCTGCGTCACGCCCGACTATCCGAACGGCACCTACGCCTATTTCCTGACGATCGACGGGAACGGTGAGGCCGCCTACCCCTATACGATCGGTCTGACGTACTACGGCAGCCCGAACGCGGCCAACTTTCGAGGCCCGCGGGCCTCGGTCCCGGCCACCGGTGTCACGGTGCTCCCGGTCCTCACCATCTCGGGCTTCGCTTCGGCGGTCGGAGCCGCCGGAAGCAGCGTGGTCATCACCGGGAAGGGGTTCACCGGCACAAAGGCGGTTTACCTCAACGAAATCGCGATGAGCACTTTCACAGTCGACAGCGATACGCAGATCACCGCGACATTGCCAGCGTCAGCCGCCACCGGAAGGATACGTGTCGATCGCGCCGGCGCTGCCGTGCGTAGCACGATCGATTTTCAAGTCATACCCGGAGGCCTCCGCCGTCGCGCGGTGGGCCCGCGCTGACAAATGAAAGACGAATCTCATCCGCAGATGACGCATTCGCCGGATAGCTCCCGCAAGTCGTCCGTCAGCCGTTTCGCAAACTCCGGCGCGGCGACTCCGGCGTAAGCCTGCTTTTCATGCGCGCGCGGATCTCACGCGCCAGCTTGGGCGCCACGTCAGGTTCGACGTACATCGTGGCCACCGCCTGTTCCACCAGCGTGACCAGCTTGTCGCGTGCGGCGCTGTCGATGATTGGGCCGGCGTTCTGGGCGAGGAGAGGCGTGGCAGCGAACAGGAGTACGGCGGCGCTGCGTTTCATGGACTGTGGGACGGCCCAGCGCCCCGCTGGTTACCAACGCGCCAGTGACGGAAGCGTGAACGGTCAGCGCCACCTGGCGGTTCGGTTACGATGTGTGGAGGGAACTCTTCTGGGCGGAAAGCGGGTGTCTGAAGCAGGTGATGGGAGTGTACTCATGAAGGCGAAAGAAGCCAAGAGAATCGCGACGCAATGGGTCGCCGAACGTGCGGCACACCTACCGGGATTCTATGGAGCATACCTGGCTGGTGGCATCAACCGGGTACCGGATGACGAAACGTTTCCACCTTACCTTGATGTGGACGTCCATGTGATTCTGGATCGTGTAAATGAGAGCGGCCAGCGCCAGGACATATACCTCTACCACGGCGTCCTCATCGAGTCTTACTATGTCGACCGAGCCGGGTACCAATCATGGGAGATGGTTGCGTCGCACCCTCTTGAAGCTCAAAGCTTCAATTCGCCATGCGTCATATCGGATCTCACTGGCAGCCTGACGACGATTCAGAAGACAGTTGCTCAGAACTTTTCCCGGCGCAAATGGGTAGAAGAGCGTTGCGGAAAGATCAGGGAACAGATCCTGAATACTTTGGATGATGAGGAGAAGTTGTCCTCACCGCCTCACATGGTCAAGTTGCTTGCGAACATTCCATATCTCATAGCGAATGCCCGCTTGAAAGACCCTACCAACCGCCGGGTTTATTGCCTGATCAAAGAAATACTTCATGCTGATGATCGACAGGATCTTTATGAGTCCATCCTGACGGTCAATGGGCTTACGTCGGTGAGCCGGGAGGAGGCGGAGTCCCGCCTTCAGGAATGTCTTAAAGCCTTCGATCGGGCAGTGGAGGTATTCAGGACGCCGTTCTGGTCGGATCATCGAATTCATCACTATGTCAGACCATATATCGAGGACGGAGCGCTGGAGATGATCCAGGAAGGCTACCATCGCGAGGCAATGTTCTGGATTATTTGGAATCATATTGTCGCCAATGTGGTCATCCAGACCGACGCGCCCGAGGATGACAAGAGGCAGTTTCAGGAAGCGTATGATCGCATCTACGGTGACTCGCACACATGGTATGGGAATCGTCAGAACGGATGGCCGGCAAAGAGCGATACATTGCTCGTCAGACGCGTCGTTGACGACGTATTGAAATACGCGGATGACTCGATTGCCTCGAATCCTGATGTAACTTGACTGAGCTCAAACGCCGGCAATGACGACGGGGCGTGGGACCAGCGACATCAGCCCGCGTGACCTGCGCGAGACCGCCGGATGACGTGCTCGGGCAGGTGTATTGGGCCTGCTCATCGTCTCAGCTCCTGCTCCCGCGGTCATGAACGCTTCATTGACGGCCCCCCGCCCTCACCGAGCTGCAGCAGAACGGAGTCACCGGCGGCCGCGTGACGTTCACACGCCTCAATGGCGCACTCTTCGGCCTCCCGTCCCCGGCACTCGATCCGAAGAATCCGACCACCACCGGCATCGTCTCCAAACGGGCCATCGCGCTCCTCTCGCCGACCTACAAAGCGCCGGAGGCGACCCAGGCATCGCTCGGCTACACGATGAAGCTCGGCCAGTCGCGCATGTTCTTCGACACGGAAGGGATCTACGTCAAGGGCACGAATGAGATCGTCATCCGCGACGTGAACTGGCGCGGCAACGCCGCACACATCCGTCCGAACACGACGTTCGACCAGATCAACATGTACACGAACGACGGCCACTCGCAGTACAAAGCCCTCGTCCTCAGCCTGAATGGCAGCGTGCGCAAGAGCGATCTCGTCACGGCCTCGGTGACCTTCGCGAACAAGAAGAGCATCAGCGACGACTTCTCGCCCGACTTCCCGACCGGCTATCCGAACGATCCGGCCAACATCAGCCAGGAGTACGGCCGCGCCCGCGGCAATGAGCGTCTCCGCTTCGTGCTCAGCGGCGTCTTCCACGCGCCGTGGTCGGCGACGGTCGCTCCGATCATCGAGTACGGTTCCGGCCAGCCGTGGACGACTCGTCTCGGATATGACTACAACGGCGACGGCAAGAACTCCGACCGTCCCGCCGGCGCCGGCCGCAACACGAACAACGGACCGAAGTACAAGAACGTCTCGCTTCGTCTGACGAAGGACATCCCCTTCGGCGGATACTGCTCGCTTCAGGCCGTCGCCGAAGGATTCAACCTGCTCAACTTCAAGAACTTCGACGTGCAGTCCGTCTCGGGCGGACAATTCCTGAGCGGCCCGGCCATCGCCAACCCAACGACGAAAGCGGTGCCGAACCCGAACTACGGCAAGTTCCTGGCCACGCTGCCCGCGCGCGAGTTTCAACTCGGGCTGAGGTGGGTGTACTAGCGTTGTAGATTTACCAAATGGACCTCAACTTAAAAGACAAGGTTGTCATCGTCACCGGTGGCGCCGCCGGAATCGGGCGCGCCACAGTAGAGCGCTTCGAGGCAGAGGGAGCGAATGTCGTCGCATGGGATGTCACGACCGATCCGAAGGTCGACGTCACCGACTCCGCCTCCGTGCAACTCGCCGTCGACGACGTCATCACCAGGTATGGACGGATCGACGTTCTCGTCAACAACGCAGGCATCGTCCGCGATGCGCAGCTCGTCAAGTGGAAAGACGGTGTGGCCGGCATGATGGATGACGCGACCTTCGACGCCGTCATCAACGTCAACCTCAGAGGGGTCTTCCTCTGCACGCGCGCGGTCGTGCCGCACATGATCAAGGCGCAGCGCGGCGTGATCCTCAACGCCTCATCGATCGTTGGCCTCTACGGCAACTTCGGTCAGACCAACTATGCCGCCACAAAGGCGGGCGTCATCAGCTTCACGAAGACGTGGTCACGGGAGCTCGGGCGGTACGGTATCCGGGTCAACGCTGTTGCTCCAGGCTTCATCGCCACGGACATGGTCAGAGCGATGCCGGCAAAAGTGGTCGAGACGATGCCGGCAAAGACGCCGCTGGCCAGGCTCGGCGAGCCTGACGACATCGCCAACGCGTACGTCTGGCTTGCAAGCGACGCGGCCAGGTTCGTCAGCGGAGCGGTGCTGTCGGTCGATGGCGGGTTGGTGCTCGGAACGTGATGCACGCAAACATCATCGCAACCGGTTCCTACCTGCCGGAAATCAAAGTCACCAACGACGACCTCCGCGCCCGCTTCGACGTTGCGGAGCCGGAGTTCGTGGACAAGATGGAAGCCTCGACTGGCATTCTGGCGCGGTGGTGGGCTCCGGATGACGTCGTTACTTCCGACCTTGCAGTGCGCGCCGCCCGTGTCGCCCGCGCCCGCGCCGGAAAGACCCCAGAAGACATCGACCTCATCATCGTCGGGACGGACTCGCCCGACTACATCACGCCCGCCACCTCGGTCATCGTGCAGGCGAAGCTCGGCGCCTGCAATGCAGGCACCTTCGACGTCGGCTGCGCCTGCGCTTCGTTTCCCACCGCGTTCTCCTCGGCCGCGGGGACGCCCGACCCTCGACTCCCGCAAAATGCCACAGACCTGTAACGGAACGGACCTGGGATTTAGGGCATTCTGTCCGATCAGTAGTAGGGAGAAACCATCGAGATGCGCTGCCTCGGCCGCGTTGCAGTTCTGATTCTGCTGGCAACGAGTGCCGCGTCCGCACAAGTCAAAGAAACGATCGACGTTCACCTCGTGGAGGTGCCGGTCACGGTGGTCGACCGCGCCGGCAATCCGGTACGCGGTCTGACCACGGCCAACTTCGAGCTCTTCGACCGAGGCACGAAGCGGGCGATCTCGAACTTCGATTCGATCGATTTCGAGTCCGAGGCCATCCGGTCCGCCTCGCCGCTCAACCCGTCGGCGCGGCGGAACTGGGTCCTTCTCTTCGACCTCTCCTTCTCGTCACCGGTGGGGCGGAGCAAGGCGCAGGAAGCGGCCAGGAACTTCATCGCCCGCGGGATGGGGAAGCGCGATCTCGCCGCTGTCGCCACCGTCGACGTCGACCGCGGCTTCCGGATGGTCACTTCGCTGACCACCGACCGCAATCTCCTCGGCGCAGCCATCGCGAACCCCCGCACCTTCGTTTCCACGGATCCGCTGCGCATCGCCGGAGGCACGGTCCTGGAAGCTCCCCAGAACGATGCAACGGCGCGTTCCGACGTCAGCGCGGTCGATGACTTTGCCGCCGACATCGCCCGCGGCGAGAAGAAGCTCAACGACCAGTACAACCGGACTCGTGTCGAGCGTCAGTTGCATCTCCTGGCTGACCTCGGCCGTACGCTGCGTGTACTTCCGGGCCGCAAGCAGATCATTCTCTTCTCCGAGGGCTTCGATCCGCGTCTCGTGCGCGGACGCGACGCCCGGTCGAGCGCTGAGGAGCAGGATGACGTCCTGCAGACCACGTCCGGCAACGTCTGGCGTGTCGACACGGATGCGCGCTACGGCAGCTCCATGACCTTGACCCTCGTCGAGGAGATGGCTCGCAGCCTGCGCGGTTCGGACGTCGTGCTCCACGCGGTCGACATCCAGGGCGTGCGCGTGCAAAACGACGAGCACGGATCGCTCGTCAACTCCAACGACGCCCTCCATCTCCTCTCCACGCCCACTGGCGGCGAAGTCTTCAAGAACTCCAACGACATCAACGCCGACCTCGACAAGATGCTGCGCGCGCAGGACGTCGTCTACGTCCTCGGCTTCCGCGCGCCGGCGACGAAGGATGGCAAGTTCCACGAGCTGAAAGTGCGTATCACCGGCGTGCCGGGAGCGCGCGTGTTTCATCGCGCCGGGTACTACGAGTCGGGCGGCGAAAGCGCGCTGGAACGCTCGCTCTCGAACGCCGAGATCATCCTCAACGACGTCGTGCAGAACGACATCCGCGTGTCGACGCTCGCGGCGCCGTTTCCCGCCAAGAGCGCCAACGCCCTGGTGCCGGTAGTGATCGACATCGGAGCTGAAGGTCTGATGCGCGACGCGAAAGGGAACGCCGTCCTCGCCGAAGTCTACGTCTATGCGTTTGACGACCAGGGCGTCGTGCGCGACCGCTCCTATCAGCGCCTCAACGTCGATGGCGCGAAGATGGCCGGGCACAGCGGAATCAAATACTTTCCCACGCTCACCCTGCCACCGGGAAAGTACGCGCTCAAGACTCTCGTGCGCGTCTCCGGAACCGAGCGCAAAGGGTTCTCGCGGATCGATGTCGATGTGCCTGCGTCCTACGACGTCGCCCTGTTTCCGCCGATGTTCCTCGACGAGCCGTCGGATTGGGTCGTCGTGCGCGGTGCCTCGCACGATGATGCGGCGCCCTATCCATTCCACATCAACGGTGAGCCGTTCATGCCCAGCGCCAGCGCGCAGGTGAGCAACGGACATCCCAGGCGCGTAGCCCTCTTCGTTTTCAATGTTGCGGCCGACGAGCTGTCGTGGGAAGCGGACGTTACCGACGCGCGCGGCGCGCACGCCGGAGCACCCTCGAGCGTCAAGCGCCTGCAGGGTCTTGATGTGATGAAACTCATTTTCGACTACGCTCCAGCCGGTCTGGAAGCCGGTCCGGCGTCATTCGATGTAACGGTTCACAAGAAGGGTTCAAGCGACGCGCGGAAGTCGAGCGTGCCGCTGGTGGTGAGGTAGCGCAGTGGGTCTGGATCAGTGGTCAGTAGATCAATGGTCAGTAGATCAGTAGGCAGCCGATCAGCCGATCAGTGGTTCGATGTCAGGAAAGCCAACCACTGACTTCCGGATCACAAGCGACTGATCCACTGATCGACTGACCGCAGATCCACTGCCCAAGGAGAAACCATGAAACTCGGCGTATTCGCTTCGGTCCTGCTTGTGGCGGCATCCGCGTTCGCGCAGTTGCGCGAGACAGTGAACGTCAACGTCATCGAAGTGCCGGTCTCGGTCGTCGACAACAGCGGCAACCCCGTCCGCGGGCTGACAGCGGCTAATTTCGAGGTGTACGACGGCGGGAAGAAGCAGACCGTCACCTCGTTCGACAAAGTCGACTTCGGTTCTAACGAGACAGCAAGCGCCATCTCACCGCTGAATCCAGCGGCGCGGCGTTCCTTCCTCCTGCTGTTCGATCTCGCCTTTTCCTCCCCCAGGTCGATGGTGCGATCCCAGGAAGCGGCGCGCAACTTCGTGAAATCCGCCGTGCAGCCGCGTGACCTCGTCGGTGTCGGTACCATCGAGAACGAGCACGGCTTCCGCCTCTTGACCGCGTTTACCACCGACCGCGACCTCATTGAATCCGCCATCGCCGATCCGAGCGCGTTCCGCGGCACCGATCCGCTGCAGATCGCGAACAAGACGTTTGTCGCCGATCTGACCAATGGAGACAGCCCGAACACGCCCGCTCCAGTCTCGACAAATCAAAACGCTGCCGCGGCCGCCTCGGAGATGGCCGAGCGCCAGCAGCAACTGACGCACAGCAACGAGCAGTACGTCCGTACACGCGTGGAGAAGCAGGTCGACTACCTCGGGCAACTCGCGAAAACGCTCCGTGCCGTCCCCGGCCGCAAGCAGGTCATCCTCCTCTCCGAAGGCTTCGACGCCAAGTATCTTCAAGGCCGTGACGTCCGCGACACCGCTGGCACCACCCGCGACAACGACGCGGTTACCTCGGGACAGTACTGGAAGGTCGACAGCGACGAACGATACGGAAACGCATCGAGTCTATCGATGCTCGATCGGATGGCGCAGTCCTTCCGCGCGTCCGATGTCGTGTTGCACGCCATCGACATCCAGGGTGTGCGCGTCCAGAACGACGTCGCCTCCGGATCCAACATCAACTCCAACGCGGGTCTCTTCACCATCTCGCGGCCCACCGGTGGCGAAGTGTTCCAGAATTCCAATGACCTCAAGGGCAACTTCGACCGCATGCTTCACGCGCAGGAAGTGGTCTATGTCCTGGCCTTCCAGTCGCCGATGAGCACCTCCGGCAAATACCACGATCTCAAGGTCAAGCTGGTGAACGCCACCGGCCGGCTCAGCTATCGGACCGGCTATTACGAAAACGGCGGGGAGACGCAGACCGAGCGCGCCCTTACCACTGCCGAGGTCATCGTCAATGACATCCCGCAGGACGATGTACACATGGCCGCCTTTGCGGCTCCCTTCCCTGCCGGCAACGGCAATTCACAGGTACCGGTCATCCTCGACATCAACGGTGCCGACCTTGCCAA
Source organism: Thermoanaerobaculia bacterium (assembly GCA_038230535.1). GTDB lineage: Bacteria > Acidobacteriota > Thermoanaerobaculia > Gp7-AA8 > Gp7-AA8 > JADGNZ01. The sequence goes on from JBBRNB010000100.1 coordinate 19,575, forward strand.
AGAAGCGAAGGGAAGTGCGGGAGCGGCCGAGATCTTCGTCTACGCGTTTGATTCTGAAGGCATCGTTCGCGACCGCCTCTACCAGAGGCTGACGCTTGATATGAAGAAGGTCGGCGATCGCCTGCGCAGCGGCGGTATCCGCTACTACGGCACGCTCGTCCTGCCGCCCGGCACCTACGCGATCAAGTCGCTCGTTCGCGCCGGAGAGCCCGACAAGAAGAACCCCAACGAGATCGAGAAACGAGGATACGCGCGGACGAACATCACCGTTCGGAGAGCGGGCGAGGTCGCCGTGCTGCCTCCGATTCCGATCGACGATCAGCCGAAATGGCTGCTCGTGAAGGGGAAGGATCGCGGCGATACCGGCCCGTACCCCTTCGAGCTGAATGGACAGAACTTCATCCCGAGCGCGACGGCGTCGAACAAGGTGGCGCTGGTCGTCTACGGCGCCGCGGCCAACGAACTGACCTGGGAGACGACGCCGAAGACGAAGCTGCTCGGCACGATTCCGGTGACCGGCGGCACCAAGCTCGTCCTTCAGCTCGATGATCCGGCACACGTTTCCTCGCTGCAGATCACGGTTCACAAGAAAGGTGTAGCCGAAGCGCAGACCACCAGTGTCGCAGTGGTGAGGCCGTAAGAACGATGCGCCAGGCACTCGCATTTGCCGCCTCGTTCTTCATCACTGTCTCCACGCTCGCGCAGAGCGGTGCAACGGTCAACGTCCATGTGGTCGAGTTTCCGGTCACCGTGCTCGATGCCACCGGCAATCCCGTGCGCGGTCTCACGGCGGCGAACTTCTCGCTGTACGACGAGAAGAAGAAGCAGCCCATCACGTCATTCGACACCATCGACTTCGCCGCGTCGAAGGCAACAGCCAGCGCCATTGCGCCGATGAATCCGGCGGCGCGCCGCTCCTTCGTCCTCCTCTTCGACCTCGGCTTCACCTCTCCGCGCTCGATGTCGCGCGCGCAGGAAGCGGCTCGAAGGTTCGTGAGTGAGAGTGTCACCCCACGCGACCTCGTCGCCGTCGGCACCATCCATCCTGACCGCGGCTTCCGCTTCATCACGGCGTTCACGACCGATCGGCAACTCGTCGCTTCGGCGATCGCCAATCCCGCCACTTTCCGCGGCTCCGATCCGTTGCAGCTCGCGAATCAAACGGTCGTCTGGACCTATGGCGGACCCGATAGCCCCGCGCCTGTGATCGAGAACACCGGCCACGCGGCTGATGCTGACCAGCACATGCGCGAGATGGCCTCCTCGGCCACGGGGCAGAACGAATTCGCGGTGCGCGAGCGCATCGAGCGCGAAATCGACTCGATGGGCAGTCTGGCCCGCTCCCTACGGATGGTCCCCGGCCGCAAGCAGGTCATCCTCCTCTCCGAGGGTTTCGAGCCTCGTCTTCTGCAGGGGTTCGACGCGCGCGGATCCAAAGAGCAGACGAAGATGAATACGCAAATCGTCTATGGATATCAAGAGAAGATCGATACCGACAAGATCTACGGCAGCTCCAGCTCGATGACGAAGATCAACCGGATGGCAGACAGCTTCCGGGCGTCGGATGTCGTCCTTCACGCCATCGACGTACAGGGTGTCCGTGTGCAGAACAACATCAACGAGGGATCGATCATCAACTCCAACGCCGGTCTGTTCCTGGTGTCGCGCCCCACCGGAGGCGAGGTATTTCAGAACTCCAACGACCTCAGCGCCGATTTCGGCCGCCTGCTTCGTCAGCAGGAAGTCGTCTACGTCCTCGGCTTTCACGTTCCCGATAGCGCGCCAGGCCAGTTCCACAATCTCAACATCAGGCTCGTGAATGCGCCGGATGGCGCGCGCGTCGTGCAGGGAACCGGCTACTTCGAGCGCGGGCGCGACACGGCCGTCGAGCGGGCGCTCACCAATGCCGAGATCATCGTCAATGACATCCCGCAGCACGATCTTCGTCTGAATGTTCTGGCCACACCGTTCCCACCCCCGGCTGCCGGCAAGTCCGCGCAGGTACCGGTCGTGATCGACATCAACGGCGCCGATCTCATTCGGGAGACGAGTACCACGATCGGTGGTGCCGACATCTTCGTCTACGCCTTCGACTCCGGCGGAATCGTGAGAGACCGGCTTTACGATCGAGTTACCCTCGAGGTGGCAAAAGTCGGCGACAGAGTTCGCGCCACCGGCGTCCGCTACATCGGCACGCTCATGCTGCCGCCCGGCTCCTACGCGGTGAAGGCGCTCGTCCGTACCGGCGACCCCGACCGCGGCCCCATCGACGTGAATGAGAAACGCGGCTACGAACGGGTCAACATCACCGTCCCCGCGGAGGGACAGATCGCGATCCTTCCGCCAATTCCGATCGATGAAGACGGCAAATGGCTGCTCGTCCGCGGCGAGAACGTCGAATATCCGTTTGAATTAGGCGGCAGGACGTTCTCACCAACCGCTACCGCCGACATGACCGCCGGACCGCGCAAGATCGCGCTCTTCATCTTTGGCGCGCACGCCGCTGACTTCTCGTTCGAGACCAGACCGCGGACCTCGGTCATCGGTATGTCTGAAAGCAACGGCGCTACGAAAGTTGTCCTGCAACTCGACAGCGCCGAGGGTGCCTCGATGCTCGATGTCACAGTCTTCAAGAAGGGCATCGCCGCCGGGCAGCGCACCAGCGTGCCGTTGATGTAACGGGCTGCGCTTGATAGCCTCGGCGACATGGCAGAGAACTGGATCAAGCTCCACGACTTTCAGGACATCAAATACGAGCGCACCGGCGACGGCATCGCCCGGATCACCATCAACCGCCCCGAGGTGCGCAACGCCTTCCGTCCGCTCACCGTGAGTGAGATGAAGCAGGCACTCGAGCTGGCCCGCGACGACGGCGAGATCGGCGTGATCATTCTCACCGGCGAAGGGAACGAAGCCTTCTGCTCCGGCGGCGATCAGCGCGTCCGCGGCAAAGGCGGCTACGTCGATCCGAACGAGAAGATCCCGCGCCTCAACATTCTCGACGTCCAGAAGCAGATTCGCAGCATGCCCAAACCGGTCGTGGCCATGGTGGCCGGCTACGCCATCGGCGGCGGCCATGTCCTTCACGTCGTCTGCGACCTGACCATCGCCGCGGACAACGCCCGCTTCGGCCAGACCGGCCCACGGGTCGGCTCCTTCGACGGCGGCCTCGGTTCGTCATACCTCTCCCGCATCGTCGGCCAGAAGAAAGCGCGCGAGATCTGGTTCCTCTGCCGTCAATACGATGCGCAGCAGGCGCTTGAGATGGGACTGGTGAACACGGTCGTCCCGCTGGCGCAGCTCGAGGAAGAGACGCTGAAATGGTGCCGCGAGATGCTTGCGCTCTCACCGATGGCGTTGCGTTTCCTGAAGGCAGCCATGAACGCCGACTGCGACGGCCAGATCGGCCTCCTCGACTTCGCCGGCGACGCCACCCTGCTCTACTACCTCTCCGAAGAAGCGCAGGAGGGCCGCAACGCCTACGTTGAAAAGCGAAAGCCCGATTTCAAGAAGTTCCCGAGATTTCCGTGAATTGCGCTGCGCGCGTTGTCTGCACTCCGTGCGTTGTCTGCGCTTCGCGGGTTGTCTGCGCTGCGCGCGTTGTCTGCGCTTCGCGGGTTGTCTGCGCTGCGCGCGTTGTCTGCACTCCGTGCGTTGGCTGCGCTTCGCGGGTTGTCTGCGCTTCGCGCGTTGTCTGCACTTCCCGCATTGGCTACGCTGCGTGCGTAGTCTGCGCTTCGCGTGTTGTCAGTTGTCTGCGCTCCCCGCGTGCGTTGCCGGTGCCGATAGGTTGCGCTTCATGGCCACGTTTTGACGCCGCTTTCCTCAACACCCGCGGTCACGCACGCAAAGCGACAACGCGCGCAGCGCAGACAACGCGCGCAGCGCAGACAACGCGCGCAGCGCAGACAACCCGCGCAGCGCAGACAACGCGCGCAGCGCAGACAACGCGCGCAGCGCAGACAACCCGCGAAGCGCAGACAACCCGCGAAGCGCAGACAACCCGCGAAGCGCAGACAACCCGCGAAGCGCAAAACCCATGACTCCCTGGCTCCTGGCCGCCCGCCCGAAAACACTCGCTGCCGCGATCACACCGGTGCTCGTTGGTACAGCTCTCGCGCATAACGCCGCGGTGCCCACCCATTGGTTGTCGTTCACTTGCGCCTTGCTCGGCGCAGTCTTCATCCAGATCGGAACAAACTACGTCAACGACGCGCTCGACTTCAAGAAGGGCGCTGACACGCACACCCGCCTTGGGCCGTTACGTGTGACGCAAGCCGGCCTTCTCGACGCCGGCGCGGTCCTGCGGGGTGCATATGTCTGTTTCTTTCTCGCCGCGCTCTGCGGAATTCCGCTCATCCTTCGCGGCGGCTGGCCGATCGTCGTCATCGGCGTCGCCTCGATCGTCGCTGCCTATGCCTACACCGGTGGACCCTATCCACTGGCGTACCACGGCCTCGGCGAGCTCTTCGTGATCATCTTCTTCGGCTTCGTCGCCGTGGGCGGATCGTTCTATCTGCAGCGGTTGGCGCTTGATCCCGCCTCCTGGATCGGCGGTTTCGCAGCCGGCTCGCTGGCCGTCGTCATCCTGGCCATCAACAACCTGCGCGACATCGACAACGACCGGGCCAGCAACAAACGGACCCTCGCAGCGCGATTCGGGCCGCGATTCGCCTACGGCGAGATCCTCTTCTTCGCGCTCGTACCGTTCGTCTGCGTCGTGGCCATTGCCTGGCTGCGCGGAACGTGGACGCTGGCGATTCCTATGCTCGCCCTGATCCTGGCGCTGGCGTTACTCGTACGTGTCGCCCGCAGCCGGGGAGCGGAGCTCAACCGATGCCTGGCGCTGGCCGGAGCGCTGGAATGGATCTTCGGAACCCTCTACGTCGTCGGAGCTGCGCTTGCCTGATCCGATCCATTACTGGCGCTACGAGCTGATGCCGAAGCGGCCGCTCAGCGCCATTGCCGCGGGCGGACCCCGTCGTGGTGCGCTTCTCCGCACCGGCGGCGGTTTCGCCGGTATCCATCCCTGGCCCGAGCTCGGCGACGCGCCGCTCGACGAACAACTCGTGCTCGCCCGCGGCGAGACGACATCCCTGACGCGAGCGTCGCTGAGATTCGCGTCCATCGATGCCGCCGCCCGCCGCGAGGGCCGGAGTCTCTTCGAAGGCCTCACCATCCCGCCGAGCCACTGGCCCGGCCCCGATCCGCCCGATGGCTTCGATACCGTCAAGTTAAAAAGCATCGACCGGATCCCCGATCGCGTCCGCCTCCGCATCGACTTCAACGCCACCCTCACGCCGGACGACTTCCTTCGCATCGCCGCAACGCTTCCTGGAGAGCGAATCGACTTCATCGAAGACCCATGCCCGTACGATGCAGCGATATGGCGCGATCTCCGTAGCAGGACAGGCTTGCGGCTGGCGTTGGATCGCGCAGGTGGTGAAAAACAAAGATACGAGACGCCGAACGCCGGCCGCCTCCAAAATGAACTCCGAAATGACCCGATACTGAACATCGAGAGTCCTTCTCCCCCGCGCGCGGGGGAGAAGCCGAAGGCGGATGAGGGGGCCTCCTGCAGGGAAAAACCCTCTGGCTCCTACGACGTCCTGGTCATCAAACCCTCCCTCCAGGAGAATCCGGCCACCGACAAAGAGATCATCGTGACCTCGTACATGGACCACCCCATCGGCCAGCTCTGCGCCGCCTACGCCGCCGCAACCGTGGATATCACCGCGACATGCGGCCTCATCACCCACGTACTCTACAAAACCGATGCATTCATCGAACGGATGCAAATCGACAAGACGAGCCTCGTGCCACCGGGTGGAACGGGGCTGGGGTTTGACGACCTGCTGGAGAACCTGCCGTGGCAAAGGCTGTAGCGATCGTAGCGCCGCCGGTCCGGCGGCTGGACCGCCGGCGGCTCACCGGCGATTCTTTCAACCGCCAAACCGCCGCCGAGCCAGCCAGCGAGCCGCTGGCGCGACGTCCGCCACGAGTTGGAGCAGCGATCGTTGTCGCGGAAAGCGGCCCCCTGCACTACCAGATTCTTCTGAAGGAAGCTGTGAGCTGCGGAGTCTCTGAAGCTTGGGAAGTTAGAGGAACCGGCCAAAGCACGCCGGAGGCGTGCGTGATGGTAGCCGGTGGCCACGCCGGAGGCGTTGCCACCGGATCGTGTTCACGCGCAAAGGCACCCCGGCAGGAGTGCGCGAACCGTCGA
>JBBRNB010000101.1:0-25656 GCA_038230535.1 Thermoanaerobaculia bacterium
ATCCACCACCGACGAACACCCCTGGCCGAGCCAGGGGCTATATTGTCCGACGCGCCTGCGCGCGCCGACGCCGGCAATCGCGTGCCTTTCGCCAGCACAATGTTTCTTTTCCCAGGTGCAGCGCTCGCGCTGTCCATCGCTCAGAATGACAAGGAACACGGAACGCGTCATTTCTTCGCAGGCTCTGATGTCACGGCTTCCCCTGAAGCCGTCGCAAGGCGGCCTGCTTGAGGGCCATGTTCGTGCCGGCGCGGGCGATGCCTCTGACTTCCGAATCGGGAAGCGAAGGGAGGATTCGCAGGGCGAATGCGGGAGGGGTTTTCGGGTTGTGGATGAGTCCGAGCCTTACGTCCAGGCTGCCCATCCATTGGCCGGTTTTCACGATCACGTCTGCAATCTGGTAGGTGAGGAAGGACGACTTCGCCAGGCGCGCGACTTCATCGACGGTCAGGCGTGGGTTTCGTAGCAGCGACAAGAGCACTCGCGGGTCATTGTCCTGAAGCAGCAACGCTCGCTCCGACCGGTCCGCCTTGACAGCGAGAAGCAGCTTGTCCATTTGTGAAAGCGCGCGGATCCGGTCCCAGACGTTCTGCTTCTTCTCCGGCGAATCGTCTGTATCTGCGGCGGCATCGTCAGAGTCCTGGACCGGACGGGCCAGGAGACGGAGCACGATGTCATCGGGATTCCCATCGATCGCCAGCGCGATTCCATTCGGCAGCGCCGCAGCGACGGTGGCCTTGACGAGCGTCTCGCCGCCCCAGGGGCCGCGCAACGTCAACAGAAGAGTGGTGTGAAGGGGCACGGTCTCGGCCGTCACGAGCGCGAGGGCGCCGAACGAGAGATTCGCTTTGTGCTCAGCGCGGACCTCTTCTTCACTCTCGAATTCGGCAGTGAACGCGGCGGAGGCAATGCGCGTGACTTTCATCGCCGCTACTTTACCTTGGGGGAAAACGTAGCGCCGCCGCTACGCTCGTTTACCTCTGTTCCACCAGTCGAACGACATCCGACGTCTTCCCCACGGCGATGACCTTCGCGCGTTCGAGAACGACGGTTTCCTCAGCCATCTCCGCGAGCTCCGCGGGATCGTGGGTGACGTAGAGCATGGGAACCTGGAGCTCGTCACGAACGCGCTGTAGGAACGCGGTGATCCGTCCATGCAGCGGACGGTCGAGGCCGGCGAGCGGCTCGTCGAGCAGCAGGAGCTTCGGCGATGTGACCAGCGCGCGGGCGAGTGCGACCCGCTTCTGCTCGCCGCCGGAGAGCGCGGTCACGCCCCGCTTCAAGAGATAGCCGATCTCGAGCACGTCGATGACGCGGCCGGTCGGAGCGTCGCCGGCGCCGTAGCGGATGTTCTGGAGCACGGTCATGTGCGGGAAGAGCGAGTTCTCCTGTGTGACGTAGCCGATCCGCCGATGCCGCGCGGGGATGTGAATGCCGGCGGCGCTGTCTTCGATGACGACGTCGTCCAATGTGATGCGGCCGGCCTGCGGCAAGCGCAAGCCGGCCACGATGTCGAGGAGCGACGTTTTGCCTGCACCGGAAACGCCAAAGATGCCGGTTACGCGGCCGGAGAGATCGGCCGAGATGTCGAGGTCGAAGTGTGCCAGAGGCAGCCGGACGCCGCTGAGTTGGAGGGTCATCGCAGCGCTCCGCGATGCCGGAGCGTCGCTTCGGAGATCCAGAGCGCGACGAAGGCGATGACCACGGCCACACCGACGAGGCGCAAGGCGCCGGCGTCGTGTCCGAGCTGCACGCGATCGTAGATGGCGACAGCGAGTGTGGTCGTGCGGCCTGGGATGTCGCCCGCAACGAGGATGGTCGCTCCGAACTCGCCGATGGCGCGGGCGAACGCGAGCACCAGACCGCCGATGATTCCTCGCAGCGCCAGCGGGACGGTGATCGTCAGAAATACGCGCGAGTTGCTCGCCCCGAGGGTCTTTGCCACCTGCTCCAGCCGGACGTTCACATCTTCAAACGCGACGCGGCAGCCGCGGACGAGGAGCGGAAGCGACATCGTCATCATGGCGATGACGACTGCACGCCAGGTGAAGATGACCTCGATTCCGGCGTGTTGCAGAAGCTGCCCGATCGCCCCGCGGCGTCCCATCACCTTGAGCAGCAGAAGGCCGGTGGCAACGGGCGGCATGACCAGCGGCAGAGTGACGAACGTCTCGACCAGCGACTTCCCCGGCCAGCGATGTCGTGCCAGAAGCCACGCAATGGAAATGCCGATTGGGGCGACAAGGAGGGTGCTGAGCCCGGCCACGGCAAGCGTGAAGCCGAGGATGTGCCACTCTTCGCCGGTCATTTACGCGCGATCAGGATGAACCCGTACTTGCGGAAGATGTCCTGCGCGGGAGGCGATTGGAGATAGTCGAGGAACTTATGCGCCGCCGCCTGCTGCTTTGAATCCGCCAGCACGGCCGCGGGATACGAGATATCAGGCCCCTCGGCCTTTGGCACTTCGTAGACGATGCGCACGACCTTCGAGATCAGCGCGTCGGTCTTATAGACGATGCCTGTTTCCGCGTTCTCTGACTCGACAGCAGCGAGCGCGGCTCGCACGTTGTCCGTCGGCACGATCTTGAACTTGATCTTGTCCCAGACGTTGAGCTTGCGGAGGTACGCCTTCGCATACATGCCGGCCGGAACGGTCTGCGGCTCGGCGATGGCCACATTCCGGATGGCGGGATCGGCGAGATCGGCCGGCGAGGTGATCTTCAGCTTGCTGTTGGTCGATGCGATGATGACGAGCGTGTTGGAGAGGATGCTGCGGCGCGACTTCTTGACAACCAGGCCACGCTGCTGGAGCTGATCCATTTTCAGCTCGTCCGCCGAGATGAAGAGATCCGCCGGGGCGCCTTCCTGGATCTGGCGTGCCAGCGTGCTCGATGCTCCAAAATTGAAGAGGACCGTATCACCGGACCCCTTCTCGTAAAGCGAGCCGATCTCACGCAGAGCATCGGTGAGACTGGCGGCGGCCGAGACGCCGAGATTCGCGGCAACGGCGGAGAGAGACCACAGCGTCAGTGCGAGGGCGGGGAGCAGTCGTTTCATCATTGTCATCCGGCTCAGAATATGGTCTGCAGGCGTGCCAGGACTTTCTGCTGCTCTTTCGAAACGCCCGGAACGTTGCTGTGCATCCAATCGAGTTGTAACTTCACATCGTGCTGCTTGAAGTACCAGTTCACACCGAGGATCGAGGAGCGGGTGGAGTTGGCATGGGTGAACGTGTTGGGATCAAAGGACTCGATCTTCGCGACGAGCTGCAGTTTGTCCGGAAGGACATAGTAACTGGCCTGTCCATACCAGCCGCTGCTGCGGAGGCGATGCGACGGGACCTTACTCGTGGGCTGGAAGGTTCCGCGCAAGTACTCGCCCCACAGCTCGAACGGTCCCACTTCGAGTTGTGTGTCGTATCCCAACCCGCTCCGCTGACCGGTGAAGAGGTTGTCCCTGGCGGGTGTCGCAGGCGTCGAGTCGAGGCCGAAATCCGCCGCGGCGGCGAGGTTGGTGTCCGTCGATCGGAAGGTGCTTGTGCCGGCGGACCAGCGGGCCTGATTGTCGAAGAGACGGCCGCTGAACGGCACGACCGAGACGCGCGCCGCGATCATGAACTTGTCGTTGTCGTTGAAGTTCTGGTTCGTGCCGCTGCCGTTGAAGAACCCGACGGAGTAATTGAACCGTTCGTAGTAGGCCTCGCCGCCGGCCTGTACGCCGATCTGCCGTCCGGGGGTGAGCCGGTCGTTCACGAATGAGCGCTCGATGGTGTAGAGACGTGGATCGGCATAAAGCTGCTCGAAGCCGAACGGTGTCTTGAACTGCCCGACCCGGATGTTCGCAGAGTCGAAACGGTTCCAATTGATGAAGGCGTCCGTCATCTGGGCGCGAAGGGCTGACGTGTTGCCGAGACCGCCGGCAAGCTCCAGTTCCGCACGGAAGGAGAACTCTTCGAGGAACCGGCCGGATACGTTCATGCGCGCGCGCCGCAGGTAGGTGCGGGCATTGGAATCGGTGAAGCGGGTATCTCCGCGGTCGCCCCCTTCGGTCTGCGCCTGGATCAGGCCACCGAGCTGCAGCGACTCACTCTTTCCGCCCATCTTCACGTCGCTCTGCCTGGATACGACTTCCAGGCCGAGGTCCCGGCGCAGTTGTTCGTTTTCCTTCTTGAGATCGGCGAGATCCTGTTCCAGTTTCTCGAGACGCGCTTCGACGGAATCGTCCTGCGCGAATGCAGAGCCCGCCGCGAGTGAGAGACAGAGCACGGCCGCAATCACTACCTTCATGAGACGTTACGAGAACACAACCCGATATATTTCGTCAAGTATCTCGGGAGGGGGCGACGGGTGCCGGGTGTCGGAGAATGCGCCCGGCGCCCTTCTCAACGCAGAAGCTTCTGGAGCTTCCTCCAGGTGCGTTTCGTCGCGTCGCGCGCTTCTGACTCCATCGCCCGGTATAAACGAAGCGCTTCCTTGCCGGTATCGCTCAGTTCCGCGCCGCCGCGCTCTGAACCACCGCGGTGAAGAACCACGAGCGGCTCCCGGAACCCGTCGTTCATGGTCTGCACGAGCTTCCACGCGCGCATGTACGACATCCCGAGCTCCGCGGCGGCGTCGCGAACGGTCTTGTGACGGTCGATGGCGTCGAGGAGATCCGCTTTCCCCGGCCCGAGGGGAATCGATTCGGCGTCGACCACCCGCAGCCGCAGGAGCAAATGCGGATTGCGCTCTTTTGCCATCTGGCAATGATAGGGCACACGGTTCGTTGGTGGGTCAGTGGGACGGTGGGACGGTGGGACGGTGGTCAAAAATACCTGTTCCTGATCGACCAATCACTGATCTACTGATCACCTAACGAATGAGCGACGATCGTTACGCGAGATTTGATTACAGCCGGCTGATCGTGTGGGACGAGCGGCTGGAGCGGGAGTGGCCGCTGTTCGAAGAGATGCTCGGTACAGCGCCTTCGAAGAACATCCTCGATCTCGGATCAGGCACTGGCGAGCACGCGCGATTCCTGGCGTCGAAGGGGTTCGATGTCACCGGTGTCGACTCCTCGCCGGCGATGCTCGAGAAGAGCCGGGCGGTCAGCGATGCCGGCGTCCGGTTTCTTGCGGGCGATCTCCGTGACATCACGTCGGTGGTCGACAGCCAGTTCGGCGCGGCGATCTGCGTCGGCAACGTCCTTCCGCACCTCAGCGGCGAAGATGACCTGACGCGGCTCGCCGGCGGCCTTCGCCGCGTGCTCCTTCCCGGCGCGCCGTTCCTGCTCCAGATGATCAACTACGACCGCATCGAATTGAGGAAGGAGCGCGCGCTTCCGATCTCGTTTCTTTCCGATCCGGACGACAAGGAGTCGACGATCATTTTCCTCCGTACCATGGAGCTTCAGCCCGACGGCCGCGTCATCTTCATGCCGACGACGCTGCGTCAGCGGAGCGACCGCGACCCACCGATCGAGCTCGTGGCTTCACGGCGTGTTGAGATTCGGGGATGGCGGCGAGCACAAGTCGAGAAGGTGTTCAGGGATGCCGGGTTTGCGTCGATCGAAGTGTTCGGCACGTACCAAAAGGTGCCATTCGAGCCGGCGGAGTCGCGCGACCTGATCCTCCTCGCGCGCTGACGCCTGGATCAGAACCTGACTTCCTGGCTGGCTGCTCGCACGTTGCAGGTCTCGCACAGCCAGCCGTGCGAGGTGAGCTTGAACGGTGCTTCATTCTCGTCGCGGAAGAGCGTTCTCGTTTCGCGGCACCAGTCGCAGCGGACCACATGAGGATTGCCGAAGTGAGGGTTTGCTTTGAGGATGCCCGCGGCCACCTCTTTTTCATCAGCGATCAAGTCGTCGCTGCGTAGCATCTTTCCTGCCGTCGTCCGAACGATATGTCTGGTCATTGGAGTGCTCCGCTGGACTCCTATGCAGATGTCCCGCCGAGATCGCCTGATCGAGGCATATTCCTCGCAGTCTGGCCTCGGTATGAGCAAAGAAAACAAACAAAACGACGTAAACCAGGACGGTGGACGCGAACGCGAGCATCCTCACGGCCAGTCTCTCCCTCACGAGCCGCTGCCGCCGGCCAAACCCCGGCAACGGAGGAGTCAGGGACGGAGCGGTCAAGCGAACTTCATCCCCGGCGAAGCGCCGGTCGGTCAGCCCGGACGAACGAAGCCGTTCAAGAGGGCCAAATGACAGACTACATCCGTGGACACTCGTGACAGCTCGCTTCGCAGGCCGATGCTCGACTGCTGATCTGCAGAATGCTGCCGGCCGTTTGACACGGCCGGCAGCAGAGCCAATCCAGGTTTACGGCGAAGTGAACGCCGAGGGGCTCGAGTCAATATACAAATCAGTCGGATTCGGCATGTACCCCGGTAGGGACTGCGCGATATTCAGGTGGCCGCGGATGAAGTACTTCCAGTTGCCGGCCGGTTGTGGCCCGGCCACGTATGTCGAACAGTTGCCGGAGGCGTCCGGCCCGGATCCGTCGTCGTGACACGGCATGTCGGTGCGCGCGACCGAGAAGTAAGCCGGCTCCGTCCCTCCGAAGGGCCAGTACTTGAAGTAAAAGTCCCATTTCGCCGGATAGTAGCTCCGGTCGGCGTCGATGCCGCTGTTCCACTGCACAAGGAAAGTGGTTAGGGATGTTTGTCGCTCCGTTGTTCGGATAGATCGTGCCTGGCGGAAGCGGACCTGGCGGCACGTAGATTGACATGATGATGCCTGTTCCGTGGAGCGTGATTCGATCGATCGGAGAGACCGAGCTCCCCCAGTTTTCCGAATCTTCGCCGCTGAAAAGTGTCAGGCGAGATCGCTGGCTGTTCTACGATGCTGGCCGGAGGCAACCGTGAAGATCGGTCTCGTAGGATTTCCCGGCAGTGGCAAGACCACGGTGTTCAACGCGCTCACCGGCCTTTCGGCAGGAACAGGCTTTCATGCCGCGCGCGGCAAGACGAACCTCGGGACGGTCAAGGTTCCGGATGACCGCGTCGTTGCGCTCGCGCAGCTCTTTCATCCGAAGAAGACGACGCTCGCCGAGATCACATTCTCCGACGTCGCATCGTCCGCCGGGGCCGCGCATGGGCAAAGCCTCGATGACCAGACGCTCGCGGCGATGCGCGAGGTCGATGCATTGTGTCAGGTCGTCCGCGGATTCCCCGATGCCGCAGACGAGCCGCCGGTGCCGCTCGCGGAGGCGAGGAACCTCGAGGACGAGATGAACCTGGCGGATCTCATCATCGTCGAGAAACGCCTCGATCGCCTGAAACGCGAGAAGAGCAAGAGCGCCGAGGTGCCGCTGATGGAGACATTGAAGGCGGCGCTGGAGGCGGGGACGCCGCTGCGGCGCGTAGAAGGTCTGGCGCAGGACGAAGCGTTGCTGGCCGGTTACCGTTTTCTCACGGCGAAACCGCTCCTGCTCGTGCTCAACGTGCCGGAGTCTGATGTCGCCAATCCCGCGCCTCCCGATCTCGCCGCGCATGCCGCCGGGCTCGGTCTGGGGTTGGTAGTGCTGGCTGGACAAGTCGAGATGGACATCGCGCAGATGCCGCCCGACGAGCAGAAGGAGTTCGCCTCGTCACTCGGTCTTTCGGAGCCGGCCATCGGACGATTCATCCGCACGGCCTACACGCTGATCGACCTGATCTCATTCCTGACGGCAGGAGAGGACGAGTGCCGCGCCTGGCCGATCCAGCGAGGACTGACCGCTCCGAAGGCGGCGGCAAAGATCCATTCTGACATCGAGCGCGGCTTCATCCGCGCCGAGGTCACGCGGTGGGAAGATCTCGTGCACTACGGCAGCGAGGCGAAGTGCCGCGAGGCCGGACGGCTTCGATCCGAGGGGAAGGAATACGTCGTTCAGGACGGCGACGTGATCAACTTCCGCTTCAACGTATGATTCGGGAGTCACCGATCGAACCTATGAAAAAACTCATTCTCCTCTCTCTCATCGCTGCTGTCAGCGTGCCCTGTTGGGCAGCGCCGGCGCAGCGCCGGCAGGAAGTCGTAGTGTGGGAACAGCGTGCCCGGAACGTCGAGATCATCAGAGACGACTGGGGCATCGCTCACATCTACGGCAAGACGGACGCCGGCGCCGTCTTCGGGATGATCTATGCGCAGGCCGAGGATGACTTCAGCCGCATCGAGAGAAACTACCTGCTGTCGATGGGGCGTCTGGCGGAAGCGGAGGGAGAGAGCGAGATCTATCGCGATCTGCGGATGAAGCTCTTCATCGATCCCGCGGACATGAAAGCGAAGTACCGCCAGAGTCCGCAGTGGCTCAAAGCACTGATGGACGCATGGGCCGGGGGCCTGAACTTCTACCTGTACAAACATCCCGAGGTGAAACCGAAGGTGATCACGCGATTCGAACCGTGGATGGCGCTCACATTCAGCGAAGGGAGCATCAGCGGCGACATCGAGCGGATCGACCTGACGGAGCTCGAGGCGTTCTACGGTAAGGAACCGCCCGTTCGGGTTGCCGCGAATGCCGGCGAGTACGTCGAGCCGGTCGGATCGAACGGTATCGCCATCGCCCCGTCGATCAGCGCATCGCACCATGCGCTTCTCTGGATCAACCCCCACACCTCGTTCTTCTTCCGCTCCGAACTGCAGATGGTCAGCGACGAAGGGCTGGATGCCTACGGCGCCGTGACGTGGGGGCAAATCTTCGTTTACCAGGGATTCAATCCCCGCATCGGGTGGATGCATACCTCCAGCGGGGTCGACAACATCGACGAGTACCTGGAGACGGTGACGCAGAAGGGGAAGGCCTTCTACTACAAGTACGGCAACGAAGAGCGCCCGCTGAAGACGAGCACGATCGCTGTTCCTTACAAGACGAGCAGCGGCATGTCGAAGAAGGAGCTCACCGTCTATCGGACGCATCACGGTCCAATCGTTCGAGCGGCGGACGGCAAGTGGATCAGCGTCCGGCTCATGAACGATCCGATGCACGCGCTCATCCAGTCGTACATCCGGACCAAGGCGAAGGACTACAAGACGTTCCGAAAGTCGATGGCGTTGCACACGAATTCGTCGAACAACACGGTCTTCGCCGATGCCGATGGCAACATCGCCTACTTCCACTCCAACTTCATCCCGAGACGCGACATGCGGTTCGATTGGACCAAACCGGTGGACGGTAGCGACCCTGCGACGGAATGGCACGGTGTGCTCTCGGCCGGCGAGACGCCTAACCTGCTCAACCCGGTGGTGGGATGGCTGTACAACAGCAACAACTGGCCGTGGTCCGCGGCCGGTCCGGACAGCCCGAAGCGAGCAGACTTCCCTTCGTACGTGGAGCGTGGAAACGCAGAATCGCCGCGCGGCTACCACGCTTTGAGAGTCCTTCCAGCGATGAAGAACGTCACGCCTGATTCGCTCATCGCGGCCGCGTACGACAGCTACCTTCCGGCCTTCGATTCGCTGCTGCCGCCGTTGTTCAAGGCGTACGACGATGAGCCGGCTACGAGTCCGCTCAGGTCGAAGCTGTCCGAACAGATCGAGCTTCTGCGGACATGGGACCGACGGTGGTCGGTGACGTCCGCCGCAACATCGCTCGCCATCTTCTGGGGCGAGGAGCTCGGACGCGTGGTCGCTGCCGATGCGCGGAAGAACGTGATGTTTGCCGACGACTACGCCGCGACGCGTGCAACACCCGAACAGCGGCTTCAAGCGCTTGCCGCGGCGTCCGAAAAGCTCGCCGCCGGCTTCGGGAACTGGAAGACGCCGTGGGGCGACATCAATCGCTTCCAGCGCCTGAACGACGACATCGCCCCGACGTTCGACGATGCCGGGCCGAGCATCCCCGTCGGCTTCGCGTCGTCGCGCTGGGGATCGCTCGCGTCATTCGGCGCACGTGCATATCCGGGGACGAAGAAATGGTACGGCACGGGTGGCAACAGCTTCGTGGCCGTCGTCGAATTCGGCGATCGCGTGCGTGCGCGCGCCGTAACGGCAGGCGGAGAAAGCGGGAATCCGACTTCGCCGCATTTCAATGATGAGGCGCAGCGGTACGCGACTGGCAATCTGCGCGAGGTCTACTTCTATCGTGATCAACTGAAGGGCCACACCGAGCGGCGCTACCATCCCGGAAATTGAGGATGGCGTGCGCGGACTCACGATGATCGAGCACGCTCTGCCGTGAGGTAGCCTCGTGTTTCGTCCCAGGTCTCCGAAGTATCCGTCAAGAGGTTGAAGGTGTGCCCGCTCACGGGGAGGGCGCGATTGCGTCCGCTTTCTTGCGACATATTCACATCGTTAAACCGTTCCTTTCACGCTCGGCCCATTAAGTTCTTTAACGACATCCGAGACGCCGGCTCGCGGCCCGCAGACTGGGGTTGATCGAGCGTTCGTTCAGCGGGAGGAAACGATGAACCAGATAACGCCTGAGAAGTTGGAGGAGTGGAACCGCATCTATCACCCGGGTTACGCCGACTTGCCGAAGTGGATTGCCGGCATCGCGGCGATGGGCGCGCTGGCGGCTCTGTTGGTGAAGATCACGTGGTCGGTGATGTGGTAGATCGGGGCGGTTCCCGACCCTGATTCTACCGGTCACTCTTGTATGCGATAGACGAGGTCGAGATAGCGCCTTCGGGCGAGTGGGAGATCGGAGCTGCCTGCCCACCACTCCAACGCCTCAATGTAGTGAGGGCCGGCTGTGGTGTTGTAACCATACAATTGTCGTGAGAAGAAAGACGAGCAGCAGCAGGGGCAGGATGGTCGAGCGCATGATGCCGGGAAAACAACCACGTACTGGACGAGGCCACGGAGGCTCTGTACTCTCACCACCTATGATCCGATTCCGTTTCCTGGCCGTGCTCGCCACCAGTCTTGTCCTGATCGCCGCGTCGTCGAAGGTGGTGCCGCCGGTGGTGGGGCAGGAAGCTGCCAACTTCACGCTGCTCGATCAGAACGACAGGCCGGCCAGACTTTCGGCCGCGCGCGGCCAGAAGGTCGTGATCGTCTTTTACCGTGGTTATTGGTGACCATACTGCGTCCGGCAGTTAGCCGGACTTCGCGATCTTGCTCGAGCCTATCGAGAAGTGCGCTTCTTGGCGATCAGTCCGGATTCGACCGGGCAGAGCCTCGATCTGGCCGGGAAGATCGGGCGCGACGGGAGAGGAGCTCTCTCCGTTTCACTGCTCTCGGATCCGCATTCCGGGGTCATCGACCGGTACGGATTGCGCGATCCTGCATACGCGAGGGAGAAGATCGACGGTGTTCCGCGCCCGGCGGTGTTCGTGCTCGACCAACGTGGACGCGTTCGGTGGTCGAAGGTCGAGAGCGACTACCGCGAGCGGCCTTCGAACGAAGAAGTG
The DNA here is from genome assembly GCA_038230535.1 of Thermoanaerobaculia bacterium. Classification (GTDB taxonomy): domain Bacteria; phylum Acidobacteriota; class Thermoanaerobaculia; order Gp7-AA8; family Gp7-AA8; genus JADGNZ01. Next base: position 11,316 of record JBBRNB010000101.1, read on the forward strand.
GCCGCGGCGCTCGACGCCTTCGAATAGGTAGGCACGCTCATTTCGCAGGAAGGCTCTTTGCGGGCTGCAAGAGCGAGGATCTCGCGGACGCGGAGATACATCCTTCGCTCGCTTGCGCGGATGTCGCGAATCCGCTCGAGCAATTCGTCGAAGTAGTCGGGGACGCCGAGGCCTGGCGGGTTCTTCAGCCGCTCATCGTCCATGGTGAAGCCTTTCACCAGGTATTCGCTGAGCCGGGCTGTGGCCCATTGCCGGAACTGCGTGCCGCGCGTGCTGCGGACGCGGTAGCCGACGGCGAGGATGGCTTCGAGCCGGTAGTGCTCGATCTCGCGCTCGACGCGCCGGGAGCCCTCCGATCGAACTATCCGGAATCTCCGGATAGTTGCCTCACGGTTCAGTTCGCCCTCGTCGAAGATGTTCGTGAGATGTTCGTTGATTGTGCGGACATCTTTGTCAAACAGCTCGGAAATGAGTGCTTGTGTCAGCCAGATCGTCTCATCCTCGAACCGGCACTGAATGCGCGTCCGTCCATCCTCAGTCTGGTAGAGGACGATGCTCGATTGCGGCGGAGCGTCGTCAGCCATGGCGGTTTCTTACGTTGTCCTGGGAACCTGGTGTAGCAGCGACTTCATCGACCCCTCGAGCCTGCCGAGTTTACGCTGATGGAGGGCTCCCATGCCTGTCCAGCCAACCCAGAATCGCACGAATGCTTCCGGTAGCCAGCGCGATGCAGGTGTCCGCTGCTCCGTAGTAAAGGTTCAGCGTATCGCCATCCGGCCCGACCGTGTACCCACAGGGGAACGTCACGTTATTGACGTCGCCGTGGGTCTCGTAGGGCCTTTCCGGACCGAAGACCCACTCGTCACCGCGGAGCAGCAGCTCCGCCGGATTAGCGAGGTCGAAAAGCGCGACGCCCAGCCGATAGAGGCTGCCGGCGGCGTTCGAGCGGACGCCGTGGTAGAGCATCAGCCATCCGCGCTCGGTCTCGATGAGTGGAGGGGATAGGCCGACTTTGTTGGCGTCCCACCAGCCGCCGCGTCTGGCCAGAAGCATCATCTTGTGACCTCCCCAGCTTCGCAGGTCGGGCGAGTATGAAATCCAGACATGGGCTCCGGAGTCGGCGATAGGACGATGCACGAGGGCAAACATGCCGTCGATGCGGTGCGGCAGAAGCGCGGCATCCTTGTCGTCCGGTTGCATCACCAGGCCGCATCGCTCGAAGTGAATGAAATCCTCGGTGAGGGCAAGCGATACGCCTGGGCCTCCCTTTCCAAACGCGGTATAGGCAACCGCGTATCGGTTCAGCTCCGGCACCCACGTGATGCGGGGATCCTCGACGCCCCATAGCTCCTCGGGATGGTTCTCCGGGTCGGAGGAGAGAGTGGGGTGAGCGTCGATTGTCCAGCCTCCCACTCCGTCGGCCGATCGTGCCGCGCAGAGATGCGAGCGCCCGGTGCGGTCCTCGACGCGGCAAAGGAGCAGCGTGGTTCCGTCGCGAAGGAGTGTGGCGCCGGCGTTGAACACCGTGTGAACCGGGTACGGCCAGTCCGCCGCCGTCAGAATAGGGTTACTCTCGCAACGGTGAAAAAGGGTCTCGTAGCGCTGACCGGCCGTCATCGGACGAGTGCCTCGGTGGCCGGCACGAATGCCTCGGATGGCGCAGTCAACGGCATCTGTGTCGCATTCCGCCGCACCTCGTCCGCTCGCATCTCCATCAACGCCAGAAGGAAAGAGAGGGTCGACTCAGCCCCCTCGTTTTCGTTCACCCGATCGGCGTGCAGAGCGTCGCGGCAACCGCCGGACAGCGGGTCATAGAGCGCCTGTTGCAATTGGTTCTGACCGAGAAACCAGGTGAACGCGCGGCGTGCGTGGTCCACCCAGCGATGATCGCCTGTCGTGCGAAACGCGTGCATGCAGGCGGACACTGTGGCACAGGCCTCGACGGGCTGCTGGTCGAATACCGCTGCCGTCATGCCTCGTTCGAAGAAGCCATTCGTTCCTACGGGAGCGAAGTACCCGTCGTTGGTCCGTTGGATTGTCGTCAGCCATTCGAGGGAGCGAATACCGGTCGCGGCCATATCAGTGTCTCCGGTCCACGAGGCCGTGGCGATCAGAGCCTGAGGCAGACGAGCGTTGCAGTAGGTGACGCGGTCTTCGAACCAGGGCCAGTCCCGTTGATCTGTCCGGCGAAAGATACCGAGCAGGCGATCGGCGATGGCTCTGCCTGCCGTCTGTACGTTTCGATCGCCTTCGAATGCGTGCAGATACTGCTCGATGCCGAGGAGCGCAAATGCCCAGGCGCGCGGGCTGGTGAAGCTCGACACCGCGGGGAGCGCGGCATGGAAGAGCGCCCCGGCCAGGCTGTACCGTCCCGGATCGAAGGAGCGTCCGACCACCGTGCCAAGGGCCCACAATGCGCGGCCGTGACTATCCTCGGAACCCTGTTCTTCCTGCCAAAGCCGGGAGTGCGACATGAAGTTTCTGAATCGTCCCAGCGGGCGGTTGAAGGCATGGCTGATGAAGGCCAGATAGCGGGTGGCCAGCATGCGCACGATTCTCGGATCGTTCGAACCGGCGTCTTCGAGGAGCGTCATCAGCAGCAACGCGCGAGCGTTGTCGTCGACGCAATAGCCTTCGTCGTAACGCGGCACGTTGAAGCTGGCGTGCTGCAGCATGCCGGTGTCGTCTGTCATGACTGAAACGTGGTCGAGGTTGACTTGCGGCAGCGCGGCCGGCCGGGTTGCCAGGGTGCTGGCTCGGAATGCCGTGCGTAGCCTATCGGTCTGCTCGGCTCGGGCTTGCTCGAAAGTCCGTAGATAGGCCTGAGCGACGGAAGGCCACAGCATGGCCCGCCCATGCTCGGCGGCGCGAAGGCGCATGCTCATACGTTTCTCCGGGTCGTCGAGGAGTCCGACGATCTCCGATGCGATGGCTGAGGCATCCCTCCACGGCACAAGGATGCCGCGGCCGTCAGAGAGCAGCTCTTTCGCGTACGGGTACGGTGTGGAAATCACGGCCTTTCCTGCGCCAAGAGCATAGGCCAGAGTGCCTGATGTGATTTGTTCGGGGTTGAGATAGGGCGTGATGTAGATGTCGGCCGCGGCGAGAAACTCGCAGAGCTCTTCCTGGCTTACGAAGCGGTTGTGGAAGATCACATTTCCGTCGACACCGAGCCGTTTCGCGCGTTCCTCGAGCATGAGCCGGTAGGTCTCGCCGTTGCGCTCGATGATGTGCGGATGGGTCGCGCCGAGGACGAGGTACACCACATCGGGATAATGAGAGAGGATCGTTGGAAGCGCGTCGATGACGTACTCGATGCCCTTGTCGGGCGAGAGCAGGCCGAAGGTGAGAATCAACGGCCGCCCTTCCACGCCGAGGCGATCCTTGCTGCCGTAGAACGGCACATTGGGGATGCCGTGCGGAATCATTTCGATCTTCTGTGCGGCGACGCCGTGTACTTCGCGGAGGATCTCTGCGCTCCCCTCGGTCATGACCACCAGGCGGTCGGAAAGCGCGGTGAGCTCGTCCATCACGCGCCGCTGGTGAGCATTCGGTGCGCTGAGGATGGTGTGAAGCGTCGTCACGATCGGCATGCGAAGCTCGCGAAGCATCGTCAGCAGGTGGCTGCCTGCCTTTCCTCCGAAGATGCCGTACTCATGCTGCACGGAGATCACATCGACGGCATTCACGTTGAGGAAATCGGCGGCACGTGTGTAGGCGCCGATGTCGTTGTCGGCCAGTTCGAAGCGAACGCGGCCGGGATAGGCGTGCTGGTGCCGGCCATCGTTCATCGCCAGGACGAAGCAGTCCAGCGTCGGCGCGGCCGCAGCGATGGCGTCACTCAGGTGGGTGGTAAATGTGGCGATACCGCAATGACGCGGCAGGTGATTGCCGAGCATCGCCACGCGGCGGATGCTTGTTTCATCAGACATAGCTTTTTCCTTCGAGTCATACAGACGCTCTTGTCTGCTCTGATGCAGTCGCGGCGCCAAGCGCTTCGGCGAGCGCCTGTAACATGACCTCGGCTCTGTACGGCTTGGATAGAAAGGTTGTCGCTCCGCCGTTCGATACTCGTGCCATCTGGTCAGACTCGGCAGGTCCACTTGCCAGGATGATCGGCACTTTCGGATTGATACGGCGCAATGCCGTAATCAGGCCAGCGCCATCCATCACCGGCATCTTCATGTCGTTCAGCACAGCGGCGATGCTTGCCTGGTGGCGCATGTAGACCTCGAGGCGCTGCGCGCGAAACAACTGCTCGGCCATGCGCCTGTCGCGATCGGAGCGATCGATCGCGCGGTCGACAGAACCGTCGCGATCAGGATTCCGATCATCGTGATGACCATCAGTCCGAGTCCGACCTCTATTCCGTAGGAGCCTGCGCGCTGGCCTGTCAGTTGCGCCCATCCGACGACGACCGGTGCCATCAGGCCAATTGGCACGAGGCGCCGTGCCATCCACAACCATCCCGCCAGCCCAGATCCTCCCAGCAGAATGACGTACGCTGCCGATCCGAGGGCGATCCAGCGTGCCCTTGCAACGCGGCTGAGATAGACCCGATCGAGCTCCTGAATCTGGCTCATTCCTCGTCGCCACCTTCCGCGGCTGCTGTGGCCCCGCCAAGCGCTTCGAAGACCGCCTGTAACATGACCTCGGCGCTGTATGGCTTGGCGAGGGAGGTGATCGCTCCAGCCTCGGTGATCCGAGCTGTCTGTTCAGGATCGGTTTGTCCGCTCACCGCGATGATCGGCAGATCCGGATTGAGTTGGCGCAATGCTTCGATGAGCGCGGCGCCGCCCATGACGGGCATCATCATGTCCGTGACCACCGCGGCGATGCCGGCCTGATCACGAGCATAGATCTCGATTGCTTGAGCGCCGTGTTCGGCTGTCAGCACGGAGTACCCGAATTTCTCGAGCGTCTGCCTCGTGATGTCCAGAATCGAAGCCTCGTCATCGACGACGAGAATCAACTCGCCATTGCCGCGCGGCTGACGCTCGATTTCCGCTTCGCTCGTGCTGACGGTCACCGGTTCCGAATGCGCGGGCAGGCAGACCCGGAATGTGCTGCCCTTGCCAACCTCGCTGATGATGTCGATAAAGCCGCCGTGGCTCCGCACGATGCCCTGCACGGTGGCGAGTCCAAGGCCGGTTCCCTTGCCGAGGTCCTTGGTCGTGAAGAAAGGCTCAAAAATGCGGTCGATGACCTCTTTGGTCATCCCGCTGCCATTGTCGGCCACCTCGAGAACGACATACTGCCCGGCCGCCGTACCGCCGTGCGTCTCGGCATAGTGGCGGTCGATCTCGCTATCTATGGCTGAAATCGCGATCTGTCCGCCATTCGGCAATGCGTCGCGTGCGTTTACGCAGAGATTCAACAACACCTGGTTCAGTTGGGTTGCGTCTCCGAGTACGGTGGAGAGCGTCCGGGAGATGTTGAACGCGAACGTGATGTTCTTTGGGAACGTGCTCTCGATGATTGCCGAGACTTCGGCCACGACTTCGGCGACGTCGACAGCGGTCCGTGCTCCCTCGACACCGCGGGCGAACAACAAGACCTGTTTCACGAGATCGGTGCCGCGGGTCACGCTTCTCTCGATGTTGTTGATCGCCCGCAGACTCGGCTCGCTCGGCTCGAGATACTTGAGCAGGGTCACGCCCATGCGGATCGGCAATAACAGATTGTTCAGGTCATGCGCGATGCCGCCAGCAAGTGTTCCGAGGCTCTCCATCCGCTGCGCCCGCAAGAGCTGCTGTTCGATCAGTCGCCGTTCCGTGACATCGTTCGCGAGGACCAGTCCTGCCGGACATCCGGCGAATGTGATCTCGCTGCTGGCGATTTCTACGTCGATCAGCGTGCCATCCTTCTTCCGGTGCTGGAACACCCCGTATACACGTGGTGTGGCACTCTCCCCTTCATCTCGTACCACGCGGAGCATTTCAGCCACCTGCTGGGGGGGACGGATATCTTCAAGGCCCATGCTCAGGAATTCGTCGCGTGTATAGCCGTAGTGCCGAACCGCGGCTTCATTGACAGCCAGGAAACGGAGCGTCTCGAGATCGTAGACCCACGTCGAGTGAGGATTTCGATCGAACATGAGCCGATAGCGCTCTTCACTTTCCTGAAGCAGCAGCTCCGCTTTTTTGCGATCCGAGATGTCCTGAAAGGCCCCTTGCAGGCGGATGATTCTGCCCTCGGCATCGCGCACGGCCTCGCCCATGGAGCGCGCCCAGATCTGCCGGCCCGTGGCCGTGATCATGGGAAGCTCGAAGTCATAGGGAGTGCCGTTCTGCTCGCATTCCTCTACATGACGGCTCACTAAGGCCCGATGTTCGGGAAGGTAGTAGTTGATGCCCTCATCCAAAGACGGCGTTTGACCCGGCAGGACGTCGTGGATGATGCAGTTTTCATCGGACCATGTGAGCTTATGGCCGGGCAGCTCAATGGTCCATCCGCCCAGGCGCGCGGCCTTGCCGGCGATGCGCAGCAGCGCCGCGTTCTGCTCCAGTTGCTCCCGCGCCGCCTTCTGCTCCGTTATATCCATCACCATGCCCACCCGGCTGGTGGCTATGCCCTCGGCGTCGAACGCGAAATCGCCGCGCGAATACATCCAGCGCACCTGGCCGTCGGGCCGGCGGATGCGGTACTCGGCTTCAAACAACGGCTGGGATGGAGAACCGCGGTCACTCGCGGCGTCATAGGATGGCAAATCCTCAGTCAGGATGAAGCTGCGGAAGTATTCGAATGTCCCCTCGAACTCCGCCGGTGTGACCCCGAACAAGGCACAGGTCGCCTCGGACCAGACCAGGCGGCCGGTGTGCAGGTCCATGCTCCAACTGCCCATGCGTCCGATCCGTTGCGCGTCGGCGAGTAACACTGCCTGTTCTCGCAGCGTCTCCTCGGTCCGCTCCACAATCGACAGATCAGTGAAAACGCCGAGCACTCGTCCCGTTTCCGGCTGCAGTTGACCGCGAGCGAGGAATGGCAGGTAAGAGCCGTTGGCATGGCGCACACGCAATCTGATCTGATACGGATCTTCCTTTTCGAATTGACTGGTGAGAGCGTTCATGAAAGTGCCGGCATCGTCCGGATGGACGATCGCAAAGAGTGTTTCGAGCGTCGGGTGGAACGTTTCCCTCGTATAACCCAGCATCGAGAAGGCCCGATCCGAAAAGTCCATCTCACCGGTTTTGATGTCTCGCTCCCAGATTCCATCGTTGGAAGCGCGGACGATGAACCGCAACTGTTCTTCACTGCTGCGCAACTCGCGCTCGGCGAGCGTGCGGCTGGTGATGTCTTCGCCGATGCTGGCCGCGCCGGTCACTTCACCGGAGATCGAGCGCAAGACAGAGTTGTTCCAGCGTATCAGCCGTCTCTCGCCGGATCGCGTGACGATCTCGTTCATTCGATGCCCGAGCACTTCCTGGCTGTGGGTGAGCATTGATGAGAACGTCTCCCGGAAGGTGCTGGTCATCTCGGGCACCGTGAAGAGCTGAGACCAATCCTTTCCGATTACATCCGTCCGTTGCCATCCCGTCAGACGAAGAAAGTAGTCATTGCAATAGGTGATGCTTGCGTCGCAGTCGAGCATCACTGCGACCAGCTCGAGGTTGTCGAGCATTTCGCGGAACCGGCGCTCGCTCTCCTCCAACCGCTGCCCGGCTTGCCTCTGCTCCGTCACATCGCGCGTGATCGCAAAGATCGTGTCTCGTTCGGGTAGAGAAAAACTGTTCCAGGATAACCACCGGTACGTGCCATCCGCGCAGCGATACCGATTCTCGAAACCGAACACCGGCCTGGACTCGGCCAGTGTGCTCAAGACAGATACCGTTCGTTCCCTGTCGTCGGGGTGGACGAGATCAAGAAACGGCGTGTCGAGCATTTCCTGTTCAGTCCATCCCAGTGTTTTCGTCCACGCGGGATTGATCTGTTTCAGGAAACCGTCGAAACCGGCTACGCACAACATGTCGATGGAAAGATTGAACAGGCGCTCGCGTTCCTCCTCGACGTTCGAAATGTTTCTCGAGATGAGCAGGAACCCAACGGGTGTTCCGGCCCCATCGCGCCGGGGCGTTACGACCACGCGAGCCATGAACTGGCTGCCGTTTTTCCGGCGGCGGGCAATGGTTCCCTCCCATCGGCCATTCAGCAGCGTTGCCTCGAGCATTTGCCCCGGCCTGCCCGCCGCGACGTCTTCCGGCGTGTGCAGTACGCTGGCGTTGACCTTCCCGACCACCTCCTCGGGTTCGTAGCCGTAAAGCCTGCGTGCTCCTTCATTCCACACGAGGATCGTGCCGTCGAGATCCTTGGCGATGATCGAGTATTCGGTCGAGGATTCGAGGATGTTGCCGATGAAATCGACCGCTTGCTCTGCCGTACCGAAGAGGGTCTGGTCGAAGAGCCTGGAAGGTCCGCGGTCTGACACTGCCATGTTCACCGCGCGGCCACCATCGCGCCGCGCGGCGGCAGCATCATGTGCCAGCGCGCTACGACATCATTCGGGAGCACGAACTCGAAGGTCTGGCTCAGGGAGCGCAGACGCAGGACCTTGCCACCGACGACGGCCAGGCCGGTGGCCAGCTCCGTGTCGTATTCGATTTCGCGTACCCACTGGAGGTCGACCGACGCTTTCATGCCGGCGTTTTCGTAGAAGAACGTCGAATCATTCACAGCCAGCGCGACCGCGAGATGCCGGTTTCCATCGACGAACTCGCCACGGCTGACCATGCGCGACGTGGCGCGGCGCATGTCGTTGAGCTTTACGATCCCATCGGATCTGAGCCGGCGAATGAGATTCCAGCCAAGAACAGCAACGGCAGCAAGAGCAGCAATCGTTAGCCAAATCATCATGACGAGTCTCCTTTCCGCGGGTTGGAGTGCGGCGGGAACCGCCGCACTCCAGGTTTCGATCAGTTGCGGTTCGGAGCAGCGTCCGTCTGCTCTTTTTTCGGCTTGGCTTCGTTGACCTTCAGCGCCTGACCGTTGACGTCGCGGCCGTCGAGGCCGGTAATGGCAGCGCGGGCCTCGTCGTCATTGCTGTAGTCGAGGAACCCGAAGCCCTTCGACTCGCCGCCTTTTCGCTCGGTGGCGACGTTGGCTGAGACGAGTTTTCCGTACGGCACAGCCAGGTCGTTGAGCTGCGCATCGGTGACCTGCTTCGATAGATTTCCCACATACAGTTTCATTTGGAGCTCCTGACCGGCCGGAGCCGGCGTTCTCTCGTCGGTTGCAGCAAGAGTCGCGCCCCTGATGTGGAGGCTTCGCCGGTTGCCGTGCTTCGAGAGATGGGAGGCTAAGAGGGGTGAGTCCAGAGAATCTGACTTAGTTCAGAAGGACTGAAGAGCCGAGGAAGTCTCCTCGACGAGGACTTACCATACGCGCTTTGCCGGGAGGTGTCACGGAGCAATACCTCCGGCCAGATCCCGGTTATAGCGGCAACTCTTCCAGACAACAAAGGCCTGCCGCGTTCGGTGACATCAACGCGAGCTGACGATCCCCCTTCTCGGGTGCCGTTCCGTGATCCTCACCTTCAGAGCGGAATCGGCGACGTGGGTGTAGATCTCCGTCGTGGAGATGCTGCGGTGGCCGAGAAGGCGTTGCACGTAGCGGATGTCGACACCCTCCTCGAGAAGGTAGGTGGCAACGGAGTGGCGGAACATGTGCGGCGTCACCCGGCCGCGCACGGAGCTGCGCTCGCCATGGAGGCGGATGAGGCGGCGGATCATCTGGGGCGATGCCGCGGCGCCGCGGGAGTTCACCAGGAAAGTCTCGGCAGTGACCGGGCTGCGATCGCGGGCGATACGATAATCGCGCAGGAGCGACTTGATCTCGTCGGGGACGAACACACGTCGCTGGCGGTTGCCTTTGCCTATGATAGTGATCGTCCCTTCCTCGACCTCGACGGCGGCGTCGAGCAGCGAGGCCAGTTCGCTGACGCGCATGCCGGTGGCAAAGAGAAGTTCCGTCGCGATGTACGCGGTCAGGCCGGCGAAGGTGAGAGACTCCTCGTGACGCAGGAGGAGTCGCAGGTCAGACCTCGCGATCACGCGCGGGAGACGCTTGGGCATCCGTATCCGTATCCGCGCCCCTCGAAACGGGTCATCAATCCCCCGCCCCTCCTCCTCGAGCCAGTGGAAGAAGGAGCGAAGCGTCGCCAGGTGGCGCTTCACGGACGACTCCTTCAATGTCCGCACATCGAAGAGGTGGCGGACGTAGTTGTGGATCACGGTGCGGTCGCAGGCGGCGACGGCCGCGCGCTTGCCGAGAAACTCCGAAAAGCGGTTGAGATCGAGCTCGTAGGCTCGGGATGTGTGCTCCGAGAGCTTCCGGATCGACCGGCAGTGACGGAGGAATGCGGACGCCTCATCTCGAAACTCCACGTGCGAACCACCTCCCAAAATTGGCCGGTTTTGCGGACGTTATCCGAAGCGTCGCCGAGCTGCGTCCGGAGTTCGGGACATAAGGCCAAGTTAGCAGTCCAGAGCATCGTGTAGTGCCGCCGCCCTCGGCGGCCAAATCTCGCCCGAACACGGCCGCCGAGGCGGCGGCCCTACACGACGCGTACACGCCATCACGTTGCGTGCAGCCGTGCTGTCTCCCGCGCATCGCTCCGTGTGAGTAGCGGCGGTGGCTGCCATGCGTCGAACTCGGGAGGGAGGAGTTGCAGGATCTCGCCGGCGCGCATGCCGTAGAGGTCGTAGTTGAAGTCGAGTTGCTGGATGACGGCGATCAGGCGGCGAAGGTTGCCGGGACGGCTGGGCGTCGTCGCGCCGCGTTTGGGGCGTTTGCGCTTCGTGTCCCAGTACAGCAGGTCGATCGCTTCGATGAGCCCGCGGTTCGTGATGAGGTCGCGCCGGAAGCCGAGGTCATAGATGAAGTTGCCGTGCTGGTGAACAGGCGGATGAAGGAGCAGCCGCGCGTTCTGCCGATGCATCGTCAAGAGCTTGTAAGGACCGGCCAGAAGGTGCCGGCCACTTCGGAAGCCGCTCTCGGTCGAGGGAATGTAGTGATAGTCCTCGCGCGGACGGCGGTTTCCCTCGGCGTCGACGGGCGAGAGCTGGTCGAAGTAGAAGAGTGCCAGCCAGCTCCAGAGACCGGCGTCCTCAGCCGGTGCAGGCATGTCCGACAGGACGCCCTCAAGATACTCGGCCGCGGCGAACTTGCTGGCGAACTTCCGCGGCGCAACCTCGATCGCGCGTGGAAGCCGTGTCGAATAGTCGTCGATGTAGAGGATGGCTGGATTGGCCTGAAACTCCTCGCCATCGCGGATGCGCTGCAGGAATCCACGGAACTCGTCGATCCCTCTCTTGTTGAGGCTGCGGAGCTTCGTCATCCGCCTTCACTCCGCACTGTGCGCCATCGATCGATGAGTTTCTGCTGATTGCAGAACCCTTCGACCACCTCATCGATCCAGAATGGTGACTCGTCAGCGTCATTCGGCAACGGAGTGCCGGAGAACCGCCCGGCCCATCGCAGCCAATGGTTCCACCACTCGTCTCCCTCCTCGGATGGCTCCTGGGTCTCGACGAGCAGGATCTGCGTAAGCACCTGCCGCACGGCGGCCGGATAGACGAGCGCGAAGAACACTGCGTCGCTCTTCGCAACGTCTTTGATGCCGTCGATGCGGTTGTTTAGTTCGAGCACCGGTCCGTTCGGTTCGAACGCGATCCTCCACGCCTGCTGGCCGAGAGTGTCGGTGAAATTCACCGGGAGCAGCGGCATCCGTCCGGCGGTCTCTGGTTTCTCCTCCGAGACGACGATGTTGTCCGCCACGGCCACGACGCGATGCTCGTTCCCTTCGTTATCGACGAGCTTCACCCGGAAACGGACCACGCCGCTGCTGTCGATATCGGTCAGGCGGCGGTCAGGCGGCGGCGCGAAGTGCTCGACCGAGCCACAGTCGAATCGCATGAACGACGTACGGTAGTAGGCCTCGATGAAGACGCGCGTAGATGGGGCCACGCCGATGCCGTCGAACGAGAGGCGCGGATCGAACACCAGCGTGCCGTCTTCGTCGCGCCGCAGCGTCACGCGCACGTTTGTGCGCGGGATCTTCGCGCGCTCAGTGAAGTTCAGTTTCCGCAGCATCGCCGGCATCCAGCACGCGGACCACGAGGTCGCGCCGCGGATCGAATCCTTTCATGGAGAGCTGGAACTTTGACGCGGAGGGGACCAGCTCGAACGCGTTGACCGAGGTCGGACGCAGCCGCACGCCATCCGCCTGCACGGTAATGCCGCCGTCCGACATCAGGTCGAAGTCGAACGGGCTGTGCTTGCGGAAAGGATTGCCTGCGCGAACGCGATACGCGATCTCGCCGCGCAGCGGATGACCGATGGTCCCGTCCGACGACTTGATGGTGAAGCCTCCGGCGATCCGGGCGATCGTGACGCCGCTCGATCCCGCGGCGGTACCGGAAGCAGTGGACTCCCTCGATTCGCCGTCGCCGTCGCCGGCGTGAGCAGGAATTGGCCTGCTGGCGTCGTCGCGCAGCGATTCCGCCGGTACCTCGATCGAAAAGAGGTCGGCCAGGAAATCGCGGACGCGCCCCTCGGCTGGCCGGGCCAGCAGCGACGCCAGAAAGGCCGCGCTGTTCTTCACGAAACGAAGCGTCCACGCGCCGTGGTCGTAGAGCGTGCGGATCTTGTCGGCGCGCTCGGACCAGTCCGCATGCGCCGGGTTCTCGGCGTCGCCGAGGAACGTGGAGAGAGGCTGATCGTCGATGACGATGAGCGCCCGCGCCGCCTTATCGCCGGTGGTGCGCACATCCGGAATGGTGATGCCGCGGCGGATGAAGTGATGCTCCCCTTTCCGCAGCGCGTCATCGTGTTCCAGGTAGACATCGAACCAGGAGCTTGCCGCGCGGACGCGTTTGCGCTTGACCAGAATCGGTACGCGGAAGGCCAGCCGCTGACCGTTCGCGAACTGTTCGCGCAGAGCCGCGAGCTGCGACGCGTCGAGGATGTTCTCATCCCACTTCGGCGCGGCAGGGCCGCGCTCCGGCAGGACGATGCGGGCATCATCCTTTTGAGCCAGTGACCATCGCGTCAGCGCGCAGAGCCTGGCTACGTTGTCAGCCGTGGAGAGGCTGTCGATTGTCTCGCTGTCGATTCTCCGGCTATGAACACCGTCGACGACGTCGACGATCAGATCGCCGCGCAGGATCGGGTAGAAATACTGCTCCACCACCGAGGCCGTGATGCGGTCGAGCGACAGCTCGTCGTCGCGGAAGTAAGGGACCACGATGGAAAGCCCCGGCTCGCCGCGATCGACGCCGAAGTCGTCGGCGAACCGCGCCAGCAGGATCGGGTCCTCGATCGGAAGCGGCAACCCATTGCGCTTCTCGAATCGCGCCAGAAAACCGTAGGGATAGATCCGCTGGCCGTCGAGCACATGAGTCTTCAGCACCGACTGCCCGAGGAGCAGCGCCCGGTTGTCGTCGAACCGGCGGGTGATGCCGAAGATGGTGCGGCTGCGCGACGCCACGGTGAACACGGCCTTCCCGAGCCCCCACCGCCCGCGGTCGACGTCTCCTTTGCTGGAGCGTCCGACGTTCCGCCAGAAGTAGAAGAAGTCGTTCTTCAAATCCTCGCCGGGAGCATCGATCTCGGGATCGACGTGCGGGTCGCCTGTGAGTCCACGAGTCCCATAGTCCTCGATCAACAGATACGGAACGCTCTCATCGTCCCGCGGCAGAACGGTATGAATGGTTCTCGCCGCCGCCCGAAGATGCGCCTCCAGCCCCCCGAAATACTCCCTCACCCCCTCGGCGGGAAGCGCCTGCGCCCCCGACGCGAACCGGAATCGAACCCGCACCGGCGACCTGCTGCGCGGAAGGCGGGCATCGAGCGAGTTCTGAATCGACTCCCGCACGAGCGCATCGGCCAGATCCTGCGCCTTGAAGAACTCATCATGAACCGGATCGACCTGCACTTCGCCGAGGTCCATGGAGCGGAAATGCCAGGAAGGGAAGCGGGACATAGGGGCTGAGGAGAGGTTACACCACCCTGGAACGCCAGCGTCCCGCCTGCTGGCCCGCGACGATGGCCTTAACGTTAGCCCTCACCCGCACTATCCCTTCGCTGCGCTCAGGGTCCGTGTCTCCCTCTCCCCATTTCGTGGGGAGAGGGCATCGAAGTGAATGTACATTAAGGACAGCAACTTACAATCGATCGCCTTCTCCCCTCCGCAGAGGGGAGAAGGTGCCTGTACAGACCTGATACATAGGTAACAGATCGGCCCGGGAACATAGGTAACAGTCGGGAGCCGGTTCAGGGGCGTCGAGGAAGACCGACGATGCCCTGGAAGGCGACGAGTGTGACGGATCAAAGAGCGAGGTTCATG
>JBBRNB010000102.1:0-25452 GCA_038230535.1 Thermoanaerobaculia bacterium
CTCAGAGGGTGTGCAGAAATCCAACCGGAGCGGTGATTCTCAAGGACGTTGCGAGTATGTCGTACTCCACCCCCCTCCCAAAGCGGTGGCTGGCGCCACCGCACTCCAAAGCGCTTCGCGCGAAATGATGTGGACAATCCTCGCCACCTCTGCGCAGGTTTTCGCGCGCCGGAGGCGCGCTTTGGAGTGCGGTGGCGCCCAGCCACCGCTTTGGGAGGGGGGCCCCCCGGTTCATGCAACACACGTCCTGGTTGCGGGCAACGCCCTAGCCTCTGCGGCAGCCTCAGGATGACAGGTATGTGGTGGATGACATGGTTTGCACGAACGGAAGGCAAGGTGCTTGGGCCGCTCTCAGATGCCCAACTGCTGTCGTTGGCGGATGCGGGGCGGCTGAAGGGCACGAACTTCGTGCGGAGGGAAGAGTCGAGCGAGTGGGTGGTGGCTGGGCAGATCCCGGAGCTCGTGGGTCATGTCGAGCCGGCGCCGGCGAGGTCGGACGGAAACGACCGGATGATGCGCGTGCTCCTTCCGGTGGGACGCTCCGGGCTGGCCATCGCCGCCGGCTACCTCGGGCTCTTCGCGATCGTCATCCTGCCCGCTCCGTTCGCGCTGCTGTTCGGCATATTGGCCATCCGCGATCTCCGCCGCCATCCGGAGAAACATGGGATGGGGCGCGCAATCTTTGCCATCGTCATGGGCTCCCTTTTCTCGCTGTTGCTCCTCTTCATCATCCTTAGCGGGGCGGGGCTCTTCAAGTAAGAGCGCAAAGGGCTAGGCCCGCCCGAAGGCTTTCTGCCTTCTCTCTTCTCCCAGCGATCCGACTACAATCCATCAGGTAGAGAGTGAGGGTAGTCATGCAGCTTGGCCAATGGGATGTCGAAGTCGACGGGCAGGACTACGTCGTCAGCGTCGAGCGCGGGGAGAGCGGCAAGGACGCCATCCGGGTGAACGGCCGGGTCGCGGCCAAACCGATGGGGCCCGATGAGCCGGCGCGGACGATCAATGTTGGAGGCTGGCCGTACGTTCTGCGGCGTGTGAACGCGGATCAATACGACCTTCAGGTTGGTGAAGGGGAGGCGCCGAAGAGTCCTGCCGCTCTCGCTCGCGACATTCATGCGAGGGATTCCGCGGTCACGGCCATGGGCATCGTCGCGAAGAGCGATGCACCGGTGTCGATGCAGAAAGACTCGTTCTTCAAGCGGCTGCCGGGTGCCGGCTGGATCGTCATCATCCTGGCAGTGGCGGGCCTGCTGTACATGGCATCCGGACCGAGCTACGACAAGATCGCGTTCGCGCGCGTCAACCGGGTGCTGAGCGAAATGCATTCGGAGAAGACCTCGCAGTTCGCGGTCACCTTCTGGTACAAGAACAAGAAAGTCCTCGACAACACCGAGATGTCGATCGCATCCGGCACCTTCGACAAGTGGCGGATGGAGAAGGGACTCTACCGTCAGATCGGCGACTACAGCGTGCTCGACTCCAAGGTCGCCGACGGTGAGAAAGTACCGACGGCGATCGTCCGCTTCCTCATCGAAGGGAAGGAGTACCACGTCCGCGTGGCGAAGGATCTGCCGATCAGTTGGGAAGAATGACGCCGGCTATCGCTGCCACCACATCAACGTAAGAAGTGAGCCGGCCGCCGCGCGGGATGGCGGACACAATACAACGGCTAAGACAGCGAAAGCGGCAAACGCAACCGTCCAGCATGTGCTCTCCAAGCCCTACACCGCCGAGGTCATACTTGGTGCCTCAACAACATTATTGGGAAAGACAAAATCTCGAAGAAGACGGCGCCCGGCCTGGCCATGGCTTCGCTTCACACACACGTTTAGCAATCACGGTTCAGAGAAACCCGAATGCGCCGTCTAGAACTCGATCTGCGCGCCCAACTCCACGACCCGATTCGGTGGGAGCCGGAAGAAGCGGGCGGCGCTTTCGGCGTTGCGCATCATGGAGGCGAAGATCTTCTCGCGCCAGGTGGCCATGCCGCTCGGGCGAGAGGTGACGATCAGCGTCTCGCGTCCAAGGAAGTACGTCGTGTCCATCGCGGGGATGTCGAGGTGACGTTCCTGGCTGATGCGCTCGAGGAGGGCGGGGATGTCCGGCTCCTCCATGTAGCCGAAGCGGCAGGCGATGCGGAAGATGCCTTCGCCGAGGTCTTCGATCTGCAAACGCTCCCCTTCGCCGAGGTGTGAGACTTCCTCGGTAATCACGGTGAGGAGCATCACCTGCTTGTGCAAGGCCTTGTAGTGCTTGAGGCTGTGAAGGAGTGCCGGGGGAATCACGTCGCCGTATCGGTTCATGAAGACCGCGGTGCCGGGCACGCGCACGGGAGGATGTCCGCGCAGAGATTTCACGAAGTCCTCGGGTGAGAGCGATCCCTCGCGAAGCCGTTCATTGAGAATCTGCCTGCCCTTGCGCCATGTGGTCATGATGATGAAGACGACGGTGGCCACGAGCAGCGGAAACCAGCCGCCGTCGGCGACCTTGAAGAGATTGGCGCCGAGGAATGCAAGATCGCCGAAGAGGAACGCCGCGGTGATCGTCCCCGCCAGCAGCACGCTCCATCCGAGAAGATCGCGCGCTACGACGTAGGCAAGAACCGTGGTGATGATCATGGTCGTGCTGACGGCGACACCGTACGCGCCGGCCAGGTTTGTCGAGCTTCGAAAACCGATCACGAGCGCGATGGTGGCAAACATCAGGGCCCAGTTCACCGAAGGGATGTAGACCTGTCCGATCTCCGCGCGCGATGTGTGGATGATCTCCATCCGCGGCAGGTAGCCGAGCTGGATGGCTTGCCGCGTCAGAGAGAAAACGCCGGAGATGATGGCTTGTGATGCGATGACAGTGGCCATCGTGGCCAGAGCGACCAGCGGGTAGAGCGCCCACTTCGGCGCGAGCAGGTAGAAGGGGTTATGCGCGGCAGCCGGCTGCCGGATCAGCAACGCGCCCTGGCCGAAATAGTGGAGGACCAGCGACGGTCCGACGATGCTGAACCAGTCGACCTGGATCGGTTTCTCCCCGAAGTGCCCGAGGTCCGCGTAGAGCGCTTCGCCGCCGGTCGTGACGAGGAAGACGGCACCGAGAACGAGGAAGCCCTGCATGCCGTTCGCGGCGAAGAATCGAAACGCGTACATCGGATTCAGCGCGAAGAGCACCTTCGGCTCCCAGAGGATTCCGCGGATTCCCATCAGGGCCAGCGTCGAGAACCAGATCAGCATGATCGGCCCGAAGACGGCACCCACGCCGGCTGTTCCGCGCCGCTGAAAGAAGAAGAGCAGGATGAGGATGATGATCGTCAGCGGAATGACGTATGGTTTGAAAAACGGTGTGGCGATCTCCAGACCTTCGACGGCGCTGAGGACGGAGATGGCCGGCGTGATCATGCCGTCTCCGTAGAGGAGCGCCGCACCGAAGACGCCGAGGACGATCAGAGTCGAGCGCACGGCCGCGCGCCGCGACTTGTCCAGGCCGACGAGCCCCATCAAGGCAAGGATGCCGCCTTCGCCGCGGTTGTCGAACCGCAGTACGTAGACGTGGTACTTGATCATCACCACGATGACCAGCGACCAGAAGATGAGCGAGAGAACGCCGAGGACGTTCTGCGGCGTCAACGCGACGGGATGCGAGCCGTAGAAGCACTCCCGCATCGCGTATAGCGGGCTGGTGCCGATGTCCCCGTAGACGATGCCGAGGGCGAGCAGCGAGAGCGACAGAAGGCGGCGGCCGGTCGGCTCTTCGCGTTTTTGATGTGTGGACGCCGGACCCTCGGTCAAGCCATATTCTCCCTCTGGCCTTTCGGCGCGACGGCGGAGTGTATCCGATGTGGGTTTGGGCGGGGGTCGCGTTTGTGTTGCTGGGTTGGGTTGCCGCGGTGGTAGTTTGAATCCATACGGCGAGACCTCGTAACCCCGAACCTCGTAACCCAGAAACCTGGCGACTCACGCGACGCGGACGGTTGGACATTGAGAGTCCGTAAAGAGGGGGCGTCTGACTACTCTCCAGGCGGCGCTGACAACAACGTCATCTGATCGAACGGTGTAGAACCGATCCGTCCCTTCCAACGCCACGACCATCCGTCCGAGGTTTCCAGCTCGATGTCGATGGGCGTTCCTGACTCCACAGCCAACGGCGATTCCAGCGGCAGAAATACGTGGTTCCAGCCGATAGGACCTCTCTGCTCGTTGGACAACTCGATGCCAGGAGCGAGCGTGGCACGAAACCAGCCGGCAAATCCGCACAGCAGGCCGGCCCGCGCGGCGTCGAAGTGCGCGTGACCCGAAACCTCGGCGCTGGGTATGGTGGTGAGATCGGCCGCGATCAAGGCCGCTGGTGGCGCGAGGTACGAGTCGGTATCGATGCCGGCGACATAGATGACGTTGGAGGCGAAGACGGCCAGCGGTGAGAGATCGAATCCAAACCGCTCGCGCTTCCACCATCCCATATGCCGGTCGTAGACAGCCGGTGCCTCGACGGGAACGACGGAAAGGTCGATGCGCTGGGGAATGATCAGCGCACCTGGCCGAAGCAGACGCGCGCGCGCATCGATGACGCTGCTGAGGATCCTCTCGTTGAAGCCGAAAGAGCCGAGCGTCTCCGTCACGAGTAGCGTGGCCGGTTCCGGCAGCTCGACCTTTGTGGAGTGCGCGTGGATCACCTCCATCCGATCGGAATAGCCGAGGTGTCTCGCCAGAAAGCTGGCGAGGTTGGCGCTTTGATTCGCTTCCACGGCGAACACCCGCTTCGCGCCCGCCTCACAGGCAAAGAAGGCCAGAATCCCCGAGCCGGTGCCGATGTCGAGGACGACGCTGTCCGGAGTAACGACCTGCCGGATCGCATCGCGAAAGGCATTCAGACGAACGTCGTCGAGAAGAAGCTCGCGATGAACTTCGATCATGGAGTGTGATTATGGCGTGGGTTGAGTTTGCTGGGATTCTCCCGCGCCGGTGAATGAGAGCGCGTACCCGCATACCTGTCATCCCACCTGTCATCCTGAGGCAGCTGGCACGACAGTGTAGGGCCGCCGCCCCGGCGGCCAGCGCCGCACGCGGCGCGATAGTTCGAAGCAAACACACGGCCTCACGGCCGTTGGCCGCCGGGGCGGCGGCCCTACACTGTCGCGCCAGCAACCTCAGGATGACAGTGAACTTGATTTCTGCACACCCTCTCAGGATGACAGCTGGATGACAGGTATGTGCCCACGCGGTTTGCTTCACAAACTCGCAACGCCAACCGAATCCCCGCCACACCACCGCGAGACCGCGCACCCCCGAGACCAATCAACCCCAGCAACCCCAGCAACCCAGCAACCCAGCAACCCAGCAACCACCACCCGGCAACCGACCATACAATCCTCACGTGACGCAACTCCTCGGCTTCTACGCCTTTGCCATCGGTGCGATCGTCGGCAGCTTTCTCAACGTCGTCATCCACCGCTATCCGCGGGAGGAGTCGATCGTTTTTCCGGGCAGTCACTGCCCGCATTGCAACAGGGCCATCCGGTGGTACGACAACATTCCCATCCTCAGTTTCGCCGTGTTGAGAGGACGCTGCCGCGGGTGCGGCGCGGGTATCGCCTGGCGTTATCCGCTGGTGGAGCTGGCGAATGCGTTGTTCTACCTGGCGACGTTTCTCCGCACCGGTCCGAGCGTTGCCTTTGTGGCGGTCGCGGCGATCATTTCGATGACGATCGTGCTGATCTACATCGACGCCGACATCCAGATCCTTCCCGATGTCATCGACATTCCGGGCATCGCGATCGGCATGGGGATAGGAGCACTCGCCCTGGGCATCATGAATCCGTCGCTGATGCTGGCGAGCTCGCTGCTGGACTCGCTCTTCGGCGCACTTCTCGGCGCGGCAATTCTCCTGGCGCTGATCGGTGCCTACTGGCTTGTGCGCCGCGCCGAGGGGATGGGGCTCGGCGACGTGAAAATGCTGGCCATGATCGGTGCGGTGACGGGATGGCGTGCCGTACCCGCTGTCCTGGTGCTTGCCTCCGTCAGCGGCACGCTCATCGGTCTGCCCGCGGCCATCCGCAGCGGACAGGGGATGCGGGCAGCTCTGCCGTTCGGTGTGTTCCTCGGCATCGGTTTTCTAGGCGTCCTGTTCTTCGGTAACGCCATGACGGAGTGGTATCTCGGGTTTGTGGTGAGATAGATCGACGTCGGGAGTCGGTGGGTCGGAGATGGCCAACCGTCGCGCACCGAGCCCGCTCCGATCCCCGACTCCGGACCCCCGACCCCCGGTCACAACCGCTATCCTTAACCCGATGTCCACCACCACCCCACCGCAGCGTACGCGTGCGCCGCTGCTCGGTGTCTCATCGATGCTGCTGGCGCTATTTGCCGTCGGTGCGGTTGTTCTGGCGAGCACTGTGCCGGCGCTGTGGGTGGTGTCGCAGCGGTCGGAGCGGGAGCGCGAAGCGGCGATCAGCGATGCCTGTGCGGCCATGATCACAACAGGGGCCGCGGCCGGCCGCGGGATGGACCTCGGCACGCTCGACGTGTTCCGGCAGCGGTACCGGGTCGAAGCGATCGAAGTACATCGTGAAGGCGTCATCGTTCGCTCCGGCACGATTCCACTGCCCGGAGTGCAGTCGCACACCGAGACGCGGACGGAAGGTGGTGTGCTGGTGATCCTCCACTTCGAGGAGGGGGCACTACAACACATCTCGCGAACGGTGAGGCTGGCCATGATCGCCGGCATCGTCGCGGGCATCGCCGCCATCCTTCTTCTCCCGATCTACGTGAAGGATGCCATCCGTGGCCGCGCACCGGCCGAGGGGGGTGGCTCGGGGGGCAACGAAGGGGGGACGTCGTACCTTCTGCACACGTTCGGAAGCTCTCTGGAGACGCTGAAGCAACGCGAGAACGAATTGAAACGGCTTCACCTCCAGGAGAAGGAGCGTGCCGACGAGCTGGCGCGGCTGACCGGTACGCTGGTGCGCAGCCTCACCTCCGGCTTCATCGCACTCGACGAAGCCGGCCGCATCATCGACCTCAACCAGGTCGCCTGCGACCTCCTGGAACTGCCTGCAGGCGCCCCGGTGACCGGCCGCACGGTCGAGGAAGCGCTCGGGACGTCGTCGTTTGCGCGCACACTCGCTCTGGCCCACGAACGGCGCATCGCCGTGCAGCGGCGCGAGGTGACCAGCGGCGGCACGGATCCAACTCACATCGGAGTCTCGACTGTTCCTCTGCTCGACCAGGAGGGGCGTTACCTCGGCATGCTTGCTCTTTTCGCCGACCTCACCGATGTCCGCAAGCTCGAGCAGCGTGTGAGGGACATGCAGGCGCTGGCCGACCTCGGCGAGATGTCGGGGGGAATCGCGCACGAGTTCCGGAACTCGCTGGCGGCCATCCTGGGCTATCTGCGCCTGGCGCGGCGCGGCGTGACCGACGAATCGAGCAGCGAACGGCTGCGGAAAGCGGAGCAGGAGGCGCTCGCGCTCTCCGATGCCGTCGAGCGTCTCCTCGTCCTGGGCCGTCCGCTGACGGCACGGAAAGAGCCGGTCGAATTGTCCGCGCTTGCGCGCGACATCGTGGCCCGGATCGCACCTCTGTCACCGTCGATCGCCTTCGACATTACCGGCGGCGAGGTGTCGATCGCAGGTGACGCCGCGCTGCTATCGCGAGCGCTGGACAACATCGTACGCAACGCCGTCGAGTCGATCCAGGCGCGCGGAGGAACAGGCCGGATCGTGATCGCCACAACCGTTCATCCTCGCAGGCGCATCACTATCCAGGACGACGGCGCAGGCCTCGATCCTGCTGTCCGTCTTTTCGTCCCCTTCCAGTCCGGCAAATCGTCGGGTTTTGGTCTGGGGCTGACGCTGACGAAGAAAATCATCCTTCTTCATCATGGAACGATTCAGCTCCTCGCGCGCGACGAAGGGGGAGTTGTGGCCGAGATCGAGTTCGACGACGAGAAGGTGTCCGACGCCGGGCTCCCGCCCGACGAGATCGTGCCGGAGCAACTGCCTGGTCGTTACATTTTGTAACGAAACCAGCGACGGGCGAAGCGGCTCCGATTGGCAGCATGCGCGGAACACACTTGTAATCAACGAGTTGATAGAAACTTGCTTTGTGGCTTAGCCATTGCTCATAACGTCTGAGCACAGATGGTGGATGGAGGACGCATGAAGCGACGCAGTGGTGAGTCAGGGCAGGCAGTCATAGCGGCGACGATCATCGTCTCGCTGGTTCTGCTGATGCTGCTGACCATGATCACACAGGTGCAGTTGGGCAACCGGCTGGTTGGGCGGCAGCTGACCTATCAGGGTCAAGCCGCGAACGCCTCACAAGCCGGGCTGGTCGATGCGCTCTCCTGGTTCCGGCGGCAGACCACACAGCCGGTGAAGACCTTTGCGCCAATCCTCAACCTGTCTGCGACGCCGAATCCAATCAACGACACGGACGACGCGAGCATCGGCATCGTCCGGACGTACCAGGTGAGTGGCCCGATGCACTTGATGGGACGCTACGAGGTCAGGAAGTTCAGCGTCAGCGTTGCGGGCGCCGGTGTTGTCGACATCTCCGCGCAAAAAGGGAAAGGGCTCGCGGGCTCCGGTACGGTATGGCAGTTGGAGTCAGTCGGTTACATCTGGGTGCAAAACGATCCGAGCAACAGCAACTACAACCAGAGCCCGAACACGGTCCTCTCGTCGCAGACGTTCCGTACCGAGATTCAGAAGATGGCCTTCAACCCTCCGGATGGCGGTGCAGCCCTCTTCAGCGCGAACTGCGACAACGTCAAGATCGACACCAAGACGAAGATCGAGGGAGGTGCCGGCATCGGCATCTCCTGCCGGCCCGGCGCTGGTTCGGGCGTCACGAACAACGGAATCGTCACTGGCACGACCGCGAAGATCAAGAACAATTCCGTCGCCGCTTACGACATACCGTCTGTATTCGGAGTCACGTCGCAGGAGCTGCAGGGTCTCGCCGATGTCAACGTGACCAAAGTCAGCGATCTCCCGTCCACCCTGCCGTCGATGAGTTTGATCGTCATCAACAACTCCGCCGTATTCGATGTCACCCGGCCGCTCACGGGCAGCGGCATCATGGTCGTGCTGGGTGACCTCACCGTGTCCTCTAATTCGAACTCCTCGTGGGACGGCGTCCTCTACGTCACAGGCAACATCAACATCAACGAGCCGACGGCAGTGAGCGGCGCCATCGTGGCCGCGAACAGTTCAGGTGCCGGCTCGGTGGCCATCAATAGCGGCAGCGACATCTCCGAGGTCGACTACGACCCGTCCATGATCGCCCAGATCAACTCGCAGATGGGGCAGTACCGCTTCAGCCGCAGCAAATACTGGATCGGGAAATAGACATGAGGAAAGCGATGACAATGATCCGCAAACGGCAGTCCGGAATGAGCCTCATCGAGGTGCTCGCCGGTCTGGCCATCGTATCCGTGATGGTGCTGGGTACGGTCACGGTGATGAGCAATGCGCACCAGCTCACGAAGATGACCTCGAACAAGCAGTTCGCCACCGAAAAGGCGATCTCGCTGCTTGAAGAGCTCAAGTCGCTCGTGCAGACGAATACAGGATCCACCATCATCGACCTCGACGCCTACGATGACGGCATCACGAACAGGACGCTGCTGACCACGGTCGGAGAGCTGGATACTCCGGTCACGGTGAAACCAGATGACGTGATCAGCGGCAATACCCTGATCGCCGCTCCCGATACGTGGATGTATGAGCGCCGCATCAACGTCCAGAAAGTCCCAGGGCAGGCGAACGACGTCCGCCTCGTGAACGTGAAAGTGTTTCAGAACACCCCCGGCGGCCAGATCCTCCTGGCGGAAGTGTCGAGTATCGTCCGGACGCTCGTCGACAACATGCCGCCGACGCAGGTCTACGACGTCTATGCCCTGGCCATCGAGAACGTGCCGGGTTGGTGGGTCTACATGTCGAATGTCGTCCCGTTCGTGCGGAACGCCATCAATGACCTGCAGGCGCGCAACCCCGGACTGATCTTCCGCACCCACTGGATCACGGCACTCTCCTACGGGCGCAACCTGCTTTACGAGCCGGCCGTCAACAACACCTCCGACTCGTATGCCGATATCAACTCAGTCTACTTCTATCCCGGAAAGATGCCGGCCTCGTGTATCTCTGGTGGGCTCTGCGGCGATGACTACTACTACCCGTATTTCTTCTTCCGCGGCAAGATCAGTGTCGACGGGAAACCGACAAACGGCTACGACGCCACACTCAACCCCTATCCTTACGCCCTCGCCGACCAGTACAACAACTCCATGCGGTACTACGACGAGCTGGCGCTCTACCAGGCTCGGTTGAAAGCGGCCCAGGCCGAGACTCCCCCGCAGACTGAAGAGATGACGTGGCGTCTGTTGATGGACGACATGTACATGAACCCGGGCAACTACACGAACGCGCTACTCATCAACCTTCACGGTGAGCTGATGCCGTTCCCGCCGGTCCGCAATTACTCGGACGCGGCCAAGAGTCCCGGCCAGACGCTGGCACCTGACCTGGTCAACGTCCGCGCGGTTACACACCCGGAGCAGCTCGTGTACGCGAGCGGCAGCATGGTGACGCTTCGTGTCTATACCTATCTCGCCGATCCGTCGCTGGCAAGACCGGCAACAGGGCCGATCATGCCGGTGCCACTGACCATCCGCATCAGCGGTCTGAACTCCTGGGCTCCGTCAAACCCTGGCGGCTGTCTGATCGCGAGTACCTGCAACGTTCAGGCAATTCACGGGGGAGTGGACAGTGACGGCAGCGGCAGTCCGGACGCCTACGACACCGCACCGGTTGCGGCCGCCGGATATCCTGTGGTTGGCAAGCCGAACCAGATGGCTTGGACGTCCACCGTCGATGCCGTGACCGGGGATACGGTTCTCAAACTCTACGGCTCCCCGCTCACGGCGCCGACCGAAAATGCCACGGGCCGTGGATTGGCTGGCGAGGACAGGCTGTACGGTCTCGACTACATCCCTTCGCCGGTGGAAGATCTGACCCTCGGCAACGTCCAGTTCTCGACCGATCTGACCTCGACCCAGGTGCGGCCGAAAAACACCGCCCGCTGGATCATCAAGATCCCGGCGTCGGCCTTCCCCGCTGCGGCGGCCGCCACCGGCGATGTTCTCTCCGTCGAAACGCGCATCGGTGATCAGGAGACGAGCGGGTACCTTTATCCGACTCCCGTCGATCCCGAGAACAAATCCCGCACCTTTGTCTGGTGGGGCACAAACAACTACATCTACGGCAACACCGCCCTGGGAACGCCGCCGAAGCTGCCGCTTTCGGAACGCTTCCAGGTCCTCGGCGATCCGCGCGATTGCCCCTATGCGGATCTCAAACGGCCACATCTCGCGAATGCCTTCCCCCCGGTAGCGGTCGGGCCCGTGCCCATCGGTGGCTATGAAAGCACCCTCGGCATGGGCTACAACCGATATTTCGATGACATGGAAGACGATCCGGCCCTTCCGCTCTCGCACAACCGAGGCTCCTCGGCCGAGATCACGAGCAGCAATGTCGAGACGTACGTCATCACGAGCAGCGGTGTGGGCAAGAACAACAAGCTCGGCGTAAAGATCGATGGTGGCGCGACCAACGTCGTCACGCTGCCTGACGGCACCCTGACCGCGAACACTGTGGTCACAACTCTCAATGCCAACGCCACCTTTGCGGGCGTCGCTGTCGCTGACGTTGTGAGCAGGCGAGTTCGCATCACGTCGAGAGGACGAGCCGGTTCTTCAGTACAGATCGATCTGGCTGCCACCCCGACGGCCGGACCAACGATCGGCTTCGACGGCACCGTTGGTAAGACCGCCGGCTGGCCGGGATGGGTCTACACAGTCGGTGCGCAGCAATACGGCATCAACAACAATGGCAATCCGGCCGATGCCGGTTGGGATACCGGCTCCGGTTCTCTGGAGATCGACGTCCACCGCCTTTTCCAGATGCTGCGCTCGTCGCTGATCCGCGCGAATGCCATCTGGACGACGATGACCGGGTTCTCCTACTACTACATCGGCATCGGTAACGAGATCGGTTACGACTCCGCGAACGGCTTCCCGAACAGCGTCCCGGTCTCGACCAAACCGTTCACAGGATCCACCGGCACTCAGTACGAAAACTCGATCACGGGCAGGGTCAAATTGATCCGGGCAAACCCCGCCGTGGCCCCCATCCCCGACACCCGCTGGTGGTCCAAACCATGGCTCGGCGAGCTCTATCCTGACTCCGCCTACGCAGGTGCTACGGGCTGGCTCGCCACCGGGAACATCCCGACCGGCATAGGCTCGAATTTCTTCGTCCGGGACATCCGGAGCAAGTTCCCGCCGTTCACTTCCACCACTCTGACCGATTCCGTGCGGCGCACGAATGCGGCCGGAAGCACCACGCTGTTCTGGACCGGCAGCGCAGGGTCTACGTTCCATCACGAGTACAAGGACGGAGACCAGGCCACCATCGCCGCGGCCGGTACGGACATCGCCAACAACTACTCTCTCCCGGTGCCGGACACGATCGACAATGCTCGTCCGTTCGACATCAACTACAACTCGGCGGGAATGAACCCGGAGAACTTCCTGCAGTCAGGCGACTATCCGAACGCGTATGTGACAAAGATTCTCAACACGTATTACACACATTCGGGAGCGCCGGCGCAGGGGAGTGCGCTGGTGGGTCTGATCGACTCCGGTACCAATGACCCAGCGTTCATCGCCGTCAACGGGCTTTCACCCACCGGAGTGGCCGGCACGACCTTCATCGCCAAGTGGTCGTTCCTGACTCTGATCCAGAGCTACCTGAACGGCGGTCTCTACACGGACGCCACCGCGACGCCGACGGCGAAGCACGTCCGCCAGTTGCCGCGCGTCATCATTACGAATCCGAATATCAACACTGATCTCAAGCAGAAGAGCTCGATCACCGTAGGCTGGGATACGACCTGGGTGCGTTGGGATGGCCTGAACTACACCACCTCGGCCTCGTACGTGAACTGGAAAGAGACCCTGACCATGAAGTACGCGGTCATCTACAGCCCGAGTAACGGCTTCCCCGACGCGAAAAACGGCAATCCAACCGGCTGGAAATACATTCTCGACAACACACCCGCCACTCCCGGCACCAAGCCCGACGCGGCGCATGAGATCTCTCAGGCGATCTCCGCCACGACCACCAGCGTCTCCACGACCTGGAACACGCCGGCGGCTACGTTCCCGCAGGGCAATTATCTGATCCGTGTCGAGGGGTACCGTCAGGGCTGGCCGTTACACTATTCTTACCACCAGTACCGGGCGTTCTTCCAGAGGTAGACGACGATGACGACGAGCCAGAAACGGGTACGCCAGCGTGGCATCACGCTGATGGAGATGATCGTCGTCACGGCGATCTTCTCAATCGTTTTCATCATTTCGTACTCACTGCTCGAGGACACTGTGAAGACGAGCCTCTTTCTGGAGGAGCACAACGACCTGCCGGTGTACGGTCAGGCGGCCATCAACACCATCCAGCGCGAACTGCTGCAGACACGCATCGTCTTCGAAGGCTCGGCAACCAGTTTCGGGCCGGCATACTTTGCGGCCCTGACGTACCCGGCTCAATACCCGTTGCTCGCGAACAGCCAGATGCCGGTGCTGAATCCGACCGGCACGCTGGTCCCCGACACAGCTCCCACCCGCTTTGCGGGGAACTGCATGCTGATCGCGAAGCAGCTCTCGCCGGCTCTCATTACCGGGCTCTCGAGCGGCAATTCGCTGCTCATCGACCGCTACCAGTTCGAGCTTTTCTACCTCACCAAGCGGACCGGCAGCCATGGCTTTGGTGGACAGACCTACTACCTCGATCTCATTCAGGCCAAGAGCGACATCTACGCCGACTGGTCGGAGGTGAATGCCCAAAACGGATTGAGCGGCGCTGACAAGACGGTAGTGGCCTCAGCGTTGAGCAACTACAAAGAGCCGGGCTCCAACCTCTCCGCGCCTTCGACCAAGGCATGGGACTCCTCGAAAACGGAGTCATCGTCGCTCTTCACTATCACCTCCTCTTTGGGCCTCACAGCCATCGCCAATCCGACCATTCCTCTCACGTCGTCCACGAGCCTGGTCAAGGGGCTCAGCGGCGGCCGCGTCAGCGGAAAGATGGACTACTCGATCGGTTTCCGCCCGACCGGCACCACCAGATTCAACCTCTCGACCGACGTAACCCTTCCTGATGGGTCCATTCAGGTTCGCGACCCGATTCCCAAGTACGCCGTCTTCGACTCCGCCCAACCTTTGTTCCCTTCAGGACTGGAGTTCCTGATGGTCGGGCCGGCGGGATCGCGGCGGATCCTCAGCCGCGTCGTGATCATGGCCAGCTACATCGGCCATATCGATTCAAAGGAGACCTCGGTCATCACATCAGGGTCGTCCTGAGCTGCAAACAGTCAGCAGAAGTCCCGACGCTACGTGTCTGCCGGCTGGAACCGGCGCACGAACTTGCCAATCGTCAGACCCTGCACGAGGATCGTGAAGATCACCACCCCGTACGTCGCGTTGAGAACGGCTGCCCGTCCCTGAAAAACCGGAAGCGAAAGAGCCAGAGCAACGGAGATCCCCCCTCGCAGACCTCCCCAGGTGAGCATCCGGATCATACCTCTGGGGAATTCACGAGTCCGCCGTAGTAAGGTTAACGGCACGGCAACGGATACGAGCCTTCCGCCGATGACCAGGGCGATGACAGTGCCGATCATCACGGCGTGAACCGGGGAACCGAACTGAAACCCCGCCGCCTGTAGTCCCAGTAGCAGAAACAGAACAGCGTTCATGAGGTAGTCGGCGAACGACCAGATGCGGTCGAGTGCCTCGGAGGTTGCATCCCGCATCGCCGGTCCACGCGCGTGGTTTCCGATGAAAATACCCGCAACGACGCAAGCCAGCGGACCCGAGACGTGAATATGCGAAGCGGAGGCGACGAGGGCGGTAACAAGAGCCACGCTGAGCTGCACCTCGATGTTCGGATCGTCAATCTGTTTGGCGGCGTAATACAGAAGCAGGCCTCCAAGTATGCCGAGGACGCATCCTCCGGCCACTTCCTGAGCAAAGAGCGCAGCGATGCCCAAGGTCGAGACGCCACCCCCAGTTGCCGAAGCCACGGTGAGAAGCACGGTGAATACGACGACGCCCACGCCGTCGTTCAGCAGGCTTTCGCCGGTGAAGAAAATCTGAAGCGACTTCGGCACTTTCAGGTCTTCCATGAGTGCGAGCACCGCCACAGGATCGGTCGGAGAAATGAGAGCTCCGAAGACGAGGCAATAGAGGAACGGAACCTGGACGTGTGCGATCGGAAAGAGAAAGTAGCTTCCCACGCCGACTACGGCCGTCGAGATGAGAGTGCCAGCGGTGGCGAGTGTCAGGACCGGACTGAGGTTTCGCTTGAGCTCCTGAAAGTCGACCGTGAGCGATCCGGCGAACAGCAGAAAGCCGAGCATGCCGTTCATCAGAAGACCTGAGAAGTTCACGTCCGCCAGCAGGTGCTGCACTCGGCTACCGATCCCGAGGTTGGGGAGAAGGCGGTCGGAGATCAGCATCGCGATCGCGCCGAGAATGCCGGCCACGAGCATGGCAATGGTCGACGGAAGTCGAAAGTACCGGAAGTTCAGATAGGCGAGAATGCCCGCGACTACGAGCAGTATGGCGGTCAGGTCGAACGTGCTCATTGAAATGCTCCATGGAAAACCCGGACGACAGCGAACTGTTCGTTGCGCATCCATGCCGGCTTACTGCGCGACACCGTCACCAATGACTTTCTTCGTACGAAGACCATGGCGGCGGGCCGATCACGATCGTGGGTTTCCGCCGTCCGCGCGCAGATTTCTTCGTGAGAATTATATGCAGGTCTGCTGCGCGTCGCCGGACGGCTCCTGCCTCAAACCTCGCTTCAAGCAACGGTGCGATGAACACACGCTCGCGGAGGCGAAGCAGGATCACATAGGGCCATCGAGCCGTAGCCGGGCCGGCTACGGCTACGGTGAAGAACCGAACCTACTTCGTGCCCGCCGTGAGGACGACATGTGCCCGGCGATTCTTCGCCCAGGCATCATCATCGTGACCCTGATCGAACGGCTTCTCCTTGCCGTAACTGATCGTGGCCACGTTCTGCGGATCGATTCCGAGCGCGGCCAGATACTCCTTCGCCTCTGAGGCCCGCTTCTCGCCGAGAGCGAGGTTGTACTGCTCTGTCCCGCGCTCGTCGCAGTGACCTTCGACGAGAACGTGAAACCGGCGATGATCGCGCAGCCACTGCGCGGTTGACTGCAGATTCTTCCCGTCCTCGGGTCTGATGGCAACCGAGTCGAAGTCGAAGAAGGCGTCGCGAATCCATCCATTCTTCTCCGCCAGCAGCGTTGCTTTCAGAGGATCGTCGCCGAGATCAGAGGCGTGGGGCGGCTCCGGGATTTGGAATTCATGCGCGGGAGACTCCACCCTGGTCTCCGGCAATGCCGCTGCCTTTGCAGGCGGAGGGGTGACGGCTGGAGTGGCCCCTGCCGCTGCGGCGACCTTCGTATGCCTGCAGCCTCCGGCGGCAAGAGCGATTGCGATGATGGCGATCGAACCTAACGTCGACCCTCGTAAAGACATGTACAGACTCCTTTCTGTTCAGTTGACTCGAGGTGGTCCAATCCTCGCGAACCGGAGGTGAGCGGCACATCGGGAACATTGTAGTGATATCGATGTTTAGATGTCACCAGTTATAGTGATATCGATGCAGTCAAGCAGGCCCGGCGGCGGAGACGATTGGCGGAAGGCCCCCACGGCCGTTCGTGATCACGCGCGCCTCAGAACAAAGACGACGATCAAACGGCCGCCGGAACGTTCAGGTCCGGCGCCGCGCCTGGCTTCGGCCGCTGCTCCCCGTATGGGCTTTCACACCCTCCGTTCGCCGCGCCGTCGCCTCATCGTCGTCGAACATCATGCCGGCCGGCTCATCACCAACGCCCATCTTGATGACGATCGTCTCGATCAGTCGTTGGAGCTCTTCCGCATCGCGCAAGGAAAGCTCCTTCAGAGCCGTGGCCAACCGGGACTGGGCCACGGTGGAAGGGCTCTTTTTGTGAAGGGCCCGGCCCCGAGCTGTGAGCGAGAGCTCGGCCCGGCGCGCGTCGTTGACGGCGCGTTCGCTCTTGATCAGGTTCCGCTCCACGAGCCGTGCCGTAACTGCCGATACCGTGCTCTGTGTCGTCTTCGTCGCCTCGGCGAGCTCGTTGACGCTCAACGGCCGTCCCGCTTCTCCGAGTACTTTGATCACGAACAGTTGCGCGCCGCTGAGAGTGAGCGCGCCGGCGGCGCGATGCGAGCTGCGCAACGCCCGTACGATCCTCCGCAGGTCGTCCATGAGTTTGCGTACGACGACGTCGCGGCTCATCGACAACAGTCTAGACTAGCGAGGACGACGGATCGATATCGATCCATCGGAAGTGGAGTGGTCGAAAATTGACCGGGTACCATTCGGATCCCTGCCAACCCGCGCACTGCCCAAAGTGCCAGACCCCTTTGTCAGAAGGGGGGTGCATGAACTGCCGTGAACAACGAGCCTTTCGGATCATCCACCGGGAGCTCCTGCTGCTGGTAGTCATCGCCGTAGCCGCGGTGCCTACCTATCTCTTCACGCGGCAGATGGCCGGCCTCAATCGAAAGAGGACGGCCCGCATCGCTGCCTACTGGTATCGGCAGGGAGAACGGCAACTCACGAACAACGACTCGGAAGGCGCGATCTCCTCGCTGCGGCACGCCACCACCGACGACCGGAACAATTGGGTATTCGCATTCACCCTGGCCCGGGCTCTGGCGGCCGGCGGTCACGACGACGAGGCCCGGCTGGCCTTGCTGCGACTGCGAGAGGCGGCTCCGGACAATCCTCAAATCAATGTGGAGCTGGCGCGGTTGGCGGCTCGAAACCGCGACATGGAGAAGGCCCTCCTCTATTACCACCACGCGCTCTATGGAGTGTGGACCGGCGAGGGAGCCGGCGAGAGGCGGCAAGTCCGGCTCGAGATGATTCAGATGCTCATGGACCGCAAACAGGTAAGTCCGGCGCAGGCCGAGTTGATCGCGATGAGCGATGACACGCCGGACACGCCGCAGGCTCACCTCCAACTCGCGCAGCTCTTCATCAGGATCGGCGACACGAACCACGCACTTCGGCATTTCACCGAGACAATCCGGCTCGATCCAAAGAACACCGCGGCCTATCAGGGTGCTGGCGATGCTTCCTTCCGGCAGGGTGACTACAAGACAGCAGAGCGTTTTCTGGTAGCGGCTCTGAGTCTCGACAAGAGCTCCGTCACGACGGCGAACCTCCTGGAGACCACGCGCCTCATCGGGTCGAGCGATCCGCTGACGCCGCATCTGTCCTGGCAGAAACGGGCGGAGCGCCTCGCCGCCGCCCTCGATCAGTCGGTCAACCGTTTGAAGAGCTGCATGGACAAGCAGACAGGCGGCACAGCTTCCCAACCTTCGGAGTTGGGGCTACTCATGAACGAAGCTCTTGCCTTGCGGCCTGCGATCACGCCCGGCAAGCTGCGCGAGGATCCCGAGAACCTCCGGACGGGCGCGGATCTCGTGTTCAGGATCGAGGAGGAGACCAGTGGCCGATGCGGCGAGCCGGCGGGGTTGGATCGCGCACTCCTCCTGATCGGCCGCAGGTACAAAGGAATCGAACGATGAACCTCGGCGCCATACCTACCACCGGCAAGCTTCGCCTCCGCGAGCATCAGATCTTCCTTGCTCTGACGATTCTGCTCGGCATCTTCGGGGGTCTCTCCGCTGTGCTCTTCACTCTCGCCATCGAGGGTACCAAGCATGTCCTTTTCGGGTCTGCTCCGTCAGCGTTGCGGTTGCTGGCGGTACCAACCCTGGTCAGTCTGGTGACAGGATTTCTCCTCGCCAGGTTCTTTCCCGACGCCCGAGGCAGCGGTGTTCCGCAGACCGAAGCGGCGTATCACCTCCACAACGGCGTGATTCCAGGCCGCGTCGCATTCGGCAAGTTTCTCACTGGCGCATTGTGCGTCGGCTCGGGACACTCGATGGGCAGGGAAGGTCCGTCCGTGCAAATCGGCGCCAGCATCGCCTCGGTTCTCGGGAGGTGGCTGAAGCTCCCCCCGGCCCGGGTAAAGAGTCTCATTCCCATCGGGGCCGCGGCGGCGCTCTCGGCGGCCTTCAATACCCCGGTGGCCGCGGTTCTCTTCGCCCTCGAAGAGATCATCGGGGACATGAACGCCGCGCTGATCGGCTCGACGGTTGTGGCCTCGGTCACGGCGGTCATCGTCGAGCGGTCTATCCTGGGGGACGAAACGCTGTTCCGCGTCCCCGCCTACCAGCTCGCGAATCCGGCCGAGTTGCTCGGCTACGCCATTCTCGGGGTTGCCGGCGGAGCGCTATCCCTGATTTTCTGCAAGGGGCTGCTGAATACACGCCGGCTGTTTCTCCGGATGCCGAAATGGACGCAGACCTTTCAGCCAGCCATCGGGGGACTCGGAATTGGCGTCATGCTGCTCTTCGTGCCGCAGATCCTGGGTGTCGGCTATGAACATGTCGACCAGGCTCTCGACGGCGCTCTTGCGTGGAAGATGCTGATCATCCTTTGCGCGGCGAAAATCGTCGCGACAATCGTTTCGTACGCTTCAGGCAATGCAGGCGGGATCTTCGCGCCCAGCCTTTTCATCGGCGCCATGGCCGGTGGCGCCGTGGGGATGGGAATGCACGCGTTCGCACCGTTCCCGACCGGCGGTCCGGGGGCCTATGCGCTCGTCGGAATGGGAGCGCTGTTCGCGGGCATCATCCGTGCGCCGATGACCTCGGTCTTCATGGTCTTCGAGCTCACTCAGGACTACAAGATCCTGGTGCCATTGATGGTGGCGAATCTGCTCAGCTATCTGATCTCCAGTCACTTCCAACCCAAACCGATCTATCACGCGCT
This sequence comes from Thermoanaerobaculia bacterium, assembly GCA_038230535.1. Lineage (GTDB taxonomy): Bacteria > Acidobacteriota > Thermoanaerobaculia > Gp7-AA8 > Gp7-AA8 > JADGNZ01. The sequence goes on from JBBRNB010000102.1 coordinate 19,952, forward strand.
GCTCGAGCTGGATCACGTGCACTTGCCTGGCCCCGGTACGCGGTTCGCAGCCGGAACCTATCGCTCGGGCGATTTCATGAACCCGAATCCGCTCTTCATTCCCGAGAACAGCTCCGTGCAGGATGTATGGGCGTTGATCGCGAACGACCCGTCACCAAGTTATCTCGTCGGGAGCCAACAGAAGCTCGTCGGTCTGGTGACACGCAGGGATGTCGAGGATGGCATTCGCAAAGGCTCAGGCGGCGTCCCGGTCTCCTCTCTCTTGATACCGAAGTGGGTCCACGTTCATGCCGATCACTCAATCGACGTCGCCCTCGAGCGCTTTCGCCAGAGTCCGGGCCTTCTGCCGGTGCTCAGCCGCGGCCAGGCAAATCGTGTCGACGGCGTCATCACTCTGGAAACGATCCTGCAGTTCGTGCAAAGAACCCCCGAGGGCGATGGAATCTTGCTCGACGAAACAGGGTGATCTAAAAAACTCTATCCGCAGACTACGGAGATGAGATTCGCGAGCAGAGAAGGAACTTCGCGTGCGGCGGAGGCCATCTGGGATATTACGCAGGTTGACAGCGCGGACACCATACGTCCCGCGCGAGAGGAATGCAGGCCTTTCCGCATGCGCCTTGGGTATCGATTTACTTCACGCCCGAGAGGTCAAGCAGCAGCTCGCCGCCGGGATCAAGTTGCCCTGCCCGGCAGCGGTCCGGCGGAAGGGAGCCGGCTCGCAGCGATCCCCTCGCGTCACCAGGCACGAAGCAGACCGCGTACTGGCCTGCCTCAATGTCCGCGAGCGTGACGTCAACAGGATCGGTGCGCATGTCGCGGACGATACCGAACAGAAATGATCCGAATACCGCTCCGTCATGAATGACGAACCCGCGGTCGTCGCGGTGCTCGAAATTCGGAAGTCGGATGCGGAGATTGCCGCCGCGAATCTGCCCCACCCGCACGAGGAGCCGCGATTCATCGATGTGCCGGTGGAGCGTGCGCAGTGGGAAGCCGGGAGCGGCCACATAGACGTCGAGCTCTTGCGTGCCAGGCCGCAGGAGCAGGGTGGCTATACCGTTCACGTCGGTCGGGCGCGGATATAGCATTTCCTGTGCGCGGTCGGTTGATACGCCCCACACACGCGCGCCGACCACCGGCCCGGAGTCCGACAGAACGCCGACGCGAAACTGGGGGTTTTCCTTGACGACCAGCGTCAGCTCCCGGCCCGGATCCTCGCTCGGGTCGAGCTCCACCGGGTCACTCTCGTGAAGATAGCTCTCCGCGTGGACCCGGTACTTTCCTGTGGAGAGTCCGCTGATGAGGAACGCACCGCTTTGCTCCGTATTCATCTGGGTCATCTCCCCATTGACCGCAAGATCAACCGCGGTGACGATGGCTCGGGCCACCGGTTTCCCCTCTTCGTCGACAACCTTGCCGGCGATGCTCAGAGCGGGGAGGTCGATGTCCGCGTGCGCCCGCGTTCCTTCCGCGTTCAAACGGAGACCGACCGGATCGATGGTCCGCCGGATGTGCAGAGGCGCGGAAGTCACGGTGACTGCCCACGATCCTCCACTTTCGAACGGCAGCGCACCCATGAACGAGCCGTCCTCAGCCGACTGAAGCCGGAGCGACGCGCCATTTGGACCACTGAAGGTAAGTGCGGCCGGAAGCGGCTTCGCGGCCATCGTCACCACGCCCTCGACGGTCACCATCGGAATCGTCACCGCGCGCGTAATATCGGCGCCTTCGACGACGATCTCCTCTTCTTTCCACGAATCGCCGCTGCTGCTCTTGATCGACACGACGTATTGTCCGCTTCGTAGCCCCTCTGCCCTCCAGCGACCATGCCCATCGGACGCCGATTCGCTCAGCGGTTCGCGACGACGCCCTTCCTCACGCACCTCCAACACTTCACCCCGCCACGGTTTCAGCGCCGGGTCGAGCGCGGGAAAGAGCGTCAATTCCACGCTCTTCGGCGTGTCGAGAATGAGCGAATCGCGCAACTCCGCCTCGCGCTCCGCGATGACCCGGATCGTGCGACGGTCGGAGGCAACGCCAGTGGCTTTTGCCATCAGCACATAATCCCCTGGCGGAACATCAGCAAACTGGAAGAAGCCTTTGACATTCGGCCGGGTCACCCTTGTCAGGGTATGTGTCTGAGAAGGAGTGGCCGACTGCACGGCTCCTTTCGGTGCGAGCATCAGAAGCGCGCTCGACAGCGCTTGTTTCTTGACATGGGCCGCAAAGGCCACCTTCCCCACCAATGACGCGCCGCGGCGGAACAGGAGCTCGCCGAGGTCATGCGGGTGCGACGGCTGAATCCCGGCCCCCCAGAGATAGTGCGAGACGTACGCGGCCGCGTGCAGCCGCAAGTCGAGCTTGCCCGCGGGCAGATCGCACTTCCACCGGCTGTCGAGAACGTCACAGAGCGCTTCGCCTACCGGCTCCTCGGCGTCAGGAGCAGAAGGGCGGAACAATACGCGAATTGACGTGACCGCCGGTTGACCCTTATCGACCTTTACGCGGCCGGTCAATGCACCTGTAGGGAAGATCGGCACCTCGACGCTTCGCGGTTCGGCGGTTACTGTGATCTCGCGCGGCCCTGCCCACCAGCCGTTCGGCAGCCGAGTAGAGAGCCTCCACACGCCTGCGGGAAGGTCGATGCTACAGGCCGCCGCGCACTGGTCGATTGTGCGCGGCTCCGCGTTCGCGCTTGCCGCCGAAACCGCACTGCTCAATTCAAGCCGCGCAGCGGGAGCGTGCATCTCGGGCGGAGGTTGAAGGTGAACAGTGACTTCCGAGGCGCCCGCCGGAGTCGCGAATAACAACGCAACGACCGCGGCGCGGCGCCCGTGGAAACCTAATGAAAATAGGTGCATTGTTGGAAAGCAGGCCGAATCGGTCTCAACGATATTGCAGCATGCGTGTGGATGTCCAGCACCCCGCACCTGTGGACTTGGCGATTACCTCATGCTTCCAGCAGCGCAGCCCGAATGGCCCGCAGCCTCTCCACGGCGTGCTCCATATCCGCGTGAACGCAGATCGTGTCGAACGGAACGGTGATTCGCGTCCCGTCGCGGGCGATGACGGTCCCTTCCTTCGCCAGCAACGCGGCTTGCGCCGCGGCTTCCTCGACGCCGAGGAGGGAGCCGGGCTCGCTGCGGGCGACCAGGGAGCCTTCGGGGTTGTAACGGCGGTCGGCGAATGCTTCGCGGATGACCGGCGTGCCGGCGGCGCGGGCGGCGGCGGCCATTTGGGATCTGTCGCTGCAGACGATGGGCAGAGTTGTATCGACCGCACGAATGGCCTCGATGACGATCTCCGCCAGTTCGCGGTCTTTGTGCGCGTCGTTGTAGAGCGCGCCGTGGGGCTTGACGTGATGAAGCGGTCCGGCGATTGCGTGCAGCGCCATGATCTGTCGAATGATCGTGGAGCGCAGCTCATCGGGCGGCATCGACATCGACTTGCGGCCGAAGTTTGCCTGATCGGGATACGACGGATGCGCACCAATGCGCGTGCCGAGCTCGCGTGCCCGGCGGGCCGCGTGGGTCATCGAATCGACATCGCCGTAGTGGCCGCCGCAGGCGACATTCGCTGAGGTGATCAGCGGCCAGATCTCCGGTTCGTCCGGAGCACCTTCCCCGAGGTCGGCACTTAGATCGATCACAGTTCCGCTCCCTTCGTCTCTGGCAGCATCCACACCAGCACTCCTCCGAGCGCGAAGAAGAGCGCAGCGCAGGTGATGACCACTGCGAAGCTGTAGCTCTTCGACGCTAGACCAATCGCAAGCGGCGCCCCGGCCGAGGCCAGCCGGCCGCCGTTGTAGCAGAAGCCTTGCGCGCTGGCACGGATGCGGGTCGGGAAGAGCTCGGCCAGCATGGCGCCGAAGAGCGAGAAGTAGCCGTGCGCGAAGAAACCGAGCAGCGGACCGAGCGTCAGCAGCAGCACCGGCGTCCGCGCGTAGAACGCGAAGAGTGGCACCAGCAGCGTCGCTGCGATCATGAAGAAGGTGAAGGCGGGACGGCGTCCGATCCGGTCAGCGATCCAGCCGAAACTGATGTAGCCGAAGAAGGCGCCCACCTGCAGCGCGATCAACCACTTCGCGGAGGTGGTGACGGTGAGGCCGGCGCCGCCCTTCGCCAGCGGCGTAGCCAGGAACGCCGGCAGCCACGACGTCACGCCCCAGTAAGCAACGAGCACGCTGCTGGAAAGGAGCGTGGCGATGACCGTCCGGCGAAGGTAGACCTTCGAGAACATCTCGCTCCAGCGCGATTCGCCGCGCGGGCGCTGCAGCCAGACGACCGGCTCTTCGACGTTGCGGCGGATGAAAAATGCCGCGATCGCCGGAAGCGCGCCGATGAGAAAGAGCACGCGCCAGCCATAGCGGCCGATGATCAGCGCCGAGGCCGCGGCGGCGATGAGCGCGCCGATGGCCCAGCCGGCCTGCATCAATCCCATGGCCTTTCCGCGATGTTCCGCCGGCCACGTTTCGGCTACCAGCACCGAGCCGCATGACCATTCCCCACCCATCCCGAATCCGACGGCAACGCGCCAGGCAACCAACTGCCAGAGCGCCATGCTGGTGGCCAATCCGGCTGTGGCGACGGAGTAAAGGAGGATTGACAGAGTCAGCGCCCGCACCCGGCCGAGGCGATCGGCCAGCCGCCCGAAGACCATTCCGCCGGCGGCGCCAGCGATCAGCGCCACGGAGGTCAGCGCCCCCATCGTGCCGTTGGAAAGGTGAAACTCTTCGCGGATCGGAATGACCGCGAAGCTGAAGAGGAGAAAGTCCATCGCGTCGAGCATCCATCCGGCCTGCGCGGCGAAAAGAGCACGCCACGCGCGGCGGTCGACGTCGAGAATGGACATATGGCGCGCAGTTTAGCGTGGGAGCGCGCGGCGCGTCATCGCCAGCATCGTCACGTCGTCCCAGCCGGTACGTCGCCGATGTACCCCGCACACTGCCGGCCGCGCGGCGCACAGGGCAGGCTCTTCTCTCCTCTGCGGAGGGGAGAAGGCGATCGATTGGAGGTTGTTGTCATAAGTGCACTTCCACATCGATGCCCCTCCCAACGAAGTGGGAAGAGGGGCTGGAGATTGGACGTTTCGAGCGCCGGAGTCGGCGTACAGGGCCGGCTGAACCGCCGCACTTCGACGCCGGACAGGCATGACGACTGCACGAATCGGCAGCACTGCCGGATGACGGACGCGCCTGGCTGCGGCGGCCGGACTGCTCGCACGGGTTTGGAAAATGATGCCGCCGCGAGTCAAAAAGCACCGCGCGAGGTGCTAAAAGCATCGCGCGAGGTGTCAAACACAGCGCGCGAGGTGTCAAACACAGCGCGCGAGATGTCAAACACAGCGCGCGAGATGTCAAACACAGCGCGCGAGATGTCAAACACAGCGCGCGAGGTGTCAAACACAGCGCGCGAGGTGTCAAACACAGCGCGCGAGGTGTCAAACACAGCGCGCGAGGTGTCAAACACAGCGCGCGAGGTGTCAAACACAGCGCGCGA
>JBBRNB010000103.1:0-24863 GCA_038230535.1 Thermoanaerobaculia bacterium
GCCGAGCCTACTCGGTCAGTGCGCAGCTCGCTCGCGATCCGGCCCACGCGGTCCTCGTGCCGCACGTGCAGGAGATCAAGCGCCTGAAGCGCCTGGCCCGCCGCAAGAAGGCGCAGAAGTCCAACACGCCTCCGGCACCGGTACCAGCCGCGGCGACGTCGGGCGAACCGAAGTCGTGAACAGGGATGGGTGGGAGGGAGGCCGGGCGCGTGCAAACGCGCCCGGCCGTTTTCTCCGCCCGTCATAGGAGTCGACAAGATGAGATCCAAAGATCGCGAAACTCTCAATCGTGACAGCGGCACCCGGCTCGAGCGGATGCTCGAGCGCATGGGGAAATTTGCGCAAGCAGGACCAACTGTTCCGTGGCTGTCGCGCGACGCGAACCTTGCGGCGCCGAGGCAGAGGCATGCGGATTAACGAACATCGCCGGCGACCCATCGATACTCGATGCCGGCGCAGTGGGCAACCTGATCGACGAACTGGAGCACTTCGCCAGACGCCGCGTGTTGCCGACCGATGATGCCGCGCTCCTGGAGCTCCCGGAGAAAGTCGACGACGGCGATTTGGCGCTGCTGACGTACGCACAGCTTCTGCGCGCCGCGCACCACGCCCAGCGGGCGCGCCTGCCGCTTTGGGTGGTGAGGTGAAACCGCGGGGCGGGGTGTCGGGCCGCGATCTCATGATGATGTGCTATGCCTTCGCTTTTTCGCTAGAAGCTAAACCGCTGACCGCGCGGGCTTAGAACGTCGGGATCGGAGTGCTCGATGACGTCAACAGTTCAAGTCGATCTTTGCCGTGTGGCGTTGCAGGAGGACAAAGGTGACGTAGTAGACCGGCTACGCTCGGCGTGGACGGGCCACAGACAACTAGGAGAGTCTGCGCGGCGCAAGTTCCCTTCCCGCCAGGCACTTAGATACATATACTTTGAGCCAACCGAATTATTGATTAGCAATTAGCTTGACACGCCCGCTGGCATGACGTAAGTTGAGCCTACGATTCTAAACGACTGCATGGAGGAGTCCATGAGAATAGTAACTTTGCGCCTCGCGGTAGTATTGGTTGCATTCTTCGCGGTAAGCTCATTCGGCCAGGATGTTTACAGCCCTGATTACAATCCTCCTCCAGGTGCAGGCGGAGCAGGCAGCTGTTCTGTTTGCCGGGGAACCGCGCAAGCAAACTACATTAGTTTATCGTGCACCTCTCCCGACCCAGGAGATATGGGAAAGCAAGGTTGCTTCCTCTCATCGTGGCCTGGTCAGCCGACGTATTGTTTCACTGACGGCTACGATTGCTGCGTAGACTGATCGTTGGTTGTGCGTCGCGTCAGAGCGTAAAGCCACTTGCTGCCTGGTTTTGTGTGATGTCAATCGATTGCTACCGCTATGGCGCGCCGCATGATTAGAGGAACTTTCGTTGGAGCAGCGATCTGTCTGCTGTTAGCATGTAATTGCGAAGGGAGTTCCCTCAGAGTCATTTTAAAATGCCACAATGGTTCAAACTGTGACGTCCGGGGTGACGTTCTCCTCCAATCCGTAACAAACAAGTCCGCTATCCGGCGAGTAAACCTCAATCCGTCGAGTGTCGTAGTCACCGATCAGGCAGGTTCCGAGTGGGATTTGACCCTGGAAGCGAACGGCTTCTGGGCGTTGCCTCAGCGAGTGCTGTTCCCGGCAGACGATAAGCAACCATCATATACAATGGATGTCTGGCGCACAGGAACCTTGCAGGGGCTAGTGAAGTTGCCGGATCCGCAACCGGCAGCACCGATTGTGGTCAGGGCCGTCGTTGCCTCGCGCCCTGACCCTCGCGTCTTGCCGGAGCTCCCGCGTGGAACGTCTTTCGATTGCTCGACGGAGAAGAGCGGGCAATGGAAGTGCGCTGTTCCCGCGACATTGCTGGACGTTGCCATTCGCGTTGACGGGTATGCTCCGTACCACAAGTGGGATGTAAAGGTGCCGGTTGCCGGCGTAATCGACTTGGGAGCAGTCAAACTACAAAAGGGAGCGTCGCTGGTCGCATGGCTCGACAGTCGTTTCGCCAGGCAGGTCGCGGTTCCAGTGCATGCGGTCCTGCGTCACGAGGCGGCGCCTGGGACAAACGCTACGGCAGTTCGCCTGGCCGTGCCTGTGGCGGATGAGATATTCACAAAAAAAGGCGTTGTCCAACTGGCGCCGCTTGGGCCGGGAAGATACATCCTTGAGACACAGGCGAAAGGATATGCTCCCACGCGCATGCCTGTGCAGCTTTACGAAGGGAAGGAGACCACACCGCGCCGGTCCATCGAGCTGCTACCGAGCCTCAAAGTCCGACTCCGTCTGGAGCCGCCGGTTGGGCCGGGAGGAATCTGGTGGCGTGTAGAGCTCTGGCGCAACCTTGGATCCGGGTCTCAGGACGCCGGCAGCGGGATCGCCTCTCCACAGGGTATCTTCGATGCCACCGGCCAGGTACAGGGACCGCTGCGCGTCTATCTCAAAGACTCGAGGCAAAACATTCTGGCAAATCGGGAAATCGTCATCGATTCCAATATCACAGAATACACTGTCCGCCTTGATGTCAGCCCCGTCTCGGGTAGCGTCACAATCGGGGATACACCGTTGCCGTCGGCCCACCTTCTCTTCGGTGGCAGCGGCGGAATGGAAAAGATAAGAGCGGTGGCCGATCAGGACGGGCATTTCACGGTCACTCTTCCGCGCCGCGGAAAATGGATCGTCGATGTTGATGCGCCCCAGGAGGCTGTCGCAGCCTCCATTGAAGTATCGATCGAAAAGGGCAAGGATGAGGTTGACATCCGGCTGCCGTCTACCGAAGTGTCCGGGTGGGTGCGCGATGCGAACGGCAATCGCCTGCCAGCCGCGCGAGTCACGTTGACATCCAGCAGCGGACGCTTGATGGACCGTACGAGCGGTGGCGATGGCACCTTCCGGTTTCGAGGTGTCCAAGATGGCCCGGCTCGTCTCCAGGCCAGGGATCCACGAACACATGACTACAGCAAGAATACTGAGATCACATTGCCGGAGGATGGAAAGGTCGAAAACGTCGAGCTCACCCTCGAAGCAGTCAGGCAGCTCAAAGGGACCGTTCGTTCGAACGGCGAGGTTGTCGTCGGCGCACTCGTCCACGGATTAGCATTCCTGGGAGGATCCGCGCGCATTGAGGAAGCGACAACAGATCTCCAGGGAGGCTTTGCGTTCGATATCCCCGGCACGATCACCGAGGCCACCATCGTCGTCGGTGCCCCCGGCCGCACGTTGGAGAGCTTCGTTGTACCGGCGAACCAGGACCAGGTAGCACTTGATCTGGCAGCCCGGGGCGGCACCCTTGTTCTGCGGTGGAGCGGCCTACCGCTTCAATTCACCTTCAACGATCACTTTTTGCCGTACACAGACGTTTTCGCCTGGGCACGGTCACAAGGGGCCAGCATCAGCAGTGGCACAGCCGAGATTCCAAACGTCGCTCCCGGCAAATATCGCCTTTGCGCGGCCGGCCATTGCGCCGAAGGGCTGCTTGCCGTCGGCGGTCAACTTTCGCTGGACGCCACTCACTGACGAAGATTAACAGTCGTCGCTCCTGGTGTACGCAGGGCTGGCAGGGGGTCGCAAGCTGGGGTCTGGAAAGTCGACTTACCGGTGCGACTGGCCCTGTGCCCCCTTGGATATGTGCAGCAAGTTGGGGTATCTGGAAAATCAACTTCCCGGACGGAGACGATCGCGCGTTGAGTTGATTTTCCAGATACGACCCCAACGTACCAATTCCCAACGTGCCAATTCCTTCCGCCGTCCTCATCACCCACAGCGTTCGGGAGTTTTCGCGCGTCTCCGAGTTACGACTCGAGGGTTGGGAGTTGCGCTGATTGATTGAGCAAGGGCAAGTTGGGTAGTAAGTGGGGTCGTATCTGGAAAATCAACTTAACTCCGTCGCGGGCCAAAGGCTGAGGTCATCAGGTGCGGGTAAGTTGTGGTCGAGCTGAAGAGCCAACTTGCCAACGCCGAGTTAAGTTGAGTTTCCAGACCCCAACTTGCCGACGTCAACTTGCGCTTGAGAAGTCGCCCGCTGGAGTGCGAACGGCCAGACAGGATGTCAGACTGATTCACGAGCGCCTGAGAACGGCACAAGGCGGACTACGAGGTGCGGTATGAGAAAAAGGAAGACGGAGACAGTTGAGACGGGAAGGGGCAACGTGCTCGTTGATCTTGGCTTCGCGGACGCTGGCGAGCGGCAATTGCGCGTGCAACTCGCGATGCGCCTGAACGAATTGATCGCCGCACGCCGGCTGACTCAGGCGCGTGTGTCGCAGTTGTTCGGGATCGCGCAGCCGCACGTGTCCGAGCTCGAGAACTTCAAGCTGAACCGGTTCTCTTCGGAACGATTGGTACGCTTCGTGACTCTCCTGGATCGGGACGTCGAGATCGTCATCAGGCCGAAGGCAAAAGGACATGTGTCGGGAGTCGTATCCGTGTCGGTGGCCTGAGAGGCACGTCTGGTCTCGAGAGTGTGAGTTAGGGGTCTACCATCTGGAAAATCAACTCGAGGGTGCGACTGGCTGTGCCGTCGTCGGGAGTCCTAACCGGCGTGTCTTTCGAATGCGGTAATCTCTCGGTCCTATGGCTGTCACCGGTTTCCTGACCGACTCCACGCTGTGCATCGGATGCAAGGCGTGCGAAGTGGCCTGCAAAGAGTGGAACGATGTGCCGGACGACGGCTTCGTCTGGAGCGGACTCTCCTACGACAACACCCTGGCCCTCGGGCACTCGACATACCGGCACGTCAAGTTCGTCGAGCGCGAGCCGAAGACGGGTTGCGGTGGCAACGCTGTCGAACGAATGACGTGGGAGTTCTCGTCCGACGTCTGCAAGCATTGCGAGAATGCAGGCTGCCTCGAAGCCTGTCCGACAGGCTCGATCGTCCGCACCGAATTCGGCAGCGTCTTCGTCCAGCCCGACATCTGTAACGGCTGTGGCTACTGCGTCGTCTCCTGTCCCTTCGGCGTGATTGACCGGCGTCCCGGCGACGGGCGAGCCTTCAAATGCACCTTCTGTTACGACCGCCAGAAAGCGGGCGCCGAGCCGGCGTGCGCGAAAGCGTGTCCGACAGGTTCCATCCTTTTCGGCAGGCTCGATGACCTCGAGCGAGCCGGAGACCGTCGTATCGCGCAGCTCCACGCGGCCGGTATGACCGACGCCACGATCTGGAATCCGAAACAGACCAGCGTTGGCGGTACTCACGCGTTCTTCCTCGTGCGCGGCGACCCGCGCGCCTACAACCTTCCTTTGAAGCCTGAAGTGCCGGCGACTCTTCTCAAGCAGTCGTGGAGTGCGGCCGCCGTTGCTGCCGGAGCGATGGTGGCTGCCTCGCTTGTGGCCTTCGCGCTCGGTGGCCGCCGAGGTGTGCAATGAACACACCGCGCGTACCAGACCAAGCCACCGAGAAACGTCTGGACGAGATCCGCGAGCAGGCAGCGCTGGGCCGTCTCGACGCCAAGGGTATCCGCCCGCCCGGCTCACCCTTCCCCGAGGCTAATGCCACGAATGGGTACTACGGCTTACCGATTGTGAAAGCACCGGTATGGACGTGGGAAGTACCGCTCTACTTTTTCGCCGGCGGCGCTGCCGGGGCATCCAGCGTTCTCGCATTCACCGCGCAACTCACAGGCGCCTCGCCGTCGCTCGTCCGCGACGCACGCTGGATCGCGGCGATCGGTGCCGCTGTTTCCGGACCGCTGCTCATCCTCGACCTCGGCCGGCCCGACCGTTTTCTCAACATGCTCCGCGTATTCAAGCCACAGTCGCCGATGTCCGTCGGAGCCTGGACACTATCGATCTTCGGCGCCGCAACCGCAGCCGCTGTGATCGCTGAGAAAGTCCGTCTGTTCCGAATCGGGGATGCTGCAGCCTTCGTTGCAGCGTTCTCCGGTCTGGCAATGGCCACCTACACCGGCGTCCTCATCGGCGCGACGGCGATTCCGGTCTGGGCGAAGCATGCCAGGACGCTCCCGATCCACTTCGGGGCGTCGGCGCTCGCTTCCGCCACCGCGCTACTCGATCTGCGCGGTCACGACGAACCTGCGCTCAACGCCCTCGGCCTCGCTGCGGCGGCCTTCGAAACCTACATGGGAATCGAGATCGAGTCGAAAGACGACGACGAATCCGAGCCGCTGCGGCGCGGCCCGACCGGCATCACCACGCGTATCGGCGGCTTCTTCTCGGGTCCCCTCCCGCTCGTCCTCCGCCTTCTCGGCGCACGGTCGAAACGCATCCGGCGCGTTGCTGCCGCTTCGGCCCTTCTCGGCTCGCTCATAACCCGCATCGCCTGGGTAGAAGCAGGAAAGGCGAGCGCGCGCGACCCGCGGTTGCTGCTGAAGTAGACAGGAACTTTTTCGTTCCATCCGTCTATAATCCTGCACGCTCAGCCCAACAGACCCAAGAAAACCTAACTCGGTCAAGGAGGATCTATGTCTTCGCTTCCGCTGGAAGTTCACGAGGTGCTGGAGCAGGAGTACGTGTCGATCCATGGAGCGATCGACGTGCCACCGCCGGACTACGGGCCGGATGACATCATCGACGAGCGCTGGGCTCTGGCAATTCTCGACAAGTGCAAGATCGACATCGGCGCCGGCGTGGTTGCGGTGCTTAACGGCCTCATTGCCGGGGGAGCTCTCGATGAGCTCCTCGAGTCGCCGGCGATCACCGATACAGGCCGTGATCTGATCAGAAACTACACGGACTATACCGAGGGCGTCGCCGACTCACGGCGCCGCGAGATCAACCGCAACGTTGTTGATGATGCCTTCCACGGTGCTGTCAAACGGTATCGCGACATCCGGCTCGCAGCGCTCTACACGCGAATCCATGAGCTTGCGAAGAAGGAAGAGGATGCGCGGACGGCGTTCTGCATTTCCGGGGGCGGGATCCGCACTGCCACCTTCGCGCTCGGTGTCATACAAGGCCTGGCCGGCGCTCGCATCCTCGAAAAGTTCCACTACCTCTCCACTGTCTCCGGCGGAGGCTACATCGGGAGCTGGCTCTCCTCGTGGGCTCGCCGGCACCCTGAAGGCATTGCTGGCGTTCAGAAGGACCTCATCCGCGCCGACAATGCTGTCAAGGGGGTAAAGGCGGATGCGAACAATCCAGGCGTGTTTGAGCCGGAGCTGCCGGACGGGAAGATCGATCCCGAGCCCCGCCCGATCCGCCACCTTCGTGACTACAGCAACTACCTCAGCCCGAAGTTAGGCCTTCTCTCCGGCGACACATGGACGATGGCGTCGCTGTACATCCGCAACCTCCTGCTCAATCTCCTCGTCCTTGTGCCGATCCTGGCAGGGCTGCTGGCGATCCCGCGCCTCTTCTCGGCGCTCCTGCGGAAGGACATGGAGATCGGGGGATACGCGCCGAGCCTGCTGCTCGTGATTACAGTCGGAGCGTTGGCCGTTGGTTTCGGCTACCTCGGCTTGTCCAGGCCGACGGTTCACGGCCGGCACGCCAGCGCGATGGGCGTACGCGGCAACGGCGGCTACTTCACCTTCGCTGTATTGCCGCTGACGGTAGCGGGAGGAGCGCTCAGTCTCTACTGGGTCAAGATCGCCGAGTTTCCGTTCCTGGGCCCCAAAGGTGTCTTGGATCGCGACTGGATACTCTACGTGGCCGCCGCCGCGGCGATGACACTGATACCGGCCGCAATCTATTACTACCGGTTCTTTGTGCAGTCCACCGCGGCGTCGCGGCGCGAGCCGTTGCAGCGTCAGCACGGCACGTTCAAGAAGCTCGGTACGGAGCTGTTGGCGACGATTGCCGGTCTTGCCTCGGTAGTCGCGCTCTTCTACCTTCTCGCCAACAAGATCTTCGACCACCCGCTCCGCGAAGTACTCGATCTCACACCTTTTCCGCCGTTCGTGCGCGGTCTCCTCGATTCCACTCCGATCTCTGAGCTCTACGTATGCTTCTCCGTGCCTCTTGTCCTCCTGGTCTTCTTCGTCCAGAACGCCATCTTCGTCGGTATTTCCGGCAAAGTGAATGAAGACTACGACCGTGAGTGGTGGGGCCGCGGCGGCGCGTTGGTGTTAATGAGCGCGGTCCTCCTGGCTCTTGGATGCTTCATCTCAGTCTTCGGACCAGTGCTGCTTTATCGCGCACCGGTGATCCTCGGCTCAGTCGGCGGTGTATCCGGTCTGCTGGCGGGCATCCTCGGTTTCAGCGCCAAGACGCCCGCGAACGAAAAGGAGAAAAAAGAACAGAGCAAGGGCAGCGCAGCAAGCGGTATCGCGCTGTCCTTCGCCGTTCCTCTCTTCGTCGTCTTCTTCCTGGCAGCGATCTCTCTGACAACAACGGTTCTGATCCAACTCATCCGTCACCAGAAAGTTCCTGTGACGACGAAGTGGGTGGAGCAGTTCCAGTCCAACCTCACCGTCACACAGACCACCGAACCCACACCCGGCGCGAAGATCGAGGCGAAGTACGAGACAGACAAAACGCCCTACCTTTCCATCGCCACGGTCAACGGCGTCGAGCACCTCAAGACCGTGCATGTCACGGATCGCTGGGATCTCATCTATATCGCCCTCGTAGCACTCATCGCCGTCCTCTTGTCGACGCTGATCGGTGTGAACCGTTTCTCGATGCATTCGTTGTATCGAAACCGCATCATCCGGGCATACCTCGGCGCCTCGCGTTATACGCGTGACGCAGACGGCTTCACCGGATTCGATCCCCACGACAATCTCCAGATGTACGAGCTGCGGCCCCAATTGCTCTGGCCGACGAGCTTCCTGGACTTTGGCGCATTCGTGACGCAGCTAACCACCAACTTCATGAATGCCGACTCGGTCGAGGGGACGATCTGGAACGCCCTCGACAACGAGACGCGGCAATGGCTCGAAGACAAACGCCCCACGAACGACGCTCTGCGGAACGCGCTGATGCAGAACGTCAACAACATCATGATCGCGGAGGACCTCGGCGGCGGCGTGGCCGGTGAGCCGGTCGTCACACGTCTGTGCCGCAATCGCAACACCCTGCAGAACAAGTTCGGGAAGTCGCTGCGTCCTCCGCAGCATGCGCCGTTTCATGTCATCAACACCGCCCTCAACCTCACGTCCGGACAGAAGCTGGCCTGGCAGCAGCGGCAGGCGGAGTCGTTCACCGTCTCGCCTCTGCATTCCGGTAGCTTCTACCTCGGGTATCGCGACTCGAAGGAGTACGGCGGCAAGGACGGCATCTCCATCGGCACCGCGGTTACGATCTCCGGTGCCGCGGCCAGTCCGAATCAGGGCTACCACTCCTCGCCAGCCATGGCCTTCCTCCTGACGATCCTGAACGTCCGCCTCGGTTCATGGCTCGGCAACCCCGGACTGGCAGGCCAAGACACCTACGACAATGCTCATCCGCGCACGAATCTCGAACCGTTGTTTTGGGAGCTCACCGGCCAGTCGAACGACCAGTGCCCGCTGGTCTATCTCTCCGACGGCGGCCATTTCGAGAACCTCGCTCTCTACGAGATGGTCCTTCGCCGTTGCCGTTACATCGTCGTCAGCGACGGCGGCTGTGATCCATCGTTCAACTTCGAAGACCTCGGCAACGCCATCCGCAAGATCCGGACGGACCTCGGAGTTCCGATCGACATCCGGCACATGTACATGTTTCCTCGCAAGCCGGACCAGGACTTCCCCGAGGGGAGGTATGTCGCCATCGCGCGCATCCGCTACAGCGCGCTCGATCAGACGCCGAAGGGTATGAAAGACATCGACGGAACGCTCGTGTACGTCAAGCCGGCTCTCTATTCGGAGAACTACTTTCCGAAAGACGTCTACAACTACGCGCTCTCATCGGCCGACTTCCCGCATGAGACGACCGCCGACCAGTTCTTCAGCGAATCGCAGTTCGAGAGTTACCGGGCGCTTGGACGTCACGTCATCAACGAAATCTGCAGCAACTACGATGAGAAGGCGGATAGACCGGAGCCGCCGAAGGCCACTCCCTTCAAATCCGTTGCTGCATTCGCTGCCGCCGTGGAGAGCAAGGCCCAACGCGACGAGACCTTCGACATCAGGATCGACAAGGCGACAGCCGCCACACTTCAGCCTTCGATCGCAGTGCATGCAACGCCGAATGCACGGCTGGTGTTCAAAGACTAACGAACGAGGCAGCCGGCCCGGAATCAGCCGCCGGGCCGGCTGTTATGGGTCCCGATGAAAATCATCGCAGCCCTCTTGTTGACCACGTTGTTTGCCGCCGGGCCCAAGCCCAGGCTGCAGTCGCCCATCGAGTCGACGGCCCGGGAGATGCTCACGAACTTCGCGTCAGGGCGGTTTGACGCAGCCACCAAGGATTTCAACGACGATCTGCGGCCGATCGTCACGCCGGAAGTCCTGTCGGACGTCAAGGGGCAGCTGGATGCGTCGGTCGGCGCGTTCTACCTCGTCAAGGAAGCTCATCAGCGTACCCAGGGTGGCTCCCGCACCATCGAGCTGATCGCCAGGTATGCGAAGGGATCAGTCTCCGTGCTGGTCGTCTTCGATGCACTGGATCGTATCGGAACTGTCTACTTCAATCCGATCAGCGCTGGAAAGGCCGACCCGGCTCTCGAATCAGCGGCGCGCGAGCTTCTCGCCAATTTCGTAGCCGGCCATTTTGCGGACGTGGTCAAACCGTTCGATGCCACCATGCGCGTAGAGTTGACACCTGCCGGCCTCGAGGCTCTCGCGACGAGCATCGGTCAAATCTTCGGCAAATTCGTTTCCGTCACCGAAGTCCAGCAGAGCGTTGACAAGAGCTACAAGATCATCGACATGACCCTGGCCTACACGAAGGGTACGGTCGCGTTTCGCGTAGCCTTCGACCCCTCGGGTCACGTTGTGGCCATGCACATCTCGCCGTTCAAGCCGCAGTAACCGTCATCGAGCGGCTGCGCGATTCCTGCGTACGGCGCGCACGTCGAAGATCGCTCCGCCGATCGTTTTTCCCCACAACGCCCGCGTGCCGGCAAAGTAGTAGAACGCCACGATGATGAGGAAGCCGGCCAGCGACGCAATCGAGATCGCGCTCATCGACGCCGGTAGCAGAGGGGAAAGAGCCAGCCCGAGG
Source organism: Thermoanaerobaculia bacterium (assembly GCA_038230535.1). Classification (GTDB taxonomy): domain Bacteria; phylum Acidobacteriota; class Thermoanaerobaculia; order Gp7-AA8; family Gp7-AA8; genus JADGNZ01. The sequence goes on from JBBRNB010000103.1 coordinate 11,073, forward strand.
GCGGCGAAGAGCGAGAGATCGGTAAGAAGCGCGGCCAGCCGTTTGAAGAGTGAGATGCGCACCGGTTGCGGTTCATGTGGCGTGGCCGCATCCGCGTCGAACGTCCCAGGCTGCAGCTCGATCTCATCGAATCGCATCACACCCTCCCATGCGGTTACGCGCTTTCGGAGCGAAACCCGCAACCACTACTTCACCTGACGCAACGGCAGGTATTTTACGAATATTTTGTACAGCAGGTCTTTGGGTTGACCGGAATATCGGTCGGCCAGGGTGCGGCTGCGTTTGGCAAGCTCGTCATTCGGATCGCTCTTCAGTACCTCGTCGAACTCATGCATCGCGTCGGGGATCCGTTCCTCCTGCAGGGCGGCCACCCCAAGGTTGAAGTGAGCGCCGTTGATCATCCGGCGGATCGACTGGTTCTGGGGATCGGCCTGCAATATCGGATTGAGATTGGCGATGGCGTCCTGATACTTCTGCTCCCGGAACAGCGTCTTCGCGCCTTCGAGCTTCGTCACCTGCTGCGATGCGGCCGCGTACATGGCGGAGACATCGGCCGGAAGCGCCTTGACGGCCGCGGCAGTGTCGAAGGCGTTTTTCGCCGCGTCGTAGTCGTGACCGTCGAACGCCGCACGGCCCGCGGCGACGCTCTCTTCATAGACCGCCGCGGCTGGACGGCCATTCACCATCTCTGCCGCCTGTGATTTCTTGTGCTGCAGGTCGGCGATCATCTCCAACGCTTTATCGTGCTGCGGATCGGCCGGCTTTACTTCGCGCAGCATGCCGATGGCCTGGTCATAGCGGCCGCGTTTTGCCAGCGCGCCGGCCTGATGAAAGATCGCCTGCGTGGCCGACGGGTCATATGCAGGCTTGGCCATGTACTTCGTCCAAAGGAACCAGCCGGTGGCAGCAACGATCACCACGGCCGCAATCGTGATCAGCACCCCCGTGCGCGAGCCGGAATTCGCGGGTGCCGGCGCGGCAGGAGCTTTCGCTTTCACCGCGGCTTTCTTTGGCAGACCCGGATCGGGAGGCTTGAGTGAATCGTAAGAGCCGCTCAGGGCCACGTCGTCGAAGATGTCACCGCGCGACGGGGGCGGCGGCGCGAACGGTTCTGCAAAGGTTGGTGTAGCCGCTTCCGCGACCGTGCTGGTCATCCGCTTCAGGAAGTCGTTGGCCGTGGTGTTGCCGGGATCGAGGCGCAGTGCCTCATTGAACTTGGTTCGCGCCGCTTCGTTGTCATGAGTATTGAAGGCCTGCTCGCCTGCGGCGAGGATCGTCTCCACCTTGCTCTCGATCTCGCGGCGCTTCGCCTTCGCCTTTTCGATGCGCTGGGAGGCATCGTCGTTGGTCACGTCGATCAGAAAGATGCGAGACCAGAGGTCGATGGCCTGCTGGTAATCGCCGGTAGTGGCGGCGCGGTCGCCATCGGCCAGGTATTGCTGAATCTTCCGTTGATCGTCGCCGCTCGGGGCGGAGGAGGGCGAAAAATCGAATCCGCCGCTGGCCGATGCCGGAGCATCGAAGGAGAAACCTCCGACGCCGCCAAGCGCCGCTGATGTCGCTGCCGCGGGCGGGGGTGTCGTTGCCGGCGAGTCGAATGAGAATCCGCTGACAGGTGGAGGGGGCGGGACGACGGGTGACGGGGCATCGAACGAAAAGCCGGCGAACGACGGTTCGGGCACGGCCGGCTTCTCCTCTTCGAAGGTGAAGCCGAAGTCGGTCGCCTGCGCGGCATTGCGCGCGGCCGGGGCGGGCGGTGGCGTGTCGACGACGAACGACGGGCTTCCGCCGAAACCGAACGACTGTACCGAGGGCTCTGGGGTTGACGCTGATTCCACCGAGCGGCGGATTCCTGGATGATCGGCGTCCAGCGCACGGGCCTTCTCCAGTTCCGAGCGCGAAGCGGCCGTGTTTCCTTGCCTTGCGAACATCTCGGACTTGCGGAGGAACTGCTCGACGAACGGCGCCGCTTCCAGCTTCTCGCGCGCCGCGTCGTTGAGCATGCGCGCCTCTTCGTTCGTGAAGTCGTCGCGCAGAAGCTCTGACGTCAGATCGGTCGCACGCTGGAAATCACGCGCCGCCAGCGCCGCCCGCGCTTCACTCAAGGTATCGGCGCCGGGCACCGGCAGGAGCGAATCGACGTCGATCGGCGCGTTCGGGTTGCGTGTTTTCTCCACCAGCTTTCTGGCAGGATCGAACATCGGATCCATTCGCAGGATCAGGGTACAACCCTCCACGACCTCAGCCGGCCTGCCCTGCTTGTAGAGCGCAACGGTCTGCTGGAACGTCGAGAGAACGCGGTCCTTCACGGCCGATGATAGCGATGCATTGCCTGGGTACGTTGCCATGCCTCGTGTACGCTCCCCGAAAAAGTATCGCGATTATACTGTCACGCTACAACCGTAAGGAGCATGCATGCTGATCATCGCAACCAACGACGCGCCGAGAGCGATCGGCCCCTACTCACAGGCTGTCCGATCCGGCAACGTCATCTATACCTCTGGACAGATCGGCCTCGATCCCGTCACCGGGAAACTTGTCGACGGCGGTTTCACGGCCCAGGCACGTCGTGTCTTCGAGAATCTGACGGCCGTGCTGGCCGCCGCCGGCATCAACTTCAGCAGCGTCGTCAAGGCCACCGTCTACGTTACCGACCTTTCCAATTTCGATGCCCTCAACGAGATCTACGCCTCTTATTTTGGTGACACGAAGCCGGCCCGTTCGACCGTCGGCGTTTCTCAGTTGCCGAAAGGCGCGTTGGTCGAAATCGACCTGATCGCCATCGTGTAGCCCGGCTTTCCACCCAAGGCCCTCCGGTTCACAACGAACGGCGTGTTCAAGATAAACCCCACTCTCCGGTGAAAAGTTATTATAATGGCACCCAGGTTGCTATGCAGCCATCCAGAGATGACCTTCCTTCGGAGATTCTTCCTCACAGCCACCACCATCGTGATCGCTTCCGCGCCGGTGTTCGGAGCGGCTCGCCTGACGTACTTCAACAACGGTGTCTTGATCCCTGTCGCCTGGCCGGACGGGTCGTTTCCCATCCGCTATGCCATCGACCGCCGCGTCTCGCAGGCCATTCCGCAGATAGCGCCGGTGCTCGAACGAGCGGGGAAGGACTGGTCTGCGGTTCCGGACACGAACCTCGGCTTCCAGGCGCTGGGCATCATCGACGGTGCTTCCGCTGGCAAGGACGGGCGCAATACTGTGTCGATGGTGGACGACCTCTTTGCCGATCAGAAGTTCATCGCCCTGACCACGAACTGGTATGACGATAACGGGCACATCCTCGAAGCGGACGTTCAGATCGATCCGATGGCTGTGTCCGGCGGTTACAACATCCAGCAACTTGTCGATCACGAGATGGGTCACGTACTCGGACTGGACCACTCGGCGGTGCTGTCGTCCGTCATGTACCCCTACATTGGCACGGGCAGCACGACCGAGCTCGACAGCGATGATCGTGTAGCTATCTCTACCGCCTACGCGAAAGCGAAGCCGGTTGCGGGTGCGACGCTCGAGGGCCGCGTCTATGGGGACGGCGGGGGCATCTTTGCCGCGCAAGTCGTGGCCGTGAACGAGGAAGGCGAACCGGTGGCGACCACGCTCTCCGACAGGAACGGCAACTTCTCATTGCAAGGTGTACCCACGGGCACCTATCGCGTCTACGCAGAGCCGCTCGACGGTCCCTTCAACGTTCAAAACCTGTCCGGTTCCTGGCAGAGTGCCAAGGTGACCTCTTTCCCGACTCAGTATGCTGACGGTGGAGCGTTTCACGTCGAAAGCGGTCGCATCTACGGCAACCTCAATGTCAACGGCTCCGGATCGGTTCGTTTGAATCCGAAGTGGATCGGGGCTTGGGCTGCCGGATCCGACAACGCTGCCCTTCAGGCGATGCCGGCAACACTACATGCCGGTACGACCATGACGGTTGGTGTCGGAGGCGACGGTTTCACGAGCGGCATGACCACGTTCGATGTACCTAGTCCAGGTTTCCACCGCATCTCGGATTTCAAATGGGCTGCGAACTACGTCAGCGCGACATTCCAGGTCGACCCATCCACGCCGGCGGGCTCGCTCGTGGTGATGGTGAAGAGCGGCAATGAAACGGCCGCGCTTACAGGCGGGTTGCGCATCGAACCGTCGACCCGTTCTCGCGGCGTGAAAAAGGGCTGACGTATACTCCTCCAAAACCAAACGGAGGATTCTGATGAAGCTTCGAAATCTTGCACTGTTTGCGGTCATAAGCACTCTTGCAGTTCCGGCCTTTGCCGCTACCGTTGCCAAGCCGGGCAGGTGGGAGACCACAATCCAGATGGAGATGGCTGGCATGCCGGCGAAAATGCCGCCGCGCTCCGTCTTCACCTGCCTCACCAAGGAGCAGGCGGAGAACGCCGAGAATCTCATCCCGAAGGCCGGCGACAAACGGGGCGGCTGTACCTACGACGAAGTGAAAGTCGACGGCAACACGGTTACCTGGAAGGTTACATGTGCGCAGTCGGGGATGGCTGGAACCGGCACCATGACCTTTCACGCAGAGTCATCTGAGGGTTCCTCGCATATGAAGATGCAGGACCGCGAGATATCGCTGACATTCACCGGCAAGTTCGCCGGCGAGTGTGATGGTACCGAAATGAAGTAAGCGTCGATCGGGTCGATCGGTGGGTTGGGCGATCAGGATCGGGTAGAAGTCCTGATCTACTGATCAACTAGGCCACTGATCGACTTCCCGGCGGCTCGGCAAACCGTCTTTTTTCTTCTGCCGCGGCCCACCAGAGCTGTGCCACCAACAGCATCATCCCGAGGTCGCGAAGCACGTCCACTTTCATGTCGACGATGCGTTGTTCGTGAGTCTTGCCACGGTCAGCAACGTTGAAACAGCCGCAGTCGATGGCGTTATCGCGGAAAAGATTGATCGAGATGGCGACGATGAAGACCGCGAGCAGGATGGCGATCACGGTTCGCGCCGCCGCTTTCCACGCCCCGAGGATCAGAGCCAGCCCGGCCAGTAACTCGACCCACGGCATCATGAGCGCGCTGATATTGATCAGCGGCGACGGAACCAGCCGGTAGTTGTAGATCATGTGCGCGAACGAGGGCGGGTCGGCGATTTTCGGCAAAGCGGCGATGACGAAGATCGCGCCGAGAGCGATCTGAACGCGGATCGTCAGCCAGGGATGGGCGAGCAGCCGCTTCACGGCTTCACTCCCGTATGTACCTGTGCGCCGTGCTGTTGCCAGTCGGGGAAGCCGTCTTTGTACACGTAGAGGTTGTTGAACTGGATGCCCCAGAGCTTCTGGGCGAGCATGTGCGAGTCCTCACAGTCACCGCCACTGCAGTAGATGACGATGGGGTTGGCCTGCTCGCGCGGATCGCCCCGCTCAGCGTAGAGCTTCTGAACCTTGTCGTCGACGTCTGATTCCCACACGGAGTAGGTCCGGGCGCCTGCGATGTGACCTTGCTCATAAACCGACGTCCGCCGCGCGTCGAGGAAGAGCACGTTCTTTTCGTGCAGCCACTTCACATCAGCGAAGGCGATCTCTAGGTAGGGCTTGTCTGGATGAGCAGGGAAGCGCTTGAGCGGGTCCTCGTTGGTGATGGGCGGAGGGGGTGATGGCGCGTGGGGAGCGGAAGTGGTGGTTGTGATCGCCGCGGGATTCCTTGCGGCTGGATTCAGTCCCATGGTCTCGTTGGCGGCGGTTGCGGTCGTCTGCGTTACGGTTGCGGCCGTCGCGGCTGAGGGAGCAGGTGCCTGCGAAGTCGTAGGCACCTGCGGAATGATCGTCATCTGCGGAGCAGGCGGCGGAGCGGCCTCGTGTGGCGGTACCTTCAGCGCATTCGGGTACGAGCCAACCAAGGCTAGCTTACGATCATGTGACGCGAAGGCGTTTGCGCAAAGTGCCAGGACGACGCCGGCAACGATGAGCCCCGCGGTCTGGAGAGCAATCTTGCTGTTCATGTTGATCGTGAGACGCCGCACGGGCGCGCCGCGTTTCGCGAAGGGTAGCAGAAGAGGCGCGGCAGCTGACAAAACGACATCACGAAGGTTTCAACCTCCTGTAACATGGCCGGGGAATCGGTTCCAATTCAGGAGGAGCTTTTGTCCGATCCGCTCGGAAGTGTGCCGTCTCTACAATTTGATCGCGCCGAATTCAAAGCAACACCATCGTCCTCGCTGAAGTGCGCGTTGTGTAGTCACACCATTATTCAGAGTTACTACGAGGCGGGCGGAAAGACGATCTGCTCGTCGTGCCGGGAGGCGCAAGCGAGTACCGCAGGGGCCGGTGGCACGGCGAGGTTTCTCCGGGCTCTCGCCGTTGGTTTTGGCGCTGCGATTGTCGGCAGCGTTCTCTGGTGGGGTGTTCGCAAACTGACCGGATATGAAATCGGGCTGATCTCGATCGGTATCGGTATCGGTGTGGGCCGTGCCGTCCGATGGGGTGGCCGCAACCGAGGCGGTTGGAAATATCAGTTGCTTGCCGTGCTGCTGACGTATGCGTCGATCGCTGGGAACTACATGCCGGATGTCATCACTGAGTTGGCCAGCAAGAGCGATTCGAGCCCTGCGAGCTCGGCGACGGCGACGGCGGCGGCGAACGCAGGAAATACTACAGCCGCAAAGACCAATACGGACGAAACTTCTGTCTGGGCCTTCGTCCTTGGGTTCGGCGCGATCTTCCTCATGGCCGCGGCAGCACCTTTCTTCGCCGGCTCGAGCAACTTCATCGGACTCCTGATCATTGGCTTCGGACTGTGGGAGGCATGGAAAACGAACCGCCGCGTAGAGGTGGCGATTAACGGTCCGTTCAGCGTCAGTCCCGCGGCGAGTGTCTAGCGTGCTCCCTGTCGAGCGCGGGCCGAACTGCGGCGGCTGCGGCACCGAGATCGCGCCCGCGTTGCTGGCCTGTCCCGTGTGCGGATGGCTGATTCACCGTGAGAGGCTGACTTCGCTTGCGGACGACGCCAAGTCCGCATCTTCCGCGGGAGATCATGTGCGAGCAGTGTCACTCTGGCGCGAGGCTCTCGCGCTTCTCCCCGATGGAACGAAGCAGCACGAAGCCGTAGCTGGCGAGATCGCCGCTGCCACGATGGCGATCGAATCCGGAGCTCATGACGAGGCGCGCAAGGGACCTCCGCCCGCATCGTTCTGGGCCAGGCTTCTGGCACCCCTTGGGACGTTCGGTCTTCTGATCTGGAAGCTGAAGGTCGTCCTCTTCGCGTTGCTCACGAAAGGGAAACTTCTGCTCCTAGGTCTGACGAAACTCGGCACGGTCCTCTCGATGCTCGCCTCGTTCGGTGTCTACTGGGCGGTATGGGGCTGGAGATATGCAGCGGCGATCGTGCTGTCGATTTACGTCCACGAGATTGGCCATGTGGCGGCGCTGCGAAGACATGGAGTACCGGCATCGGCACCACTCTTCATCCCCGGAATCGGAGCGTTCGTAAGGATGCATGCGCATGCGTCCACGCCGCGCCAGGATGCCGAGGTCGGACTGGCCGGCCCGTGGTGGGGCCTGTCAAGTGCGGCAGTGGCGCTCGCCGTCTACGCATGGAATCGCTCGCCGTTCTGGCTGGCCGTTGCCCACACAGTTGGCTGGATAACGCTCTTCAACCTGACACCAATATGGCAGCTCGACGGCAGCCGTGGCTTCCACGCATTGGCACGGATACAACGCTGGCTGATGGTCGCCCTGATCGCGGCTATTTGGGCACTTACGCGGGAAGGACTACTCATTCTCCTTGCATTGGCAGCCGGTTGGCGCGCCTTCGAGAAGCAGCCGGAACGGCCGCTCGATTGGCGCATCTTTGCCCACTACGGCGCCCTGCTCGCGATCGCCGCGGCTCTCACGACACTCCGCTCGCGCTGAAAGGGCCTGCCGCTGAGTGCGCTGGCCCGGTTGGGTCTTGCTGGCGACCGGCGGGTTACGCAGCCGGCGCGGACTGCGGTTGTGAATAGGTTCATGACTCTCCTTTTGTGCGGAGAGTCTAATCTGCACAGTTACTTCTGTAAATCAAAATCTTCTAGGCATCGAAAGCTTTGATGGCCTCGGCCTCGGTGTCGTAGACGCTGAACATCGGCAGAAGGTTGGTCAGCTTCAACGTCTTCTTCACCCGATCCTGGGGTTTGAGCAGGCGGAGCGAGGCACCGTGGCGGCCCGATACCTTGAGGCTCTGGACGAGCTCGCCAAGTCCGTTGCTGTCGATATAGTCCATCTCTGAGAGGTTCAGGAGGATCTTGCGATTCCCCTCGCTGAGGAGTTGTTCGATGAGGCGGGGCAGCAGATCGTCGCCGACGCCGACGGCAAGGCGTCCTTCAAAATCGACGATGACGACGTCGCCCTTCTTGCGAGTCTCGATGTTCATGCGCGCGCATCATACATCGGCGGGAGCGACCTCGAGCGCCAGCCGGGCAGGCTGCGAACCGAGCTGAGCGAACCACGCCACGCCAGCGGACACGCAGTCGACTTCGAGCAGGTACCGGCCAGCTCTCCGGGACCCCAGGGACATGCGCACGCTCGCCGATTCGCCTGGAGCTATCTCGCGTGGCGGCTCGGTCAGCGATTCCCAATGCAGGTCGAATGTAATCAGCTTTCCAGCCTCGTCGTGAAGATGAGCACCGACCGCGACTCCGCCGAATGGCGCGTTCGAGGGCAGCCATATCGCGGTCCCGCGATTCGTCACGGTGGCGTCAACGAGGATCGGTTCTCCTTCGATCGCAGGCGACGACACGAGCGTTGCCGAGACGTCACACGCGAGCCCGGCCACATTCCGGCTGTCGACCCGCTCCGAACCCTCTTTGTACAGAAAAAAGCTACGGACGTCTCGGAGAAAGGCCCGGGTTGAAGCAACCCATTTCGCGCTCGTGGCGCCACCTGCCAGTAGATCCTCGTAGTTGTCGAGCGAGAGATGAAAGGGTGGCCCGTGGAAGGCGATGAGCTTCAGATCGCGGAAGCCGCACGTCTGCGCCGTGCGCCAGATAGCGTGGATGTCGATGTCGTTTTCGACGACGCCGTAGGTCCGCATTTCGAACTGCGAGAGCGGCGTGCGCGAGTGTCGAGGCCCAGGCTCGGCAAATGCGGCGATGCCACCGGGCCGCAGCACGCGCCCGAATTCGCCCAACACGTCGTCGGGATTGGGCGCGTGGTGGAATGCATCGAAACTGACGATCCTCTCGACGCTTGCGTCCGGCAGATCGATGTGTCGTCCGTCGAATTGGAGGAACTGCGGTGCGGGCCGTTCGCCGATCGGCGGCAGCCGCTTGTACAGCTCGCGGGCGATGCGCAACGCGGTGGCGGAAACATCGAGAAGGATGACGCGGCAGCCGAGCTGCGTCAGGAAACGTGACAGCCAGCCGGTTCCTGCGCCGAATTCGAGAACGGTCATGCCCGGGGTGAGGCGCAGCCCCTGCAGCAGCGTGGCGACATTCATCAGAATCGGTGACGTCTCGTCCGCTTTGCTGAACGGTTTTGCGAGGTGGTGCTCCCATTCCTTCAGCGATGCGAAGTACTCCTCGGCTGTGCGATTGAGGTCATCGATCGAGGTATGAGCAATGACGTCACGAACGTTGATCAGCGTGGCGCCTGCCGCTTCACCATGCTGCTGCTCCGGATCGGTGTCGATGACCGTTGTGAACGACAACGGCGCCTGAACGAAGACGATCGCGCTGCTCATCCCCTCTTCGTGGTGCTCGAAGACGATGTAGCTGGTCTCAAACCGGGCCTCGACGAGGATACGGAACACATCGTCGAGATCGTAGGTATGGCTGGGGATGAAGGGCTCATCGAATGCTTTGCCGCGAATGAGATTGGCGAGGCCGTTGATGGCAGGCACGCGCTCGCGAACATCGCGCGTCAGCGCCACCAGCGCCGGTGTGCCGCTTCGGTAGAGGAAATGAAACGCGCCGATCCCGCCTGACCCGATACGGCCGAGGAGCCCGCGGAAGAGGGCGAGGCCTCGGGATGGCGGCAGGCGCTGGAACAGCAGATACGAGCTGACGAGATCGAACTTGCGCTGTGCGAGGTCAAACTCGGAGGCCGTCTTGAACAGGATGTTGGCGACACCTTGCTTCGCCGCTTCGTGCCGCGCGGCATCGAGCATGGCCGGAGAGCGATCGACCGCCGTCACGGAGCCACACCTCAGCGCGAACGGGATGGCCAGCCGCCCTGGACCGCAACCGTACTCGAGGATCGACTCCGGCGCGAAGTCGTGTGCCAACCGCCGCTTGATCGTGTGAAAGATTGCGTCGACGAGCAGATCGCCACTGTCGAAGAATGCACGCTCGTCGTTCGGCGTCCTGTTCGCGGTCAGGAGCTTCGGGTCGGTGAAAACGGCGAAGTACGGCTCGCGTTTCGCGAACGCCTCCCATCTGGGGTCAGGCTGCATACTCATGCGGATGGGATTATCGTTGCAACTCCCGTGAACCTCATCCTTCTCTTCGAAGACGACTTTGTCTCCGCCTCACGCGTCCATCTGACCGGCCGCCGTCTGCAGCATGTGAGGGATGTGCATCGTGCCTCGGTGGGGGATGAGCTTTCCGCCGGCATCGCGAACGGCCGAGTCGGTCGAGGCATGGTTACGCGCCTCGACGGTGATGCGCTGGAGATAGACCTGTTTCTTGATCATGATCCGCCGCCGCCATTGCCACTCACGCTCATCCTGGCGCTGCCGCGTCCGAAGGTGCTGAACCGCGTCATCGCCGGCGCGGCATCGCTCGGTATCAAGCGTATCGTCCTGATCAACGCCTGGCGCGTGGAGAAGAGCTACTGGAGCTCGCCGCGACTCTCCGCCGAGAACCTCCGCGAACAAGCGATTCTTGGCCTGGAGCAGGCAGGTGACACCGTTCTGCCGTTGATCGATACCCGCCGGCTCTTCCGCCCGTTCGTCGAAGATGAGTTGCCATCCCTCGCCCTCGGAACGCGTGCCCTTGTCGCTCACCCAGGCGCGCGCGAGGTCTGCCCGCGCAATGGACGCGATCCGGTCACGCTCGTCATCGGCCCCGAGGGAGGATTCATCGACGCCGAGATCGCGTCACTGGAGCGCACGGGATTCACGTCGGTAACGATCGGAGAACGGATACTCCGTGTAGAGACGACCGTTCCGTTCCTGGTGGCGTGGCTGTTTTGAGTCATTCTTGGGAGCCGGTGCACTGTGCAGGTTGCTGCACAAGAGGTGCATGTAAATTTTCACTTTCTTCCTGCCCGACCCCGAGGTATCCTCGGTTGGAGGCGTCATCATGAAAGAGCACAAGTTCAAAGTCCTGGTGCTGGCGGATGGAACGGTCGTCGTCGACGGCGTCCCGGTGGTCAAGGGCCAGCAGGTGGAAGTTACGATCACAATCGAAGAGCCGTCCGCTCTGCGGTATCCGCTGCGTGGTCTTCCCGTCTTCTACGAGGATCCGTTCGGGCCTGCCACCGATGAGTCGGATTGGAATGCATTGAATTGATCCTGCTGGACACTCACATTTGGGTGTGGTGGGTCCACGACGATCCGTTGCTTCGCGGAATGAAGACGGAAATCGAGATGCGGGAGCACGAGGGGCTGGCGGTGAGTGCGATCTCGTGTTGGGAGGTTGCCAAGCTCGTCGAGTACCGCAGATTGCGCCTTTCGGAAGATCTGGAGGCGTGGCTCTACTTTGCACTCGAAGAATCGGGGGTGAAACTGATTCCTCTGACGCCGGCGATCGCAGCCGAAAGCACGATGCTTCCCGGCGATTTTCATCGCGACCCATCGGATCAGATCATCGTTGCAACCGCTCGCTTTCATGATCTCCCTCTCGCGACCTGCGATGAGAGGATTCGTGGCTACCCGTACGTACGATTTCTCGATGAGATGCGGATACACGACGGCTGACTACTTCTTCGTTGCAAGTCCTCCTGTTTCAGACGCTCCACTCATCGATCAAGCTCGCTACCAGCGCCGTCCATCCAGTCTGGTGCGACGCGCCCAGGCCTTCCCCGGTGTCGCCGTTGAAGTACTCGAAGAACCAGATCAGCTCCTTCCAATGTGGATCGTGGGCGAAGAGCTCGGCCTGCCGTTGGCCGCGAGGGCCGTGGGAGGGGCGGTAACCGTCGGCGTCGGGCAGGAAGATGCTGGTCATGCGCTTTGCCAGCTCGGCGGCGAGGCCGGTGAGCGTGGTCGTGTTCTCGGGCGGCGGGACGGGAACGTTCGTGAGCGTCATTCCGCGGCGTCGTGGCCGTGCCGAACCCGCGCCGAGGCCTTCATCGGTGCGGGTATCGGCGAACGATGTATCGGGGTCGTGATGCGGCGGAACATCGTGGCGATCGCGCAGTGCTACGCGCACGTCTCCGCTGTACGCCTTCTCCAGTTTCCGAAGCGTCTCGATCATCAGGAATGTGGTCGGGAACCAGACCGGACCACGCCAATTGCTGTTTCCTCCCTTCAGCTTCGTCGCCGCTTCGGCGGGCTCGTATGTTACCGAGGCGTTGCCGAAGACGAAGGGTTGCTGCTGGTGTGCCTTGCTCAGACTGCGCAGTCCATAAGTTGAAAGAAACTCATCAGGATCGGCGACACGCGCCAGGAGATACTGGAGTTGGTTCTGGTCGACCACAGCAAGCACGTGCGTAGTCTCGCCGTCATGGTGGACCGTTGTGACGCAGTGATCGACGATGTCGCGGCGGTGCTTCATGAACCAGTCGAAATTCTCGCGGAAGACCGCGAATGGCTCGATCCACTTCCGCTCCAGGCGCTCGATGGCGTAGAGCGGAATGAGCCCGACCAGCGAGCGGACGCGGAACGGCACGTTCGTTCCGTCGGGGAAGCGCAGCAGATCGTAGAAGAAGCCGTCCGCGTCATCCCACAACGTCCGGTCGCCGCGCATCATCTTCATGGCCGCGCCGATGTAGACATAATGCTCGAAGAACTTGGTGGCCAGCCCCTCGTACGCCGGGTTCTCTTCGGACAGCTCGAGGGCTATGCGCATCATGACCAGGCAGAACATCCCCATCCATCCAGTGGCATCGCTCTGTTCGATCGACGCTCCTCCGGGCAGCTCCGCGCTTCGGTCGAAGACGGTGATGTTGTCCAGGCCGAGGAACCCGCCCTCGAAAACGTTGTTCCCTTCGCGGTCGACCTTGTTCACCCACCACGTGAAGTTCAGCATCAGCTTGTGAAAACACTTCTCGAGGAAGGGCCGGTCGGCGCCGTTGCGGATGCGGTCCATGTTGTAGACGCGCCAGACCGCCCAGGCATGCACCGGTGGATTGAGGTCGGAGAACTCCCACTCGTAGGCTGGGATCTGTCCGTTCGGGTGCTGGAACTGCTCGAACAACAGCAGCCAGAGCTGCTCTTTAGCGAAGTGCGCGTCAATGAGCGCCAGGACGACAGTGTGGAAGGCAAGGTCCCACGCCGCGAACCACGGGTACTCCCACTTGTCCGGCATCGAGAGGATGCGCATGGAGTTGAGATGACGCCAGCGGTGGTTACGGCCGTGCTGGCGCTCTTCTGGCGGAGGCAGGTTGGGATCGTCACCGTCGAGCCAGATATCAACGTCGAGCAGGTAGCTCTGTTTCGACCATAACAGTCCGGCGAAAGCCTGCCGCTGGACGTTGCGCTCCTCGTCGGATGCGCGCGCTGGATGGATGGATGCATAAAACTCATCCGCTTCCGCCCGGCGGAGGCCGATGACGTCTGCCACCACCTTTTCGAGTGTAGGGCCGCCGCCCGCGGCGGCCGGGTACCGTTTTTTGTAGGTAGAACCGGCCGCCGATGGCGGCGGCCCAGCACGTGGACCCAGGGGCCTCGACATCGAGTACGACGCGCCGGGATCGA
>JBBRNB010000104.1:0-24388 GCA_038230535.1 Thermoanaerobaculia bacterium
AAACTATTTAGAGATTTACGTGAAAAGCCGGAATAAGTTTCCGAACGCGCTTGGCTTGTGTCTCGTTCGCCGAGACTTTGCTCGCGAACGACAAGAATTATGCACTTTTCCGCAGGGAAATTCAAGCCGTTTTGAATGTTTGGCATTTCGCGCCGTTTCCATCTATAATCGGTGCATCACCGCTCCTTAGAATACTCGTATCCGTTTCAATTCCTTTCGCTCGATGAAGTTCAGGCGCGAGCGTACTCCCTCGCATTGGCTCGTCCAAGATCTCTATCTGCGTGACACCTGGGGTTATACCTACGGCTTGTCGCGCCAGCGGCGTTTCAATACTCGGCGGTTCTTTGTCATTGCGATGATCATTTTTGGCATCGTAGACCTGGGACTCGCCGTTTTCTTTGTGGGAGCTTCTCTTTTTCCGCCGCGTCCTACACCCAACGCAGCGAAGGGCGGCGTACCTGCGGGTAGAATAACGCAGGAAGCGCTCCGCCCAACGGTCTTTGCTAGAGGCGTAACCCCGACCAACGCGCCGACCAAAGCCCCCACGCGCCGCGCGCCTACGGCGACGCGGACGCGGGTTCCGACTGCCGCCCCGACCGCGCGCCCGACAAAAGTGCCGCCAGTTTCACCGACGCCGCAGCGTCTTGGCGCGTCCAGCACAGTTGCGATCAACCTGCCGGATTCGCTCAGTTTGAACGCGCTTTCCATTGCGATTCCGCCTGTGCCCCTTGATTGTACGCCCGCCGACCAGATGCCGGATACGGTCAATACTTCGGTCAAGCTGTGCGCGGGGCAGGTGTATCGTCCTTTTACCATCAGCGGCGACAACATTGGCGTCTTTGGCGAGCCGAGCGCAGTGATTCATACGCAAGGGCGCGCCTTTGGGATTGTGGCGGAAGGCAATCGCATCCTGATTCGCAATGTGTTGATTCGCGCAGGAACGGAAGCAAGCGACGCCTCGACGATGCTGTGCCTGTATCCCGAGTGTGGCGGCGCCTCCTACGGCGGCGGAGTTCTGGTGCATGCGTCGAATACCACTGTCATGGATTCGGATATTGCGGGCGGTGTCGCCGGGGTTGCGGCGGAACATGTGAATGGGTTAAAATTAATCAATAATCATCTGGATAATTCCAGTGGGTGGGGTTCATACAATTACGCGGTCGAACAAAGCGATTTTGTAGGCAACTCGTGGAGCAATGACAATCGCAGCTGCACCGCGCCCAGCGGTAGTTTTTTTTCCTCGGGCTGCGAGTCGGCGGGCTGGGTGTGTATCGCCTGCCAGAAAAATGTGATTGCGCTCAACACCTGCACCAATTCCGGTAATTGTTTTTACATGAACGGCGAAAACAATCTTACCTCGAATTACAACCGCTTTCATCACAACGAATGTCGGGCGTCACCCAACAATTGTTTTGAAGTGACCTTTTCGGTCGGCAATGAATTTGTCCAGAACATTGCGCGCGATGACCCCGCGACCGGGACTGCCTGCAAATATCCATTTTGGGTGGGCGGCTCGCAGGTGATTTTCGCGGGCAATACATGGAACTGTAGCATCGGCGCGGACGTTGCCTTACAGCAAGCTACGGCTTCTACCGGCGTGCCGACGGGAATTGAGAATCGGTGAGTGAATGCACAAGGGACGGGATGACGGGGGACGGACGACGGACGAAGAGGTGTGGAGGGCGGAGCCTGGAGAGTGGAGCGAAGAGAAGAAGGCGGGCGGCAGAAAGCGGGAGGCAGGAGGCGGAAAGCAGAAAGCAGAAAGCAGAAGGCAGAAAGCAGAAAGCAGAAAGCAGAAAGCAGAAGGCAGAAGTGCTTCGCTCGGTCACCATTTCTTCTTTCTGCTTTCTGCCTTCTGCCTTCTGCCTTCTGCTTTCTGCCTTCTGCCTTCTGCCTTCCCAGACCCTTAATCCCCCGTTCACAACCGTTGTGAGAAACTCCGCCCCTTTCCATGTGCGGGATCAACGGAATTCTTGCATTTCATGCCAGCGCGCCTCCTGTCGATGCCGGCGAGCTGACGCGCACGCGTGAAGCCATGCGCATGCGTGGGCCGGACGCCGCGGGCAGTTGGTTCTCTCCGGATCTCCGCGCCGGCTTCGGCCACCGCCGGCTCTCCATCATCGACGTCAGCGGCCGCGCCAATCAGCCGATGCTCAGCCGCGAAGGCGACATGGTGCTGACATTCAACGGCGAGATCTACAACTTCGCGGAATTGCGCGCGGATCTCGAACGCCAGGGAGAAACGTTCGATACGACTTCCGACACCGAGGTCGTGTTGCGCATGTATCGGAAATGGGGCCCGGCGATGCTGCCGCGTCTGCGCGGGATGTTCGCCTTCGCCATCTGGGATATGCGCGCGGCCACACTGTTTCTCGCGCGCGATCCGTACGGCATCAAGCCTCTGTACTACGCAAACGACGGGAAGACGTTCCGGTTCGCGTCGCAGGTGAAAGCGATCCTGGCCGGAGGCGGCGTCTCGGACCAACGGGATCCGGCCGGCATCGTCGGCTTTCTTCTCCGCGGCAGTGTGCCGGAACCGTTCACGATCTACGAGGCCATCCGCGAGCTGCCTGCAGGAAGCTCGATGGTGGTGACGCGCGAAGGTGCTTCGGAGGCGCGTTCGTACTTTTCAATCGCTTCGGTACTGCACGACGCTGTGAACGAGCATCGCCGCTTCAGCGAAGAGGAGCGCGCGTCACTCATCGCCGATGGCGTGAGGGAATCGGTGCGCTATCACTTGGTCTCAGATGTTCCGGTCGGTGCGTTCCTCTCCTCCGGACGCGACTCCAGCACCATCGTCGCGCTCGGCGCGGAGACCGGCATCCCGCTGCAGACGGTAACGCTACGGTTCGAGGAGTACGCCGGGACGGTGAAGGACGAAGCACCGCTGGCTGAAGTGGTCGCCAGGCAGTACGGCACGACACACCAAACCTGCACGCTTTCGCGCGCGACGTTCCGAAGCGAGCTGTCACGTGCGCTGGAGGCGATGGACCAGCCGTCGTTCGACGGTCTCAACTCCTACTTCGTCTGCAAGGCGGCGGCGGAGCTGGGTTGGAAGGTCGCTCTATCCGGCACCGGAGGCGACGAACTGTTCGGCGGCTACTCGACGTTTCGCATCATCCCGCGCTTCGTCCGCGCATTCAGCGCGTTCAAGCACATGCCCCGCGCCGCTTCGGCGTTCAAGAATGTACACGGCCGCATCGTCAAAGATCCGGCACGGTTCAGCCCCAAGACGGCGTACACGCTCAAGTACTGCACCTCGTACGAAGGGGCGTATCTGATGAAGCGAGGCCTCTTTCTGCCGGAGGAAGTGGCCTCGGTAGTCGGCGATGAGATGGCGAACGAGGGGCTCAGGCGCCTCTGCATTCTCGATCGCATACGTGAGGCCATCACACCCGACCCGGGCACGCCATTCACGCGCGTGGCGGCGCTGGAGTCGGCGCTCTTCATGCGCAACCAACTTCTGCGCGACATCGACTGGGCCTCCATGGCGCATTCGCTCGAGGTGCGCGTGCCGCTCGTGGACGCGTTTCTCCTCCGCCAGGTCGCCCCGGCGGTCTTCTCGACGAGCAAACGCAACGGCAAGGAGTTGATGGCGCGCGCGCCGCACCGCCCCCTTCCCGATGCCATCGTCAAACGGAAAAAGACCGGTTTCACCGTCCCGATCGTCGACTGGCTCGAGGAACGCGGCCACGTGACCAGGCACTTCGGCATGCGCCCCTGGGCGCTGCACCTTCTCGAGGCTGGCGGGCACGCAGCGATAGGCTAGCTTCTGACTCCAGTCCCACAATGAAGGGTGAGTGCCGGGAATCCCTCCCCAAACCCTACCCAAACGGTCAGGGGGCCGGCAACGGACTTCGGCGTAGACTCCGGCCATTGAAGCGGCTTTAAGGAGATACAACCGAATGGTCCTCATCCCGATGGTGGTCGAGCAGACGAGTCGCGGCGAGCGCGCCTACGACATCTACTCCCGCCTTCTCAAAGACAATGTCGTTTTTCTAGGCCAGCAGATCGACGACACGGTCTCGAACCTGATCATCGCCCAGCTCCTCTTCCTCGAAGCGGAGAACCCGGAGAAGGACATATCGATCTACATCAACTCGCCGGGCGGCTCGATCACCGCCGGCCTGGCGATCTACGACACCATGCAATACGTGAAACCCGACATCCAGACCATTTGCATCGGGCAGGCTGCGTCGATGGCGGCCATCCTCCTGGCGGCCGGCAAGAAGGGGAAACGGTTCGCTTTGCCGAACTCGCGCGTGCTCATCCACCAGCCGCTGATGCACGGCCTCGGCGGACAGGCAACGGAGATCGACATCCACGCCAAGGACATCATGAAGATGAAGGCGCGGATGAACCAGATCCTCGCCAACCACACCGGCCAGCCGGTCGATAAAATCGACCGCGATACGGATCGCGACTACATTCTGCAGGCAACGGACGCGGTCGAATACGGCCTCGTTGATCAAGTGATAGCGAAGCGCGAATAAAGCGTGAAATAAGGTTTTGTTTCGGAAAGTGTAGGAATGCTCTCGCGAAGGCTTCACGTTCACGAGGGCGCGGCGTAGAATCCAGCTACTTCGAAAAAAGGATCCAAACCACTCAATGTCGAAGAAGGGGAACAGCGGAGATGTCCTGCGTTGCAGTTTCTGCAACAAGAGCCAGCGCGACGTCAAGAAGTTGATCGCCGGTCCGACTGTCTACATTTGCGACGAATGCGTGGACATCTGTCTCGACATCATCGCTGAGGACCGCAAGGACGAGCCTGGCACGATGGAGGGCTCGGGCCAGCTTCCGAAGCCGAAAGAGATCAAGGAGTTCCTCGATCTTTATGTCATAGGCCAGGAGCGCGCGAAGAAGAAGCTCGCCGTCGCTGTCTACAACCACTACAAGCGTATCGACTATCACACGCGCAACAACCGGCAGGATGTCGAGCTGCAGAAGTCGAACATCCTGCTCATCGGCCCGACCGGCACCGGCAAGACTCTGCTGGCGCAGACGCTGGCACGCATGCTCAGCGTGCCCTTCACCATCGTCGATGCCACGACCCTCACCGAAGCCGGCTACGTCGGCGAGGATGTCGAAAACATCATCCTCAAGCTTTACCAGGCCGCCGGCAACGACAAAGACAAGACACAGCGCGGCATCGTCTACATCGACGAGGTCGACAAGATCTGCCGCAAGGGCGACAACCCCTCCATCACGCGCGACGTGAGCGGGGAGGGTGTTCAGCAGGCGTTATTGAAGATCCTGGAAGGGACAGTTGCCAATGTTCCCCCGCAGGGCGGACGCAAGCATCCTCACCAGGAATTCATCCAGATCGACACGACCAACATCCTCTTCATCTGTGGTGGCGCGTTCGTCGGACTGGAGAACGTCATCGAGAGACGGTTGTCATCGACCTCGATGGGCTTCGGCGCCAAGATCGCCACGAAGAAAGAGAAACGTACCGGCGAGCTGCTCTCGCAGGTTCATCCCGAAGACCTCATCAAGTTCGGCCTCATCCCCGAGTTCGTCGGCCGGCTGCCCGTCGTGGCAACACTCAATGAGCTCGACAAGGGGACGCTGATCGAGATTCTTCGCGAGCCGAAGAACTCGCTCGTGCGGCAGTACCAAACCATCATGGGTTTCGAGAACGTCGGGCTGAAGTTCCACGACGACGCCCTCGAAGCCATCGCCGAAGAAGCACTCAAGCGCAACGTCGGCGCCCGCGGCCTCAAGATCATCATCGAAGAGCTGATGCTCGAGATCATGTACACGATCCCGTCGCAGGACGCGATCAGCGAATGTGTCATCACCCGAGAGGTCGTCATCAATCGCAGCCAACCGATCACGATGTACCGGAAAGCGGGATAGCGGTTGAGGTTGCTGAGTTTCTGGGTTGTCAGGTTGCCGGGTTCATTGTGCCCAGCAAGCGCTGCCCTGCTTGGCAACTCAGAAACCTAAGCAACTCAGAAACCCGAGGATCCAAGAAAAATCTCCATGCCCAACCAAGAACCAGAAACCACGACACTCCCTCTCGTCCCGCTGCGCGACATGGTCGTCTTCCCGTCGATGATGGCGCCATTCGTCGTTGGACGACGCGCGTCGATCCTGGCGCTCGAAGCGACGCTCGCAACATCAGAGAAGAGGATTTTCCTCGCCACGCAGAAAGACCCGAAGATCGACGACCCCTCGATCAGTGAGATCTATCCGATCGGCGTCGTCGCCACGGTCGTCCAGAACCTCAAGCTCCCCAACCAGAATGTGAAGGTGATGGTCGAAGGCCTAACCCGCGCCGAGATCATCTCGACCGGCGAGGCCGACGGCTACGTCACCGTCGTCGTCCGGGACATCGAAAGCAGCGTGCCGCTCACCTCCGAGGTCTCGCAGTACATGCAGAAGCTCGTCGAGATCTTCGAGCAGTACGCCAAGATGTCGCACCACCTCGCTTTCGAGGGTGTCATGTCGACGCTCAAACTCGACGACCCGGACAAGTTTGCTGACACGCTGGCGTCCCACATCCTCATCACCACCCCCGAGAAACAGCAACTCCTCGAGACCATCTCCCCGTACGAGCGGCTGCAGAAACTTCAAGACTTCCTCGAGGTCGAGATCGAGAAGATCAACATCGACAAGCGCATCAACTCCAAGGTCAAAAAGCAGATGGAGCGCGCACAGAAGGAGTACTACCTCAACGAGAAGATCAAGGCGATCCACCACGAGCTGGGCCGCAAAGACGATCGCTCCGACGAGGTGGAGGAGCTTCGGCAGAAAATTGAAGAAGCAGGCATGCCGAAGGAGACCAAGGAAAAGGCTCTGCAGGAGCTGAAGCGTCTCGAGGCCATGCCCGGCGTCTCCGCGGAAGCGACCGTCTCGCGCAACTACATCGAATGGCTCGTCTCCGTTCCCTGGAAGAAAACCACCAAAGAGATCAAGGACATCGATCTCGCCGAGCAGATCCTCAATGAGGACCACTACGGCCTCGACAAGATCAAGGAACGCATCCTCGAGTTCCTGGCTGTTCGCCAGCTCGTCAAGGGACCGAAGGGGACGATCCTCTGCTTCGTAGGACCTCCGGGCGTCGGCAAGACCTCGCTGGCGAAGTCGATCGCCCGCGCCACCGGCCGCAAGTTTGTCCGCCTCTCCCTCGGCGGTGTTCGGGATGAGGCGGAGATCCGTGGCCACCGCCGCACATACATCGGCGCGTTCCCCGGCCAGATCATCCAGCGGATGAAGAAGGCCGGAACGATCAATCCGGTCTTCCTCCTCGACGAGGTCGACAAGATGTCGATGGACTTCCGCGGCGATCCCTCGGCGGCTCTACTCGAGGTGCTCGATCCCGAGCAGAACAATGCCTTCACCGATCACTATCTCGACGTCGAGTACGACCTCTCGAAGGTGATGTTCATCGCCACCGCGAACGTTACGCACACCATCCCGGCACCTCTCAAGGACCGGATGGAGATCATCTCCCTCTCCGGCTACACGCATCTGGAGAAGCTCGCCATCGGCAAGCAGTTCCTCGTGCCGAAGCAAAAGCAGGAACAGGGCATCGATGAGGCGCAGGTCGATTTTCTCGACAACGCCATCGAGGAGCTCGTCGATTCGTACACGCGCGAAGCGGGCGTCCGCAGCCTGGAGCGTGAGATCGGCTCCGTGCTGCGCAAAGTCGCGCGCCGCGTGGTGAAAGAAGGCCCCGAACTGAGAACGACGATGGACCGCGCCAAAGTGCGCGAGCTCCTCGGGAAAGCAAAGTTCCGTTCACAGCAGATTCATGACAAGAGCGAGATCGGCCTTGCCACCGGTCTGGCCTGGACCGAAGTCGGCGGCGAGATTCTGTCGACAGAAGTGGCCATCTCCCGCGGCAAAGGCAACCTGATCCTCACCGGAAAGCTCGGCGACGTCATGCAGGAGTCGGCGCGCGCCGCACTCTCCTACGTTCGTTCCCGCGCGGAGCTGTTCGGCCTCGACGCCGATTTCCATGCCAGCATGGACATCCACATCCACGTGCCCGAAGGGGCGATTCCCAAGGATGGCCCTTCGGCCGGTATCACCATGGCCACCGCGCTCCTCTCGGCCGTTACGCGCATACCGGTGCACCGCGACATCGCCATGACCGGAGAGATCACGCTGCGTGGGAAGGTGTTGCCGGTCGGCGGCGTAAAGGACAAGATCCTGGCGGCGGCCCGCGCCGGCATCACGCGCATCATCCTCCCCGCCGAGAATGAACGCGATCTCGAGGACATCCCCTCGGACGTCCGCGAGAAGATGGAGTTCAACCTCGTGGAGTCGATGGATCAGGTCGTGATCCATGCTCTCGATGGCACGATCGTCCCGCTGGCGAAGAAGCTACCCGAAGCAGAGAGCGTGCTCGGCTCCGAGCCGCCGATTCATTGATGTTGTGGGGTGAGGTGTAGGGCGTGGGATCGAGCTCCCACCCCCCACACCCTACTCCCCACCTCCCACTGGCACGGAAGTTCCATTCTGGCCCCTGCCATGCCTTTCGTGACCATCCCTTGACCTACGTCGGAGAATACCTGCACAATCTCCGTAGTTACTCTCCCAAAACCTACTCGAAGCACCTCTTCGCAACACCTCTGCTTTTGCACTTCCCTAAGCAAGACACCAATTGGACATCCGAACAGTCGAGTTTCACCGGGCGGCGTACAAGGCCGACGACTTTCCGACTGACCGCAGACCGCAATTCGCAATGGTCGGTCGCTCCAACGTCGGCAAGTCGAGCCTCATCAACGCCGTTCTGAAACGTAAAGCAGTTGCCCGCGTGAGCCGGACTCCCGGGAAAACGCAGGCGATTCAGTTCTATCTCATCAACGATCGCTTCTACATCGTCGACTTCCCGGGCTATGGCTACGCGAAAGTGCCGAAGGACATGGCCCGCTCGTGGGGCGAGCTCGTACGTGGCTACCTCGAGAGCGCTGACGCTCTCAAGCTGATCTTTATCCTTCTCGACGTGCGGCGTACTCCCAGCCCGGAAGATCGTCAAATGCATGACTGGACCGTCGCGTCCGGCATCGACGAACGCATCCTCCTGACGAAGAGCGACAAGCTGTCGAACAACCAACTCGCGAAGAGCCGGACGGCGATCGCGAAAGACCTTCAGATAACCGACGACCGGCTCATCGCCTGCTCCGTCGTCCAGAAAAAGGGAATCGACGTAGTGCGGCGCGAGATCGCATCACGTCTTTGAACCAGCGGTACTCAACAAACGAGGTTTGAACCAATGTGGAAAACAGAGCGCGAAGACGAATCGACCGTTGCCGTGGCGGAGCCGCCGGCTGACAAGCCTGAGAAGCCCGCGCGCAAGTCCACGCGCAAACCGAAAGCCGGGAAAGTGGCGGCAGCAGTCGCGGTTGAGGAGGCGCCCGTCTCTGCCCCTCTCGTTGCCGATATCCCCGAGCTGATCGCGCCCGCCGAGGCTGCAGCGGACGACGCGAACGACGAAGGCAAAGAAGATGCCGTAGCCGAGCCTCCTGCCGCAGTCGCTCCTCCTGTGCTGAACAAACGCAGTGACCAGACTCAGGCTGCTGAGACGCTCGACATCCGCGTCCTCAAGGAGATGAAGCTCCCCGACCTGACGAAAGTGGCGAAGGAGCACGGCATCGAGAACGCCACCGGCATGCGCAAGCAGGACCTGATCTTCTCGGTCCTTCAGGCGCAGACGGAACAGTCGGGTCTGATCTTCTCGGAAGGCGTTCTCGAATGTCTCCCGGACGGCTTCGGCTTCCTCCGCGCCCCTGAATACAACTACCTGCCCGGCCCGGACGATATCTATGTCTCGCCCTCGCAGATCCGCCGCTTCGATCTGCACACCGGCGACACCGTTTCCGGACAGGTCCGGCCGCCGAAGGAGGGGGAGCGTTACTTCGCGCTCATCAAAGTCGAAGCAGTCAACTTCGAGCATCCCGACGTAGCGCGCGAGAAGATCCTCTTCGATAACCTCACGCCGCTCTATCCGGAGGCGCGGATCAAACTCGAGGTGCCTGCGAACATGTCATCGCGCGTGCTCGACCTCATCGCTCCGGTCGGAAAGGGCCAGCGCGGCCTGATCGTCGCCCCGCCCCGCACCGGCAAGACCATGATCCTGCAGGCCATTGCGAACTCCATCACCAGTAACCATCCCGAGGTCACGCTCATCGTTCTGCTGATCGACGAACGTCCCGAGGAAGTCACCGACATGCAGCGCAGCGTGAAGGGCGAAGTGATCTCTTCGACCTTTGACGAGCCGGCTTCGCGCCACGTGCAGGTCGCGGAGATGGTCATCGAGAAAGCCAAGCGCCTGGTCGAGCACCGGCGCGACGTCGTCATCCTGCTCGACTCCATTACCCGTCTGGCCCGCGCTTACAACACCGTGGTGCCGCCATCGGGCAAGGTACTCTCCGGCGGCGTTGACTCCAACGCTCTGCAACGCCCTAAGCGGTTCTTCGGCTCGGCCCGCAACGTCGAAGAAGGCGGATCGCTGACGATCATCGCCACGGCCCTGATCGACACCGGCTCACGCATGGACGACGTCATCTTCGAAGAGTTCAAAGGCACCGGCAACATGGAAGTTCACCTCGACCGCAAGCTTTCCGACAAGCGTGTGTTCCCGGCCATCGACATCAACAAGTCCGGCACCCGCAAGGAAGAGCTTCTCCTGGAGCGCAACGAGCTCAATCGCATCTGGGTCCTGCGCAAGGTCTTCTCGCCGCTTTCCACCGTGGAATCGATGGAGCTCCTCGTCGAGAAGCTGGACAAGACGCGCACGAACTCGGAGTTCCTGAACTCGATGTCGTCGATGTGAGACCCATGCTCTCGCACGGATCAAGGAAGCTGGCAGCGCTCCAGATCTGTCTGGGATTGCTGCTTGTTGCCACGCCGGCGTTCGCGCGCGGCCACGACGTCTCCGGCCACTACGAGCGTAACGGCGAGAATGAACAGGCCTCGCTCGACGTGACCATGCTTCCCGGCGACCGCGTCAAAGTCAGTGGGATCGCGCTCTGGAACACGAGGAACGAGAAGTACGGTCCGAACATCGGAGAACTGGCATTCGTTGCGGCGATCAAGGACGACGTCGTTTATTGGAGCGATACCGACGGCTACGGGATCGTGATCCGTTTCTCCCGCCAGGCACTCGACGTCACCGAGCGCGCCGCCGGCGGCCACTTCGGTATGAACGTCACCTTCGCAGGACGCTACACCCGGACGGCCCGAAAGGCTGCGGACTAGCCGGTTTGACGCTCGATCTACAGTTCTGTAGAATCCCCATGAAAAGCCATGGAGAGAGAAACACAGATTTCAGCGATCGTTTCGCAGTCGACAAGGGACCTGCTGGAGAGGCACGTCCGAGCCACCGGCGTGAAAAAGGGCCATCTGGTCGAGCAGGCTCTTCGCCATCATCTACAGGCGCTTCATGAACTGCCGGCCGATGTCATCGTCCATCCGAAGCTGGTGGTGACGCGCCGGTCCGGAGAGGCGATTCTGAAGCAGATGAAGTCCGGAAAAGCGACGAAGGCTCTCCGTGACCTGATGCGCGATGGAGATTAGGTCCCTCCGCCAGACGGACGACCGCTCTCAGTTCCAGTCCGGCGCACCCGACCTCGACCGTTTCTTTCACCAGTTTGCCGGTCAAAACCAATTCAAGCACCACATTGGCGTGACCTACGCCGCCATCGACAATCGGAGGATCCTCGGCTTTGCCACGATCGCTCCATGCCACGTCGAAGTCGACGGCCTGCCTCTTCAGGAGCGGCGAAAACTGCCGCGCTATCCGCTTCCTGTTGTCCGGCTGGCGCGTCTCGCCGTCGACGGGCCGGCGCAGGGCCAGGGCGTTGGCGCACAACTTCTGCGATTCGTGCTGACGCTCGTGCTTCGATTAGAGGCGGGCTATGGCTGCATCGGAGTGATCGTCGATGCCAAGCCGGATGCGATCGACTTTTATTCGAGATACGGGTTCATCTCTGTCGATGCGGTAGAAGGTCAATCCGACGCCCGGCCACAGCCCGCCGCGATGTTCCTTTCCCTCCGTGCCATCAGGCAGAAGGAGGTCGCGCGCTAGAATTACGCGCCCTTACCGGCGCAGGTCTAAGCGGAGGAGAAACCCACCATGACCACCACCCTCATCAAGAACGGCCGCATCGTCACCGCCGTCGACGACTATCGAGCCGACATCCTCATCGAAGACGGGACCGTCGCCATGATCGGCAAATCAATCGATGCCCAGGCTGACAAGGTCATCGACGCCAAGGGGCGGCTCGTCATCCCCGGCGGTATCGATCCGCATACGCACATGGAGTTGCCCTTCGGAGGGACCTCTGCCTCCGACACGTTCGAGACCGGCACGATCGCGGCGGCGCACGGCGGGACCACCACCATCATCGACTTCGCCGTGCAGTACAAAGGGCAGTCGCTGGCGCAGGCGGTCGATGCGTGGCACGCCAAGGCGGAAGGCAAGACCTCCATCGACTACGGCTTTCATCTCATCTGCACAGACCTCCCGGACGATCGCCTGCCGGAGATGAGGTCGATGATCGACCAGGGCATCTCCAGCTTCAAGCTCTTCATGGCCTACCCAGGAGTCTTTCTCGTCGATGACGCAACGATCTACAAGGCCATGGGCATGGCGGGTGAAAACGGTGGCCTCATCTGCATGCACGCCGAGAACGGCGTCGTCATCGACGCCATCGTCAAGAAGGCGCTGGCCGAGGGGAAGACCGCGCCGAAGTATCACGCGTTGACACGGCCTACCAAGGCGGAGGCGGAAGGAGTTCATCGCGCCATCGCGCTCGCCGAGATGGCCGATGCGCCTGTATACATCGTCCATCTCAGTTGCGACGACTCCCTCCAGGAAGTGACGCGTGCCCGCGACATGGGCATCAACGCCTTTGCCGAGACCTGCCCGCAGTACCTCTTCCTCGACTACAGCGTCTACGAGCAGCCCGGCTTCGAGGGAGCGAAGTACGTCATGACTCCGCCCATCCGCGAGAAGTGGAACCAGGAAAAGCTGTGGCGCGGTCTGAAGTTCAACGATCTGCAAGTCGTCTCCACCGACCACTGCCCGTTCTGTTTCAAGGAGCAGAAGGAGCTGGGGAAGAACGACTTCTCGAAGATCCCGAACGGAGGTCCGGGAGTCGAGCACCGCATGTCGCTGGTCTACAACGGCGGTGTGGCCGAGGGACGCATTTCGCTCAATCGGTTCGTCGAGATCATATCGACCTCGGCCGCAAAGATCTTCGGACTCTTCCCGAAAAAAGGAACGATCGCCGTCGGCAGCGACGCCGACATCGTCATCTTCGACCCCGACGAAGAGATGACCATCAGCGCGAAGACCCATCACATGAACGTCGACTACTCCTGCTACGAAGGCTACCGTCTTCGCGGAGTGACCAAGACCGTGCTTTCGCGGGGCGAAGTCGTGATTGAAGAGGGCAAGTACGTTGGGAAGCCCGGCAAAGGGCAGTTCCTGAAACGGGGCCAGGCCTTTTCGCCGAGGTAGCCTCCTGGGATCGCGGGCGTCCCGCCCGCTTTGGAGGCTTGCGAAATAGGAGACACCGGCGGGAGACCCGGAATCCCAGGAACTACTTCATCTTTCCCGCCTCCACATCCTTGATGAACCTCACCACTTCGCGGAAGTAGCGCTCCTGGTCGTCCCACATCTCGAGGTGGCTTCCATCGGTGATGACGACCCGCGAGTGCGGGATGAGCTTGCCCATGCGCCGGATGTCGTCAGGGTTCATCGTGCCGTGGCGGCCGGCGATGATCAGCGCCGGTACTTTGATTTTGTGCAGGTCCTCCCAGCGGTCCCAATTCTTGAAGTTCCCGCTGATGACGAACTCGTTCGGGCCCTGCATCACGTTGTAGATCTTCTGATTGAAGTGCGCGAACGCGCGCGACACCGGTTCCGGCCACGGGTCCAGCCGCAGCAGGTGCGCGGCGTAGACCTTGCCCATCATGACCTGCTGGTACTCGGGAGCGTCGTACTGGCCCGCTGCCTCGTACTTCGCCAGCGTCCTGCGGTCTTCCTCTGACAGTTCGGCCAGCAGCGTTGCCGCGTACTCTTCGTACGACGGAATGCTGGCCGTCATGTCCGAGATGATGAGCGCCTTCAGATGATCCTGATGTTCGAGCGCGTACTCGATCGCCAGCATGCCGCCCCACGAGTGTCCGTAGAGAACGAACTGATCGAGCCCGAGTCCTTTGCGGACCTGCTCCACCTCGGAGCGGTAGCGGGCCACAGTCCATAGCGAGAGGTCGTCGGGCTGATCGGAGCTCCCGACACCGAGCTGGTCGTAGTAGTAGAACTGGATGCCGTGCTGCGGCAGAAAATCCTCGAAGCATTCGAAGTAGTCGTGCGGGAAGCCGGGGCCTCCGTGCAGTGTCAACATCTTTACCGGACCGTGCCCGACGCGTTTGGTCCAGACGTGGTATTTGCCATCGACCTCGATCATCTTCGCCCCTCCGGTTTTCACCTCGGCGGCGGTGGCGCTGGCAGCAAGCAGGACGAGAGCGGACGTCATCAAGAGCTTTCGCATGCACGATGATACGCATGCGGCGCTGTTCCGGATCGGTGTGGCACAATGCGCCGGCCCCTCACTTTGGGAATCCCACAGCGGAGGCGATCCAAATGATCGACGCAGTCATCCAACACGAAGACGGACGTGTCGAGCTTCGCTCCGACGAAGGAATCCGCGCCAGCGCCCTCTACAACCATGACCTCGCGCCCGTCCCGGTGGCGCAGAGGAACTGGACGACCTACAACTACGCCGCGCTCTGGATCGCCATGGCGCACTGCATCCCCACCTACATGATGTCGTCGGGTCTCATCGGCGCCGGGATGAACTGGTGGCAGGCGTTGCTCACCATCCTGGCCGGCAACACCATCGTTCTCATCCCCATCCTCCTGAACTCGCACGCCGGCACCAAGTACGGTATCCCCTTTCCCGTCTTCGCGCGAGCCAGCTACGGAACGATCGGCTCGAACCTGCCTGCCCTCATGCGAGCCATCGTCGCCTGCGGATGGTTCGGGATTCAGGCCTGGATCGGCGGCGAGGCCTTGCACACATTCTTCACCTCGATCCTTCCCTCCTGGCCGGCACTCCTCGGCACATTCGCCGGACATGCGACCACCGAGTGGATCTCGTTCCTTCTCTTCTGGCTGCTGAACATTCTCATCATCTACCGCGGCATGGACGTGCTTCGGCGGTTCGAGAACTGGGCCGCGCCATTCGTCCTCGTCATGACGGCGCTCCTCCTGGCCTGGGCCGTCTGGCGCGCGCATGGCCTTGGATACCTGCTGCACGAGAAGGGCAAATTCGAGACCTGGGCGCAGTTCCGTCCGATCTTCATCCCGTCGCTGACGGCGATGATTGGCTTCTGGGCCACCCTTTCGCTGAACATGCCCGACTTCACCCGCTTCGGACGGAGCCAGCGTGACCAAGCCATCGGTCAGACCGTGGCCCTTCCGGCGACGATGACTATTTTCGCGGCGATGGGTGTGATCATCACTTCCGCCGCTGTCGTCATCTATCCCGCGATCGGCATCACCAAGCTCTGGGACCCGCTCGTGCTCGTCGCCCAATTCAAGCAGCCGGTGGTGGTGGCCATCTCGATGTTCACGGTTGTCATCGCCACGCTTTCCGTCAATATCGCCGCTAACGTCGTCTCTCCTGCGAACGACTTCGCCAACGCTTTCCCGAAGTGGATCTCCTTCCGTACCGGCGGTCTGATCACCGGCCTGCTGGCGATCGCCATGCAGCCGTGGAGACTTCTGGCCGATCCGTCGCAATACATCTTTACGTGGCTTCTCGGCTACTCCGGCGGCCTCGGCTCGATCGGTGGCGTGATGATCGTCGACTACTGGATCGTGCGAAAGAAGCAGTTGGTGCTCGGCGATCTCTATCGTTCTGAGGGGGCTTACAGGTATGCCGCCGGGTGGAATTGGCGCGCCATCTTCGCCACGCTCCTCGGCTGTCTGTTCGCCTGGATCGGCCTCGTCGTTCCCAGCTTGAGGCCTCTTTACGACTACGCCTGGTTCGTCGGGTTCGGCGTCGCGGCCATCACTCATCTGCTGCTGATGAAAGTCTTCCGTCCTGATGACGGCCTCGAGGGGGCTCCGGCCACCGCATGACACCAATCCTCATCTTCCTCATCGCGGCAATCGTAGTCATCATCGCCGGCGCCTCGATGCGAAAGAAGGCAGCGGCACGGCGCACACCGGCTGCCGATCTGAAGCCGCGGCCGATCGCGGATCCCAAGCCATTGCCGCACGTTGTTCGGGAACCACTTGCCGATCAGGAACCACAGCCAATCACCGATCCGGAGCCGCTTCCCGATTCTCTGCCGGAGCCGATACCAAATACCGATCCCGAGCCACAACCACAGCCCGAGCCACAACCGCCTGAACCACCGCCGCAGCCATCGATCGTCGTCACGGAGCAGCCGCGTGAGCGTGCGATAATCCGCGAGCCCATATCGGAGAGAAAACGTATGTCCCGAATCGTCAAAGGTGGCCTGATCCAGACATCCCTTGCCTGTGACACGAGCGAGTCGCTCGAGAAGATCCGCGAGGCCCAGACCGAACGCACCCTGCAGTACATCGATCAGGCCGGCGCCGAAGGCGTTCAGATTCTGTGCATGCAGGAGATCTTCACAGGCCCCTATTTCTGCGCCGAGCAGAGCACGCGCTGGTACGACTCCGTCGAGAAGATCCCCGACGGCCCCACGACGATCCTGATGCAGGAGTACGCCAGGAAATACAACATGGTCATCGTCGTGCCTCTCTACGAGGAGGAATCGACCGGTGTCTACTACAACACCGCCGCCGTGATCGACGCCGACGGCAAGTACCTCGGCAAGTACCGCAAGAACCACATCCCGCACGTCGCCCCCGGTTTCTGGGAGAAGTTCTACTTCCGCCCTGGCAACCTCGGCTACCCCGTCTTCGAGACCGCCTACGCCAAGGTCGGCGTCTACATCTGCTACGACCGTCATTTCCCCGAGGGGGCGAGAGAGCTGGGACTGGCCGGAGCGGAGATCGTGATGAATCCCTCAGCCACCGTGGCCGGACTGTCTGAGTACCTCTGGAAGCTCGAACAACCGGCCCACGCCGTCGCCAACGGCTACTTCGTCGGCGCCATCAATCGCGTCGGCTTCGAAGCGCCATGGAACATCGGAGAGTTTTACGGCCAGAGCTACTTCTGCGATCCGCGCGGACAGATGCTCGCCGTCGCCCCCCGCGACCAGGATGCCCTGGTGACGGCCGATCTCGACATGGACAAGATCCGCGAGGTTCGCAACACCTGGCAGTTCTACCGCGACCGCCGCCCGGAGACGTATGGCGGGATCGTCCGGCTGTAGCCCACGTGCGCGATCACATCCTCTTCAACATCAACGGCCGCGGTCACCGCATCGAAGGCGATGCCGCGTTCGTCACGCTTGCGAACTACCTCCGCCAGGACGTCGCCGCGACCGGGACCAAGATCGTCTGCGAGGAAGGGGATTGCGGCGCCTGCACGGTACTGACGCGCCGCTCGGCCACCGAGGACTACCGCCCCGTCAACTCCTGCATCCTGAATCTCGCGCAACTCGACGGAGCCTCGATCGTCACGGTTGAAGGGCTCCGCGAAGGCGATCGCCTCCACGCCATCCAGGAGGCAATGGTCCAGTGTCACGGCGCGCAATGCGGCTACTGTACCCCCGGCTTCGTCGTTGCCATGGCCGGGATGTTCGAGCGATGTGATCGCGTCGATGAAAAGCAGGTACGCGATGGACTGACCGGAAACCTCTGCCGCTGCACCGGCTACGAGCCGATCATCAAAGCCGCCCTGGCGGTCGACGGCACGACGGCGGCAAAGATGCGCGACCGTTACCCGAACCTACCCGATGCCGGCGATTCTGTGCAGGCCGGCTCCTTCTGTTCGCCGGCCACGCTCGATGAAGCCATCGCCTTCAAGCGCGATCATCCCGGCTGCACGATCGTGCAGGGAGGCACCGACGCCGGCGTTTGGGTCAACAAGCGGAACTACTCCGCGCCGTCGATGCTGACGCTCTCGAAGATCGCGGCGCTGAACGAGCTACGCGAAGAAGACAGCGTGATCATCGCCGGCGCGAACGTGACCCTCGCCGATTTCGAAACATTCATCACTGACCGTATCCCCGAGCTTGCCGGCATCCTGGCCGTCTTCGGTTCGCCGCAGATCAAGAACGCCGGCACGCTGGTCGGCAACATCGCCAACGGCTCACCGATCGGCGACACCCTGCCGTACCTCTTCGTCGCCGGTGCCACCCTCGAGCTGAACGGCGGCTCCCGCACCGTTCCAATCGAACGCTTCTACCTCGGATACCGCAAATTCGATCTCTATCCCGACGAGATCATCACCCGCGTCCACGTCCCCATCGTCCGCGACACTCTCAAGCTCTACAAAGTCTCCCGCCGCAAAGATCTCGACATCTCCGCTTTCACCGCCGCGATCCGCTTGACGATGAATGCCGGCCGCATCGACAAGGCCATGATCGTCTACGGCGGCGTCGCCCCAACCGTCATCCGCCTCCCCCGCACCGAAGCCTTCCTGACCGGCAAGCCCGCCACACTCGACACCTTCGAGCAGGCCGGCCGCATAGCCCGCAACGAGATCAAACCAATCAGCGACGTCCGCGGCTCGGCTGACTACCGCCTGCAACTCGCCGAGAACATCATGTCGAAACTCTGGTTCGAGGTGTTCGGCACCCCCGATCCGGCGCTACGCGCGCTCGTTGTTTAGATACAGCTCCCCGGAAGATGGTGTCCAGCGGCGAGCTCTCTCCCTCGGCATCGTCGACCTAACTCACGACAGCACAGACAAGAGTGTCTGTTCCCAACCGGGTATTGACGTCATAGGTGGGTGGTTATCCGCGGATAGCTCCGAGTAGTCGGTTTCAGCCGTGGCATTGGGACTCGAGATCCTTCGCCGTCCTACGCCGCTCCCCGGCCCGCCCGCCAGCCACGCGGCTCCGGCAGCCTTGGGATGACAGGAACACGAGACACGCGATTTCTTCGCACCCTCTCATGATGACAGGTCTACTTACGGAGCTGCTGGACACACTGTCGCTACGAAGGCTGGTGTTACCCGATCGCCATCCCCTCGATATCCAGCTCATGAACCGGCATGCCGAGGGAGCCTAGCGGCTCGCGGATCTCGGAGGCGTTGCCGACGATTACGATGATCACCTGTTCGGGGTCGATGTACTTCTCGGCCACGTGCTCGACATCTGACTTCGACACGGTGCCGATGTTTTCGCGGTAGCGGTCGAAGTAGTCTTGCGGGAGGTCGTAGAGCTCCATGTCGATGAGGCGGCCGGCGATGTCGCTGGAGCTTTGGACGGTGGAGGGGAAAGAGCCCATCAGGTAGTTCTTGGTGTCGTCCAGTTCCTGGGTTTCGACGTCGCCGGTGCGGATTCTTCGGAGCTCGGCGAGGACCTCGGTGACGGATTCGCGGGTGACTTCGTTGCGGACGGGGGCGCTGACGACAAAGGGTCCGGCCTGGCGGCGGAAGGCGAACATCGATCGCGCGCCGTACGTGTAGCCGTGCTTTTCGCGTAGGTTGAGGTTGATGCGGGAGTTGAAGACGCCGCCTAGGAGGGCGTTCATCACGGAGAGGGCGAAGTAGTCCGCGGTGCTGCGGGAGATGCCGAGGTGGCCGATACGGATCTCGGACTGCACGGCGGTAGGGCGGTCGATCAGGTAGATGCGGCTGGGCTCGAGAGACTTCGGCGTAATCTGTGGCCGCGGCGGAACGCTTGCGGCAGGCCAGTCGCTGAAGAGGCACGACGCCGCGTCGAGCGCATCCTCGGCATCGATGTCGCCGGCGATGACAATCGAGGCGTTGTTGGGAACGTAGTGCGTGGCGTAGTAGCGGCGGACGTCGTCGACCGTAATGCGCTCGACCGATTCGGGATTGCCGATGACGGTGTTGCCGTAGGCGCCGTTTCCGTAGATGAGATTCGAGAAACGCTTGGCTGCGATGGATGCGGGCTCGTCGCGTTGCTGGAGGAGCTCCATCAAGCGCTCGCTCTGAACGCGCTCCAGCGACGCCTGCGGAAGCATCGGCCGGCGGTTGGCGTCGGCGAAGATGGCGAAGGCCTCGGCGAAGGTGCGGGAGAGCGTGTCGACGGAAACGAACGACGCGTCCCAGTCGGCGCCGCTGCCGAGCGATGCACCGAGTAAACCGAGGTCCTCGGCGAGACGGACGGCGTCGCGGGCGCCGGCACCTTCATCGAGCAGCTCGGCGGTGAGCGAGGCCAGACCGGCCAGCTGGCGCGTGTCGTAATCGGCACCGGAGCGGAAAAGCATGCGCATGGAGACGAGCGGCGCGTTGTGATTCTCGGCCACGAGCAGCCGCAAGCCGTTCTCCAGCGCGCGGCGGGCGACGCGAGGGAAGCGATAGGGCCGCGGCGCTCCCGGCTCCGGCGGGATATTGCGGTCGATGGTCATGCACTCTCCGGGATGAACAGGCTGGTCACGCGATTGTCCGCGACGAGGTACTGCTGCGCCACACGCTGCAGGTCAGCGGCCGTAGCGGCGCGGTAGGGGTCGAGCCAGGTGTGGATCATGGCGGGGTCGTTGAAGTAGGTGGACATCATCCCGATCATGTCGGCGCGGGAGTCGTAGTTCTCGATCTGGTGCGCGTACTCGACCTCGGCGCGGTTCTTCGCGCGTGTCAGCTCGTCCGCGGTAACGCCGTCGCTCGCGACGCGTGCAATCTCAGCATCGATGGCGCGCTCGATGTCTTCGATCGCAACCCCCTCGTTCGCCGTCGCCTGCATCATCAGGATGCCGGTGGCCTCGGTGGGGAGCGTGTACGCGCCAACGTCGGTGGCGATCTGCTGTTCCAGCACGAGGGCCTTTTCCAGCCGGCTGGCTTTGTCGCCGCTGAGCACCGCCGTCAGCAGATCGCCGGCGATCCAATCGGGGTCAGCCATCTTCGGCAGGTGATAGAGACGATAGACGCGCGGAAGCTGCACCGTGGAGGGGACGATTTCGCGCCGCTCTCCGTTCAGAGGCCGCCGCTCGAGCGTGAACGGAGGAGATGCGCCGGCGGAGGGGATCGGGCCGAAGTATTGCTCGACCAGACTCTTCGCCTCCTCGGGGACAAAATCACCGATCAGCGTCAGCGTGGCGTTGTCCGGGCGATACCAGGTGGCGAAGAACTCGCGGATGTCGTCCAGCGACGCAGCGCCGAGGTCTTCCATCGAGCCGATCGTGGGCCAGTGGTAGGAGTAGTCGGGATCGTAGGCGAGGTTGAGCAGGTGCTCGAAGGCGGTGCCGTACGGGACGTTGTCGTAGCGCTGCCGTCGCTCTTCTTTGACCACTTCGCGCTGGATGTCGAGCTTCTCCTGCGTCAGCGCGGGGAGGAAGTAGCCCATCCTGTCGGACTCCAGCCAGAGGCCGAGAGCGAGGTAGTTCGATGGCAGCGTCTCGAAGTAGTTCGTGCGGTCGAAGAACGTCGTGCCGTTGAGAATGCCGCCGACAGACTGCACGTGGCGGAAGTGCTCGTTGTTGCCGACGTGCTTCGAGCCGGAGAAGAGCATGTGCTCGAAGAGGTGCGCGAAGCCGGTCCGTCCCGGCCGTTCGTTCTTCGAGCCGACGTGGTACCAGAGGTTGACCGCTACGAGTGGCGCGGAGTGGTCTTCGTTGAGGACGACGCGGAGTCCGTTGTTCAGTGTGTAGGTCTCGAGTTCGAGCATCGGCGGGGGGTTTTATCACGTTCAGTTCTCAGTAGATCAGTAGATCAGTAGATCAGTAGATCGGTTGAGCAGAAACAGTCCTGATCCACTGATCCGCCAGTCACTGATCTACCGGCCCGCTGGGTTCAGTAGTCAGTAGATCGGTTGCGCAGAAACAGTCCTGATCCACTGATCCACATGGACCCACTGATCCACCCTTCGGCGCTGGGTTCAGCCATCAGTAGATTGGTCGATCAGAACGGTCCTGATCCGCCAGTCACTGATCTCACCAGTCGGTTCAGTCATCAGTCGATCAAAAACAGTCCTGATCCACTGATCTACCTGTCCACTGATCGACCGGACCCACTGATCCACCAGTCCACTGATCCACCAACCACTGGACTACCGGCTCTTCGCTCTTCGTACTTCATCCTTCATCCCTTATCCTTCCCCCGTGCCGCCTCTGCCGTTTCGCCACATCGCCGTGGAAGGACCGATCGGCGTCGGGAAAACATCGCTGGTGAGCTTGCTGGCGAAGCGGTTCCGTGGGACGAAGATCCTCGAGGACCTGGACAACCCGTTCCTGGCCGAATTCTACAAAGACAAACGGGGGGCGGCCTTCCGCTGCCAGCTCTTCTTCCTGCTCTCGCGGTACGACCAGCAGCGTTCGATCGCGCAGAGAGATCTCTTCACCGAGCTGATCCTGACCGACTACACGTTCCCGAAGGACAAGATCTTCGCCTACCTGACGCTGGAAGACTCGGAGCTGATGATCTACAACCGGCTCTACGAGATGCTCCGGGAGAGCGTGCCGCGGCCGGACCTGGTGATCTATTTGCAGGCATCTCTTGATACAATGACCAGGCGCTTGAAGAAGCGCGGAAAGGCATACGAGAAGTCGATCTCGCAGGATTATCTGAAGGAGATCAGCGAGGCGTACTCACACTACTTCTACCGGTACGACGAGACGCCATTGCTGGTTGTGAATACGAACGAGATCGATTTCGTGAACACGCCGGAGCACTTCGATCAGCTCATCGAGCAGATCCGAAATGCGAAGAAGGGAACGCAGTACTACGTACCGCTTGGATCCTGAGTCGACGGACCGAGACGGAAGAAGTGATGCAGCCGGTCAGTGGATCGGCAGATCAGTGGATCAGGAGAAGTAGTCCTGATCCACTGATCTGCTGATCACTGTTCACTCTCACGATCCTCCTCCCGGGCCGAAGGAGGAGAGATGAACAGCAACCGCATCACCGTCCCCGCTATCCGCGCCATGAAAGGTGCGAAGCGCATCGGGATGATCACCGCGTATGACTACCCGAGCGCGAAGGTGTCCGATGCCGCGGGCAGCGACATCATCCTGGTCGGCGATTCACTCGGGATGGTCGTGCTCGGCTACCCCGACACGCTGAGCGTCACGGTCGACGACATGGTGCATCACACCCGCGCAGCCGTGCGCGGTGCGTCGCGGGCGCTCGTGGTAGGGGACATGCCGTACCTCTCGTACCACGTGTCCGTCGAGGAGTCGGTGCGCAACGCCGGCCGCTTCATCCAGGCGGGCGCGCAGGCGGTGAAGGTGGAAGGGGCGAAGGCGTCGCGCATCCGGGCCATCGAAGCGATCCTCGATGCCGAGATTCCGGTGATGGGTCACATCGGATTGACCCCGCAGTCTGTCAACACCCTGGGCGGGTTCAAACTGCAAGGGAAGAATCTCGAAGATGCCCGCCGCCTCGTCGATGAGGCCCAGGCGCTGGATCAGACCGGCTGTTTCTCGATCGTGCTGGAGTGCGTGCCAGCCGAGCTGGCGGCGATGATCACCGAGCGCGTGTCGGTGCCGACGATCGGCATCGGTGCCGGCCCTGCCTGCGACGGCCAGGTTCTCGTCTTCCACGATCTTCTCGGCCTGTACGACGGTCACACCGCGAAGTTCGTCCGCCGCTACGCAAACATCGCGGACGAAATGCGCACCGCTATCGAACACTATCTCTCCGATGTCCGCGACGGCAGCTTCCCCGACGACGCAAAGGAGTCGTTCCACGCCGCAAGCGCGGACGAGCTGCGTGCGTTGTACGGCGAGGGAATCGTGATCGAGATGCCGAAGGCGCAGTAAGGCGGCAACCACCTTTGAAAGTGACGCCGAAGAGCCCAATCGATCTCCTTCTCCCCTACGCAGAGGGGAGAAGGTGCCGAAGGCGGATGAGGGGTTCCCTTCGCACGAACTTGGAGGCGGGTTTCCGCTTCAACCCCTCACCCGCACTCCCCCTTCGCTGCGCTCAGGGTCCGTGTCTCCTCCCTCTCCCCACTTCGTGGGGAGACTGGAGATTGGACGTTTCTCGGCACCCCAACGGGGTGCGTGAGGATAGCCGGTGGCCACGCCGGAGGCGTTGCCACCGGTTCCGTAATGCAAAGAAGGGCACCCCGGCAGGGGTGCGTGAAGCCGGGCAGGCTTCGATTGTATGGAACGACATCGAGCTCGTCGTTTCACGCACCCCTGCCGGGGTGCCATTTTCATGCCCCTGCAAACCGGTGCCAACGCCTCCGGCGTGGCCACCGGCTACCTTCCCGCACGCCTTCAGCGTGCATTTGCTGCCGTCTGAACCGTCCAAACTCCATGCACGCCTCCGGCGTGCTTTTCCGGGCCGCGGCCGGTGTCGGGGAACGCTGAGAGTTGGGCTCCGACCCCCAAACTCCCGACCCCCTACTC
>JBBRNB010000105.1:0-24349 GCA_038230535.1 Thermoanaerobaculia bacterium
GCCGGAGGCGTTGCCACCGGTTTGCAGGGGCATGAAAAAGGCACCCCGGCAGGGGTGCGTGAAACGTCGAGCTCGATGTCGTTCCATACAATCGAGCCTGCCCGGCTTCACGCACCCCTGCCGGGGTGCCCTTCTTTGCATTGCGGAACCGGTGGCAACGCCTCCGGCGTGGCCACCGGCTATCCTCACGCACCCCGGTGGGGTGCCGAGAAACGTCCAATCTCCAGTTTCGCGCGAAAGAAGTGCCAGATCCCTCCTACACCCGCAGCCTCATCCGGTGAACAACCTCGGCCGCGGCGATGAACGCGATCCCAATCCCCGCGTACATCAGCATCACGGTCACCGTGGGCGTGGAGAAGAAGCCAGCGAAGTCGAGGACTTTCGTCGCTCCTTTGTCGTTCACGACGATGTACCACAACGTCAGAAAGAGGACGATGAAGGTCTTTGGATTGCCACTGATGACGCCGAGGGACGTCGCGGCGGCGGCGATGAAGAGGATGCCGGTGAGGAGCGGGAGCAGCCGGGCGCGCTGTGCGAACACATCGTAGAGGAGCGGTGCGATGAGAAGGACGATCGCGACTAACGCCGTTGAGGAGAGTTTCCAGGTTACGAAACGCTCGCGCAGATGGGGCGCGGCGTAAATGAGGCCGGTCGTACCTGCACGCCGGTCGCGCGAGGCAACATCGGCGATGAAGAGCGCCACCAGCGCGAAGGTGATCGGTAGCGTCGCACGATTCACAAGCGCCGCGATGGTGATGCCGATGAAGGCGAGGCCGGTGAGCGGGGTCGAGCCGAATGTCATCATCGCGTCCTTCATCGCCGCGCCGCGCACGGGGATCGCGGCGATGGGACGGACGAGTGGCTTGGCCAGCGCGTTGAAGTTCCGCATCCAGCCGCGTTTTCCTTTGGCGCCGCCGGCTTTCAGACGCGCGGGATCGAAGCGGTGGAAGAAGAGCTGAGCCAGCACGAGCAACGGAATCGGCGACAGCGTCGATGCCAGCCGCGTCGCCCACGCGCCGCCGCCGAGGTTGAACCCGTCGATGATCAACGTGCGTTTTGTTGCGTCGAATGAAGACATACCGATCGACATCGACTCCGTATGGAAGTTACGGCGCGTCTGTTCCATCAGGTAGCCGAAGCCGCTGAAGTCGAAGTAACGCGCCAGCCCGCCGCCGTGCATCATCATGTTGACGACGAACGCCAGAGAAAGTGAATAGAGAAAGAAGTAGAGGACGTCGCCGGCGCGGCCGGAGAGCCACGGAATCGACTCGAAGACAATCGCCATGACAGAGATGAAGACGATCGTCGACGGCGTGATGATGGCGTACTGCTTCATGAAGATCAGCGGCTCCAGTGGCGCTTCACCGCGCACGAGCAGCATGGCCATCGAAACCAGCATGTATCCGGCCACGAAGGTGGTGAGGAACACGACGTTGCCGAGAAACTTGCCGATGACGTATTCGCTCGTGCGCATCGTGGTCGAGGCCAGAACGTAACCGCAGCGCGAGTCGATGTCGCGGCGGACGGCGTTCGAGACGACGTAGAAGCCGAACAGGCCGACGAACATCGACGCCAGCATCGACGTGCCCATGCCGATGGCGGCCGAGTTGTAGAGAACGCGCGCTCCGTTGATCTGCATCAGCGTCCTCCCCGAGGACGGCGCCGGAACCCAGATGTATGCGAAGCCGCTGAGCAGCAGGAAGACGATGACCGTCGACAGCCGGCGAAACCGGATCAGAAAGTCAGCGCGGACGATGGCCGCGATACGCCTGATCACGCCGCCGCCTTCCTGCTCATCGTGTAGAGGAACGCATCTTCGAGCGTCGGTTCCGCGGCACTGGCACCGCCGCCCGGCTCCTCGGCGCTGACGACGCGAACGTGTACACCATCGGATTTGCGTACAGCGCTGGAGACACGCGCCGTATGCCGCAGCTCATCGAACCGCTCCGACGGCACCACCAGCTCCCAAACGCTCCCCTCGGCACCACGCATCAGCTCTTCCGGCGTGGCGAAAGCGACGATCGATCCGCCGTTCATGATGGCGATGTGCGTGGCCACCGACTCGACGTCGGAGACGATGTGCGTCGAGAGGATGACCAGCTTGCCAAGTCCGGCGTCGGCCAGCACGTTGCGGAAACGGACGCGCTCTTCCGGATCGAGGCCGGCCGTCGGCTCGTCGACGATGACCAGATCAGGCTCGTTGATCAGTGCCTGAGCGATGCCGAGGCGTTGCTTCATCCCGCCGGAGAACCCGCCTACCGGACGTTTGGCGACGTTGTGCAGGTTCACCATCTCCAGCATCTCGCCGGCGCGGGCACGGCTGTGGACACCTTTCAGGGCGGCGAAGTAGCTGAGGAACTCGATCGCGGTGAGGTTGTCGTAGACGCCAAAGTCCTGCGGGAGATAGCCGAGTTTGCGGCGAACGGCATCGGGATCGCGAGCCACGTCGATGCCTTGAAAGCGGATCGTTCCCGCGGTCGGCCGCGTGATCGTGGCGATCATCTGCATCAACGTCGTCTTCCCCGCGCCGTTCGGTCCGAGGAGTCCAACAACGCCGCTGCCGATGGAAAGTGAAACGTCGCGGACCCCGTAGTTGCCACCGCGGAACCGTTTGCTTACGCCGTCGAGCTCGAGCATGCGCAGGTATACGCTGCGCATGCTCGGCGGGTTATGGGTCGATCAGTGGATTGGTGGGGCAGTTCCCCCCAAGTCTTGTAGGGCACCGACCACCACCACTTCACTCCACGGTGATGACCATCTTCATGTTGCCGTGTCCCGAGCCACAGAAGTGATCGCAGATGGCTACGAAGCGCCCTGTCGTCTCCGGTGTGATGGTCACCTCGGACGCGTGAGCGGGCGTGAGGTCGAGGTCCAGCTTCAGCTCCTTCTGATAGAAACCGTGGTCGCGGTCCTCGGCTGAGACACGCAGCGTGACGGGCTCGCCGCGCTTGAGCGTGATTTGATTCGGGGTGAACTCGAATCGTTTCGCCGAGATCGTCACGACCCTCGGTTGCGACTCCTGCGCGACGAGCCGGAGTGCCGCTGCGGTCAGG
Source organism: Thermoanaerobaculia bacterium (assembly GCA_038230535.1). GTDB lineage: Bacteria > Acidobacteriota > Thermoanaerobaculia > Gp7-AA8 > Gp7-AA8 > JADGNZ01. The sequence continues at coordinate 3,054 of JBBRNB010000105.1, forward strand.
CTGAGGGAGATGAAGGTCAGAGCGAGGAAGTGTGATCGCTTCATAATGAGGCTCCCGGTCTCGAGATTTGTTGCATACCGTCGGTCCCCGCGAACTCGCGGAGCGTGAGCTCGACATCATCGACGCCGATTGTGGGTTGCTGCCGGCCGGCCGGCTTCTGCGCCACGAGCTGAAGGCCGAGGTTGCGGAAAGGCTTCTCCTTGTCGAACGGCACCGGCTTCTTGTCGCCCGTCGTCGTTGGGTCGGGGAAGGAAAAGATCAGCGAGCGCGAGGCGTAGTGCTTCGCGTGCCCGGTCTCATGAACATCATGGCGATGGATGTGGCCGTAGAGAATGGTGACGTTCTCGTAGGGGGCGAGGACGTTGAGCACATCATCGCCATCCTTGGTGAACCACTCCCAATCCGGCCGCAGATCGAACAGCGGCCGGTGCGTAAAGACGATGATGGGAGTCGTGTGCGGGAATCGGGCGAGGTCGCGCTGGAGCCAGGCGATCTGTTCGGCGCCCACTGCCGGCTTGCCGGTAGAGACATTGTCCAGCGCGACGAAGTGAACTCCTCGATGATCGAACGAGTAGTGCGTCTCCCCGAAGTACTGCCGGTAGAGAACGCCGTTATCCAGCGCCGCGTCATGCTCGCCGGGCACATACATCACCTTCTTTGCCTTCAGCCGTGACGTCAGCGTCTGAAAGAGCTGCATCCGCTTCGCGTGCTCACCAGACACTTCCGCCTCATGGGTGAGGTCGCCGGTGAACAGGATCAGATCCGGCTGCGGGTTGAGACCGTTGACCATCTCGATCGCGCGCTCGAATGCTTTCGTCCCTGTCGGGTTCGGCGGCCCCTGGAATCCGACGTGCGCGTCGCTGAGCTGCACGAGGGTGAACGGAGTCACCTCCTCGCCGTTTTGCCTTCGGAACCAACTCCGCACTGCTGTAGCGGGACCACCTCCGGCCAGAGCGGGAGCGACTGAGATCAGGGCTCCGACACCCAGCGACATGCCGGAGATTTTCAGAAATTTGCGTCGATCAAACGGGCTGTCCATCTGCACCTCCAAGTGAGCTCACGTGCAGAACTGGCAGACCGCGGCTTTCATCCAGGGGGTCGAGGCGACGTAACAGAAAGTTGTTTGAAGGGCTCACACCGGAACGCCGGTAGCCAGATTCAACGCGACGGCAATCTGGATACGCTCAGAACGCGTGCCGAAATCGCGCGGCCCTTGTTCGCTGTCGTCATGAGCGAAGGACAGCGCGAGCGCTACACCTGGGAAAGAAAACACCACGGAAGCCGGGGGCATCGACGCGCGAAGGCGCGTCGAACAATCCAGCCCCTGGCTCCGCCAGGGGGAATGGTTGGTGTAGTAGGTTCGCGCGGCCGCGAAGGCGGCCGCCACAAATGAACATTCTCGCCTCGAGCTCTGTGGCGACCGCCTTCGCGGCCGCAAATTCTCTCGCTACCGGTTTTCCCCTGGCCGAGCCAGGGGCTAAATTGTTCGACACGCCTTCGCGTGCGGACGAGTACCGCGTCCTCTGGCCAAATGACTCCAGCGAGAGACCGCACGCGGCTACGGCTGTCTCAAGATCACCGGGAACACGGAAGGAGCAATTTCTGCAACCCCTCCTCATTCGGCCCAATCGTGTAGGGCCGCCGCCCTCGGCGGCCTGGTTCTCAGACAGCGTGAAGTCTGGCCGCCGGGGGCGGCGGCCCTACACCGTCGGGTCCTCTTCGTCTCGCGACGAGATGGACGCCGAACGCGAGAGCAATCACTGCCAGCATCGCAAACGTAATCGCTCGTCCGATGACAAACGTTTGCGGCAGAAAGACCAGCCGCACCGTGTGAGGGCCTGCTGGAACGAACACGCCGAGGAAGGCGTGGTTGGCGCGAACGATCGTCGTCCGCTTGCCGTCGACGTACGCGCGCCAGCCGTTCCATGCGGCTTCGGAGATCACGACGAATCCGTCGTGCGCCATCGTGACTTCGAGACTCCGCGGATGGATGACGACTGTTCCGGGACCGTTTGGCGCGTCGTGCGCCTCACCGGGAAGATCGAGCCAGGCCATGTCTGCGAAATCAGGGGCGGCGCTCATGTCCTCCACGTCATTCGCGACGCCGATACGGATGTTGCGCGGTACGAAGGCTCGCGGCAGCACGCGCTGGTTCTCGATGAGCCGCGATGCGTGGCCGGCGGTCACGTCCCGCCAGCCGGGCGGGATCGGGTCATCCTTCGGCACGATGGCGAAACGGATGTTCAGCATCGACAGCATCGGGCGTGTCAGGTCGTCCACCTGATTGAATCCGAAGCCGCCTCGGCGGCACCACGCGGGAAAGGTGTCGTCGTACGCGGTCAGCGTCATCGCCGTCATCACGCGGGCGTCTTCGAGTCCGTACATCGTGGCCGTGTTCGGGAAGAGTGCCGGTCCGATGCCGGTGATCCGGAACGGTTCACGGATCGCCTGCAGCGGCCGGAAGAGCGCGAGCGGTGGGAAGGCGATGCGCGGATCGTTCGCCGGAATCAGAGCCCCGTCGGAAAGGGTCCGCTGCAGAAGGATGAGGCCGAGAAGCAGCGGGATAATGATCGGGCGGTTCCGTGCGAAGAGGACGATCAACGCTGCGACGCCGAGCGGCATCAGCTCGGCCACGAAGCGCGGCACGTCGATCGAGCCGGGCCGCATCCCCGTGGCGCCGGCTGCGAGAAGGATGAGCAGTACGGCCAGGACCGCTCCGGCCCGATCGGAGATCGCATCGATTGCGAAAGCGGCCAGGATGCCGATGCAGAGTGGCACCGCCGAGGCCAGGCGGTCGTTGAGCGCGAGATTGAAGAGCGGGAGGCGATGCAAAAGCTGTGCGACAGGCCAGGCATTCGCGCTGGCGAGCAGGCAGATCACCCCGGCGATCGCGAAGAACCATCGTTCCCGCGCACGCGAGCGCCAGAGCGCGAAGATGGCCAGGGCCAGCGCGATACTCCCCGCCTCCGCCCGCGCCATCAGGAAATGCCGGAACGAGTTGCGCGCGAATGGCAGCAGATCCGAAAGCAGCGCCGCCCGCGAGAACCCCGCGGCAACGCGCAGCGGCGAGGGGGCGAAGTATTCGGTACGGATGCGATGCTCGACGGTCTGGCGGCTTGCGTCGAGAAAAGGCAGCAGTGCGATGGCGCTGAGGAGAAGAGCAACCACTCCCGCCAAGATCGCGCACGCCAGCGCCCGGCCCCGGTGCGCTCGGCCTCGGCGGAGCAACTCGAACAAGCCATACGCCGCACCGAGGACGGTGACGTGGAGCAGCGTCTCGGGGTGTCCGGCCAGCACTTCGAGCGTCAGCGCTGTAGTCAGAATGGCAGCGGAACGGATTGACGGCGACTCGACAGCTCGCCGCGCGGCCATCAGCACCAGAGGCAGCAGCACCCAGCCGAATCCGAGCGGCCAGAGGATCTGTAGCGCGATCGGAGCCGAGAGCGTGAATACCGCCGCGGCAATGACCGCGGCCATCTCGCTGCACTGAAACTCCCTCGCCAGCAGATACGTTCCGAGCGCGGCGAGAAACAACGCGATCGACGCCGTGAAGCCGAAGCTGGCCGCGGCCGGAAGGAGAAGTGCGAGCAAGGTGAACGGGCTGAATGGCGCCGGTTGCGCCTGGCCGGCCAGCACATCGCCGCATCCTTCGAATCGGTTGAGCAACGGCCACTCGCCGTTCGACACCGCGCGCCGCAGCGCCTCCCGTGCAGGAATCATCTGAAAGGTGATGTCGGAGAGCATCCGGTTCTGCGGTTCCGGTACGCCCAACTCCGCGCTGTACCCGTTCATCGGCTCGGTCGTATAAGCCAGCTCCACCGGCGCATAGAGGCGGCCTGTCAGCAAAGCTCGTCCGGTGAAGATGAGAGGGAGCAGGAGCAACGCCAGCGCTGCCGCACGAGGAAGGCGTGTGACGCACGCGTGAGCGAGGAGAAGCAGCACGAGGGCGGTGGCGAGGTAGAGGAGCAACGTCATCGGAGCGCGGAATCATAGCCCTGGGACCGCGGGCGTCCCGCCCGCTTTTGCTCTCTCAGCACGACGATGATGCGGGCGGGACGCCCGCACCTGGAGATTGGACGTTTCGTAGCGTAAACGAAAGCACGCCGGAGGCGTGCGAGAAGGTAGCCGGTGGCCACGCCGGAGGCGTTGCCACCGGTTCTCAGTCGCCTGCAAAGGCACCCCCGCTGGGGCCCCGCTGGGGTGCCGAGAAACGTCCAAACTCGAGATGCGGGCTGGACGCCCGCGATCCCAGGGTCTCAGAGGAACCGCAAAAGGCTGTCGCGGTTCCGAGCCCTGACACCTGCGTACCAACGGCACGGGATATAGAGCACCGCTACGACGAGCACGAACACGACGTAGAGCAACCCCAGACTCCACCGGTATCCGTCAGGTGGGGGCGGATTCATCATCGGATGATTGGCGAAGAGCCAGGCGTTGATGTGCCCTTCGCGCATGAATGACACGACGATCGCCGCGAGGTGGATGAGCGGGATGTGCAGGAGATAGTAGAAGAGCGGTACGCGGCCGAATGTCGAAAAGAATCCCGCCACCCGTCCGTTCGCGCGGCCGGCGAGCGGTAATAGGAGAAGCAACGGCCCGAGCGTCATCAAAAGAAAGAGCAGCGAGGCCGGGTACTTGCTCGTGGCGATGAAGCGGAACACAGCAGGCATCGGCGATTGACGATGCCACGGCTGCGGGTCGCCGTAGACGTCGAGTCCGCGCAACAGCAGAAAGAGCGCAATCGCGGAGGCTCCGATCGCCACGCAAATCCGGTCGCGCCGTTTCGGTTCGAGGAGCATGACCGGGCCGAAGGCATAGCCGGCGGCCATGACGCCGATCCACGGCACGATCGAGTAGAGAACCATCAGCGCCGGGCCGTCGTGCCCGAGCTGGATCGGACCTCCGAAGTAGAGCACCTGCCCCAGCCACTCCGGCGCCGCATTCATCAGCCGCCCCATGACGGCGTTGTGCGCCACAATGACCATGACGCCGAACGCGCCGATGACAGGGGCCGGCAGCCAGATGAGGGCTGCCAGCAGGATCATGCACCACCCGAGCATCCAGATCACGCCGGCGAGTACGTAGTGCGCATAGTCGAAGTTGAAGGTCCAGGAGATGCGGATGACGGTGAGCTCCAGAAAGACGAGCAACAATCCGCGCGATACCAGATAGCGCGCCAGCGCCCCGCGGTCAGCCAGCCGCTTTCCGTGCAGGTAGGCCGCAGTCCCCGCGAGAAGCGCAAACGCCGGCGCCACGAAGTTCGTGATCCAGCGCGTGAAGAAGACGCCGGCGTTCGGCCCTCCCGCCGGGACTCCCGAGAAGACGCGCACATGGTCGATGGCCATGAGGACCATGACCACGCCGCGCATCACATCGAGGGAAGTGATGCGATTCGTTTTCATCAACTCAAATATCGCGTGGATGACACCTGCGCGCAACGCAGAATCCGTGAACGGCGTCTCTGGTGACGTGAACGGTACAACCGTAGCGCCAGCGGCCTCGCCGGCGGGCCGCCGGCGCTACGATGCGCTCGTGCGCTTGCGCCCGTGGATGCTCGTCTCTGCCGCGTGGATCGCTCCGGCCATCCTGGGCGGGATCGATGTGGTGGTGCAGCATCGAATCTGGGGCGGACCGCCGGTGAATGCTGGTGCGGTGCTCTTCGTGAGCGGCGACTGGCTGCTCTATGCGCTGTTGACTCCCGCGGTCTTCGCGCTTGCGCGGCGGTGGCCATTGTCGCGGCCGCATCTCGTGCGCAATGCTTCAGCGCACCTCCTGATGTCGCTGCTCTTCTGCGCGGCGTGGGCGGGAGCCGGGACGCTGCTGAAGGTCTGGCTGCAGCCGGCGGGACTGGACGGCCCTGTCGGTCGATTCTTCGTCAGTTGGCTCTTTACGACCTTCCCGTTCGGCGTGGCGGTGTACCTGGCGGTGGTCGGTATCGAGCACGCCATCCGCTACTTTGTCGAAGCGCGCGAGCGGGAAACGCAGGTGGCCCGTCTATCCGAGCAGCTCACCGGCGCGCGGCTGACGGCACTGCAGGCCCAGCTCAATCCTCACTTTCTGTTCAACAGCCTCAACACCGTGACAGTGCTCGTGCGCGACGGCGACAAAGCGGCCGCGACGCTCGTGATCGAACAGTTGAGCGAAGTGCTGCGCCGCACGTTGAGCCAGACGCAAGCCAACGAAGTGTCGCTCGATGACGAGCTGGAGCTGGTGCGGCAGTATCTCGCTGTCGAGAGGGCGCGCTTCCCGGACCGGCTGCGGCCGGATTTCGACATCGATCCCACCACCCTGCCGGCGGCTGTCCCTTCCTTCGCCTTGCAGCAACTGGTCGAGAATGCAGTGCGCCACGGCATCGCCCGCCGTTCGGATGCCGGCCGTCTGGTGGTGACCTCGCGCCGCGACGGCGACATGCTGGAGCTCTCCGTCGAGGATGACGGTGCCGGCCTTCGCGACGACGCGGTACAGGCGAAAGGCCACGGCATCGAGAACACGCGCGAGCGGCTGCGCACGCTCTACGGTGATCGAGCCTCGCTCGTCGTCACTGGAGCGCCGGTGCAGGGTACGATTGCGCGTCTGCGTATGCCGTATCGCGACATGCTCGCCGAGGCAGGGACCGATGCCGAACAGTAAGTGGGGAGTGCTCGTGGCGGACGACGAAGCCACCGCACGGCGCGGCGTCCGGCAACTGCTGGCCCCCTTTCCGGAGTTCACGGTCGTTGGTGAGTGCCGCGACGGCGCCGAGGTGCTCACCGCGCTCGACGCACTCCGTCCGGACGTCGTCTTTCTCGACATCCAGATGCCGGAAATCGATGGGTTCGAAGTGATCCGGCGGAGGACGCCGGAGCGGATGCCGGCGGTGGTCTTTCTCACCGCGTACGACCAGTTCGCCATTAAAGCGTTCGAGGCCGGGGCTCATGACTACCTCGTCAAGCCGGTGAGCGAACGTCGTTTTGCCGCGACTATGAAGCGGTTGGCCAAACGCCTGAGCACAGGCTCCCCCCGCGACGAGACCATCATCGTTTCCACTCCTCGGGGTGCGGCCGTGTTGCCGGTGTGTGAAATCGATTGGATCGAGGCCGCAGGCAACTACGCCCGGCTGTACGTCGCCGGACGCAGCTACTTCATCCGCCAGTCGCTCGACGAATTGGATCAACGTCTGACCGTGCACGGCTTCGCGCGCGCTCACCGGCGCGCCCTGGTGAGAGTGGGCGGCGTACGGACGCTTCAATCCGGCGACGGCGGTGAGCTTCTCGCTGTGCTGGCATGTGGTGCGGCGGTGTCGGTTTCACGACGCCGGCGAGCAGCATTCGGGGCGGCGGTGAAGGCGGAGTTTCAGTGACACCGTGATCATCGCCCAACTCGTCTTTCCCGGAGCCTCCGAATACGAGCGCAAATCGCAGCGGATCGATGCTGCCGCTCTGTCGGTGGAGCACGATGTGCGCGTTGGCGCTCTCGCGGCTGCCGATATCATTCATATCTACGGGCCGGCCGAGCTGGATGCAGCCGCCGTTCGCGAGATCCGCGTCCCCTACGTCAGCAACGCACGGCCGGAGAAGCGCCGATTTCGCAGGACCGTCCAGCCACGCCACGTCATCACTCCTCTGAAGGAAACAACCGAAACATTCATCCCCGAGGCCGTGGAGGACATCTACTTCGACAACCGGGGAACCCAGCAACGTAGCAACCCGGCAACCGAACGAAAAATCATCGGCACCTACGCCCGGCCCCAGCTTCGCAACATCGTCGAACAGACCGCTGCCCGCATCCAGCGCTTTCGGGATGATGTCGACTGGCTGCTCTTCGATGCCGCCCCATCCCCCGAAGATCTACACGGAGTGGATGCCTGGGTCGATCCCGCGATCTCCGAGTCCGACCTGGATGGCTTCGCGGCTGAGGCGATTGCCGCGGGAACCGCGGTCGTGGCGTCACGGACCGCGATCAATACGCAACGGCTCGAAAAAGGAAGGACAGGACTTCTCGTTCCGCCAGGCGATGCGAACGAATGGAGTCATGCGATACTAGCCACGCTGTTTCGGCTGGAATTCCGTCACACAAAGGTCATCGCGGCGCAACAGACAGCCTCTAAGTTCCGGCCCAGACACCGGGTCCGGGCTCTGACGCAGCTCTACGAATCCATCCTCACATGATCCGCCTCGAAAACCTCGCCAACCCTCACAGCCGCGCCCTCGATCTCGTGAAGGAAGTGGCGATTGAGAAGGATCTGCGGCCATTCCTGGTCGGGGGGCCGGTCCGCGACCTCTTCCTCGGGCGACAGGATGTCATCGATGTCGACCTCACCCTCGAGGAAGGGGGCTCGACCCTGGCACGCGCGCTGGCGAAGCGAGTCGGGGGCAGGCTCCGCTCGTTTCCTCAGTTCCTCACCTACAAAGTCACCGCCGAGGGGCTGCCGGAGATCGATGTGGCCACGGCGCGCAAAGAGCGTTACCGCTCGCCGGGCGCACTGCCCAGCGTGACAGCAGGGCGTCTCAAGGACGACCTCCTGCGGCGCGATTTCTCGATCAATGCCATGGCACTCGACCTCATGACCGGCGAGGTCCACGATCCGGCCGGGGGACAGCGGGACATGGCGGCGCTGCTGATCCGGGTCCTGCACGAACAGAGCTTCCTGGACGATCCGACGCGGATCTTTCGCGCCGTCCGCCTGGCCACGCGCCTGGGGTTCTCGCTCGAAATGACCACCGCCCGGCTGCTGGAGAGCGCGATCTCGTCCGGCGCCTTGTCGACGATCGCGCGGGAACGCATCTGGCGCGAGCTCTTTCTGGCCTTCGACGAGGAGTCCGCGCCGCACGTCGTGGCCGCATTGAGCGCAGCGGGCGTGCTGGAGGTGCTGTTCGGCAAGCGGCCCGCCGATCCCGATCTCGACACCCGACTGCGTCACACCTCCCATGCCCTCAACGGCACGGAGCTCGATCGCCAGGTGATGTACACCGCCGCACTCCTGCACGGCGACGCCTCCCCGGTCGACCTCGAAGGCTCTGGCTTCTCCCAGAAGCGGGCTCGCAACGTCATCCAGATCGCCAACGAACTGCCGCGGTTCAGCGATGAACTATCCGAGGCGGCCTCAGACGGTCAGCGTTTCGAAGTCCTGAGGGTTGCCTCGCCGGAGATGCTCGGCATCCTCGCTCTTGCGATCCCGAAAGAGCGTGCGAACGTGGCTCGCTTTCAGGAGTACCAGTCATTCAAGCTCCCCCTGCGTGGCAATGACCTGGAGGTCCCCCCGGGACCGCACGTAGCCAAGGCGCTGGAGCGGACGCGCGAGGCCGTCTTCACGAGCGAGATCCCTGCTGAAGAGGCTCTCCGGTTTGCGCGGGAGATGGCGATCAAGTACCTTGATGAGTAGCTGCGCTTCGCGCGTTGTCTGCGCTTCGCGCGTTTTTGGTTGTCTGCGCTTCGCGCGTTGTCGTCACTCGGTAGCTCTAGCCTGGTGCTGACCACCAACCGACAACGCGCGAAGCGCAGATAACGCACGAAGTGCAGACAACGCGCGAAGCGCAGACAACGCGCAGAGCGCAGCAAACCCATGCACCGCCTGGCAACCCTCGCAGCCCTCCTCCTCGCCGCGGCGACGGCCGCGGCCCAGTCTCAGCCGCCGCAGACGCCGCCGGATGTGCATGGGCTGGAACAAGCGCCCCCTCAAAACCCGACCCACGACATCACTGGAGTGGACCCTGCTCCCCTCGGCGGCGCAATCGCTATCCCTCTTCCTGAGCGTGAGCGGAAAAAGCTCTCCAAATACGACATCCCGGAGCTCATCGGAAGCAGACAGGCCATCGGCCCGCAACTGGTTGACGGCCGGCTGCCGAAGCCCCTTGTCGACTACAGCGTCACCACCACCTCGGTCTTCCAGCGGCTATCGATCTTCGAAGGGGGCCTGGTCGTGGTGGAGGCTCGCGGCGCCGGCGGCACTATCCGCAAGAAGATCATCATCCCTCCCGACGCTCTCCAGAGTTATCTCCACTCCATCTCGCCGGCGGCGCTGGCCGCGGTGCGCCCGGGCGATCTGACCGCACCGCGCGAAACACGACGGGCTCTGTTGCGCGCATACGACTCGCATCAGAGCTTCGTGGAGAAGCAATTCGATCCGATGGGGACGATGCCGAAGACGCTTTCGGACCAGGTCGTGCCGATGCAGGACCTGCTGCGCGCCATCTATCAGGACCGGACCCTGACCAACAGCGTCGCCGGCTACATGCCGAAGGTCGGCGACCAGCTCGTCGGCGATGACAAGAAGGTCTACAAGGTGACGCGCGTGGTGAGCGAGAAGATCATCGAGCTTCGCTGCCTCAGCCAGCCGACCACGATCTACGTGGATGTAAAGGACCTCTACAACTACTTCATCGGAGCTCCGGGAGCGGCCAGCCGCTGAACACGCTCCGCGTCACCACCGGCTCCTTGCGAGGACGGCGTGTCCCTGTCCCTCCCCGCGCAACGCGGCCAACGTCGGAGCGGGCTCGCATGGGTTTCTTCAACATCGTGGGACCGGGGATCGAGGGAGCGCGCTTCCTCGATCTCTTCGCGGGGAGCGGCGTCTTCTCCTTCGAAGCAGTCTCGCGCGGCGCCTCGTCGTCGACCGCCATCGAGAGCGACCGGGAGAGCGTTGCCACCATCACGCGTCTCTCCAGCGAGTGGAATGTGCGGGTCGCGGCGCTGGCGACCGACGTCTTCCTCGGAATCCCGCGCCTTGGCGGCGGGTTCTTCGACGTCGTCTACGCCGATCCGCCATACTCGTTCGGACGCTACGACGAGTTGCTAGACTTGATCGACCGCAACGTGGCTCTGAGCGAGGGCGCCATCGTCGCCATCGAGCACCAGCGCCGCAGCGACCCGTTCACCATCAAGACAAACCATTTGAAAGCGACCAGACGCGCGGAGTACGGCGAAATCTGGATTACCTTATTCACATCATGAGCATTCGCGAAATCACACCAACCGAGTTGAAGCAGCTCCTTTCCGACGACAATCCGCCAACCCTGATCGATGTCCGCGAAGAGGGCGAAGCGGCCATCTGCACGATCGCGGGATCGACGCTGATCCCGATGAGCGAACTGGCGCAGCGCATCGAGGAGATCCCGCGCGACCGGCCGGTGGCGATCTATTGCCACCACGGCGGCCGATCGATGTCGGCCGGGCAATGGCTGTCACACAGCGGATACGACGCCATGTCGCTGGCTGGGGGGATCGATCTGTGGGCGGTGGAGATGGATCCAGGGATGAATCGGTATTGAGATTCTTGTGCGGCTTCGCCGCGGTGTCTGCGGGCTTACGCCCGGCGTTGTCTGCGGGCTTACGCCCGGCGTTGTCTGCGGCCTTCGGCCGCGTTTTCTGCGCGCCTGCCGGCGCGCGTTTGCCATGATGCAGCCGAACGCAACGCGCGAAGCGCAGACAACGCCGGGCGCAAGCCCGCAGACAACGCGGCGAAGCCGCAGACAACGCGTCGAAGCCACAGACACGCGTCAAAGCCGCAGAGAACGCCGTAAGGCCGCACGAGCGACAATTGAAAGGTCCGAATGCTACTAACCCTAGACGACAACGCCGCCCACACGCTCTTCGGGAACCACGACGAGAACCTGCGCATGCTCGAAGACGAGTTCAGCGTGAAGATCTCGTCCCGCGGCGGCGAGATCCACGTGAACGGCTCTCCCGACAACGTAGCGCCGGTGGAGAAACTGCTGACGCAGATGCAGGAGCTGATCGAGCAGGGCTACCCGCTCAAGCGCTCCGACATCAACACCGGTATGCGCGTCCTCCGCGACCGCCCCGAGGCCAACCTCGTCGACTTCTTCACAGACGACGCGGTGACCGCCTCGGTGCGGAGAGTGGTCACGCCGCGCAACCTCGCCCAGAAGCTCTACCTGCAGTCCATGCAGGAAAACGACATCACGTTTGGAATCGGTCCCGCCGGTACCGGCAAGACGTTCCTGGCGGTGGCCGCCGCAGCCGGCGCGCTTGCCGATAAGGCCGTCAAGCGCATCGTCCTCTGCCGGCCCGCCGTGGAAGCAGGCGAGCGTCTCGGCTTCCTCCCCGGCGACATCGCCGAGAAAGTGAACCCCTACCTCCGCCCGCTCTACGACTCGCTCTTCGACATCGTCGGCTTCGAGAAGGTGGAGAAGCTGATGGAACGAAGCGTGATCGAGATCGCTCCACTGGCCTTCATGCGCGGCCGCACCCTCAACGACGCCTTCATCATCCTCGACGAAGCCCAGAACACCACCCCCGAGCAGATGAAGATGTTCCTCACCCGCCTCGGCTTCGGCGCGAAAGCGGTCGTGACCGGCGACGTCACCCAGGTCGATCTCCCCACCGGCGCCAAGTCGGGCTTGCGCGTCGTCCGTCAAATCCTCGACGGTATCGACCGCATCCGCTTCTTCGACTTCTCCGACCGCGACGTCGTCCGCCATCCCGTCGTCCAGCGGATCGTTACGGCGTACGAGCGCTCCGACCGCGAGCGCGAGGCCCGCGAAAAACAGGAGAAGGCTTGACGAGCATCGAAGTCACCGGCGCCGCCATCGCGCGCTTCAGCCGCCGCGAGATCGCCGAGTTCGCCCGCAAAGTCCTCATCGCCCTCGACAACCTCGGCCTAATCAATGCTGAGATCAGCGAAGTCTCCATAGCCCTCATCGACGATGAGGCCATGCGCACCCTCAACCGCAAGTTCCGCAAAAAGAACAAGACGACGGATGTCCTCACCTTCCCCGCCGACGATTCCGACGCCGACCCCAACGCCACCGGCCGCCCCCTCGGCGACATCGTCATCTCCATCGACCAAGCCCGCCGCCAGGCCACCGAACAAAAGCACTCCCTCGCCACCGAGATCCGCTACCTGATCCTCCACGGCATCCTCCACGCACTGGGCTATGACCACTCCACGGACGCCGGCGAGATGAATGAGCTGGAGGTGGAGGTAAGGGCGGGAGTTGGGCTAGATTAATATTAATATGGGGGGCCTGCCCTGGGTGAATCCAGGCGATCGCAACCGAGGCGCCGGCTACAAAGGAACGTTTCATTCCCGGCCGTGTGCAATCGCGGCGCGGACCTCGGCCAACGTGAGTGCGGACCTGCCTCGGCTTCGTTTGCGAATACGCTGCTGCAATTGGCGAAGGCCTTCAACGGACGGTTTCACCGACTCGAGGTTTGGTGCCCCTTCCCCTACCGCGCGCGCGATGGGCCGGTCATGTCGAGTGATGACGATCTCCTCGCCACGCTCCACACGAAGCAGCAACTCGCCGAAACGAGTCTTCGCTTCAAAGGTTGTCATCTTCGGCATCCGGCAATTTACAGTCGTTGGCTAATTTCGCAATCGGTCGATGACCTTGGACGATGCCCTCGGCTCACGACTTCGCGGAATCATCGCCAGTGTCCCCATCTCGCGATCCCGGCAGGGGCCCGAAGTGCTCGGCGGGGAGGACGCGCAGGCGTTTGGCGTCCTCGTCGTAGAACTGCCATGCCAGGTAAAGCCAGGCTCCCGGCGAAGCCCACACCACGCGGTTGTTGGCGAAGTCGAGGGCGGCGGATTGTCCACTCGGTAGGTTTGCCAGGGTCAGCTTCAGGCTGCCCGTCCGCGCGTCCCATACTCTTAGGGTATGGTCCCAAGAGCCAGAGAGCAACTGCATCCCGTCCGGTGACCAAGCACATGAAGATATGACGCCCTGATCGCCGGAGAAGGTCAACAATTCCCGGCCCGTCCGCGAGTCCCACACCTTCAGCGTCCGATCCTGTGACCCGGAGAGCACATGTATCCGGTCTGGCGACCACGCACACGAAGTAACCAGCGAGCCATGGCCCTCTAGCGTTCGCACTGCCTCGCCCGTCCCTGCGTCGCAGACCTTCAGTGTTCGGTCGGTACAGGCGGAGAGCACATGCCTACCGTCCGGCGACCATGCACATGCATAAACCCCAGCTTCGCCATTTCCAGTGAGCCTTCGCAGCTCATGGCCTGTCTGCGCGTCCCACACCCTCAGGGTCTTGCCATAATATCCTGAGAGCAACTCCTTCCCATCCGGAGACCACGCACATGAAACTACAGGGCTCTGATCTCCGGCGATTGTCAGCAACTCGTGGCCCGTCCGTGCGTCCCACACCTTCATCGTCGTGTCGTGAGAGCCCGAGAGCACCCGCGCCCCGTCCGGTGACCACGCACATGAAGAAACTGTGAAGCCATGGCCCGCTAACGTCCTCAGCACCTCGCCCGTCCGCGCGTTCCACACCTTCAGCGTGTTGTCGTCAGAGCATGAGAGCACCTGCGTCCCGTCCGGCGACCACGCACACGCAGTGACCCACGAGCTATGGCCCATGAGCGTCTGCAACTGCGCGCCCGTCCGCGCGTCCCATACCTTCAACGTGTAGTCTCGAGTGCCGGATACAACCAGCGTCCCGTCGGGCGACCACGCGCACTCAGTAGCGCGAGGGTAGTGGCCCGAGAAGGTCTGCACCTCCTCGCCCGTCCGTGCATCCCACACCATTAGAGTATGGTCGAAAGAGGCTGAAACCACCTGCGTCCCGTCCGGCGACCACGCACACTCGGCGACCCATCCGCGATGTCCCGTGAGCGTCCGCAGCTGCTGACCGGTCCGCAAGTCCCACACCTTCAATGTCTTGTCACCGGAGCCGGAGAGCAACTGCGTCCCGTCCGGCGACCATGCACACGACATAACAGTATTGCCATGGCCCGCGAGCGCACGCAGTTCCTCCCCTGTCTGAGCGTCCCACACCTTCATCGTGTTGTCCTCAGAGCCGGAAAGCAGTTCGTCCCGTCCGGCGACCATGCACACGCAGTGACATCCGAGTGATGGCCCTCGAATGTGCGTAGTTCCATGCCCGTTCCGGCGTTCCAAACCCTCATCGTCTCGTCACCAGAGCCTGAGACCACAAGCATCCCATCCGGCGACCACGCACACGAACTTACCCATTCGCCATGGCCCACGAGCGTCCGCAGCTCCTCGCCAGTTGCCGCATCCCACACCTTCAGCGAGTGGTCGTCAGAGCCCGAGAGCACCTGCGTCCCGTTCGGCGACCATGCACACGAATTGACCTTACCCCGATGGCCCTCAAGCTTACGCAACTCCTCGCCTGTCCGCGAGTCCCACACCTTCAGCGTCTTGTCACAAGAGCCTGAGACCACAAGCATGCCATCGGGCGACCACGCACACGACCTGACCCCGTCGCGATGGCCCACGAGCGTCAGCAGCTCCTCCCCCGTAGCCGCATCCCACACCTTCAGCGTGTGGTCATCAGAGCCGGAGAGCACCTGCGTCCCGTCCGGCGACCACGCACACGCACAAACCAACCCGCCATGGCCCAACGTAGTGGTGAGAGAGGGGCGTTGCGCGAGGCCTCCGAGGACTTCGAAGCTGGGAATCCCGCCTGGGCAGGCAGGCCCTGAGCCCACGGAACCCAGCCGGCCGAACTGCTGCGGCAGCGAGCCGATATCGATGAGCGAGTCGATCCAATGACAACCGTACCATTCGGCGTCCTGACCGCGCAGCCCGCGCGCGTCGCATCCACGCCAGCCTGTCCCTGTAAGGTCAGCCTGGCTCACGTCGATCTCCCTCGCCACAACGCGGTGAAACTCGGCGCGCTCGGCCTGCGCGCCGGCGAGAGTGGCACCCGAGAGGTCGGCGTCCTGCCAGACCGATCCGACCAGCCTCGCGCCGGAAAAGTCGGCGCGGCTCAGATTCAAACGCTCGGCAGCGGAACGGCCGCGAATGACCAGTTTCGACAGATCGGCGCCACGCAGATCGACGCGGAGAGGCCGCGGCTCCGGCAATCGTCGCTGCACCGCCATGACCCAATAGCGAAAGGCGGCTCCGGCGGCATCCGGGTGGTCGCCGCCGAGCAATGTGGACATCGTCGCCAGGCACTTCTCGCGGACTCGCGAATCGGTCTCGATGGCGATCAGTTGACCAAGGAAGTCGAACGCTTCGGGCGAAGGAAGGGCGCGGGAGGTCAGGTTCCATGGATAGACCGATCCGGTAGACAGCGCCCGGAACAGATGCTTCGCAAGAAAGAACTCGAGAAGTGACGTATGGGCAAACCGAAACTCCCGCTCGCTGGCATCGGGCCGCAGAACGAACGTGGCCGTGCGAATGTCCTCCTCCAGAACCTCGGAGTCGAGGTTCGCGTAGCGCGTCCGAAACACGTCGTCCCTGGCCAGCCGGGCCCCCAGCCAGTCGCGCAGGCGTTCCCACGGCCAGCCGCGGTCGCCGTGAGACCACATCTCCCCCGCCACCTCCTCCATCAATCGGAGCTTGTCTTCCGACCGGAGCTTGTGCTTTCCGTTGTCGCGCTTCAGCCAGCGCTCCACCAGGAGGTCGTAGATAGTCACTCCCTGGACAGTCTCCCCTCGCATGCGCCTGCGCTCCAGGGCATGGATGTTCTCGGTGATCAGCGAGAGCAGATAGGGCCGCTTGGCGAGGTCGCGGAGGTTGTGAACGGCGCCGAACAGCTCCATGGCCGCCTCGACATGCTCCTGGCCGAGGACGTTGGCAAGGTAGAGGCGGATCTGCTGCTCGTTGAAGGGAAGCAGGACCCAGGCGCGATAACTTGCTGACCGCAAACCCTCACGGTCTTCGCCGAGGAAGAGGGCACTCTGCGATCGCAACGTCTTGAAGTAGTGCGACCGGCAGGAGAAGATCATCCTTCCGGAAACAGCAGCAGGCTCGGTCTCAGTGACACCAGCCTGCCGCGATTCGGAGCTCCGCGGCGGCAACGCCTGCCAGAGGGTTCGGATGAAGGCCTGCCCCTGGGCCTCGGTCAGATGAACGAGCTTCTCATCGAGGCCGTCGAAGATCAGGATCGCCCCTTCCTCACGGACGAGGCGAAGGATGTCTTCCGGTTCGACCTCCGGCGTTGAGCTCCGCCAGGAGCGGCCCAACGCCTCCCGCAACAACTCTTCGATGTTCCTCGGGACGCGCGCTTCCTTTTGAATGGTCTCGCTGTAGTAGCGGAGGTCGATGAAGATCGGCAACGGCAGGGATGGGTCGGAGACGCGCTGCCGCAGGAGCTCGTCAGTGAGCTTCCGGAGCAGCGTAGTCTTTCCCATCCCGTACTCGCCGAGGATTGCGGCATAGCGCGTGCCGGCAGGGTCGCGGACCCACTGTTGAAGGGCGTCGAGCATGACGACGGCATTCGCCTCGGAACGATCCGGCACGCCACGGTCGAGATCCTCGGCGAGGCTGGCCTCGGCGCCGCTGGGGCCGACGAAGGTCTTCAAGTCCTTCCGTTCGTAGGAGGACATGAGCTCCCGGGCCATGTCTTCGTATCGCTCACCGTGGCGAGCGAGGTCCCGCCGCAGAGGTTGCGTTTCGGCTTTTTCAAACCAGCGGTCGAGCAGCTCTTCGATCTCTTCGAATAGCTCGCCGACGAACGCTTCCTTCTGCGCTGAGGTCTGGCATGCCGAGAAGCTGCCGCGTTTCGATCGAAAAATCCGGCGCGCCTCGAGTCCACGAAGATTCAAGCGCTTGGATAGACTCTCAAGTGCTATGGGAATGAGGAGTTTCTCAGATGCGTGGAGCGCGCCCAGATCGACATCCTGTCCCCCATGGGAAAGCCGGTGTTTACTGAGAAGGAGGAGAACCGCGTCGGATGCCGCGAGCCGCTTCGCGATCTCATCATGGAGGTTCTCACCCACTCCGATCTCTCGCTGGTGCCAAACCTCATACTCGTACCGGCCCGACGCCCCAAAGCTGGCTTGGAGCTCGGCGAGCAGAGATTCGGCTCTCTTTCCGTCGCCCTCGTCATCGAACGAGACGAAGAGCCTCACCTGGCGAGCCCCCATTGCCGGAACGCCGCGCTGAGGAACGAATGGCTGGTCTTGAATAGAGGCCGTCTCCTGCCGCGAGAGCTCCGCCGCGCTCTGCGCGGCCTTGTTCTCGGGAGGTCTCCGCTCAGTCATGCGCAGCACTTCCCGGTGACAGGATTCGATCGAGCCGGCTCTCGATCTCGTCAAACAGACCCTCGACGAAGCGGCTCTTAGTGTGATCCCCTTTACAGTCGCTGTAAGACTTCTTTCGATCGAGACGATACATCTGGTAGTCGGACAAGCACTTCAGATCGTGGCGCTCGAAGCTGACTGGCCTAAGCATGACCGGAACGATCGGCTTTTCGGCGTCCCCGATGAGGCGCTGCAACTCCTCGCGATCGATGAAGGGAGAGCCGAGGAAGGCCGGGCTGACGAGGAGTAGGCCGGCATCGCACCCCTCGATCGCCTTGACGATCTCATCGTGCCACTTCTCTCCGGCGAGAATTGCCGTGTCGCGCCAGAGCATGTGCTCGTACGTACGCGACGGTTTCATCTGCTGCCGGAGACGCTCGACGAGATCATCCGCCAGAGACTGGTCGTCGTGAGCGTAAGAGACGAAGAAACGGACGGGTGTCCTCATCGCGCCCTGAATTGTGTTTGAGATATCGACGAAACATAGTGCAGATGGAAGTACGTCGTCAACGTGATCGACGGTGTGTCCATGGATGGGACTCGCTTGCACGCGGCGGCGAGACGCCGCCGAGCCAGCCGGCGGGACGCCAGCGTTCCGACAGGCGAGGTTGTCACTTCGCGCGGTTCCAATGGAACGCTGGCGTCTCGCCGGCTGGCCAGGCGGCGTCTCGCCGCCTAACCCGCCAGCCCCGCATGCCTCTCCATCTACGAGCCGGCGTAGCCCCAGCACTTCACGATCAGTACAATCATCTTGTGGAACCTGTCTCTGACAACAATCCGGGTAGGGACTTGCCCCTCTCAGGTCACTCCTCGGATATGGAAACTCAGGATCCTCGGGCGTTGATCTGCGAGCTGGGGAAGGCGTTCTACCAGCTCGGGTGGGTCAGTGGGACTGGGGGCGGGATCTGTATCCGCGAGGGTGAGCACATCCTGGTCGCGCCGAGCGGGGTGCAGAAGGAGCGGATGCAGCCGGAGCAGATGTTTACGCTCGCGCTGGACGGATCGACGGTCGCGCGGCCCAGTGATCCCGCGTTGCGGCCGTCCGAGTGCAGTTCGCTCTTTCTGAACGCGATACGGCTTCGCGGTGCCGGTGCTGTGATCCACAGCCACTCCATCAACGCGGTCATGGCGACGCTCGCCTTTGATGACGAGTTCTCCGTTTCGCATCTGGAGATGATCAAAGGCATCGACGGGATGAAGTATCAGGACCGGCTGGTGGTTCCGATCATTGAGAACACGGAGCGCGAGTGCGATCTGGCCGAGTCGATGGCAGCGGCGATCGTGGCGTATCCTCAGTCGAACGCGGTGCTGGTGCGGAGGCATGGCGTGTATATCTGGGGCCGGGATTGGGTGAGCGCCAAGACGCAGGCTGAGTGTTATGACTACCTGTTCCGCGCCGCGGTGGAGATGCGGCGCATGGGAATTCCAACCTCTATCGATGGAGCAATGAACGATGCGAGCCTACCCAATCGAAGACCCCACGCGATCGATCGGTCCTGACGATCTCGGAAAACGCGGCATCCATTCGTGGAGTGTCCCCGCCGAGGAGCCGGCGCGGGCGAACATGATCGACGCGATCAAACGCGAGCACGGCTACGTCGACGAGGATGTCGTCACGCTCGATCCCGAGATGCCGAACCTCGACGCCATCTGTGCCAAGTTCGACAAGGAGCACTTCCACACCGAGGACGAGGTCCGTCTGGTGCTGGACGGGGAAGGCATCTTCGATGTGCGCGACGAGTCGGACCACTGGGTGCGCATCGAGGTCGCCAAGGACGACATGATCGTCATCCCGGCGCGTATGTATCACCGGTTCTTTCTGACCGGTATCAAACAGATCCGCTGCATGCGGTTGTTCGCGAACCATGAGGGATGGAGTCCGTTGTATCGGAGCGAGGTGTAGAGGCGATGGTTATCAAAGTGCATTCTCCTGAAATGCGGGCGAGACGCCCGCGCTCCCAGGGGTGTCTCGCGGGTCGCCGGCGATACCTCCGCGCGTACTGTATTGATCGAGTAGGGACGTTTCGGTGACATCACCCCGACGGGGTGAGTGAGGGTAGCCGGTGGCCACGCCGGAGGCGTTGCCACCGGAACAGGGGCAAATAGAAGAGCACCCCGGCCGGGGTGCATGAACTACGCGCGATGATGTTCAGTTCGCCGTCGCCTTCGCGCCGCCAACAACGAAAATCTCGCGATCTTCGACGTTGCGCCAGGCGCGCGCGGGCCGGTTGCGGTGAGATGTCAAGAGGCAAATGCAAGGAGAAGTCCGAGTTGACGCGTTGCGTCGCGGTCGTGGTGCATGTGCGTCACCAGCGTGCGGCGTTTCGTCGATGTCGTGAGGCACGTCCGTCATCAGGTTGTGGCGATTCGTCGGTGTCGCGAGGCACGTCCGTCACCAGGTTGTGGCGATTCGTCGGTGTCGCGAGGCACGTCCGTCACCAGGTCGTGGCGTTTCGTCGAGCCGTAACCCAAGCGCCTCGCCAGTGCGGAGCGTTGCATCGAGGTCGTGACCTATCTGCCTCGCCAGTGGGGAGCGTTGCATCGAGGTCATGACCTATCTGCCTCGCCAGTGCGGAGAGTTGCATCGAGGTCGTGACCGATCTGCCTCGCCAGCGGGCAGCGTTGCATCGAGGCCGTGACCTATCTGCGTCACCAGCGGGCAGCGTTGCATCGAGGTCGTGACCGATGTGCCTCGCCAGCGGGCAGCGTTGCATCGAGGTCGTGACCGATGTGCCTCGCCAGCGGGCCGCGTTGCATCGAGGCCGTGACCGATGTGCGTCACCAGCGGGCAGCGTTGCATCGAGGTCGTGACCTATGTGCGTCACCAGCGGGCAGCGTTGCGACACGACACCTGGTAGGTAGCGCGGGCGAGACGCCTGCGTTTGATGCTGGGCATCGTGCTGCGAGCAAACGCGGGCGGGACGCCCGCGCTAGCGGTGGCGCAGTCGCCGCGCTCGCACCTCGTTGGGGAAGCCCCTGCCGGGTGCCTTCGGTATACGAATGCTTCCGGTGGCAACGCCTCCGGCGTAGCTACCGGCGCTGGAGATTGGACGTTTCGTAGCGTAAACGAAAGCACGCCGGAGGCGTGCGAGAAGGTAGCCGGTGGCCACGCCGGAGGCGTTGCCACCGGTTCTCAGTCGCCTGCAAAGGCACCCCGGCAGGGGACCCGGCAGGGGTGCGAGAAAAACTACGGCACCTCCCCCAAGAAAACGATTTCGAATTCAATGAGTTGCAGCACTTCGCGCACCCCTGCCGGGGTGCATTTCTTAACACAAGCAAACCGGTGGCAACGCCTCCGGCGTGGCCACCGGCTATCCTCACGCACCCCGCTGGGGTGCCGAGAAAC
>JBBRNB010000106.1:0-24315 GCA_038230535.1 Thermoanaerobaculia bacterium
CGCTCGGCATCGAGCAGCTCCAGGATCTTGTCCTTGAGCGTCATCAGGATGTGCGGGATGGATTCCGCGGCGTTGATCTGATTGGTGATCCCGGTCAGCTTCTTTCGATACTCGAGCTCCCGCTCGAGCGAGGAGGATGAGTCCTGCACGGTCATGTGATCTCTCCGATTTTGGAGGAGAATAGCTCATGAGCGGAACACCGGCGAGACCCACCGAGGACTTGCTGGAGCGGCTCTACGAGCGGAAGCGTGCGCTTCACGCGGCACAGCGAACACTGCCGCTGCCTGAGAAGCTACGGATCGTGCTCGAGCTTCAGAAGATCGTGTACGAGATCCTGCGGGCAAGAGGGGACGATACGAAGCCACTGGAGAAACCTTGGGAGGTGGAACCGTAGGGTAAGAAACAGCACCGAGTACATCGGCACGGCGCTAGGATGGCTGCATTGAAATACATCACCATCATCTTCGACAATAGTCCACTGAGCCGCCTTCTCGAGGAAACTCCGGCTGATCGCGATGCGATCCTGAAAGGGCTCCGCACATTCGCGCTGCTCCGCGTGACCGGAATGAACGTTATCGAAACTGCGAACATCCAGGACTCCGCGATGCGTACGGAGAAGATTCGACTCTTGTGCGAAATAACCAAGACCATGGAACCTTACCAAACTCCTAACGAATTGTTAGCTGATATTGCCCGCGCATACGAGACTAAGGCGCCGCTAATGCTCGGCGATCGGGTGAGCTGGTTTGCCATTCACAACCCGCAAGAGGTTACCGATGCACTCAGCGCAGAAAGCCTGAAGTGGCATCAAGATCGAGAAAACTCGTTTCGCGAACAGTATGAGAAACTCAGGGCCAGGCATCAGCCTCTCTTCGCCAGCGGGTCGGCGCTCCTTCCCCGAAACTGTTCTGATCTACTGAAGTACTTCATTGAGCATCGCGAAACCTACTATGACATTCTGCTCTTAGAAATCTATGAACTTCAGACCGGACACAGGCCCTCCCATGAAGAGTTATCCAGGTTTCTAGACAGCTCCAATACCCGAGGGTGGGCACTCGTCTGGCTAGCGCGCGTATACGCGATGCATGCACGCTCCATTCGGAGTTCCGGATACGGTTGGAAGGTCAACGCAGGGATGCATGATCTCGACAGCGCGATCTATCTCCCTTACTGCGATTGGTTCGTGACCGGCGACGCACCGCAGCGCCGAGCGTTTCGCTTGCTGAATGCAAGAAACAGTCGTAATACTAGAATCGTGGACTACGCAGCGTTCCGATCAAAACTCTTAATCGGCTAAGAGAACGCTTTCGCGGAATTGGCTGTGATACCGACTCGAGGCAACACGCAGTCTACCAACCAGGAACTATTAAATGAATGGGGCAACCAAGCCTGTCATCCTGAGCGAAGCGAAGGATCTCAAGTTGGTACATCTGTGAAGTTTGAGATCCTTCGCTTCGCTCAGAGGGTGTGCAGAAATCCAACCGCGCGGTGATTCTCAAAGAACGGGCGGTTGCGAGTATGTCGTACTCCACCCTCCTCCCAAAGCGGTGGCTGGGCGCCACCGCTTTGGGAGGGGGGCCCCCCCGGTTCATGGAACACACGTCCTGGTTGCGGGCAACGCCGAGCCTCCGCGGTAGCCTCAGGATGACACGGGGTGACGGTCAGACTCATTCAAAGACACCGCGCTAGCGTAAGGAAGCAAGGCGGCTTTCCGTGAAAGCCGCGAACAACTCCCCCGGATCGATCTCCAGCGCCTTCGCGATGCGGACGATGTTCACCAGCGCCACATTC
Source organism: Thermoanaerobaculia bacterium (assembly GCA_038230535.1). GTDB lineage: Bacteria > Acidobacteriota > Thermoanaerobaculia > Gp7-AA8 > Gp7-AA8 > JADGNZ01. The sequence continues at coordinate 1,792 of JBBRNB010000106.1, forward strand.
CGCTCCGCCCGCTCGATCTGGCCGATGTAGTTGCGGTCGAGGCCGGCCAGTTCGGCGAGGCGTTCCTGGGAGAGATCCCGCTCGATCCGGAGCTCGCGGAGGCGCTCACCGAAGAGGCGGAGGATCTGGTCGCGCATTGGGGATGCATTTGGACTTGCGGGCGGCGATCGATCCACCTACTATAAGTATCTCTTGCGTTACCGCGACAAGCAAAGGAGTCTGTGATGAACGAGTCCACCACCAAAATCCGCAACCTCTTTCTCCACCCACAACCCACCTACTCCCCCGTCGGAGCGGCGGAGGCGACGGGGATGAGTGTCGAGGATGTGCGAGGGTGGATGGAGGTTGGGGAGTTGGAAGGGGTGCGGGTCGGGAACGCGATCGTCCTGCCGTGGGCGGAGTTGGTGCAGTTCGCCATGGACTTCTGGGAACAGGCCGACATCGAAGCCGCGCTCGGGGCGGAGGTGGCGGAGGCGTTGCCGGAGTTGTTGATGCTCGCCGATCTGGAGGTGCGCATCCCAAGGTTGGAGGTGGTGGCGTTGGAACGGATCGCGGCGCGGGATGGGAAATCGGTCGACACGGTATTGGCGCGCGAGTTGCGCGATCTGGTGTCGGCGCAGTCGGAGTGGCTGGCGGCGGAGATCCCGGGGTTCGCGGCGGCGATGGCGTGGCCGTATTGATATTGCGGGCCTTGCGCCGCGCGTTGTCGGAGGCACTGGCGCGATGTTTTGTGCAGCGTAGGCGGGTCAGGATCCTCGTGTCATCCACGTGTCATCCTGGATGACGGGTAATAGGGATCGCGCGATTGCCGGACGGACAGGTCTTCCCCACGGAGCGGCTTCCCACATACCTGTCATCCTGAGGCTGCCGCAGCCGCGTGGGTGGGCGTGTGGTGGAGCGGCGGAGGACGGCGAAGGACCCCCCAACTACGGGCCGGAAGGGAGGGGGCTCGCTGTACAAGACCTCACAATCGCGAAGAACGTCGAATGCCCCCAACCTACCCGCCTGTAGTCGGGGGGTCCTTCGGCGTCCTCCGCCGCTCCACCCACCCACCACCCACGCGGCTGCGGCAACCTCAGGATGACAGGTATGTGCGCAGCGGCTCCGCGGGGGAAGCCTGTCCGTCCGGCAGTATTACTTGTCATCCAACATGTCATCAAAATCTGTGCGAACGGTCCAGCACGCTAGTCGCAGGTAACGTCGCCTACGAAATATCCCATTCGCGGCCACCTCAGCGAGGAAACCCCGTCGGGGTGCATCCGCCCGGCGGATCCCAATCCTGGCCTGCAAAATCGCGATCTCGTCGCGTGAGATACCGATCTCGTCGTCGGAGATACCGATCTCGTCCAGCGAGATACCGATCTCGTTTCGAGAGATCGCGATCTCGTCGGGTGAGATCCGCAGCTCTTCCCGCGAGATCCACATCTCGTCGCCGGAGATCCCGATCTCGTCCAGGGAGATCGCGATCTCGTCCGAAGAGATCGCTATCTCCTTCCGGGAGATCGCTATCTCCTGTTTTGAGATTGCTATCCCCCCTCCGGTCAAATGGATCTCAATTCGGGAGATAGCGATCTCCCCGAAAGAGATCGCTACCCCCCTCCGAGCATCCAATTACCGGACACAACGGTCAAAGTTTGAACTATTGCGTCTGGATTTCGTGCTCGCACCGGAAGCTGGACAGGTCATGAGCTCGTCGACCGCCGATCGTCATCTTCGCTACCGCTCTCATCCGTAACCATCAAATTCGGAATGTCCGAGGGAACATCCACCTTAGAGTCGGCACATGACCCTTCGTTCCCGCCTTGGTTTCGTCCTCGTTCTCATCGCCTTCTTCTCACTTCCCCTACTCGGCGGGGAGAATCGCTGGAGCATCAAGGGGCCGGATGGGGGGAGCGTGGCCAGGTTCACCTTCGATCCGGCGGATCCGTCGATCGTTTACGCCGCTGCCGCCAACGGCATCTTCCGCAGCAGCGACGGGGGCCAGCATTGGGTTGCCGCCGCGGAGCTGCTGGGAACGAGCGTCGCCGATCTCGAGGTGGCGAAGAGCGATCCGAGGAAAGTCTATGCGTCGACGAGCTTCGGGCTCTACAAAAGCGCCGACCGGGGATTGACCTGGAATGTGGTTCACCCCTTTGGCTCGTATGCGGTGGCCGTAAGCAACACGAACGCGGACATCGTTTACAGCGACTCCACCGGAGGGCCGTTCCGCTCGTCGGATGGGGGCGTCTCCTTCGGAAGCATCGGGCTCGGGCTTCCTCCGTCCGCCGCGGCGGTATCGGTCCTGGTCACCGACCCGCAGAATCCCGACATCGTCTATGCCTCGTATCAGACGAACGTGGGAGTCTACAAATCGATCGACGGAGGCGGGCACTGGGCGGCGGCGAACAGCGGCCTCGACCAGACGTTGTTCTACTCCTTGATCATCGACCCCTCGAACGGCTCGACGCTTTACGCCGGTGGATCGCCGGGGATTTTCAAGACCACCGACGGCGGCACCACGTGGACTGCGATGACGAATGGTCTGCCCCAGTCGCCCTACTGCTATTCGCTCTCGATAAGCGCCGGGGCACCGTCGACGGTCATCGCGGGCACGAATCAGGGCATCTACAAGACCACGAACGGAGGGACGGGCTGGACCGGCCCGCTGGCATCGACCTCGGACTCGGTGATTGCCACATCGATCGATCCAATGAACGCGGCGAACATTCTCTCCAGCGTCTCCTTCCTCACCTTCAGGAGCTCGAACGGCGGGGCGAATTTCTCCGCCACGTCCGGGTTGGCGGCGAGTTACACCAATGCCATCGCGGCCGATCCGCGGAATGACTCGATCGTCTACGCGGCAGGCCCCACCGGCATCTCGAAGAGCACCGACCGAGGCGAGAGCTGGTCATTGCTGACAAAAACGCAGACTTCGTATCTCGCGGTCGATTCGCAGAATTCGCAGACGGTCTACGCCGTCACTCTCGGAGTCTTTCGCCGAAGCGTGGATGGTGGTGCCACGTGGCAGGACTACGCGGACGGTCTGCCCCCTTCAACAGGCTCGACGGCCATCGCTGCCGACCCTCGGGACGGCGGAACGCTCTACACCATCAACGGAAACCAAGTCTACAAAAAGAGCGGCAGCAACCCATGGGCAAGCAGCAGCACCGGTCTGCCGTCCGGCACGCTATCGTTTCTCTCGATCGATCCCAACAACTCCGCCACCCTCTACGCAGGTGGGCGCGCCGGGCTGTTCAAAAGCACCAACGGAGGATCGAGTTGGGGCGGCGCCAGCGGTGGAATCAACGGTGTGAACCCGAATGGTCTGGCCATCGATCCCTTCGACTCCAGTCACCTCCTCACATGGACCAGTTCCTCGGCGTATGAATCGACGGACGGCGGAGCGAATTGGAGCTCCTTCGCCATCGCCCCGAACAGGCAGTCAATCCTCCTGGCCTTCGATCCGACAGGGCCCGGCCGCATCTACAACTCCAGCTACGACGCTTTCGACCGTAGCGTTGACGGCGGCAAGAGTTGGGTCCCGATGCAGCTCGGATTGGGAAGAACACACGGCACCCTCCTCGCCATCGCTTCGAGCGGCAACACCCTCTACACGGGGGGCTCCGGCGGAGGAGTGTGGGCGATTCACTTCGCCCGCGGGCGGTCAGCGGGTCACTGACCGGTGACGTCAATCTGACCTGTCACCTGTTCCCGATAGGGCACACGGTTCAGAATTTAGCTGAGCCGAGCTCTACGTAATGGTCTTACTTAAGGCCCTCACCCGCACTCCGCTTCGCTGCGTGTCTCCCTCTCCCCACTTCGTGGGGCGAGGGGCATCGGCGTAAAAGTGACTTCGTGACAACGACTTACAATCGATCGCCTTCTCCCCTCCGCAGAGGGGAGAAGAGCCTGCCCTGAGCGAGCGCAGCGAATCGAAGGGTGCCGAAGGCGAATGAGGGGTCCTAAGCTAAGGGCCATTGAGGGCTCTGGTCAGCTTTTGACCAGTCAGGCAGTCATCAAGTAACAGCCGGTGGTCAATTCCCTGCCATCACGAAAATTTCACAACAGCCTCCTGCTGAACGGTGATTCAGCAACGTATAAGTTCGCTTGGCGAATTGTGAAACCAGACGCATCGGTACGATGGTCACACCACCGATTTAATAATTTCATTAATGAGTCTGCCTTCTTGGAAGGTTTCTATCATTGTTTCTTAAAGGCTCCATTACAGCTCGCGCGCTCCAAATCAAAATGAAACACTCTACTCGCACTTCTGACCGAACGTCTGTACGATGGGCGGGTATGGTGAAGTTGGTCTCATGCGGACAACGGTAGCCTCAAAGCTGGGAGCTGTTTTTGGACTAAGTCTGATCATCCTGGTGGTCATCGGCTCGATCGCGTTTTACGACACGAAACGGCTGGTTACCGTGACGACCGCCCGTTCGCAGGCGCGGCAGTTTCTTTGGGATCTCGAAACGCTGGTGGCCAACCTGCGCGGGGCCGAGAACCAACAGCGCGGGTATCTGCTCACGGGCGACCCGGCCTATCGCACCGCTTACCAGAAGGCGACGGCGACGTTCGCTCCCAAGTTCGCCGAGCTCAAACTGAAGGATCCTGGCATGCGAGCGCGCGTCGAGGATCTCGAGCCTCTGTTCACTTCCTTCATCCACGAGCTCGACCACGGTATCGAGATTCGGGACAACAGCGGCGTCCAGGCGGCCATCGTTGACGTCCGAGATGGCAGCACAGGCGCCATGCTCGCGCGGATCCGGCTCGCGGTCAACGACATCGAGGGGCTGGAACAGCAGGTCCTCACCGCCCGCAGCAGCGAGGCCACGGCCACCGCTACGCGGACGTTCTACACCATCGGCTTCGGCACGCTCATCGCGCTCATCGCGCTCACCATCGCCTTCGTATTCATGTCGCGCGGGATCACTGGTCCCGTGAAGAAGCTCGTGGCCGGTACGGAGCGGATCGCTGATGGCGATCTGACGAGCCGCATCCGGGTGGTGAGCCAGGACGAGATCGGCGAGCTGGCCGGCTCCTTCAACCGGATGGCTGAATCGCTGGAAGTACGGACGCGGGCCATCAACGAAAGCGGCGGCGCCATCACTGACGGCATCCGCGTCATGACCAACGGCAGCGACATGCTGCTCGTACGGTCGTCGGAGCAGTCGCAACTCGCGGAGCGATCCGCACAGTCGCTGGCCAAGGTCCGCGACATCACCGAGCAGGTCGTGCGCACGGCCGAGGGGGTCACCACGCGCACGGAAGACTCGGCCGCACGCGCCACCGAGTTGCGTGCATCGAGCGAACAGGTGAGCACCAGCATGACCCACCTCTTCGAATCGGCGGCGAAGACCTCCTCGTCGACGACGGAGATGTCGGCGGCCTCGACCCAGATGTCGGCAATGACCTCCGCGCTTGCCGCGGCGGGAGACGAGGTCCTCTCCTTCGTGTCGGAGATGGAAGCGACATCGTCCGAGCTCGGTTCGCTGGCGAAGAACACAGCCGGCCTTTCGCGCCGGGCGCGCGAGGAAGCCGAGACGGGGCGCCTGGCGGTCGATGCCACCGTCACCGGCATCGACCATTCGCGCGAGCTCACCGAACGTGCCGCCGACGTGATGGCCGATCTGAACGCACGCGTCGCGCAAATCCGTCAGATCCTCGAAGTGGTTGGGCACGTCACACAGAGGACGAACCTGCTGGCCCTGAATGCGGCCATCATCGCGGCGCATGCCGGCGAGCACGGCCGCGGTTTCAATGTCGTGGCCGAGGAGATGCGCGAGCTGGCCGAGCAGACGCGCAAGTCGACGAACGAGATCAACATCATCGTCCAGGGTGTCGGCGCCGCCTCGGAGGCGGCAGTCGCAGCGATGCAGGACGGCGTCGACCGCGTCCGCGGCACGGTCGATCTCGCCCGCAACGCCAGCGCCTCCCTCAGCCGGATCGTCGAGACATCCACGTCATCCTTCCAGATGTCCGAGCGCATCTCCGCGTCGCTGGAGCAGCAGGCTCAGGCCACCCGCAGCCTGCACGGCACAGCGTCGAAGATGAGCGATCACATCGGCGAGTCTCACCGCTCCATCCAGGAGCAGGCCCGCGCCGCGATGCTGCTGGCGCAGGAAGCGGAGGCGGTCCACAACATCGCCGCGCAGGTACGCTCCGCGAGCGAACATCAGTCGAGCTCCGCCCGCGGCATCGCCGAGGCGATGGAAAAGATCGACTACGACGCCCGCACCATCCGCGACATCGTCCGCCGCCAGCTCGAGCAGATCGAAGAGGTGTCAGGCGCATCGAGCTCCATGCGCGACATCGCCCAGAAGAACAACTCCCTCGCCGAGGAGCTGTCGGAAACGGTTCGCACGCTGGCCAGGAGCGCCGAGTCGTTTGAAAAGGTCGTGGGGAAACTGAAGTAGTTCCCCAAAGGCTCATCCGCAGATTGCGCAGATTAAGCAGATTAGAAAAACAGGGTTTTGACTTTCATCTGCTTAATCTGCGTAGTCTGCGGATAGGCCTTTTGAACACCTACCGCGGATAGTACCCACTTGTGGCCCGCACCGTTACGCGACGCCTTGGCACTTCCACACTGATCCTCCGCAGTTCGTCGCGACGCCTGCTGCCGGGTGAGACGTAGGTCAGGAGGTACTCGCCGCGGGTGTCGTCGCGGATCTGGGCGAAGATGCGGGGAAGATCGACTTTTCGCGCGAAGCGGAAGAAGGCGCCGCCGGTGGCGCCGGCGATCTTCTCGAGAGTCAGCTCGCCTCCCGTCAGGAGGGTGGGGGTATTGAGGCGATATCCCGAAAAGATCTCGACGACGTAGACCGGCACGCCGGCTTCGCGCGCGTACTGCAGGACGCCCTCCGGTCTGGCGGAGCTGGCGTTGTCGTCGCAGTCGGTGAAGACGACCAGCGCGCGCTTCCCGGCCACTCCGCGGAACTGTTGGAGCGAGTAGAGGATCGCATCGAGGATGGCCGTGCCACCGCTGGCTTGGACATCGTCGATCGATGCCGTCACTCGCCCGCGGTCGCTGGTCAGCGGCTGCAGGAGCTCCGGCTTGTCGTCGAACCGGACCACGAAGGTCTGATCGGCGGCACCAAGCGACTCCCTGACGAACTCGTTCGCGTAGCCGGCGACCTCCATCATCGACACGTGCATGCTGGCGGAGGTGTCGAGCGCCAGGCCGATGGAGATCGGATCGGCTTTCCCGCTTTGCACCTGCGCGGCGACTTCGCGGCCATCCTCCTTCACCACGAAGTCGGAGGCCATGAGGCCGTCGACGTAGTGGCCGCGATCCTGAACGATGGCGTAGACCTGCACGGCGTCGACGCCCACCCGTTCCGAGCCGCCGGCGGCATTCAGCAATTTGACGTCCTCCGCGGTGGCGCCGCTGTCGTCGCGAGCGACGGCGCGGATGTAACCGGCGGCGGAGGGCGAGGGCAACGTCAGCTCGTGGCGGAACGGCTCGCCGGTCAACGTGGCGATCTTCGCCTCGTTCCAGTAGAGATCGAGGCCGGTCAGCCGCCTCCCTTCCGGGATGTTCGGCTTTACCTCGATGGTCGTGTGCGAGGCGACCTTATCCTCTTTGGGCGTGATGATGCTGACGCCGAGGGAGACGGCGCGGTCATTCAGCGTGATCCTCTCTTCGCCGAGCTGCCGTTCCTGCGCGTCAAGAGCCACCGCGCGAATGATGTGAACATGCGGCGTTCCCCCGAGGGCGACTTGCGCGCGGAAGGGACGCCGGGTCAGTTCAGCCACGCGCACATCGTCGAGAAAGAGCTCTACGCGCGTCACGTTGTCTGACGTGGCTACGCCGAAGTCGACACTGCCCACCATCACACTGCGATGCGGGTAGAGAAGATGGACGTTGCCCGCAGCGACGTCCGCCCGCACTTCGGACTCCGGCTCGGAGCCGAGTGCATCCAGAAAACGCCGTGCAGTCTCGGCGAATGGCGATGGTTTCTGGGCCAGCTCGAAGGCGTGCTGGTAGGCTGTGATCGCTTCCTTTTCCTCGCGCAGCCCGCGATGCGCGTGGCCGAGGACCATCCAGGCGCTCGCTTCGATCTCCCTGGTCGCCGGATGGGCGACGATCTGTTGGAGGTCGTAGAGCGTCCTCTTTATCCAGGCCCTGCGATGCAGACTGATCGCGGCGAGGCTCAGTTGCGCTCCCTGCAAGGCTTCCGGGTCGTTGTCGCGCTTCGCCATCGCCGCCGCTTTCCCGAACACTTCCTCGGCGTCTTCAACGTCACCGCCGTCGAGCAGGCCACCGGCCCAGGTGACGGTCGAAAGCGCATACCGCCCCGCGCGACGCTGATGTCCGGCCAGGATGAACGTCCCCGCCTGCTGGCGCAGCGTGTTCAGCCTCGCGATGAGCCTCGATACGTCTCCGAAACCTTCCGTTGGTTCCAGGAGGATGCCGCCCCACGGATCGAGCAGCAGCAGATGCCGTTTCCTCCCACGAAACTGCGCAAGGTCCGGAAGCGCAGCGACGAGATTGGGCGACAACGTCGCCACCGCAAGCACCATCTCGCCGGTCACGCGCGCGAAGGAGGGGTTGGCCTGCGCATCGGCGATCCACTTGTCCCCCTTCTTGTCAGCGTCCGCGCTGGCGTGCAAATCGAGAAGGATGAGCCGCCCGCCCGCCTGCGCCGCCGTCAACGCCACATCGATCGATTTCCAGGTGGTTTGTGCGCGCAGAGCAGTCGCCAGGAAAAGGGAAAACGACGCCAGCACCAGCGTGCGCGGGGACATACTTCTCCTTTGGGTGGTACCGGCGCGGACATTGTAGACGGAAAGAAACGATCGCCGCGGTAGAATTCAGTAATGGAGAGGCATAACGTAGTTCACGTCGATCCAGAGGTCATGAGTGGCACGCCTGTGTTCGTCGGAACCCGGGTTCCTCTCTACAATCTCTTTGACTACCTCGAAGCCGGAGACTCGTTGGACAAGTTCCTGGCCTCGTTTCCATCGGTGACCAGAGAACAAGCAGTCGCTGCATTGGAGCTCGCGAAGGAGGCAGTGTCCGAATTTGCGAGTTCTGGTCGATGAATCGCTTCCCGTCGAGATCGCAGGAGAGTTGCCTGGCTTAGAGGCAGTTACTGTTCACGACCAAGGCTGGCTTCGCCTCCGAAACGGCATCCTGTTGCGAGCCGCGGTCAGCGCAGGCTTCTCAGTCATCCTGACGGCAGACAGCAAGCTGCGATATCAGCAGAATCTTGCCAGAATCGGCATTGCTGCCGTCGTGCTCGTTGACCTAAGGAACCGCATCGAGGACATTCGCCCGTTGATTCCTCGAATCATCGAGGTGATGTCTACTATCCGCCCGGGGGAAGTCGTCGAAATAAGCGGCCGACTCGCTAGATCCCTGTAACTCGCACCACTTCTTCGAAACTGGTCTGGCCTTCGGCGAGTTTGCGGAGGGCGCTTTGGCGGAGGGTGCGCATGCCGCGTTTGACGGCCATCTCTTTGATCTTGAGGAAGTCTTCCGAGCGGTCGATGAGGTCGCGGATGGCGTTGTCGATGGGGAGGATTTCGAAGATGCCGGTGCGGCCGTAGTAGCCGGTGTTGCGGCAGCGGATGCAGCCGGCGCCTTCTTTGACGATGATCCGTTTGCCCGCCGGGGCCTGAAGGTTGAGCATGCCGGCCTCCTCGACGCTGAGGGGACGGTTGCGTTTGCAGTCGTCGCAGATGCGGCGCATGAGACGTTGGGCCATCGTGCCGACGAGCGTGGAGGAGATCAGGAACGGCTGGATACCGAGGTCGATCAGGCGCGTGACGGAGGTGGCGGAGTCGTTGGTGTGCAGCGTCGAGAAGACGAGGTGTCCGGTCAGCGCTGCCTGAACGGCGTTCTGCGCGGTTTCTTCATCGCGGATCTCACCGACCATGATGATGTCGGGGTCCTGGCGGAGGATCGTGCGAAGCGCGACCGGGAAGGTGATGCCGATCTTTGTCTGCACCGAAGTCTGGTTGAATTCGTCCCACACCATCTCGATCGGGTCTTCGATCGTGGTGATGTTGATCTCGGGAGAGGCCAGCGACTTCAGCGCCGAGTAGAGCGTGACGGTCTTTCCCGATCCGGTCGGGCCGGTTACCAGGATGATGCCGTGCGGGCGCTTGATCCAGTCGGCGAAGGTGCGCAGCTCGTCCTCATAGAACCCGAGACCGGAGAGATCGCGGATGAGGATGTCGGGGTCGAAGATGCGCATGACCATCTTCTCGCCGAAGGCGGTGGGGAGGGTGGAGACGCGCAGCTCGATCTCCTTTCCTTCCCGCTCGGTCTTGATGCGGCCGTCCTGCGGGCGGCGCTTCTCGGAGATGTCCATGCGGCACATGGTCTTGATGCGCGAAGTGATGGCCAGGTTGACGAGCTTCGGCACGCGCTGGATCTCGTGCAGCACGCCGTCGATGCGGAAACGGATCAAGGCTGCTTCGCGCTTCGGCTCGATGTGGATATCACTGGCGCGCGAGTCGTAGGCGTGCTGCAGCAGGAAGTCGACGGCGTTGACGATGTGTGCGTCGCTGGTCTCGATCTCGTTGCCGGATTTGAGCTTGACGTATTGCTCGAGGTTGGTGAGGTCGATGGCGCCTCGGCTCAGGTCGCGGCCCGCTTTCGTCACCGAGGCGCGGAAGCCGTATTGCTCGGTGATGACGCCCATGACGTCACTCTCCGATGCCACCACGATCTCGATCTCCTGTTTCACCATCTGCTGGTAGGTGTCGAGAGCGGCGTTGTCGAAGGGATTGACGACGGCGACGATGAGTTTCCCGTCGCGGACGGCCACGGGTGTCATGCGGTGTTTGCGCGCGAAGGGACGCGAGATCTTCGATTCGATCATCTCGAGGTCGAGCTTGAGCGGATCGATTTTGAAGAACTTGAGCCGCCCATCCTCGGCGATGAGACGCGCCAGCAGAAAGTCGTCGATGCGCGTGCCTGTGGCGCTGGCGTCGGTGAGGTTCATGGCGATGAGGGCCTTGAACGGACTGGCTTCCTCTTCGCCGCGAGCACGTGACGAGCGTGACTGCGCGCGGTGCTGGCGATCGAGGTTGTCGATCTCGGTCTTCTGTTTGTCGTCGATGAAGCCGGCGTTCTGCAGCAACTCGCCGAGGTACGAAAGCGTCACCTCGCGCGACTTGCGGGCGGCTGTGAGTGGGGTGGCAGTCATGGTTGAAGGATGAATGATGAAGGATGAGGGATGAATAGTCGATCAGTCTTTGCCCGGAGTGGATCAGTGGATCAGTGGATTGGTGGATCAGGCGATCAGGCGGTCAGGCATCAGTCGATCAGTGGACCGGTGGATTCGTCGATCAGATCAAACTTCTCGAGGACGCCGGTCAGCGTGTGCGCGGCGAAGTCGACGGGGAAATCGAGAGTCCCCATGACGTACGGATTTTAGATCAGGTATACAAGCTGCAGAGCACGGCGCCGGAGGTAGTCTCTATGCTGCTCGCAATCGCCATCATTCTGCTCATTGCCTGGTTGTGCGGGTTTCTGGTCTTTCATATCGCCAGCGGTCTTGTTCACATCATCGTCGTGGTCGCCGTCATCCTCTTCATCCTTCACTTCGTTCGAGGGAGGCGGTAGACGTACGTACGGGAGTCGGGGGCCGGGGGTCGGAGAAAGAGACGCTGTCTCTCTTTTCGGCTCCGACTCCCGACACCCGACTCCCGGACTCCAACTCTTACCGCACCTCGAGGAGGAAGCCCTTCAGGTACTCCCCTTCCGGGCAGAAGAGTGACACCGGATGGTCTGAGGCGGCGGTGAGGCGGCGGATGAAAGAGACGCGGCGGCCGGCGTCCTGCGCGGCGGAGAAGATCACTTTCTGGAAGAGATCGAGGGACATGTGACCGCTGCAGGAGAAGGTCATCATGCGCGCGCCTGGGTCGAGGAGCTTCATGGCGAAGAGGTTGACGTCTTTGTAGCCGCGGGCGGCACGATCGACGTCGCCGCGCGTCTTGGCGAAGGCGGGGGGATCGCAGATGAGCAGGTCGAATCGCGCTGTTGCCTTGCGGACGTATTCGAAAGCGTCGGCCACCGTGAACGTGGCCTCGAGGTTGTTCAGCTCATAATTCCTGCGGGCCACCTCGATCGCGGCGGCGGAGACATCGACGTTCTCGACCGAGGTTGCGGCGCAGGCTGCTGCGTACACGCCGAATGCGCCGCTGTACGAGAAGAGATTCAATACCCGGCAGCCGCGCGCAAGCTCGCCAGTGAGCGCCCGGTTCTCGCGCTGGTCGAGGAAGAAGCCGGTCTTCTGGCCGGTGGGAGGATCGACGCGGAAGCGAAGACCGTTCTCGATGATCTCCGCCGACGGCTCCCCTTCCCCGATCCATTCCGGCTCCATCGGCAACCGTTCCATCAATCGGGCCGGGATGTCGTTCTTGAACCAGATGCCACGCGGCTTCAATTCACGCCGCAAGGTCTGGACGATGAGAGGCCGGAGCTGTTCAACGCCTGCGTTGGCAATCTCGACGACGGCCAGATCGTCGTAGAGGTCGATGATCAATCCACTGAGCTCATCCCCCTCGGCGTTGACAATCCTGACCGCGTTGGTGCTGGCAGTTCGAAGCTCTGATCGCCGCGCGATGGCCGCGGTGATGCGCGCGGCGATCGCTTCCGCGGTCAGTACCTCTTCCCCGAACGTCAGCGCGCGAAGGCGGATCTGGGAGTGCCGCGAATGAAACCCCGAGGCGATGTGGCGGCCGCGCGGATCGACCAGGTCGGCGATGGCGGCATCTTCCGGCCCACTCTCGCGCGCGATCGCACCCTCGAAGATCCACGGATGACGGTTCGCCACCAGGCGCTCTTTGCCGGGCTTGAGGGTGAGGAGGCGGCGGTTGGCTGTGTCGAAGAGGTCCACGAAAGGGTAATCGTACGACGATATGCTGAGAACGTGAGCGGCGGAGAGGCTCGAAGTCTTTCGATTGCAGCGTGTGGGGCCGCCGCCTCGGCGGCCAGCGGCTGGCAGGCCCTGCCCTTTGCTTCGGGAACATCCGGAGATTGCGGCGCAATCGCCGACTCCGTCGGCGAGCTGGAGTTTGGACGTTCCGGAGCGTAACGAAAGCACGCCGGAGGCGTGCGCGAAGATAGAGAAGATGGCAACGCCTCCGGCGTGGCCACCGGCTATCCTCGCGCACCCCGTTGGGGCCCCGTTGGGGTGCCTATCGCCGACTCCGTCGGCGAGAAGCGTCCAAACTTCATCGCGCCGCTTGCAGCGCATGGCCGCCGAGGCGGCGGCCCTACACTGCGCAGGCGGGGGCTCCGATATGAATTGACACGGACTTCGCCCGCCGTGCGGTTCGAGTTTGCGGCGAAAGAACGTCTCTCCATCTTTTATGTTGCGTTTATGAATGCTTATTCGTACTCTCCCCACAGCCCTCGAATCCTCGGTTCCTCAGCTCGTCAACGTCGTGTGCGGTGTGTGGGAAGACCTCGCTGAAGGGAGAGTCAAGCCCGGACACTCGTCCCTCTCCTGACCGAATGGTCCGATGCCAGGAGAGTAGGAATGACCACGAACCGTAGCATTGCAGCCCGGCTGCTTGCGATCAGCATCACTATCCTCGCGGCTACCGGCATTGCCAGAGCGGCCGCGTTCACGCCGGGAAACATCGTGGTCTACCGCGTTGACGGCGGAGGAGCCGCGCTCACCGCGAACGGCACCGCGGTCTTCCTCGATGAATACACTCCGGCTGGTGTTCTCGTGCAGTCCGTGGCAATGCCCACCGCGGGGACAAGCGGCCGTGTCGTCGCATCCGGAAACTCCACTACGGAAGGCTTTCTCACGCGATCGCAGGACGGTCAATACCTGATCGTGCCTGGATACGATGCAGCAGCCGGCACGGCAGGGATTACGGCAAGCAACACGGTTCCCAGGGTCATCGGCCGGGTAGACAGCACTGGCGCGATCGACGCCACGAGCTCCTATGTCGATGCAACACTTGCCGGGAACCTCCGTTCGGCCACGAGCGTCGATGGCACTCGCTACTGGACCAGTGGATCGACACAAGGAGCGCGCACCGTCGTGCAAGGTGCCACCACCGCGACAGTGATCAGCAGCACCGCCACAAACATGCGGCAGATCGCAGTGTTCAGCAACCAGCTCTACATCGGCTCCGGAGCAGGCACCGTCCGCATGGCCACCGCCGGCAGCGGCCTGCCTACAACCGCCGGCCAGACGATGACGCAACTGCCTGGTCTTCCGACGGCAACTGCGACAATCAACGGATTCTTTTTTGCCGATCTGAGTCCCACGGTAGCGGGCGTCGACACACTGTATCTCTGCGACGAAACAGCGGGTCAGATCCAGAAGTGGACTCTCGCAGCAGGAACCTGGACCCAAACGGGATCGGTCACGCTGGCGACTGCACGCGGTCTCACAGGATCCGTCAGCGGCACCACAGTTACGCTCTTTGCCACGAGCGGAGGCGCCGGAACACCGATCATAACCATCACGGACGCTTCCGGTTACAACGCCGCTCTCACGGGCACCCCGACGACCATCGTCGCCAGCGCCGGAACCAACAAGGCCTTTCGCGGCATCGCCCTCGCACCCGTCTCAGCCACACCGGCGCCAACGGTCGTTTCCATCAACCGCGCCAACACCTCACCCACGAACGCAAGCTCCGCCGGCTTTACCGTCACATTCAGTCAATCGGTGACCGGCGTCGATTCCACTGACTTCGCGCTGGTCACAACCGGCGTGACGGGAGCATCCGTCACCGGTGTTTCCGGCAGCGGGACGACCTACACCGTCACCGTCAATACAGGTAGTGGCTCGGGCACCGTTGGCCTCAATCTCGTCGACGACGACTCCATCGTCACCGGCAGCACTCCGCTCGGCGGCAGCGGTGCCGGCAACGGCAACTTCACAGGACAGGTCTACACCATCGACAAGACCGCGCCGGCGGTGCAGTCGATCGTGCGCGCCGGCGCCGCCACGACAAACGCCGCCAGCGTGCAGTACACGGTGACCTTCACCGAGTCCGTCTCAGGAGTCGACAGCGCCGATTTCACCGTCTCCTCCAGCGGCGTCTCCGGTGCCAGCGTCACCAACGTCACCGGCAGCGCGGCCTCCTACACCGTCACCGCCGGCACAGGGACGGGAGACGGCACCATCCGTCTCGATGTGCTCGGCGGAAGCGCGACCATCAGCGATGCAGTGGGTAACCCGCTGACCGCTGACTTCACCACCGGCGACGTGATCACCATCGACAAGACGCCGCCAACGGTGCAGTCGATCGTCCGCGTCAACGCCAGCCCCACCGCCCTGGCCAACGCCGACTACACCGTCACCTTCTCGGAGAGCGTGGTCAACGTCGATACCGCCGACTTCGCCGTCACCGCCACAGGCGTGACCGGCGCCAGCGTCACCAACGTCGCGGGCAGCGGCGCCACGCGCACCGTCACGGTGAGCACAGGCACCGGCTCATCGGGAACCGTGCGCCTCGACGTAATCGCCTCGCCGGCGATCAACGACCTCGCCGGAAACGCGGAGACCACCGGCTTCACCACCGGTCAGGTCTACACCATCGACCGCAACGCGCCGTCGGTCAGCTCGGTCACGCGCGTCACCGCCTCGCCGGCGAACGCGGCGTCCGTCTCCTTCACGGTCACGTTCTCCAGCGACGTCACGGGCGTCGACAGCACCGACTTCCAACTGACGACTACGGGCGTCACCACAGCATCCGTTACCACGGTCACGCCGGTCAGCGCCTCGGTCTACACCGTCGCAGTAAACAGCGGCAGCGGTGACGGGACGATCCGTCTCGACGTCCTGAACAACGGGTCGATTCAGAGCCCGGCCGCTGTTCCTCTGACCGGCACCACCTTCACCACGGGCGAGGTCTACACCATCGACAAGACCGCACCGGCGGTGCAATCGATCGCCCGCGCGGACGCCGATCCGACGAAAGCGGCAACCGTACACTTCACCGTCACCTTCACCGAGAGCGTGACCGGCGTCAGCTCGTCGACGTTCGCCCTCGCTGCCACCGGCGTGACCGGCGCATCGATCACGAACGTCACCGGGAGCGGCACCACGTATACGGTCACCGCGGGAACAGGCAGCGGCGACGGCACGCTCGGACTCAACGCGGCCGCCGACGCCGCCGTACACGACACGGCCGGGAACGCCTTCACCACTCCATTTACCGGTGCGGTCTATACAGTCGACAAGACCGCGCCGTCGGTCCTCTCCATCAACCGCGCGGACGCCGATCCGACCAATGCATCCAGCGTCCACTACACAGTCACCTTCAGTGAAGCGGTCACCGGCGTTGACTCCGCCGGCTTCGCCATCAGCGCCAGCGGACCGGCCGGCACATCGATCACGGGCGTCACCGGCAGCGGCACCACATACACCGTGACCGTCAACACCGGCAGCGGCGACGGCACGCTGCACCTCGACCTCGCCGACAACGACACGATTCTCGACACCGCCACGAATCCGCTCGGCGGCACCGGTGCAGGCAACGGCAACTTCACCGGCCAGACCTATACCGTCGACAAGAACGCCCCGGCGGTCGTCTCCATCAATCGCGCCGGCGGTGCCACGACCGCGGCCGCGTCTGTGAGCTGGACCGTCACCTTCTCCGAATCGGTCACCGGCGTCGATACGAGCGACTTCGCGCTCGCCGCTTCCGGCGTCACCGGCACGTCGATCACGGGAGTCACCGGCAGCGGGACGACCTACACGGTCAGCGCAAACAGCGGCAGTGGCAGCGGAACGCTCGGTCTCAACCTCTCCGACGACGACTCGATCGTCGAGACGAACGGCTTCGGCACCGCCCTCGGCGGCCCGGGCGCGGGCAACGGCAACTTCACCGGTCAGCTCTTCACGCTCGACCACACCGCCCCCACCGTTCTCTCGATCAACCGCGCATCGACGAACCCGACCAGCGCGCCTACGGTGCAGTTCACCGTCACCTTCAGTGAATCGGTCACCGGCGCCGGCACTGCCGACTTCGTCACCGCGGTCTCCAGCGTCTCCGGAGCGGCGGTCACCACAGTCACCGGCAGCGGGACGACCTATACCGTGACGATCAGCACCGGCACCGGCAGTGGTACGGTGGGCCTCAACCTCGCCGACGACGATTCAATCATCGACGCGGCCGGTAATCCGCTGGGCGGCACCGGCGCGGGCAACGGCAACTTCACCGGCCAGATCTACACGGTCAACCGCGCGCCGGCCACACATCTCGTCCTCAGCCAGATCTACGGCGGCGGCGGCAACAGCGGCGCGTTCTACAAGAACGACTTCATCGAGATCTTCAACCCCACCGGAGCGACGGCCGACCTGACCGGCTGGTCGGTGCAGTACACCTCCGCCGCCGGCACGAGCTGGCAGGTGACACCGATCGCCGGGACGATCGCGCCGGGTCACTACTACCTCGTGCAGGAGGCGGCCGGTGCCAATGGCGCGGCGGCCAGCCTTCCGGCGCCCGACGCCACGGGAACGATCAATATGTCCGGCACGGCGGGCAAGGTCGCGCTGGTGAATCAGAGCAGCGCGCTGACGGGCTCCTGCCCCACCGGCATTACAGTCATCGACTTCATCGGCTTCGGCACTACGGCAACCTGTTTTGAAGGGGCCACCACCGCCAACCTCTCCAACACTACGAGCGCTTCGCGCATCGACAACGGTTGCACCGATACGGACCACAACAACACCGACTTCACGCTCGGCGCGGCCGCTCCACGCAACAGCGCATCTCCCGCCTGGAGCTGCGGAAACCTGGTCGGAAACGGTACGGCCACTCCTTCCACGGTCGCGGCAACCGCGATGACGTTGCTCACGGTGAGCGTGACGCCGGGCCAGTCACCAGCCAGCACCGGCATCACCGCCGTCGCGGACCTCACGCCGATCGGCGGGAGCGCAACGCAGACTCTCTTCGACAACGGCACGAACGGCGACACGACCCCTGGCGACAACATCTTCTCCTTCAACACCATCGTCGGTGCGGGCACGAGCTCCGGCTCGAAGACGCTCAACGTCACCCTCGCCGATGCGCAGGCCCGCAACGGCGCGGCCTCGATCGTCCTCACCGTCCTCGGAGCAACGAATCCATCCGGCAGTGGCACCGCCACTCCTGCCAGCGTGGCCCCGTCGCAATCGTCGCTGCTCACCGTGACGGTCACACCGGGACAGAACCCGACGTCGAGCAGCATCACCGTCAGCGCCGACCTCACCTCGATCGGCGGCAGCGCCTCGCAGACTCTCTTCGACGACGGTACGAACGGCGACCCGACGCCCGGCGACGGCACATTCTCGTTCAACGCCACCGTGTCGGGCGGCGCGAGTCTCGGCGCCAAGTCGCTGCCGGTCACGATCCACGACGTCCAGGGCCGCACCGGCATCGCCAGCATCTCCCTGAACGTGCAATCAGCCTCCGCACCGCCCGCGCCGCTGAACCTGGTGGCCACCGGCGGCAATGCCCAGGTCTCGCTCACCTGGACCGTTTCCGCCGGCGCAACCGGCTACAACGTCTACCGCTCCACGACCAGCGGCTTCTACACGACGGCGCTGGCGTCGAACGTTCCGACGAACAGCTACAACGACACCGCCGTCGTCAATGGCACGCGGTACTACTACGTCGTCAAGGCGACGAACGGCACGGAGAGCGGCCCGTCGAACGAAGCGACCGCGCTTCCCGCTGCTCCGCAGCCTGCCGCCGGCGCGAAGATCTACTTCATCGACATCGGTCAGGGCGCCTCCACGCTCATCGTCGGCCCCACCGGTAAGTCCCTCCTCGTAGACGGCGGTCCGACCGGCCAGGGAACGGCCAAGGTCGTTCCCCTGCTGGCGACACTCGGCATCAACACGATCGACTACACGGTGCTCACGCACTACCACATCGATCACGATGACGGCCTCACCGAAGTCATCAACGCCGGCAAAGTCGCCGGCACTTCGTACGACAACGGCGACACCGCCGCGCTCCAGCCTCCGAATGCCGGCAGCACCAAGACGGCCTACACCAATTACATCAATGCTCTGGCAGCGCACTCGGGGACGATCACCCGTGTCCGGCCGGAAGATGTTGGTGGCACGCTGGCCGGTACGGTCATCGACCTCGGCGGCGGCATGCGGGCGACGATCATGGCCCAGGGCGGCCATCTCCTCAGCGGCGGCCAGATCACGATCGGCAACTCCGATCTCAATACCGAGTCGGTCTCCGTCTTCGTCGAGTACAACAACTTCGACTTCCTCGTCTCCGGCGACCTGACCGGCGGCGGCTCGACCGATACGGCCAAGACTCCGGACGTCGAGACCTACGTCGCGCAAATGACCGGCGACATCGACGTCGTCGAGTTCGACCATCACGGCTCCACGACCGCGAACAATCGCCGTTTCCTCAAGATCCTCAAAGCGGAAGTCGGGGAAGCCGAAGTGGGATTCACGAACACCTTCGGTCATCCGAACCGTGAGACGTTCAACAAGTACCTCAACATCCCCGACACCGCTGGAACCACTTACACCGGTACGGGCCTCCCGAACGCAGGCAGCGGACCTGTTGGATATCAGACCGACGCGAGCCCGACCAGCGACGACCGATGCACGCGGCAGGGTTACTCCGGCGCTTCGACTTCGACCGCCGGCAACGGCACACTGCTGCTCAAGACCGACGGCACGACAGCGTTCACGATGGAGAGCTTCGACGACGCCGGAGCTCGCATTCCGGCGGTCGCACACGTCTACGGGCTCGACGCAACCGGCGCCGGCGTAACGACGAACTTCCCGCCGACCGTGCAGCCCAGCATCTCACCAGTCGTTCCTCTGTCGACAGAAACGGTCACTGTGAGTGCCGCCGTCTTCGACCGCGAAGACCCGATCTCGAGCGTTACCCTCAACTACGCAATCAACGGCGTCGCGCAGGCCCCGGCCACGATGACGCCCGCAGGCGGCGGCATCTACACCACGACGATCGCACCGCAGAGCGACGGCACACGCGTCGACTACACCGTGACGGCGGTCGCCGGCGGCCAGCCGACGTCGTACTCGACCGGATACTTCGCCGGCACCACGCCGATCAGCACGCTGCGGGCGATGGACTCTCTCGGATCGCCGCTGTACTGGGACTACGCGGCGCGCGTGCAGGGCGTCGTCACGTCCGGGACCGGCAACTTCGCAACCGGCACGAACGACGATTACCTGCAGGACGCCACCGGCGCGATCAACATCTGGCGCACCATCCAGCCGTCGGTGCCAGCGGTACAACTGACCACGGAAGGCAGCATCTACAGCGTCGCAGGTCTCATCGGCGAAAGCGCAGGCCGCCTCCGTCTCGAGGTGACGCCGCCGTTCGTATCGGCCACGACGCCGTACCAGATCACCTTCATCTCGAACAGCAGCGTTCCGGCGCCGCTGGCGAAGACGATCGCGCAAATCAACGCCAATCCGGAGTCGCTCGAGGCGCAGCTCATCATCATCAACGGTTGCCACGTCACCAGCGGCACCATCCCGGGCTCGCCGGCCGCGCTCGACGGATTCCTCACGATCAGCGACGGTACCGGGTCGTTCCAGCTCAAGGTCGACCACAACACGAACGTCCCGGGGATGACTACGCCCCCGGGAACGTTCTCAGTCACCGGCATCCTGCAGCAGGATGACTTCCTGCGGCCGTTCGACTCGAACTACGACATCGCGCCGCGCAGCCAGGCCGACCTCGGCGGCTCCGGTCCCAGCGTACCCGGCCTCATCAGCGTCGCCGCCGCGCGCATCGACGTCGATGGCAGCGGCAATACGCCCGGCGACTACGTGCCCGATCTGCTCAATCAGAACGTTCACATCCAGGGCGTGGTGACCTCGATCAACTTCCGCTCCAGCAACGGCAGTGGCATCGAGTACTACATCCAGGATCCGACCGCCGGCGTCGACGTCTTCAGCACGGCCACAACGCGAACGTTCAACATCGGCGACAACATCGACGTCGTCGGAACGGTCAAGCAGTTCAATGGACTGACCGAGATCGATCCCGGCGCGACGACTTCCAACCTGACCGTCCTCGCTCCAGGCACGCTGCCCGCGGTCACGACGCAACTCGTCACGCTTTCTCAAATGGGCGACAACGGCGTAGGCGAGCCGCTGGAAGGATCCCTGATCCGCATCAACAACGTCACGTTGAGCGCGCCACCCGCGACTTGGGCCGGAAACACGAACTATACGGTCACCGACGCCAGCGGCACAGGAACGATCCGCATCAGTCCGTCGGCGAACCTCGTAGGACAGGCCCCGCCGGCAGGCACGTTCTCCATCATCGGAGTGGTCGGTCAGTTCGATGCCGCAGCACCCTTCGACAGCGGCTATCAAATCTCCCCCCGCGCGACGACCGATATCCTCCCGGCAGTCCCGGCTACGGCCTCGATCTCGGCAACGGCAGGAACGCCGCAGTCTGCGACTGTCGGAACCGCGTTCGCCACGCAAATGCAGGCCACCGTGCGCGATGCAGGAAACAGCCCGATCAGCGGCACGGGCGTCACCTTCACCGCGCCGTCGAGCGGGGCGTCGGGCACGTTCAGCAATAGCACCACCACCGCCAGCGTCATCACCGACGTCAACGGCGTGGCCACGTCGCCGGTCTTCACCGCCAACGCCGCGGCGGGCTCCTACAGCGTGACCGCGAACAGCAACTCCTTCACCACCACCTTCTCGCTGACCAACCTGGCCCAATCCGCCACGCACTTCAGCGTCACGGCACCTGCGAACGTGACCAGCGGCGTCGCGTTCAACGTCACCGTCACAGCGCGCAACGCTTCGAACGCCGTCGTCACGAATTACAACGGCACCATTAACTTCAGCTCCGGCGCCAGCGGATCGCTCCCGGCGGACTACACCTTCGTCGCCGGTGACAACGGAACCAAGACCTTCTCTGCGACCCTGACCACCACCGGTGCGCAGACGATCACGGTGGGAGACGGATCCATCAGCGGAAGCGCGAACATCACAGTCGCCCCGCCGCCCGCCACACACTTCAGCGTCAGTGCACCGGCCAACGTCACCAACGGCGTTGCCTTCAACGTGACGGTAACCGCCCTCGACGCATCCAACGCTACAGTCCCGAGTTATACCGGCACGGTTCACTTCACCAGCTCCTCGGCGGGCACGCTGCCGGCGGACTACGCCTTCGTAGGCGGAGACAACGGCGCGCACACCTTCAGCGTCACGCTGACGACGAACGGCGCACAGTCGATCAGCGCCGGCGATGGCTCCATCAGCGGCAGCGCCAACACCACGGTCGCCCCGCCGCCCGCCACCCACTTCAGCGTCAGTGCGCCGGCCAACGTGACCAGCGGCGTTGCCTTCAACGTGACGGTCACCGCACTCGATGCATCCAACGCTACAGTCCCGAGCTATACCGGCACGGTTCACTTCACCAGCTCCTCCGCGGGCACCCTGCCTGCCGACTACACCTTCGTAGGCGGAGACAACGGCGCACACACCTTCAGCGTCACGCTGACGACGAACGGCGCACAGTCGATCAGCGCCGGCGATGGCTCCATCAGCGGCAGCGCCAACACCACAGTCGCCCCGCCGCCCGCCACACACTTCAGCG
>JBBRNB010000107.1:0-23023 GCA_038230535.1 Thermoanaerobaculia bacterium
CCTGATCGGACCGATAGATGTCGCGCTGCTCGTTGCCGCGCGAGGTGACGTGATAGACGGCGCCGGGGAACTCGATGCGAAGTGGTCGTGCCATAACGCACCGAGGTTCCCTCGGATTGACGAAAACTCCGAGGAATCTCCTTCGTGGAGCAAGAAAAGCGCGAAATACGACCCAAAATCACCTCGGAATGGAAGATCGCTCTACTTCTGCCCTACAGGGAGGAGAGTCCAATTGCGCGACAGCCTTGACTTCAGCGATGTATCGGAACCGTGAATCTCGTAGAGCTTGTGCGTAGAACTTGTGAACGTGGGGCCACAACTTTGTTGCTGAGTGCGTAGGATTACAGCTCCAAAGGTGTGGCCCCAGATCTTGGCTCTTGGCCCCTGGCCCTAGCTCCAAAGGCCTAGCCCCAGCTGTTGGCTCTTGGCCCCAGCTCCAAAGGCCTGGCCCCAGCTCTCAGCCCCGGCCCCAGCTCTCAGCCCCAGCTCTTGGCCCCTAGCTCTTCAGCGGCCGAATCGAGTTTCTGACGTACGGACCGACAGGCTCGCCTCCGGTTGCTCTCCGCTCCACCTTTGGGGGCCATAACTCATCATTCCCTTCGGTGACGCAGTACCTTCGGCTTTCAGCCAGTCGAGCGTTTGGTTGAGAGGGATCCCACCTTCTTTTCAGATGCGCTCTCGGGAGTACGACCGCCGGCGTCTCGCCGGCTGGCTTGGCGGCGTCCTGCTGCCCGCGCGTGATGGGCGCCGAGACGGCACCGGCCAGCCGGCGGGGGCGCCAGCGATCCGCTTCTCGCGAATTCGTTAGCGGACCAGTTCCATCGCCGCCGCGACTCTGCTCGATCGCCCGATACCGGTATTCGCTCCGTGACCTTCCCGTTTCGTCATGTTTGCTCAGTGTTGGCAAGCCTCCCTCGCGATCTCCGCGTACAATCTCCGCAGATTCACTCCAAAGGAGAGTTGCACATGATCAGAGGCAAGACATTCTTCGTCCTGGTCGTTCTGGCACTGCTCGTTACGACGAGTGTTTTTGCGCAGACGACCGCACAGCTCGTTGGGATGGTCACTTCCGAAAAAGCCCCGCTTCCGGGCGCCACCGTGACCATTGGTTCGCCCGCGTTGCAGGGCGTCCGCACCACCGTCACGGGGGCCAGCGGAGACTACAACTTCGGGGCACTCCCGCCAGGCGAGTACTCCGTCACGTTCAATCTGCAAGGGCTGCAGACCGTAAAGAAAGAAATCACGCTGCGGCTGGCGCAGACCAGTCGCGCAGACGCTGATCTCAAACTCAGCGCCGTCTCCGAGGCCATCTCGGTCACCGCCTCGGCGCCGTCCATCCTGGAGACCTCTCAGGTGTCGACGAACTTCAACGCCGAGACGATCGAGCGTCTGCCGGTGGGGCGCAACATCCAGTCGCGGGTACTGCTCGCGCCGGGCGTCAACAACGACGGACCGAACAACCAGATCGTCATCAACGGCGCCCAGTCGTTCGACAACCTCTATCTCGTCAACGGCGTGGTGGTGAATGAGAACGTCCGCGGACAACCGCAGGCCGCGGTCATCGAAGATGCCATCCAGGAAACCACCGTCCTGACCGGCGGCGTTTCGGCCGAATACGGCCGCTTCACCGGCGGCGTGGTCAGCACGATCACCAAGTCGGGCGGCAACGAGTTTTCCGGCTCGCTGCGCGACAACCTCACCAACGACAAGTGGGTCTCGAAGACCGTCTTCAAGGATCCCGTTTCACTTGCAGGTGAAGCGGACCACATCAGCAAGGTCAATCCCGTGTACGAAGCGACGGCCGGGGGGCGGATCGTGCGCGACCGGCTCTGGTTCTTCCTGGCTGGACGGAAGGAAAACTCGAGCGTCACCAATCAGACGGTCGGCCTCAACCTTCCATACACCACCACGCAGGACCAGAAGCGTTATGAAGCGAAGCTGACCGGGAACATCACCACGCAGCACACGCTGGTCGGGTCATATCTCAAAGTGAACGATGCGCTGACCGGAACGAAATTCGGAAACATCGTCGATCTGGCGAGCCTTCGCGCGGTTGGCAATCCGATCAAACTCACATCCTTCCACTACGACGGCGTCCTGACGGCCAATCTGCTGGTCGAGGGGCAGTGGAGCAAGAAGGACTTCTCGATCGTTGGCGGCGGCGCGTCTTCCCGCGACGAAGTGAACGGAACCCTGCTGCGCGACCTCTCCACCGGCCGCCGGGCGTGGTCACCGACGTTCTGTGGCGTCTGCCCGGCGAAGGAGCGCAACAACAAGGACTGGTTGGCCAAGACGTCGTACTTCCTCTCCACGAAGAGCGCCGGATCGCACACTATCGCCGCCGGCTACGACGAGTTCCATCAGCTCCGGAACGAGAACAATTACCAATCCGGCAGTGACTTTCGTCTGTTCGGCGACTTCATCTACTCGGGCGGGAATGTCTTCCTTCACGTCGATCCGACCAAGAGCGGCTCGACGTCTCGCTCGCACTTCGAGTGGGACCCGCTTCTCGGCCTCTCGACGACCTCCGACTTCGCTACGAAGTCTTTCTACGTCAACGATCGCTGGAACCTGAACAACCACTGGAACTTCAACCTCGGCGCGCGCTACGACCAGAACGCCGGACACAATCAGAGCGGCGTGGCCACGGTCAACGACTCCGCCGTCAGCCCGCGCTTCGGGGCGATCTTCGATCCGAAAGGGAATGGCCGCCACCGCATCAGCATGAGCTACGGCCGTTACGTCACCAAGATTGACCAGGGGCCGGCCGACTCCACGTCCACCGGTGGACGCTACGCGACGTATCAATTCCAGTACCTCGGACCGGAGATCAACGGTCCGAATACGCCGGCCGGCTCATACGTCCCGACCGATAAGGCCATCAAGGCTGCCTTCGACTGGTTCCATGCGAACGGCTTCACGTCAAACAACGCGCTTGTCTATCAGCTCTCCATCCCGGGCCTGACCGAGAAAATCGGCGGCAACCTCAAGTCCCCGCACATGGACGAGGTCGCGCTCGGATACGGCGCCCAGTTCAACACCAGCAGCTTCCTTCGCGCCGATGTGATCCACCGCACGTGGGGCGACTTCTACGTCACCACGCGCGATCTCACCACCGGCCAGGCCACCACGCCGACCGGAGCGAAGGTCGACGTCGGATTCATCGGCAACAGCGGCTCCGGTCTCCAGCGCCGGTACAACGCCCTGCAGTTGCAGGGACAGACAAAGTTGCCTATGAGCATCCTGCTGGGCGGCAACTATACGTTTTCGAAGTTGCGCGGAAATGTGGAAGGGGAGGAGTTCAACAACGCCACCACGACCATCGGCGTGAACGGCACCTCCGGATCGAACGTCTACACCCTGCCCGAATATCCGCAGTACACCAGCTTCGCGCAGAACAATCCGGTCGGCTACCTGGCCGCCGACATCCGGCACCGGGCCAACGTCTGGCTCCAGTACTCGCCGCGCGTTCCCTACGGAAGGCTCGACCTCTCGCTGCTGCAGCGTTACCACAGTGGCGCTCCTTATTCCGCGGCGGCGGTTATCGATGTGCGCCAAAACGCCACTACGCTGGCGAATGGCGTGGTCAACCCCGGCTACGCTCTTCCGCCGACCCAGGTCCAGTATTACGTCGGACAGCGCGGCGCCTACCGGCTCGACAACATTTACGACACCGGGTTCGATCTGAACTACAACTTCCCGCTCCGCAACGCCAGCCTCTTCATCAAGGCTGACGTCCTCAACCTGTTTAATCAGCAGGGTGTCGAGTTCGCCGCAACGAGCGCCGGTTCGGTTATCGAACAGCGCGTCCGCACGCGGTTCAACGGAGCGAAGTTCCCGGACGGTACGCCGGCCGTGGCGTTCAATCCGTTCACCGACGCACCGGTGGAAGGGACCAACTACAAGTTCGATGTGAACTTCGGAAAGCCGACGAACAAGGACGCGTATCAGTTACCGCGTTCCTATCGATTTGCGCTCGGGCTTCGTTTCTAAGACTCTCCTCACGTATCACGGAAGCCCCGGCCCGGGGGCCGGGGCTTTTTCATTTGTACGCCATGCGTTGGCGGTGATCGTATCGCCGAGCGCGTCGAGCACACCGGCTGCGAACTCGATTGCGGCGTTGCCGGGAACAGCTCGCTGGTAACGCTCCAGTGTGACGCGTGCTCCGCTGCGATCGCCGCCGGCCCACTGGAGGGCTGCCAGGCTTGCATACGCCCGTCTGCTGCGCGGGAAGGCCGCGATCTCCGCGCGAAACGCCGCGCTGGCCTCGGCGGGCCGATCGGTTCGCGCGAGCAGATCGCCGCGAGCGAACTCGAGTTCTTCGATACGCTGAGCTCCCGCCGCCCGGCCGGCCTCGCCGATCGCCGCCTCCGCCTCGGCGAACCGTCCCTCCGCGGTGAGCGCTTCCGCCAGGACGATGTTGGCCGCGGGGGAAGCAGTACGATCGAAGACCGCCGCGCGTGCCTGGTCAGCCGCTCCGGAAAAGTCGCGCCGTGCCAGAGCAGTCCGCGCACGCGCCATGGCCGCGCCGCTGACGTTCGTTGTCTCCACGGCCGCTGCGGCTTTGCCCGCCTCCTCGTATCGCCCGAGATGGGTCAGTGCATCGGCGATCGAAAGGGCGAGGTCGCTAGCCAGCGACGGCGACAACGCGATCGCATGCCGGTAGCTGGCGATCGCGGCGTCGTATTCACCCGCCCTCTGCTGCACGCTGCCGAGTAGGGACCAGGCATCGGTGAAATTCGGATTGCGCGCGATCACGCCGCGCAGTTTGACGATCGATTCGGAGATGCTTCCCTGGTGCGCCAGGGTCTCGGCATCGCGCATCGCGGCGAGGTCGCCGATCCGTTCCTTGGGATCCGGCAAAGGCCCGGTGGCATTCGAGGTGCCGCGAAGGTAGCCGAGGGCCGCGAGTCGCGCCGATTCTTCGGGATCGATCGCGGAAGGAACGGCATCGAGATCGCCATAGCCCGCGATCGCCACGCGCATGGCGGCCGCAGTGCGCCGTTCCGACGACGCGAGGTTCTGTTTCTCCGCGGCGTCGCGCCTGAGGTCGTAGAGCTCCGCGGCAGGAGCGTCGACGAAGTGCCAGCGGTCCGAGGTCAGCGAACGCAGCGCACTCCAGCCGAGGTGAATGCGCGGATAGAGCGTCTCGGCGTACGACGAACGGCCGTCGTGCGCGTCGAGATCGAGCAGCGATGTCCCCTCGTGCGCTACGCCGGTCAGCCGCGCCACTGTGGCGTAAACGTCTACGAGTTGTGCGGGCTTGTGAATGACTTCGCCGGCCCGCTGCCGGCCCGGCAGTTTGAGAAGCAGAGGAACCTGGAGCGTCTCGCGATAGAGGAGGATGCCGTGCTCGGCCTCGCCATGATCGCCAAGGCCCTCGCCGTGATCGGAGAGAAGGATCACGATCGCTTTGTCGTACACGCCGATCTCGCGCAAGTGGTCGAGGAACGTGCCAACGGCGCGATCGGCGGCAGCGATGTCATCGTCGTACGTCGGTTCGTAGGGTGTGTGCGGCTCAAAGAGGTGCAGGAAAAAGAAAAACGGAACGCCGCGATGATCATCAATCCATTTGTTCGCTATCGCGACCGTCTCGCTTCCGCGGCGCTGCAGTTGACCTTCGGGGATGTCTCCCCTGACCGGTATGCCGTCGTCGTAGAAATCGAACGCGGCGCCCAGCCCTGTCGAGGCCCGAAGGACGTACGCGGAGACAGCGGCGCCAGTGGCGTAGCGCTGCTGCCGGAGCATTTGGGGAATGGTTGGATGCTTCTTTGAATCGAACCGGAAGCCAATGTTGTTACGAACGCCGTTCCGCGATGGCAGCTCGCCGGTGAGTATCGAGACGTGGGACGGCAGTGTCAGCGGCACGTGCGCGCGGGCGTCGGCGAACAGAATGCTGTCGCGGCGCAACCGGTCGATGGCTGGCGTGGAAACGCCGCGGTAACCCCAGGCCGGCAGATGGTCGGCCCGCAGCGTGTCGATCGAAATCAGAATGACCGGAGCGTTGCGGAAAACGATATTCACCCGTTCCGTTCGCGCGCAACCGGCGAGAACCATGGCCGCAACAGCACACGCGAGCCCGAAGCGGTGCATCAGCGGGCACGCCTGCGCGTCTTCGCCGCGCTGCGCTTCTGCTCGATCGTGCGGTACGCCTGTCCGATGAGTGCGGCGACGGCGCCTTTGGCGAGCTTTTTGCCGACGCTGATTCCGATCCAGCCGCCGACGCCGACGTAGGGCGGGACGAAGAAGTGCTTCGGATCGGCGGCGACGAGATCCTCCTGCACGCCGGGTGGGGCGGCGCACCAGAGAGCGATGCGGCCATCGCCGTGATGGTTGTGGGTGAACATCACGAAGATCCTGCCGTGTACGCGGAACGTCGGCGCGCTCCAGGAGATCTTTTCATCGGTGTCGGGCAGAGCCAGGCAGATGTTGCGAGTCAACGCCAGCGCGGCGTCCGCGTTGCCGGTCGATGTGACGACGGGTTTGATCGGACCAAGCGAGATCTTCGCCGGGCTGCCGATCTCGAGTTTCGCCTCTTTGCGGACATCGTCGTCGATCTCCACCCAGAAACTGCGCGCCCGAAGGACGATGGCGCTCTCGAAGGCGACGCCGTTCACGGTGCCGGCTATGCGATGACCTCGCCGCCCAGCCCGCAGCCGTTCGGGCGGGATGTCCCAGCGGTCGGCGGGATCGAAGGGGACTTCGAACGCGGCGCCTTTGTGGCCTTCGAGGAGCGTAGCGGTAAATCGCGCGTTTGCCATTTCGTCATTTTACGCAGTCCCGCTTTCGACAGTCGCGCCGCCGTTGATCCCACCTCGCAGGAGCTTTCCATGCATGGGGCCACACCTTTGTTGCCGAGGGCGTAGGATTCGTTCTCAAAAGGTGTGGCCCCAGCCTCATGGCCTCATTGAACGATCCCACTCTGGGTCTTCTCAACCAACTCCATGGAGCCATCCTTCTCCTCACGGTCAAGTGGGGAGAGAGGGTGACACGGAGCGGAAGGGAGGGCTGGGGGCCGAGTGGAGTACGGCTGTGGTCACCTGGGATACGGTTGGGATATTGGGGATACGGTTGGGGCCACACCTTCGGATACGGTTGGGGCCACACCTTCGCACTTGATTGGGACTGGGGTTCACTGGGGGGCAGGTCTTCGCTCGGGCCATGAACGTGGGGCCACACCTTTGTTGCTGAGTGCGCAGGATTACAGCTCCAAAGGTGTGGCCCCAGCTCTTCATGGCCCCAGCTCTTCATGTACGTGCTCAACTCAAGCAGCAAAGGTGTGGCCCCATGTTGGGACATGGCTGTGCATGCCCAAAGGTGCGGCCCCAGGTTCTAAAAGCACTTCCCGACGACCGCAGTCCTCGGGAATCACTGTGCCACCGACACCTTGAGCTCGCGGGAGCCGGCGCGGCCGAGGTCGTCGACGGCGCGGACGATGAACGTGCCGGGCGTTGCGGCCCAGAGAAACGCGGTTCCGCTGACGGCTTTGCCTACGTAGGTCTCGTTTACGAACCAGAAGACTTCGCGGGCGTCGGCATCGGTTACGGCGCGGAACGGGATCGAGCTCTCGGTGGTCTTGAACGCGCGCAGGACGTACGTCACGCCGTTGGTGGGTGAGGTGATCTGCGGAACTTTTCCTCTCGCGGATCGACCGTCGAAGCTGCAATCCGCGCTCCGAGGAGGCGGTGTTCGCCGCGGAATGCCGGCTTGTTGAAAGATGCGGAGCATGTCGGAGTCCCAGAGCTCATAGACTTCCGGATGCGTTCCGCCGGCGATCGGCGAGCACGATTCCAGTCCGGTGACGTTGTCGACGATCACTTCCCGGTGAACCTCGCAGACCCTGATCGGCGACTTCCCCGGGATGAACCATGTGGAGGTGCGCCGATCGCAGTGCGCGCCGGGAAGACGGCCGGACACTGCACAGACGTCGATGCGCCGCAGGTTCGCGGGCATACGAACCATCGGCCCCGGTAACGGGCCACGCTGCGCCCGGATGGAATCGACGATACGAAAGAAGAGAGGCGCGGCGGCCTGAACGCCGACGAAGGACGGATTGCCTTCGCCGTCGAAATTGCCAACCCAGACGGCAAGCACATAAGGGCCGAAGATGCCAACGGACCAGGCGTCGCGAAACCCGTAACTCGTCCCGGTCTTCCAGCAGACCCGAGCCGAATCGTTGAGCGACGCTTCGATGACTCCGCGATCGGGCCGCGGGTTGTCCTTCAGCATGTCGAGCGTGACGTACGCCGCTTCCTCGCTTAGAATGCGCGTCCCCGGCACGGCTGGCGTCGAGAGGGTGCTGCGGAGAGGTTTCAGGACTCCTTCATTTGCGAGCGCGGCATAAAGAGTGGTGAGCTCCGCCATCGTGACTTCTCCGCCGCCCAGGACCAGCCCGAGTCCATAGTGCTGCTCCGGCTGGAGCTGCGAGATCCCGGCACTCCTGAGGAAACCGTAGAAGCTCGGGTTGGTTAGCTTCGACGCCACTTCCACCGCGGGGACGTTGCGGCTTCGGATCAGAGCGTCCTTGGCGGCGATCGGGCCGATGAATTGACCGTCGAAGTTCTCCGGGTTGAATCCGCCGTAGGAAACGGGCGAATCCTTCAGGACCGTGAGCGGGTGGATGATGCCCTCGTCGATGGCGAGGGCGTAGAGAAACGGCTTGAGCGTCGATCCCGGCGATCGTTTCGCGTCGGTGCCGTTGACCTCGCCCTGAATATCAGCATCGAAGAAGCCTGCCGATCCAACCTCGGCTTTCACCTCCATTGTGCGGTAGTCGATCAGCATCGCGGCCGCATTCCTGATGCCGGTACGGCTCTGTTCGGCGATGTACGCATGGAGATGGCGTTCGAGGAGGCGCTGCAGCCGGATGTCGAGCGTGGAATAGACTCGCGCTGCGTGTGGAGAGGCGAGAATCCGGTTGACGAAGTGCGGTGCGAGAAACGGCAACTGCCCCGAAGCGCGCATCGCCATCGGCAATGTCATCAACGACGCATCCCTGCTGTCCTCGGGATGGATGGCAACCCACCGGCGAAAGAGGCGCATCCGCGCGTCGAGCAAGGAGTCGTTCACAACAAACGTCGATGCGCGGCGTCGTGGATTCTGCGGGATGACAGCCAGAGTGAGAGCCTCCGCGAGCGTCAGCCGTTCTGCCGGCTTGTTGAGGTAGATCAGGCTGGCGGCCTGGATACCTTCGATGTTGCGTCCATAGGGCGCGACGTTGAGATAGGTCTCGAGGATCTCCCGCTTGGAGTGAAACACTTCGATTTGCAGAGCTCGGGCGATCTGACGCAGCTTTCCAATCGGCGTCCGCGTGTTCCGGTGGTCGATGAGCCGCGCCAGTTGCATGGAGATCGTCGAACCGCCGGCGCGGCGTCCACGTCTTGCGTACGTCTGCCACGCGGCGCGCAGCAGAGAGACGGGGTTGACGCCGCTATGTGAGTAAAAGTGCTGGTCCTCGTGGAGGAGAAGCGCCTCGACCACGACCGGATGAATGTCCTTCAATGAAACAGGGAGCCGGTATTTGTCATCGCGGGCCAGGGTTAAACGCAGAAGATGCTTGTTCGCGTCATAAACGGCGACAGAAGATGGGAATTGGTCCATGAGAGGACGCGGTCTCCATAGACGGAAAAGGCCGAAGCCGGCGATCAGTACCGTTGTTAAGGCGAGAACCAGCCATTTGCTGCGTTTGTTCAAGAGGATGTCCTTCTGATTCTTGAAAAGGCGCAATGCGGCTTGGACGCTAGCAGATTCGTGGACCTCGGCACCCCAGCGGGGTGCTTGAAGGTAGCCGGTGGCCACGCCGGAGGCGTTGCCACCGGTTCGCATGAGAAACGAAAGTGCACCCCGGCAGGGGTGCGTGAAGCCGAACAGGCACCAGCATAGGACGCGACATAGACCGGTTCAACGAATCCATTGATCGTTGCAGAATCAGACTCAGCGATGTTGATGAAGACGCAATTCGAATTTGGCGCGCGGGTCACGCACCCCTGCCGGGGTGCCGTTGGAGGCGCGTGCAATCCGGTGGCAACGCCTCCGGCGTGGCCACCGGCTACCTTCATGGACGCCTTCGGCGTCCTTTCCCGGAACGTCCAAACTCCGGCGGACTCCTTCGGCGTCTTCTCGCTGCTCCTTGAAATGTACAAACTCCAGTCCCTCAATTCTTATCCACGTGAATCGTGCCGCCCGTCGACCGCGCCTGTACTGCACGGTCGTACATGGCTTCGCCGAATGCCGGCGGGATTGCGTAGCTTCCTGGATTTGTGGCCTTGATGCGGTAGACCATCTCCTTTACGTCGGGGCCGATGGTGCCGTAGAGGACGACGCGGTCTTCGCGCACATCCGCGTACTCGAGTTGCCAGGTCGATCCGGGCGATCCGATCGGAGGAACCCACTCCGGCGCGGCATGGTCGTCTGATGATTCGTCTCCATCGCCTTCGCTGCCGGCTTTCTCTGGGTGTGGCGAGGTTGGTGGTGCCGGCCTCTCTTCGACGACCTCGAACCCGCCTGGCAGGAGATCGGTGACGGCAACCTCGGTGGCGGACTGTCCGCTGATCGTGCGGAGCTTCAAATGTACCTCGATCTCATCGCCGGGATGGATGCGCTTCAAGGGCTGGTTGGAGGGGGAGGTGTATTCGCGCTGAATCTCGAGACGGTTCGCAATCGCTTTTAACGGAGGTGCTGTATCGAAACCTGCCTGCGTCAAGAGATAGAAGGCCGTGACGCCGGCCGTATTTCCAAACTGGACGCGTGTGGCGTTTTCCGAGACCGGTACTCGCGGGAATAGACCCGCGGGAAGTGCGATCTCGTTCAGTTTTCCATCGGGGCCGGCCTGCGCGATCGACAGCTGGCCGCTTTGGTCGACACCGATCGAGCGCGCATAGGCGTCGAGCGCAAGAATCGTATACGCCGAAGAGAGAGTGTTGTACTTGCCGCGGCTGATCGGCTCGATGAGTGCGTCGATCTCTTCTCCCCGAACGCGCCGGAGGCGTTCCGGGAAATGGTGTGCCAGGATGTAAAGGAGCTGGGCATCGCGGATCGGCCCGCCGTAATACTCCTGGTCGTCGTTCTGGGGATCACCCAGGTGTGAGCTGTCGATGATGCTGGATGCCAGACCTTCCTGCTTGAGCATCTGGTACGTCGCGGCAAGATAGATACCAGCCAGATCGTTTTTCCACGTAGTCGGATATTGCGCCTCCAGCCGCTTCTGCAACTGGGTCGCGTAGTTGGTCGTGACCACTCCATTTCGAGTCAGGACATAGGTTGCATAGGCTCGGACCCGAATCTCGGCCAGCGAATTGGCGTCACCGGCCGCAAGCTGGTTCAGATAGGCCATGCTGCTGTCGATCATTTCGCGAGGGATGGTGAAATTGCGCTCGCGGGCCTCGATCAGAAAATGCGTGGCATAGACGCTCGCGAAGTCCGAGACGTGCCCGTTCCCGGCCCAGAGACCAAACGCCCCTTCGCCATTTTGGCGTGACTGCAGGGTGGCGATGATCGTGGTCAGCGATTTCTCAGCCACGCCAGGTGTGTATCCGAATTCCGGACGGTCATGCATCACCATCGCCGGCATAGCCATGCTCACCAGTTGTTCTGTGCAACCGTTGGGGTACTTGTCGAGATAGGCGATCAGCCCTCCGGCAAGGGAGAGAGGCAGATGGGAGACTCCCGCCTGAATAGTGCGGTATTCGGGATACATCCGGCGGGTGAGCGGCGTCGATTCCGTTCCTTTGCGGAAGTGACCCGCGGTGAGCGTAGTCATATACGGAACGGGAGGTCTTACGCTGAGGTCTGTGGAGTAATGTCCGGACCGCGCTCCCATCGTGGCGCGGAACGTGAGATTCGCGGAACCGAGCGACTGTCTTGCTCGGATGTGGAATGAGGCGGTGCCTTCGCGTAGCTCGCCGATGGTCATGGTCACTTTACGCGGTCCGATCACATCGAGGTGCGGTGACGTCGCGAGCTCCAGCGAGACTTGCGCCGAAGCGCCTGAGCCGTGAACATTGTTGGCGACCGACACCGTGACGTCTGTTTCGTCGCCAGGTGCGACGAATGCCGGAACATTCGGATTGATGACGAAATCGCCGCGGACCTCCGAGGTCTTCTGCGCGACGCCGGCCGCGTCCGGCGTTACGGCCACAGCGAAGAGATGCAGGGTCCCGTTGAAGTAGTCGGGCACCTGATACACAGCCTCCCGCTCCTCCGGGCCGGCGTCGATGATTCCGGACCAGAAGACGACCGGCTTGTCCCGCTTCCGCCGGAATGGATTCAGGTTCTTGCCGAGGGCGCTGCCGGCATCTCCACCCGGCGCCGCCAATGCCATCACACGCTTGAGCTCCGGGAGGATCAGGTCGAGGATCTGGGATGTGCGCACTTCGAGGGCACGCTTCTGAAAGAAATACCCGAGCGGATCCGGACTGCTGTAGCGCGCCACCTGGAGAATGCCTTCGTCAACCGCAAAGAGCACGATGCGCGAGGGGCGGTCAGTGCGATAGTGAATCCGATAAGGCTCGCCCGGACGCGCCAGTTCGGGCACACGGAGGGTGACTTTGGCGGTCCTCCGCTCGCGGCTGACTGAGAACGGCGCGATTCCGTAGCTCAGCGGGCTCATGAAAATCTCATCCGAGTTGATGTCGCGGATGAATGAAACGGAGACGTAGCCGTTCCCTTCGAAATCTTTCGGAATGCTGATCTTCTGTACGCTGCTGGTATTGTTGGTCCGGAACCAGGTGTATTGGTAGACCCGCTCGCGCTCGATCGTGATCAGGCCGGCGCCGGCATAGGGCGCCCGAATATCCATCTGGATCTCTTCGCCGGGTGCGTAGTCGGTCTTGTTCAGGGCGATGCGCAGCTCCGCGTTTTTCTCGCGCGAGAACGTGACATTCCCCGCTCCGGCCACGGTGTACTCGATTCGATTCAGCTCTGTGGCGTGATCGTCGCGCACCAGAAGCGCATAGTCGCCAGCCTTGTCAGACCGCAATGCGTAGGCCAGTCCTGAGGCTGGAATCTCCAGCGGCGCCTCGCGCAACGGGATCTCCTTCTTCACCGACTCATATTTGTAGGTGCCATTCTCCTGTTTCGTCAGGACCGAGACGTATCGCCGTTCGACCTCCGCGATCTTCAGGCCCTTTACGCCGATCCGTTTGGCGTCGGGATTGATGGCGATCAATTGGACGGAACGCTTCGAATCCTTGCCGACATAGTGGAGATCGCCGCCGGCTTTGAACCCGACCAGGTACGCCAGAGGGCTCACCAGCATAGACGTCTGTGCCGTGACGCCTCGTCCGCCCTCGCGCTCGAAGCCCTGGGCGATGAAACGAAGCCGGTATGTGGCCTTCGCGTAACGATGCAGATTCAGATCGAGCGTGGCTTCTCCGTTGTCGTTCGTCTTTGTTTCCGCGAGGTCTTCGTTGTACGTCTCCTTCAAGCGGAGCGGATCGTAGAAACTGAAGCCAGCGTATCCCGCGAACTCGGGATAGGCCGGAGTCAAGCCGATACTCCCGGTGATGCGATGGCCGGCCGCCGGAGTACCGAAGAGGTTCCTCAGGATGACCATTGCCTCGAGGTTGTCCGGCGATACCCAGCCTGAAGCAACTTCATGCGACAGATGCGTCGAGATCTTCAGCCGGTCCGGCAGAAACTCCTGCACGCGCAGCGTGGCCGACCCCAGAAGATTGCGAGTCTGATTGTCTTTGACCACGAAAAGACTGACCGTATACGTACCGGTTGGTGCCGTTTCCTGGGTCGTGTAACGGATCTCTTCGAATCCATCGGTTGCCAGCTCGAGTTTCTCGTGCTTTACCTCGAGTCCGCGGGCATCCGTGACCACGGCCTCCACAGGCACTCCGGCGATACTCTTCGTCCAGTCGCTCGGTTTGACGATGATCCCCACATGGAATTCGTCGCCCGGCCTATAGACTCCCCGGTCGGAGAAGAGATAGGCGCTCAGACGATCCGCGCTGGCAGCATTGGCAACTCCTCCGACGTCGAAGCGTGAGATGTCGAGCCTGCGATCGGCGCGATCGATCGGGATGAAGGACATGTCGTCGCCTTTGCGGGCCAGATAGAGAGCCGGTGTCTGCTCCCGTTTGAATCCAGTCAGCGTTGGAAAGTGGACGTGACCGTCGCTGCCTGTGCTCGCTGAGAGCACGCCGATTCCATTGCTGCCGATGACCTGAACCTGTACGCCCGCCACCGGCTCGCCGTTCGCAATCGACTCGATGAACAGATCGTGGCTGCCGTCGAGGGCATCCTTGACGAGGATGCCAAGGTCGGTGAGGACCACGATGCGGCTGTCTTTGGGGTGGGCCGGCTCCTTCCTGATCGGATCGAACCCCTCCACCGAAAAGAAGAACACACCGCGCCGTCCTTCTCCCGCGCCGCCCAGTTGGAGATATTTCGAAAAGTCAAAGGCGAGATATTGCGATTTTCCGTGTGGCTGCTTCGGGAGGTCGCGCACTTCCGTGAATCGCTCGGAGATGTTGTCCTGGCTGAAGTTGTAGTTGCTGAAAGCAGGTTTACGAAAATCGCCTTCCGTCTGGCTCACCAGGTGCTGTAACTGATCGGGGAGCACGCGCCCGACCTCGAACCGTATGGCGTCGAGGTCACGGACGTAAATGGGCACCTTTTTCTCTCCGCTCATGCTGAGCAGAGAGCCCTGGGAGAGGATCTTGAGCTCGCGCGGAAACTCCGGTACGCGAATGATGCGGTCCCATTCATGCCCCAGGACGTAGCCGCCGAACGCTTTCACGCCCTTGTTGACGCGGATGTATAGATAACGTCCGACGCCGGCGCTGTACCGGTAACTGTGCAGCGTTGCGTATTCCTTTTCGTAAGGGATAGCATCCATGGCGAGCTTCTGGGATATGCCGAGGATCTCCGGGCCGATGATCTGAGGGTTGTCCCAGACGTAAGGCCGTTTGCCATCGTCGATCTTCTTGTCAGGATGGTTCACCGGCAGCACGAATGCGCTGACGCTGCGGGCCATCTCTTTCTGTGCGACACCGGTGGTCGATTCGAGCACGATGATCTGCTCGGGCTCGTTGTGCTCATTGGAGACGAGTGACAGATTGCCGGAGCCGATGCGCAGGAAGCTATAGAGGCCCGGGATGCTGACCTGCCGCTCCACTTTCTGCTCAGTCGCCGGTCCGCCGGCGGCGGCCCGGATGCCTGGCTCGACCGTGATCCACATGTTCGTGTCGGAGGGTGGAATCGGGATGGGCGCCGAATGGACGTAGGCGTTGAGTTTGTACTTGTCGTACGTGATGGTGAACGGGTGCCGCTGTTCGGACTGGGGGTGGTCCTTGTCGTCGATGTGGAGGCGCAGACGTTTTTCGAATTCCTCCGCGTTCGCCGGGTGTGTGAACTTGACCGTGGCCACGACTTTCTTCAGATCAGGATCGGTGGGGTCCTGATAGAACTCGGCCTCACTGACCTCGCCTTTGAAAGCCGCGGTCGGGAAGGTCAGGTCGTATTGAGCGAGGCGGATGTGAGCGGCCACGAAGCCCTTCTTCGGAATGATGACTTTGAATTCCTGACCCACAGGCCAGTCGCCTTTTGGCTGAAAGCTGAGTTGGTGGTCGTCTTCCCATTTCCATGCTCCCTCGATCGCCGGAGACATCTCCGGTACAGCGAAGAGCTGCTTCCCGATTCGATCGAGCGGTGCTACCGACCCGTCGAAGACGACCGCGAGCGGGTAGACCGTCCAATGATCCTTCTCCAGCTTCGTGAGCTCGGGAGCGGTCGCATGAACGGCGATTTCAATGGGATGCGGGCGGTGCTGATACCACCATCGCGCTGCATAGGCTCCGGCGGCGACTACGATCACGAGAGCAGTGACGCCTGCCGCGCGGCGCGGATTGGCGCGAGCGGCCGTGCCCATTCGTCCCACCCGGTCGTTGAGGGCGACGATCCAGCGCGGCCGATGCCATTCGAAGCTGCCCAGAACCGAATGAAGAATGGCTGACAGGATGGCGACTGTCCGAAGAGCGAACGCGCGAAGCACTCCGACGAACTTCATATGTTTCCTCGACTTCCGGTTAGCGGTTTGTTTTCAACCGTGACCGTGACCGGCACTGAAAGATGAATAGCATGGGATTGCGGCGGGATTGTGGCAGAACCTTTTCTTTCCCATGGTCGTCGAAGGAGACAATGAGGCAGAACGACAGGGTTCGCTGGCTGGTTCTCGCAGGGATCGCAGGCGTTGGTTTGGGCTGGTGGATTCGTCCATTGTGGGAAACCGCCCCCTCCCAGGAGTCGCCATCCACGACGCTTCGCCCCACGGTGGCGGCAATTGCTTCCCTGGTCACCCCTCGGCTGCAGGAGGGGCGGCAAGATACAGATCTCCCGCCAATCCACCCACAACGAAACCTCTTCGCATTTCGCGAGGCACAACCGGTTCGAGCCGCGATCGTTCAAGTGACAGCGACTACCCCCACGCCTGTGCCTAAGCTCGCCGATCCGCCTCGGAACGAGATTGCTCCCGCCGCGCAGGCGCCCGCACTGCCGGCCTTCGGCTACAAGTTCCTCGGAACCTTCGGTCCGGCGGCGTCTCCTTTTGCCGTCTTTGCCAATGATGGACAGGTCGAAAACGTGAGAGCCGGCGAACGAATCGGTCAGTCGTTCACGCTTCGTCGAATCGGCATCGAGACCGTCGATGTGGCTCACGTGAGTGCGCCTGACGAAGTCCGTCGAATCGCGTTAGGGCAGTAGGCCTGGGATCGCGGGCGTCCCGCCCGCAAGTGGTTCTCGCATGCTTGTAAATTGCGCGGGACGCCCGCGGTCCCAGGGTGCTCCCTACTCGTCACACGCGACGCGAAAGCCGTAGTCTGCGTACCGAAACGCCGGAGGGATGCTCGACCGTGCGGCACAGCGGCTGATCTTCACCTGATGGCGCCACGAACCACCGCGGGAGACGCGGCGCAAGCCGCTTTCAGGACCGCGGGGATTGTCTTCGGGCCCGATGCCGTAATAGCCGGCGGCGTACCAGTCGCTGCACCACTCGTGAACGTTCTCGCACATGTCGTACAGGCCGAACGCATTCGGTGCGCTTCCTCCGACCGGTTCCGGGCCGTTGATCCAGCGATTGTCGTAGTGCGGGCGCGATTGTGGCGGGTCGTTTCCCCACGGATAGAGCTTCTCTTCGGATCCTCCACGCGCGGCACATTCCCATTCCGCTTCCGATGGAAGACGAAAACGCCGGCCGGAAACGCTGCTCAGCCACTGGCAATAGCCGGTGGCGTCGAACCAGGAAACCGCGACCACTGGCTGCGTGGGATGGTCGAAGTTCGTGCGGCTCCAGAACGGCGGCGGTGGATGGCCGGTGGATTGAAGAAAGAGCGCGTATTCAGCATTCGTCACCTGAGAGGCGGCGAGCGCGAAGGCGCTGACCCGAACGCGGTGCACGGGGCGTTCGTTATCCGTTCCTTCCTCGGAGCCCATGAGGAACCACGACTCCGGGAGCGTAATCAGAGAAGGTGTAGTGACGCCTCGCACAGCCGCGGTGACCTTTCTTACTATGATAACCAACGCCATGCGTTCATCGCGGACGTTGCTCCTGTTGCTCGCCGTCTCCCTGGCCGCATCGTCCGCGGCAGCCGACCCACTCGGCGATCTTCGCGACGTGTTGCGCCGATATCCGGCAAAGTCTCCCTTCGCGGCGACGGTTCAAGTCAACGGCGGCGCGCAAGGCGCAACGGGCGAGCGGAGTGGCGCTACTTCTTTCGACGTCGATTCCGGACCGGCCGGACTGTCGATTCGTGTACCGCCCAGCGCTCTCGCCGCGGCGGGCGCCGAAGCTGAGAGGAAGAAACGAGATCCGGAGACCCTCACGCCCACGCGCACCGCGATGGTGGCGCTGACCGTCTTTGACGTCATCGACGCGATGGACGCCTCGGCGATGCTTCTCGATAGTCTCAACGGCGCCACCCTGATCGAGCAGACGCAATCCATCCGTGACGGTAAGCCGGCCACGCTGCTGCGCATCAAGGTCAAGCCGACTCTTGCCGTAACGCGTGGCAAGTTCGTCAACGAGCCCCAGGTGGAGCTTCGCGTCTGGAGCGACGCCAACGGCGTCCCCGTCGCGGCCGAACGTGATTCGAGCTACTCCGCGTCGATTCTCTTCTTCAAGGCCGGCAACGTCAGGAAAGAGCGATGGAAGTTCGCCATCGTGGGCGACCGGCTCTACGCCTCCCGCAACGAACAGGACGACCAAGCCAGCGCGCTAGGCAAGAGCATTGTCACCTCCCGCTCGGTGACGTACGTGCCGAAATGAGGGAAGACTAACGCTCCAGGAATTGCATCTGCCCGTATTGGGCAGTAGGATACCCGAATTGGGCATGGTAACGGCAGCTTCGCGCAGGAAGCGAACCAGCAACGGGCGCGGCGCGGGCTTCGCGGACGCGCTCTTCACGATGACGCAGCAGCGCGTCCTCCGGCTCTTCTTCGGTAATCCCGGCCGCACATTCTTCAAGCAGGAACTGATCGAGCGGACACGCTCCGGTTCCGGTGCTGTGCAGCGGGAGTTGGCGCGCCTCGTCGAGAGCGGCCTGGTCACGGTCACGCGTATTGGAAGTCAGAAACACTATCAGGCCAATTGGGCCGCGCCGATCTTCGAGGAACTTCGCGGCATCGTGACTAAGACTGTCGGCCTCGTGGATCCTCTGCGCGCCTCCCTTCGCCCGCTCGCGAAACGTGTCGATCTGGCCCTCGTCTATGGCTCGGTCGCACGCGGCGAGGAGCGTGCGGAGAGCGACATCGACTTACTCGTCGTCGCTGCAGGGCTCACACTGGAAGATCTTTTTGCGCGCATCGCTCCGGCAGAGAAGGCGCTCGGCCGGAAAATCAATCCCACGCTGTACACGCCTGAGGAGTTCGCGAGACGGCGAAAGAACGGCAACGCATTCCTGCAGAAGGTGCTCGCGGGCGAGCACCTCGTTCTGATCGGAAGCGACGATGGCGCTGGCCAGTCTCGATAACCTGGTCCGTGCGGGCAACCTCGAGGAGGAGCCGCCGGCACAGGCGGAGATAGACGGTCTGCTTCGTTCGGGTCTGGCGCGGCTGAATGATGCCGGGAATGGGTCACTTTCTGTGGAAAGCCGATTCGACCGTGCGTAGTGACAGCGGATACACTCCAAATTGGACGAATCAACTACATTGATACGGTGACCGATCGCCACTCCAGCGAGCATCTGTTTGCCGCCTTCGACGGTACGGAGCTGTTCTACAGGCAATGGCCGGCGACGAACGGTCCGTCACGAGGCGCCATCGTCCTGTTTCACCGGGGGCACGAACATTCGGGGCGAATGGCACATCTCGTCGATGAGCTGTACCTTCCGGACTTCGACTTCTTCGCGTGGGATGCCCGTGGCCATGGCCGTTCTCCTGGCGCGCGCGGATTCAGCCCCAGCATCGGCACATCGATCCGTGACGTGAACGATTTCGTCGCCGAGGTGGGCCGCGTTTCGGGACATCCCATCGGGAACATCGCCGTCATCGCGCAGAGCGTCGGTGCGGTGCTGGCCGCTACATGGCTGCACGACTACGCGCCCAGGGTCCAATGTGCGGTGCTGGCATCGCCCGCCTTCAAGGTGAAGCTTTACGTACCGCTGGCGCGTCCGGGGCTCGGGTTGATGCACAAGCTCCGCGGCAACTTCTTCGTGAAGAGCTATGTGAAGTCGAAGTTCCTGACGCACGACCCGGAGCGGATCGAGTCGTTCGACGCCGATGCGCTCATCACCCGCGACATCTCCGCCAACATTCTTCTGGCCCTCTATGAGACCGCCGAACGGATCGTCGAAGACGCGCAGGCCATCATCGTGCCGGTGCAACTGCTGATCTCCGGCGCCGACTGGGTCGTCCATCACGGTCCCCAGCACGAGTTCTTCAACCGGCTCGGGAGCACGATCAAGGAACGTCACGTCCTGCCCGGCTTCTATCACGACACCCTCGGCGAGCGGGACCGCGCTCCCGCGCTGAAGCTGGTCCACGATTTCATCACCGCACGGTTCGCGGAACCGCCGGTGGTGGTCGACCTGACGCAAGCGCACCGTTCCGGCGCCACGCGTCAGGAAGCAGATCGTCTGGCTACGCCACTCTCGCCGTTGTCGCCCCGTGGCCTGTACTGGTCCGCCACGCGAGCGGCGATGAAAGCCGGCGGTGCGCTCTCCAACGGGTTGAAGCTCGGCCACGAGACCGGGTTCGACTCCGGAAGCACCCTCGATTACGTCTATCGAAACCAGCCCGACAGCAACTCAAAGGCCGGGCGTTTCATCGACAAGAACTACCTGCAGTCGATCGGATGGCGCGGGATCCGTCAGCGGAAGGTGCATGTCGAAGAGCTGATTCAGAACGCCATGGAACGATTGAGCGCCGCTGGTCTGCCGGTTCACGTGATGGATATCGCCGCCGGTCATGGCCGATACGTCCTCGAAGCGCTCGATGCCGCGAAGGTCCGTCCCGCCTCGATCCTCCTTCGCGACTACAGCGATCTGAATGTGACCATGGGGACGGCGATGATCGAGTCGAAAGGACTCGGATCGATCGCCAGGTTTGTGAAGGGCGACGCCTTCGATCGGGCCAGCCTCGCAGCCGTCACGCCGCGGCCGGCGCTGGCGATCGTTTCCGGCCTTTACGAGCTGTTCGGCGACAACGACATGGTTGCAAACTCCCTGGCCGGAATTGCCGATGCGGTCCCGTCAGGCGGATATCTCGTCTACACGGGGCAGCCGTGGCATCCGCAACTGGAGATGATCGCGCGTGCGCTCACCAGCCATCGCGGCGGGCAAGCGTGGGTGATGCGGCGCCGGTCGCAGGCTGAGATGGATCAGTTGACCGCCCGCGCCGGGTTCCGGAAGATCGCCCAGCGCATCGACGAATGGGGGATCTTCACCGTCTCCCTGGCAATCCGAGAGGCCGCGTGACGGAGCCGCATCCCTGGCGGCGCTCGATCGCCTGGCTGGCATTCCTCGGACCGTTTTTCTTCGCCAGCTACGGGTTCGCAAACTGGCTGGCCAGCCGTCACACACACGTCGGCTTCGTTGCGTTCGCCTGGGAGCGTTCCATCCCATTCGTTCCCTGGACGATCGTCCCCTACTGGACGATCGATCTGCTCTACACG
Source organism: Thermoanaerobaculia bacterium (assembly GCA_038230535.1). Classification (GTDB taxonomy): domain Bacteria; phylum Acidobacteriota; class Thermoanaerobaculia; order Gp7-AA8; family Gp7-AA8; genus JADGNZ01. Next base: position 21,113 of record JBBRNB010000107.1, read on the forward strand.
GTGTCGGTGCTCGTATGCACCACGCGCAAGGAGTTGGACCGTCAGGGGCTGCGGCTGGTGCTCATCCAGCTCATTTCGATCTTCTTCTTCATCACCTTTCCGCTGCGGTTCTCGTTCGACCGCCCTCACGCAGACGGAGTCTTCGGCGCGCTCTTCACCGCCCTCGGCAGCTTCGACAAACCGTTCAATCAGGCGCCGTCGCTGCACATGGCGTCGCTGGTCGTCGTTTGGGTGCGTCTCAATCATCACCTCCGAAGCGGATGGCGATGGGTGCTGCACGCCTGGATGATCCTGATCGGCGTGTCGGTCCTCACCACGTATCAACATCACTTCATCGATCTCCCAACCGGTCTGGCTGTCGGGTTCTTCGCTCTCTGGGCAATCCCCGAGGAGGATGAGTCGCCGCTCCGAGGAGCGATGCTGACGACCGATGGGAAACGACGGCGGCTTGCGCTGCTGTACGCGGCGGGTGCGTTCGTCTGTGCGGCGATTGCGTGCATCGGCGGTGGCTGGTTGTGGTTCTTCTGGCCCGCGCTTGCGGTCGGAATGGTTTCTTTGAACTACGCGGCTCTCGGCGTGCGCGGCTTTCAGAAGGGAAGCGATGGACGACTGAGTATCGGCGCCCGCGGTCTGTTCGCTCCGTACACCGTGTCGTCGTGGTTGAGCTCGAGGCTCTGGACGCGAAACCATCCAGCCGCCGGCAAAGTGGCGGACGGTGTGTGGATCGGACGAATCCCTGGCCCTGGCCAGGCTGGACACTTTGCAGCAGTGGTCGATCTTTGCGCCGAACTTCCCTGCGGCGATCCTGGCAAGCACTTCTATCGATCCCTCTGCGTGCTCGATCTCACTGTGCCGTCAGCAAACATCCTTCGCGATGCTGCCGCCGCGATCGAAACAGCGCGACAACACGGACCGGTCCTCGTCTGCTGCGCGCTCGGATACTCGCGCAGCGCTGCATCCGTCGTGGCCTGGCTCCTGACGACGCATCGTGCGTCGACGGTCGAGGATGCCGTGCGCATGGTGCGGAACGCACGGCCTGCCATCAGGCTTCGTCGCGAGCATTTCACGGCATTGGAAGGATTGGTATGACGCCGCAGGAACGCGCACTGATCCTCGTTACCTCGCGCATGCTGCGCGCAGCGGGCAGCCTGCGATGGCTGGCTACGGGACTCACGCTTCTCAGCGCGCTTGCGATGATCCTCGGACGAAGCGTGGCCCTCTCGATCACTGCCATCCTCCTCGGCGTCATCGCCCTCTTCTTCGGCGCCCGCGTCTCGTTCGACGCACATCTTCTCGAAGACATCGCCACCGGCCGGATGAAAACCGAGGATCTCGACATCGCGCTCGGCAAGTTCAGCAAAGGACCCCGACCCTGGCCGGACCGCTGCCGTGGCGCGAAGCGGCTGGTGGTGTTCTCAGCGGTGGCGACGATTGCGCAACTGATCACCGTCGCGATGATTCGCTGAGGATCACGCGCTTCGCTTGCAACACGTGCAGCTTCCGGCGGCGATCTTGTCTATGGTCATCCCTGCCATTCCGAGAGCGTGAGCAAGAAAAGCGCATCCCATATACCTGTCATCCTGAGAGCATGTGCAGAAATCGCGTTCTCCTATACCTGTCATCCTGAGGCTGCCGCAGCCGCGTGGGCGGGCGGATGGTGGAGCGGCGAAGGACGCCGAAGGACCCCCCAATTACAGGCCGGAAAGGGAGGTGGACTCCGATACACAAAGACCCCCACCTACCCGCCAGTGGGAGGGGGTCCTTCGGCGTCCTCCGCCGCTCCACCACCCACGCGGCTGCGGCAGCCTCAGTGGGTGTGCAGAAATCCAAACGATAGGGGATGCAGAGATTACCGGCGGGCGCGAGTGGGTCGTACGCCACCCCCCGCAAAAAGCGGAGCCGAGGCGCCAC
>JBBRNB010000108.1:0-22913 GCA_038230535.1 Thermoanaerobaculia bacterium
GCGTAGAACGATGTCGAATTCGACGGTTCACGCACCCCTGCCGGGGTGCCTTTGCTTTCGCCTGCAAACCGGTGGCAACGCCTTCGGCGTGGCCACCGGCTATCTTCACGCACGCCTCCGGCGTGCTTTCGTTACGCTCCGAAACGTCCAAACCCAGTCCCCACTTTCGTGGGGTGAGGGACATCGAGGTTAAGTGTCAGCAATAACAAAACTTACAATCGAGAGCCCTTCTCCCCTCCGCAGAGGGGAGAAGGGCCTGCCCTGAGCGAGCGTAGCGAGTCGAAGGGTGCCGAAGGCGGATGAGGGGCCCAGAGTCAAGACCATTGGGCTGGACCGCCCTCTGGGGTTTTTGTAGAAAGAGCCGCCGGCGCTCCAGCTACACTCCCGGCCATGTGGAAAGCCTTCGCCGCAATCTTCGTCTCCGTCTTTCTCGCCGAGATCGGCGACAAAACGCAGCTTGCCACGATGCTGTTCGCATCGGAGGGGCAGAACAACAAGTGGCTGGTCTTCGCGGCGAGCGCCAGCGCGCTCGTCGTCGCCTCCGCCATCGGTGTGCTGGCCGGCGCGCAGATCGAGCGCTTCGTGAAGCCATCGACGCTGAAGCTCGTCGCCGGCGCCGGCTTCATCATCATCGGCCTCTGGACGATGCTTTCCCGAGGCTGAGTCTGGGGGAGTGGGGAGTAGGGGGTGGGGAGTGGGAGCGAATCGCAACTCTGATCCCACCCCGCACAGCAAAGGCAATAACCGGCGGGCATCATCCGTTCCGCACGTGACGTGGTATCTTCCGCACCCTTCGAGCGGCCCTCGGAGGTTTCGTTCGTTGAGGTTACGGGCCCGTAGCTCAGTCGGTAGAGCAGCGGCCTTTTAAGCCGTTGGTCGTGGGTTCGAGTCCCACCGAGCCCACCAGGCCCCCGCCCATCCGTCCCCATCGTCTAGAGGCCTAGGACAGCGCCCTTTCACGGCGCCAACACGGGTTCGAATCCCGTTGGGGACGCCAATTGCGTTCATACTTCATTCGGCCATGCTCGCTCCCACACCTAGACACCTTCTCACGGACAACAAGGGACGACCCTATTTCCTGTGGGACACCGAGCTGACGCTCGATGAATTCGAACACTCGATCGCCGACGAGGAACCCGCGGCTCGCTCGTATCTCATCGGCAAGCTGATGCGGCAGGCAAAGCCCGACGACGCGTTGCAGTTCGTCTCGCCGCAACAGATCGCCGATCTCTGGCCGTCGATTGAGCGATACCTCGGCAAGTCTCGTCCGTTCTGGACGTGGCTGCTCGAGCAGTGGGAGCGCCTTGGTTACGTCCGGCGGTAGGCTCGACGCGCTTCAGTTGCGAATCCTCGAAGTGCTCGCTGGCATCGAGCCGCGGTTCGTTCTAAGCGGCGGCGCCGCGTTAGCTGGCATCCATCTGGGCCATCGCCTTACTCGTGATTTGGATCTTTTCTGGCGGAATCGCCTTGAGCTTGGTGATTTGCCAGGCACGGTCGAAGCGCGATTGACGAATCGCGGCTTAACCTTCGCGACGATTCAGACCACGCCTTCATTCGTTCGACTGCAAGTCACGGACGGGGAACTTGCCGTGCTTGTTGATTTGATCTCTGAACCGATGGATGCGATCGACGCCGCGCAGTCTCACCGCGTTGGAGGAGAAGAGATTCTCGTCGACTCCCCTCGTTCCATCCTCGCTGAGAAGCTGTGCGCACTGCTGGAGCGATCTGAACTACGCGACCTGGTAGACGTTGAGGCACTTATGCGCAGCGGCGAGAGTCTCGATCTTGCAATCGCTGACGCTCCGCAGCGAGATAGTGGCTTTTCGCGCCTGACACTCGCCTGGCTCCTGCGCGATTTCGACGTGAAGCGACTCGCGAAAACAGCGGGAGTCGAGAACGCGGGTCTGGCTGGGCTTGATGCATTTAGGCAGGAGTTGATCGATCGCCTTGTCGATCCGAAGTCGTAGCGCCCGAGTCCGAGCAGTTGGCTTTTAACCAATTGGTCGTAGGTTCGATCCCTACCGAGCCCACCAGGCCGCCCCATGCATCCGTCCCCATCGTCTAGAGGCCTAGGACAGCGCCCTTTCACGGCGCCAACACGGGTTCGGATCCCGTTGGTGACGCCACCTTCCTCGGAGCCTTCAGATGCCGACACCTGCTCGAATCCTAAGCACGCTACGGCGGTTCCAAGTTTCTCGCCGTCGAAACGCAGGGCCCGCTAGAAACAGGGCCTTTTGAAGCTGCTGCCGCTGCTTCAAACCGGCCTCGATCCAGAGCCATGCGGGATTTGCCATGACGTGTTCTGCAAATGCGAGAACTCCGTCGATGTCCAGTTGATTGAGGACCGCGTCGTTGAGCTCGATCTCGGCCAGCGCAACCTGTTCTCGTAGCTGGTCCCTTTGTCGCTCGTAGGTCTGTCGGTCAATCGAACGTTCGTGCAAGAACGTTCAGGGTTGGCGCAATTCTCCTTGCCGGGATTCGAGTAGGATGCGGCAGGCACCTTGGGATTGCTATACAAACTCGGCAGTAGCTGACATGGATCTGACTCTGAACCAACAACTTGCAGTCACCCAACCGTTGGGAAATCTGGAGTTCATCGCCTGCGCGGGTTCGCGCAGGACTGAGGTCGTTGCCCGCCGAATTGTTCACTTCCTCACGCCTGGGCGACCGGACTCTTTGCTCCCTTCGAACATCGTCTCCCTCACCTTCAGGGCGAGCCTCCCTCAAGTCCGCTCTGTGACCGAGGGGCATCGCCGATCCCACCGAGACATTCATTTCCACAACCATGCCGATTGAACTCCATCCGAAGGCAGCTCTGATAAATGCCGCCCTCATGACGCGGCGTCCCGTAGCGTTTCTTGTTGGCTCGCCGCTCTCTCTGAAAGATGGAGTCGGCGTTCCGGGCATAACGACCATGCTCGACTTCGTTCGCGATGAAGTTCGTGATCGCAATTCTCGCGCGCTGCCGCAACTTGAGTCGGCGCTGAACGGCAAATCCGGTGCTGACGCCTATCAAGCCGCCATGAAGTGGCTTGGCGTAAATGCCGGGCAAGATGCCGTGAACGAAGTCGTTAGCAAAGCAGTGCTCAAAGCCCGCAGACCCGGGACAGGCCAGGTCGCTGCGGCGACTGACGGCCAACCCGACGACTGGAACATCCCCGCCGGAACTGCAGGCCTCGCCGACTTGGTTGCGCGTGGAGGAGAGAAATTTCTCGGCCCGGTTCTCACCACAAACTTTGACCCGCTCATCTCGCTTGCCATCCGCAAGTCTGGCGGACGGGCGGGGCGACGGGTTCTCACGGCGGACGGAACGCTCGCCGGAGCTGCTGAGGATGAACCCGGAATCTGCAACATCGTGCACCTGCACGGATTCTGGCGCGATTCCGACACGCTCCACACACAGGCGCAACTGACCAATCCCCGCCCCAAGCTGGTGAAGTCCTTGCAGCGGCTGCTCGTCGCCCAACAGAGAACCCTGATTGTCGCTGCCTATGGCGGGTGGGATGACGTATTCACCCACGCTCTCGTCGAACTCATGAATGACGAGCAGGCGAAGCTTGATGTCATCTGGTGCTTTCACGAAAGCGACACCGCCAAAGTGGAAGAGCGGTACGGAAAACTCCTGAAAGCAGTGTCCCCTGCGATTGTGCTGAATCGCTTCCGCTCCTTCGGCGGCATTGATTGCCACAGCATCTTCAATGAAATCCTCACGGCTGTGCATGGAGTCGCATCGACTGCGGTGGCTCCCGTCGTCGCATCGCCGCTCGCAGGCTGGGAATTGATAGACGCCGCCTACCTCGGCGCGCTTGCGCCGCTTCGCCCGGAGGAAGTCGTCCGCTATTTCGACGGGGCAACTCCCACTTGGCGACACGCCGCGTGTGCTGACATTCCAAGCAGGGCGGCGGTCGGAGAAATCGCTCGACGCCTTGCGGCTGTCCGAGATGGCAAATCCGGCTGCTCGCTCCAACTCATCAGGGCTGCGGGTGGCGAAGGCAAGACCACGCTCCTCCTGCAAGCCGCCGCCGCTGCCGCGACCAGCGGCGGATGGAATGTGCTTTGGCGACCGGCTCCCCGACTTGGTCTCCCGCCGGAGCACAGCACGACTCTGGACCCCCGCCAAGCACTGGCTCATCGTCGCCGACGATGCCGAGAATCTCGTGCGTGACCTCGGCGAGGCGGCTCGTCTGCTGCACGAAGGCGGGCGCTCGCACATTCATTTTCTCTTGGCGGCACGAGACACCGACTGGCGCTATTCCCACGGCGACCGCCAGCCTTGGAAAACGATGTTGACGCAGCATCAAGACATCACACTTCGTGAACTGAGGGACGACGACGCGAACATGCTGGTCAGTGCGTGGCAGAAATATGGTTCTGACGGCCTGCGGGAACTCGCATCCCTGCCGAGCACGGACAAGCAAGTGGCTGCACTCCTCCATGCCGTGCATGGTGCCGCTCCCGCGCGTGATGAAGGCTCGTTCTTTGGGGGATTGCTCGCCGTGCGTTTCGGGCCGGACGGGTTGAGGAATCACGTCGTCTCCCTGCTCACGCGGTTGAAGGCAGAGCGTATTGAAAACAGTGACCGCACCCTGTTCGACGCCCTCCTCTACGTCGCCGCATGTCACACGGTCGGAAGCCAGGGGCTTGATGAAAGCGTCCTTGCAGACTTGCTCGGTGTATCCGGCGATTGGGTGCAAACGCTCGTCGTGAATCCACTCGGTGAAGAAGCCGCAGCCGTTCGGAGCGCAGGGAGTGTTCTGACGCGCCACAGTAAAGTCGCCGCCGCAATCTTGGTTGCCGCCGAACAAGAGCTTGGTGCGGATGTCGCGGAGATTTGGAGTGCTGTGGTGCGGCAGACCGTGCGAACTCGTCGGGATTTTCGAGTCGAAGCGTTTTCACAAATTGTCCACGCAGGCCCACGGCTACAGCGCGAACTGCCGCAGCAGTTCACCGAGCAACGCCGAAAGGAAATAGCCGTTGCCGCGGCAAAAGCTTCAGTCGCTGCCGAGTCCAACCGGCTTTCATACATTGTTGATCTCGGCAAGACCTATCGAAATGCAGGCGACCTTCCCGCTGCTGTGAAAGTGTTCCGAGACAACTTGGCCACTGCGCCAAGCCAGGTGGATTTCGCTGATGTCATCCGAGGCTATTGGTATGAGTGGGGCGTTGCTGAAGGTTCAGAGGGAGATGGAGGCCTGCACAGTGCTGCTGATGCTTGGCTCCAAGGATTGTCACTCGCCGACCACTTGAAGCCCGCGCCAATCACAGGCAAGAACACAACTCTGAGTTGCGCCGGTCTCGGCGTAGCCTTCGGAAAGCTTGCTGAACCTCGGGCAGACGGTCCGTTTGCCAGCGCTCTGCGTGCCAGTGCGTATCTTGGGCGGCTCACCACATCCGGCGCGAAAGCCCTCAGCTACTTCAACAAGCACGACCGCGACGGGGACAAGATAGGCACGCCTCATCCAAGGAGCATCGAAGAAGCCATTGGTTGGCTGACGACCGCCGTCGCCCAAGCCGGACGCGAAATCCAAGACCCATTCCTCAAGGCTCTGCTCAGACCCGAGCAAGTCTCCTTCAATATGTTCCGCGAATTCCTCGAGCCCGGCCCGCCTCCGGCACGCGCCCAGCGATTCACCCCGCCAACCCCGAAAGTCGCGACCGAAGATGATACGAAACCTGTGCAACTCCCGAGCGCCTTTGGTGACCGAATTCAGGCAGGAATCGAGCGAGTGATCACTGAGGCATGGCACGCTGTCTCTCGCGAAACGGCCACCGAAGACTCCTTCAGAGTCGCCCGCCGACACGCATCTCAAGTCATTTCCCGTCTTTCCCCGCAGATCAAGCGCCAGGTTGCTGCGTATTTTGAGACCCAGAAATGGGAACCGCTGAAGGCGCGCGCGCCAAAGTCGTAACTACCTGATTCCCCCCAGCGTTTGATTGTGTTCGATGAAGACGCGAGCATGAGGCCCGCGAGAATTGGAACACGAGAGCCAAGGCGACCTAAGGGGGCGACAACTACGATTCCTTCAACGCCGCCATCTCTCGGAGCCACACCATGATTTGGTTCCAACTCGGAATGCTTGGGGACGCCACCTTAACGTTCTCCCGCTCAGCACTTTAGCTCGACTCATCCACTTTCTCTGCGCGCGCTTCGCGTTAAGCTCCGCATTTAATGCACAGCCTTCACCCATGGGGGCCTGAATCTCGTGCGATGATCGTTCACGTCTGGTCAAGCGTCGACGGAAGGCATTCACTTCGTCACCAACGAGAAGGGCAAGAAGGTCGCCGTGCAGATTGATCTCGAACCGTATGGCGAGCTGTGGGAAGACATCCACGATCAGCTCGTAACTGCTTCCCGCTCGCACGAGAAGAGCATTCCATTCGACGTTTTTAACGCGGTGCCTCGCTCGGCGCAAGCGTGCCGCTCGCGGCTGAGTATCGACTCACATCAAGCCGTCGGCGAATTAAAGAGATCGATAGGCTACCTATCACCATCGCGACGCGCGTTGTCGGCAAGATCAAGGCTCTTGCCAGCATGCCTCTACCGCCGGGTGTCAAGAAGCTCGAAGAGCAGCCGGCACGATGGCGGATCGTCGCGGCGACTGGCGCGTCGTATACGCCATCGATGACGCAGAGCGCGTTCTAGACATCCTCTTCGTCCGTCATCGCAGTAAGGCCTACGATCAGCGCAGGGCAGGGGCCTTCTTTTCTGGGGTCTTCGATTATCCACCCGGGTTCTCTATTCAAACGAAGCTCTGGCCTCAGCGCGCGACTTCCGTTTGCGGTTTGCCTGAGCATCCTTCGCCCGTCCCTGGTTTCAGGGCGGGGATTCCTCGCCGTCCTGCGCCGCGCGGTTTGTCCTGAGCGATTGTTCAGCGAATCGAGGCGCGGCTCCGGCGGGCTCGGAATGACAGGTTGGTTGCCCGTCGGCGCAGACGCCTGCACGTTTGCGGTTTGCCGGAGCATCCCTTCGCCCGTCCCTGGTTTCAGGAAAGGGATTCCTCGCCGTCCTACGCCGCGCGGTTTGTTCTGGGCGATTGGTCAGCGAATCGAGGCGCAGCTCCCGCGGGCTCGGAATGAACAGGCTGGCTGTCGCCGGCGCAGACGCATGCACGTTTGCGGTTTTCCAGAGCATCCCTCCCCCCGTGCCTGGCTTCAGGGAGGGGCTTCCTTGTCGTCCTCGCCGCGCTTGTCTTGTCCTGAGAGATTGGCCAGCGAGTCGAGGCGCGGGTCGAGCGGGCTCGGAATGACAGATTGGTTGGCCGCCGGCGATGTCGCATTCACCAGAGCGGCATGATGTAGGGTTGTTTCGATTCGGCCCTCCGTTTGGTGCTCGCGAGGAAGGGACGCGATGCTCGCGAGCTTCATGTTCCTTGATCGCGAGGATGCATTTCCATGCTCGCGAGGATGGTCGGGAAGTTGGGGTATCTGGAAAATCAACTTGACGCGGCCTCGTCTGATCGATGATCCGCTCGATGCGCTCCAGATGCCACCCGCCGGCGCTACAGGTCTCTTCCGGCGCAGCGCATCTTCGAAGCTGCCCAGTCGCTCACTCCCCCACGCCGGCTCCGCCGTCGGGCGGTGGCCGTCGCTTCAAAATCCTCGCGGCGGCAGAAGGGGCCGGAAGTAGCAGAAGAGCTTCTGTCGAACCTGCCGGCTGGCCAACCAGTGGCAGTTCGCGGCTAAATCACGGATGTCGATCAACAAAACCGAGGGACCGCGTCAAAATCTGACCCACCACCGGTGTGCGGGTGAACGCCACCGGCGCGCGGTGTACGCCGCCGGTGTGTCGCGTTACACCGCCGGCGTTTCGTGTAACGCCGCTGGCGTGTCGTGTAACACCCCCGGCGTTTCGTGTAACTCCCCCGGCGTGTTGTGTAACTCCGCCGGCGTGTCGCGTTACATCGCTGGTGTGCAGCGCTAAGCCGCCGGTGTGCAGCGTTACACCCCCGGTGTGCAGGTGAACACTGCCGGTGTGCAGGTGTAACCACACCAGGCGAACCATCGACATCAACCGGTGACAGGAGTCAAACGCCAGAAACAATTGGATAACACTGGCGGTCGTCTCGCCTGCGCTCCTGTTCGGCGTTGAAAAGGAAGCGTGACGCCTTCGGCCCGTTCGATCTCCGCTCGCCGCGCGAAGAGCAGGCCAGCCATTCCATCAGCTCTCCGTTGTCGCGGAGGCGGTCTCGCCGAGCGGGAACAGGCGGAATGCGCGATCCGAGTGCGCCGGTGAGCAATACCAATCCGGAGCCGGCCAACTGCAACGACGACGAGATCTTCGACCAGATGAGAAAGGATGGCATCCAGCCCGCCGCGCTCTCCTCGGACATGGAGTTTCTCCGGCTCGTTTCCATCGATCTCACCGGCCAGATCCCCCAACCCAGACACTGTGGCGGCCTTCCTGGCTGATCATTCATCCCACAAGCGGGGCGAAGACCATCGACGCGCTCCTCGTTCTGCATGAGATCGCCGAGCCTCATCGTCCATGCGGTCGCCAGCGGTGTATCCTCCGCCCATGAGCAGCTCATGGCCCGACGACATCTTTACCAAGCCGGATCCCGACCCTGACACGCTCGCCAATCTCGGGCCGCTTCGCGCGCTCGCCGGCGTGTGGGTGACGGATGATGGCAGCGACGAGCATCCGGTGGCGGAAGGCGCCGAGGAGAACCAGTATGTCGAGCGCATGGAGCTTCAACCGATCGATCCGCAGACGAATGGGCCGCAACTCTTCTACGGCCTGCGCTACCACACCCACATCGTCAAGCCGGGCGACGTGGGAACCTTTCACGATCAGGTTGGCTACTGGCTTTGGGAGCCGGCAACGAGGACGGTCATTCTGACGCTTGCCATCCCGCGCGCGCAGATCGCGATGGCCGGGGGAACGGCCGAGCCCGAGGCTACTGAATTCGAACTGCGGGCCGAGCGCGGCTCGACCACGTTCGGGATCTGCTCCGGTCCATTCCTCGAGCAGGCATTCCTCACGAAGGAGTTCCGCATCCGGGTGACGATCCATCCTGACGGGCGGTGGTCCTACGACCAGACCACGGAGCTGGCCGTCCGTGGACGGGATGAGCTGTTCCATCACCGCGACCGAGCCACGTTGAGGAAGATCGCCGAGCCGAGTCCCAACCCACTGGCCGCGACAGCAGTCGCCGGCACCGCAACTGCGTAGCATCGCCGCGCTGGCCTATACAAATCAGGCCAAAGCGAACCAATGCGGCCCGTTCTATGCTGCGCCGTTCGGGGGCAGCGGGATCGAATACCTATTCCGACACGAAGACCGGCCTCGTGTTTTCGTTTCAATCTGCCGGGCAGGGGTCCTATCTCATCAACGTCACTCGGGTCGTGCCGCCTCGCAGGCGCTCAGTGAGTCATTGACGCCGGGGGACAAGAACGGACGAACAGACCCCGCCTGGAATCGGCGGCGCAGCCTCGGCAGTATGCGCGTGCACGATTGCTCGATTGATCGGCCCACGACAGTAGTGTGTGCCCGCTCCGGCCGCGCGTCCCTTGCTACTTCTTCGAAAGCGGATGCTCACGAAAGAATGCCCACATCTGACTCGTTGCATCGATGCTTCGGCTCGTGGGCCCGGTAAACCATTCCGGCATCGGCTCGCCGCCAGGCCACGTATGGCCTCCTCCGCGGATGGTGTAGAGCACCACGGCTGCGTTGTCCGCGCAATTCGTGTATTCGCGTCGGGTCACATCCGCGGCCACCGCCGACTCGACAGGGTTGGGGCCGCACCGGTTCCGGCGAGCCCAATTCGCCGTCCATCTCGAGACGTCTGGAAATGGTCCGTGGACCCACGACGTACCGCCCTCATACGGGACCATCGGATCGGCGGTCCCGTGAAACGCGATCATCGGCACCGCTTTCGGGTCGGTACACCAGTTGAACGGCAGTGTTTGCGCAGCCCCCACCATCCCCACCGCCGCGATCCGGGCGGATAGTGTGCAGGAAAGCGCAAAGGCCATTCCTCCTCCGTTGGAGAGTCCGTTTGCATAAATCCTCGAGGGGTCGATGTTGTAATCCGCCTCCAGCTTGTCGATCAGCTCCGAGATGAATGTGACATCTTCGCGGCCCTCGTGCCAGACCCTGGGCCCGAGGCCCCCGATTCCCGCCGGATAGACGACGATGAACCCCTGGCTGCCGGCCAGGCGGTTCCACTCGCTCACGTTCCTTTGCTGTGCCGGCCATCCCCCCGCGCCGTGCATGCTGATGACAAGGGGCACCGGCCTGGTGCGGTCGTAGCTCTTTGGGACATAGAGTATGTACTCCCTCGTTTGACCCGATGAGACGATGGAGCCGTTGTTCCGATTCTCGACGTAGAAGGTCACTGCCTCGATCACAGACAACATCACCGGCAGAGCGATGAGGATCAGAAGCGCGCCGAGAACTCTCTTCCTGCTCATCGTCGATCACCGGTGCCGATTCCAGGCGAGCGCCAGCGGCGCCGCGGATAGTCGCGCCAGGGGGACTTCCAGGATGGCGGCGAGTGCGAGAAGGTAGCTCCGGAAGAGCAGCGCGGGGAGAAGCCACACCAGCAGGCCGTAGAGAGCGAACACGACGACATCCCAAATGGCCGCGCCGATGAGAATCGTGCGGCCGCTGAGCAGCCGGCTGTCATAGAGGCGCATGGCGATCCAGGCGGCGGCGGATAGTTTGACGCAGACCAGAACAGTGGCGATCCACGGTAGGGCGTTCCATAACGCGGCGATCACGACTCTGTTACCAATGATCCAGTGGGCGAGTGGGAAGATGATGGCAAGCAGCGACAGGGCCGCGAAGACACTCGCCTTGACCACCCATTCGCGGCCGCTCAGACCGACGGTCAAACTCTGCACGAGTTGCTTCCAGGTCGATGCCATGAGGGCAGTCAATCCGAGCAGTACGATCGCTGCCGCGCGCGGCATCTTGAAGACTCCGATCAACTGACGCCACCACTCGATCACCACCGGCGCAGTGCCTGAGAGTTTCAGTGCCAGAGGAATGGCGACGAGAACCAGAAGCCAGGTGACGAGCGTACTCCAGGCGGCCGCCTTCAGCTTTGCCTTCACGAGCGCGACGCTTGCCAGCGGCCGTGCCGCGAGAAACGGCGTGATGCCATGAGAGTCGCTCGCATGAGGATTCGACTTGCTCACGGTTGCGGCGACGAACGCCGCCATGAAGGGCGGAGTGAACAACACACCGAGCAGTGTTTCGAAGATGATTGCCGGCGTCTGCCAGAAGACGAAAAGCAAGGACAGCTCGAACGGCAGGAGGATCGCCACCATGGCCGGCAGCGAGCGGCCGTGCTGCCGCCACTCGAACCAGACTTGGGCCCGCGCCTGCGATGGAAACCCGGCTCGCCGGCGCTGCAGCACGTTCGCAACCGGTCCGAGCCAGGTGAAGAGTCCGCGCCAATCGGGCACGTCGCCGCGGCGGGCGCGTCCAACGGCGAAACGGGCAGTCAGATACGCGAGAGGAACGTGCGGCGACAGAATGGCCAGCATCACGGGCTCGGAGGCTTTGTAGTGAAGGGCCACCATGACGACGGCATCGATCATCGCCAGCCACATCACGGCGACGATCACACGGAGCCCTCGCAACGGGTACGGCATCCACGTCAGCGCCTGCGTCCAGGCGAGAAGCGACGCGGCCAGCAGCGCCGGCCATATCAGTGGAACGTTGACGGGCCGTCCATCGACTTCGGAGGGCCAGGCTCCGAGAAGCCGGGTTGCCGTCCAAAGCAACGCCATGGACACCGTGCCGTAAAGCATCGGCCATCCCGCCAGCGCGCCGGCCGTCACCGGCAGCGCGAACATACGCGCGGGATACATCGATTGGCGCGCGGCCAGATCGCCGGAAAGGCCGAAGCTGAACACGGCCAGGAAATACATGAAGGTCGCCGTCAGCGGCACGACCACCACCCACGCAAAACTCTGGGCGTCATCAAAGTCGACGCGCGTCGCCGGCTCGAGGATCAGGAGCTTGAGCATCGCAAGGACGACCAGGTAGCCGGTCAGGACGATCAATCCCCAGCGATGGCGTTGTCGGAATTCCCAGGCGATTGCGGCAGCGGGCGAGCGCATGGTTCAGGCGTCCGGGTCTGGCGTGGCGGCCGTTCCGGCAATGGCTCCGGCATGGGCGACGAAAATCTCATCAAGGGAGGGGACGCGATCGTCAACGCGGTGCGATTCCCTGATCGCGTCCAGCCGGTCGCTCAGCACGATCGTGCCGTTGCTGATCATCGTGACATGGTCGGCCACCTGTTCCACTTCCTCCAGCAGGTGCGACGAAAAGAGCACGGTGCGGCCTTCATCGGCGATGGTGCGAATGACGGCGCCGAGAATGTCGCGGCGAACGATGGGATCGAGGCCGGACGACGGTTCATCCAGCAACAGTAATTCGGGTCGATATGCCAGCGCGATGAGCAGTCCCACCCGCGCCTTCTGTCCTTTGGAGAGACTCTTGATTTTCGCCGTGGCGTCGAGTGCGAAGGTCTGCCGCAACTCCTCCGCGTATGCATCGTCCCAGGCCGGATAGAACGCGCGGGAGTAGCGAATGAGCTCATCGACGCGCATCCACCCCGGGAGGTCGTTCTCCTCGGAAAGATAGCCGATGCGCGACAGCACGCCGGCAGGATCGGCGACCGGATCAAGGCCGAAGACGCGCACCGAGCCGCTTTCCGCCCGAAGCAGACCGAGAATATGTTTGATGAGCGTCGTCTTCCCCGCTCCGTTTGCGCCGACGAGACCGTAGACCGCCCCGCGTGGCAGCGACAAGGTCACCGAGGCCAGAGCCGTCCTGGCACCGAACCGGCGCGTCAGCTTCGTCACGTTAATGACTGAGGGGGGCAGGGCTTCGGTCATCCACCCGGGTTCACTATTCAACGAAAGGGCTCCTTACAAGGTGCCAGGCCTTCGGTCATCGACCCCGTTTCTCTATTCAAACGAAGGTCTGACCCCCAGCGCGCCAGGCGACGATCTTACGCCACTCCCTGCGATCAAGGAGCGTCGCCCGAGCAACAGGAACTTCTGGCTCCGCGATATTCCGCAACGTTCGGCATGGCGGTACTCCGTGGCAGGCGTTGAAACAGATCGGCGCCAGCGGATCTACTCCCCCGGTCAGCTCACTGGCACGTTCCGATCACGGGCCACGCCGTGCCGGCGAACGTCTCGAGAGTTTGCGGCGGCGACGGCGTGAGCGGATACGGATTCGTCCAGAAGTTGATGTACGTCAGCGTGGCGTGCGGCATGACTTTATTTGGCTTGCAAACGTCGATGTTGATCGATGAGCGGTAGTTCTTCGCAACTTGATACGTGTCCCAGTTGATCGCGGTTGAGAAGGAGTAGTGGCACGTGCGGCAACCGGGCACGATGACGTTTTGATAGAGCAGCGCGGCATTCGCCGGCCATCCCGCCGGACGGTAGGTGTTGTCCTGCGTCGTCGTGCTCGTCGCATACCAACCTCGTAACCGCCGTTGCGAGGATTCACCGTTCAATGACAGCCGGCGCAAGGCGATTCGTATGATCCTCCGCATCCAGTAGTGAGGAGGAATGTATGAAACGCATCTCCATCCTGCTCGTCGCGGCGGCGATCGGCGTCGCTGCCGTCTGCGCGAACGCAGCCACGCCAACAACCTCCAGCCCCTTCCCGGCGTCGAAGGCACCGCGCGCCAGCCAGGCCTCATCCATCATCCAGTCGATCGGTATCGTTACCGTCAGGGTCGACTACAGCAGCCCGCTCGTTCACACCTCGGACGGCACCGACCGGCGCGGCGCGATCTGGGGCAAGCTCGTTCCCTACGGCCCTATGAAGAATCCCGGATTCGGCACCTGCACGGAGTGCCCGTGGCGCGCCGGAGCCAACGAGAACACGACCTTCACCACCTCTCACGGCATCACGGTCGAAGGGCAGAAACTGCCGGCGGGCACCTACGGCCTGTTCATGATCCCAGACCCGGCCGAGTGGACGGTCATCTTCAACAGGAACCACACCGCCTGGGGCGGCTTTTTCTACGACGCCGCCGAGGATCAGCTTCGGGTGAAGGTGAAACCGGTCAAGGCGGAGTATCACGAGGCGCTGACGTACGACTTCATCGACCGGCATACCGATCACGCCACGCTGGCGTTGCAGTGGGAAGAGCTGTCGGTCCCGATCAGGATCACCGTGCCGGACAGCGATGATCTTTACATGGCCAGCATGCGCCAGGAGATGCAGGCCGAGCCCGGCTTCGATTACATGAACGTGATGGCCGCCTCGCGGTTCGCGTTAGCGCACAACCATCCGGTTGAAGCATTGCAGTGGGCGCAGTACGCGGTGTCGCAACCCTTCGTAGGTCAGGAGAACTTCCTGACGCTGATGAACCTGGCCGACGCTCAGGAACTGAATGGAAAGACTGCCGAGGCAACGGTCACGCGCGAGAAGGTTTTCAATCAGGCGACCACCGCCAGCGCGGCCGACCTTCACATCTACGCCCGCCAGCTCCTGAACAAAAAGCACAAGGAGGAGGCCATCCGCGTCTGGAACCTCAACGCCAGGCTCCATCCGGGTGTCTGGCCGGTAAACGTCGGTCTGGCCCGCGCGAGCTCGGCGGCCGGGAACTATCCGGAAGCGCTCAAGTACGCGAAGCTGGCAGTCGCCCAGGCTCCGGACGACGCTAACCGGAGGGCGGTCGAAGGGGCGATCAAGAAGCTGGAAGCTGGACAGGATATGAATTGAAGGGTGATGACGCCAGGACGGCCGCTGCGGCACCGCTGGGAATCGGCCCGGTGTTAAAGCAATCGAAACGCGCCGATAGGTAGCGATGTCATTCCGAGCGAAGGACAGCGCACGCCGCTGCGTGTGGTAAAAGAAACACCGCCGAAGCCGGCGCAGCGACGCGCGAAGGCGCGTCGAATAATCCAGCCCCTGGCTCGGCCAGGGGAATGGGTGGTGGTGTAGGTTCGCGCGGCCGCGGAGGCGGCCGCCACAAATGAACCTTCTCGCTTCGAGCTCGGTGACGACCGCCTTCGCGGCCGCAAATTCTCTCTCACCACCGATTTCCCCCTGGCCGAGCCAGGGGCTAGATTGTTCGACATGCCGTCGCATGCCGACGCGCACCACGTCCTGTGGCCGGCCCGCGGTTCAAATCGCCGCGATGCTCGCCAGCGGCCTTGCCGGCGCGGACCGCCGCCGAAGCCCCGGCACTAAAGGACATCCGGTGATCCAGCACCTATCGGTGATCGGCCACGTAGGGCGTGACAGCGAACCGGACATTCAACGCCCGAAGGGACTCTTTTCCACGAATTGACAAATCCGACGTAAATAAAAACTGATCCCGGCTTTCCGTCGCATAAGCCTTCAGACGATACTGGGTGGCCCAGGGTAATTCCTGAACGATCACCGTAACCGCCGTACCCACCTTCCAGTAAGGACTCACCTCCACGAGAGACGCCAGCCGTTCGCGAACGGCCGAGGCGTCGTGGTCAGGATGGATATAGAAGTTGGTCACACACAATATGGTCCTCTCACCACTCGTGGCATTGGAGACCGGCGTGGACCAGATCCGCAGGTGCGGAATGGTGATCTCGTTGTCGTCAGCGGTCACGACGCACACGGTCCGCAAATGGATCGCCTTCACTTCTCCGTAGATTCCGCCGATCTCGATCCAGTCGCCTGGTTGGTACAACTTCTCCAGTACGGCCATCAGTCCCGCGAGAACGCTGCTCGCATAGTCCTTGAGAGTGAACGCGATCGCGATGGCGACGGTGGCAACAACCGCGGCGACGTTCCTGAACGTCGGCTCGACCAGGATGGGAATGACTGCCACGACCGCGGCGGTGCCTATCAAGAGACGAACAACGGGTATTGTCCGCAGAATCGAAAGGCGGCGATGCGGTGGGGCAGCTTCGGCAACGCGCCGCAGCAACATTCGTACCGCGGAGGCCAGGATTTTCGCCGCGGCGAGCACGAGCAACAGCAACAGAATGTGCTCCCATGTGACCTTCTCAAAGAGCGCCCAGGCGCTCAAGTCTCGTGTCACGTCGCCTCCCCCGCTGTTGAAGTACATCCGTGCGTGCGGCGCGGGACCAATATACTTCCAGCTCCGATTGTCGTCCACCTGACCTGGAGTCATGCCGCCACGACGACGCCCCCCCTCAACGCCCGGTTCTCCCTCGACTACATCGTAACCCTCGGTCTCACAACACCGCCGCGCCCACCCTGAAACTTCGATAAGGCAGCATGTATTACAATCAAGAACCTGGCCACCAGCAGAGGTCTCCAGGGAGTACGCGGCCATGGCCGACTTGTCAGAGGGATTCTGGGACAACCTCCTGGACTACATCCAGGATCGCACCGTCGTGCCGGTCATTGGTTGGGAGCTGGTCACAGTTCGCGAAGACGGCCACGATGTCTCCCTCGACCGCTGGATCGCGCAGCGCCTGGCGGGCGATCTAAAGCTGCCCTCTGGCGAGCTTCCCGAGGGCTTCGATCTCAACGACGTCGTTTCCATGCACCTGCGCAGGCGAGGAGAGCGCGAGGAACTCTACGCCCAGATCCATAGAATGTTGCGCAACGCTGCGCTCGCACCCTCTGAATCGTTGCGGACGCTCGCCGGTATCCCTGGTTTCGACATCTTCATCTCGCTGACCTTCGACTCGATGCTTGCCGATGCGATCGGCGGCGCGCAGCAAATCTCCTATTCGCCGAACACAGTCCGCGACCTCCCCTTTCCAAAGGCCGAGCTCCGGCAGCCGGTGGTGTTCCATCTGCTGGGCCGGGCCTCGGCGTCCCCCGACTACGCGATCTGCGACGAAGACCTGCTGGAGTTCGTGCATGCCATGCAGGACAAGCAGCGGCAACCAAAGACGCTCTTCGACGAGCTGCGCGGCAACCATCTGCTCATCCTCGGTTGTGGCTTCGGCGATTGGCTTGCCCGTTTCTTTCTGCGCACCGCCAGGAACCTCGAGCTATCGCAGAAGCGCCGGCGCTGGGACGTTCTTGTGGGCGACCAGATTGCGCATGATACGAGGCTGTTGCAGTTCCTCGAAAGCTTCAGCCCCGACACCCGCGTAGTGCCGTTGACCGCGGCACAATTCGTCACCGAGTTGGCGGACCGCTGGCATGCCAAACATCAAGTAGCGCGGCCGGAGCGCGAGGCCCTGCGGGCAGGCGCGGGCGGAAGCAGGATTCCCAGCGGCGCTGTCTTCATCAGCTACGCGAGGGATGATATCGACGACGACGACGCCAGCCGATTGGCGGAGGACTTGCGCGTGGCCGGCCTGGAGGTGTGGTTCGACAAGAATGCACTGCAGATGGGGGATGACTGGGCGCGCAGCATCCGCCGCGGAATCGAGCGATGCTCGCTGTTCCTGCCGGTCATCTCACGCCGCGCTCTTAGCGAGGAGAACCGGCGTCGGTACTTCTGGCGGGAGTGGAACGAAGCGGACGACTTCGCCCGAGGGATGGCACCGGACGAGACGTATGTCGTCCCGATAGTGACCGACGACACACGCATCGATCGCGCTCTTCTGCCGGACACTTTCAAGAGAGCACAAGGCATCAACTTGCCAGGCGGAAGAGTCACCCCCGAGGCGGTCGAGCTGCTCGTCAATCTCGTACGCGACTTCCACCGCCGGCAGCGGGCGGAATGAGCAGAAGATGGTCGGCCAGCAACGGCAGGTTTTGAGTCCCGACAATCCGTGGCCCGGACTCGATCCCTTCGACGAGACCGACCGCGAGTACTTCCATGGCCGGGCGGCGGAGTCCGGAGAGCTGCTGCGCATGGTCCGCCGCGAGCCGCTCACCGTTGTATTTGGCCGCTCCGGGCTGGGCAAGACCTCGCTGCTCAAGGCCGGGTTGTTTCCCTTGCTGCGCGGCGAGGATTATCTGCCGGTCTACGTGCGGCTCGATCATGCCGACGGAGCGCCCGCGTTGCGGAAGCAGGTCTTCAGCGGGCTGCAGAGCGCCTGCGATGGCGACCGGGTCCAGGCCGCGCAACCTGCCGAAGACGAAACCCTCTGGTCGTTCTTCCACCGGCGTGACGCGGAATTCTGGAGCGAGCGCAACCGCCTGGTGACGCCGGTGATCGTCTTCGATCAGTTCGAGGAGATCTTCACCCTCGGTCAGGAGAGCGAAGCGTCCCAGGCTCGGTCGGCCGCCTTCCTCGCCGAGCTGGGCGACCTTGTGGAGAACAGGCCGCCCGACGCGGTCAGACAGGCGCTGGAGGCCGAGCCCACCGCGGCGAGAAACTTCGACTTCAAGCGCTCGGCGGTCAAGCTGGTGCTGAGCTTCCGCGAAGACTTCCTGGCCGAGATGGAAGGGCTCAAAGAGCGGATGCCATCCCTCATGTACAACCGCTTTCGCCTGCTGGCGATGAGCGGCGCCCAGGCCTACGACGTGATCACCTGTGCGGGCGGACAGCTTGTCGACGACGACGTCGCGCGGCGGATCATCCGGCTTGCCTGGAAGAACGAGCCCAGCCCACCCGCCGAGCTATCGGATTTCGATAAGATCGAGATCGATCCTGCACTGCTCAGCGTCGTATGCAGTGAGCTGAACCACAAACGCCAGCAATCGACGCCTCCCCTCGAGCAGATCACGCCCGCTCTGCTGGAAGGAGCCGACCGCGAGATTCTCACCGGCTTCTACGAGCGTGGCATGGACGGCCTCGATCCACGAGTTCGGGCCTTCGTCGAAGACGAGCTGATCACCGACCGCGGCTACCGCGACAGCCACGACATGGAGGACGCGCTGGCCCTGCCCGGCATCACCTCCGAGGCACTCGATGCTCTGATCCGCCGCCGCCTGCTGCGCATTGACGAGCGGCAGGGCATGCGCCGGCTGGAGCTGACCCATGACGTGCTCGCCCGCGTAGTGAAGGAGAGCCGTGACAACCGCCGCACGCGCGAGGCGGAGGAGGAGGCGAAGGCTCGGGAACATGCGGCGCACGAGCAGCAGGAACGCAACCGGCGCAATGCAGCGCTCGTGGGAGCAGGTGCGGTGGTGGTAGTCGTTCTCATCGTGATTGCGGCGTGGTTGGCCTGGGTCGCCAAGCGGGTGCTTCGCGAGGCGGAGATCACGCGACTGATGGCCACCGCTGACCGGCTTCAGGATACCGCCTATGATGCGTCCCTGCTTGTGAACCTGGAAGCCGTTCGGGTTGGTCCGGCACTCGATGGGGCGGCCGGGCTGCTGCGCCGCTTCGTGAGCCACCCGCAGCTATCCGCGTTTCTAACGGGACACAAGGAGGAGGTCTTCCGCGTGGCCTTCAGCCCCGATGGAAAGTTGGTGGCCTCGGCGAGCTTGGACCACACCGTGATGTTGTGGGATGTCGACAGCCGCAAGCCGATTTCCACGCTCGATGGCCACAAAGACGCGGTCTTGGGCGTGGCCTTCAGCCCGAACGGGAAGCGGCTTGCCTCGGCCAGTGCCGACCACACCGTGATCCTGTGGGACCTGGAAAGTCGCAAGCAGCTGTCCACGCTCGACGGGCACAAGGTAGCGGTAACCAGCGTAGCCTTCAGCCCGGACGGGAAGCGGCTGGCCTCGGCCAGTGCGGACCACACTGTGATCCTGTGGGACATGGAAAGTCGCAAGCAACTGGCCATGCTCAAGGGGCACAAAGACGTTGTCTACTACGTAGCCTTCAGCCCGGACGGGAAGCGGCTGGCCTCGGCCAGTGCGGACAAGAGCGTGGTCGTGTGGGATGTGGACAACCTCAAGGTGCTGACCACGCTTGAGGAGCACCGTGGCACCGTCTACTGCGTCGTCTTCAGCCCGGACGGGAAACGGCTGGCCTCGGCCAGTGCAGACAAGAGCGTGATCGTGTGGGACGTGGACAACCGCAAGCCACTGGCCACGCTCGAGGGGCACCGTGACAAGGTCTATTGCGTCGTCTTCAGCCCGGACGGGAAGCGGCTAGCCTCTGCGAGTATGGACAAAACGGTGATCCTGTGGGACGTTGATAGCAGCAAACCGTTGACCACACTGGAGGGGCACAGATACCCGGTCCTGGGTGTGGCCTTCAGTCCGGACAGCAAGCGGCTGGCCTCGGCGAGTGAGGACCACACCGTGATCCTGTGGGACGTGGTCAGCCGCAAGCCGCTTGCCACGCTGGACGGACACAAGGAGGCGGTTTGGAGCGTCGCTTTCAGCCCGAACGGCAAGCAGCTAGCTTCGGCGAGTGCGGACAAGACCGTGATCCTGTGGGACGTGGTCAGCCGCAAGCCGCTGGCCACGCTGGACGGGCACAAGGACTCGGTCACTAGTGTCGCCTTCAGTCCGGACGGGAAGCGGCTGGCCTCGGGGAGCGCGGACTACACCGTGATCCTGTGGGACGTGGACAGACTCAAGCAGCTGGCCACACTGGAGGGGCATCATGGACAGGTCAACAGCGTTGCCTTCAGCCCGGACGGGAAGCGTCTGGCCTCGGCGAGTATGGACAAGACAGTAATCCTGTGGGACGTGGACAGACTCAAGCAGCTGACTACACTGGATGGCCACAAGGTAGCGCACTTTCACGTCGCATTCAGCCCAAATGGGAAACGTTTGGCCGGGACGAGTTCGGACCACACAGTGGTCCTTTGGGATGTGGACAGCGGCAATCCTCTGGCGACGCTTGTGGGGCACAGGGAAGCGGTTTATGGCGTAGCCTTCAGTCCTGACGGAAATCGTCTGGCCTCGGCGAGTGCTGACATGACCGTGATCCTCTGGGACGTCGGCAGCCTCACGCCACTCGCCACGATGGATAGGCACAAGAACTCGGTCATTAGTGTCGCCTTCAGCCCAGACGGCAAGCTGCTTGCCTCGGCTAGTGCAGACAAAACAATTATCCTGTGGAATTTGGATTTGGAAACCCTCGTGCGTGACGCCTGCAGCGCAGCCAACCGGAATTTGACCTGCGAGGAATGGCGAAATTATGTTGGCGCGGGCAAGCCCTACCATAGGACCTGCGAAGCACTGCCGGATCCACCCGAGAAGTGCTCCCCATAGGACAAAGCCAGCGAAGCGCGAAAGACTCTAAGCACCACTCGACAAGAGTCGATCGGCTGATCGACTAGCGAGAATCATCGCCTCGTCTTCTTCTTAAGAATCTCACTTCCCTACTCCTTCGCCGCCCCCACCTTCACGACCGCGGTCTTGACCGTGCTTCCCCAACCCATCGACAGCTTTGACAGATATCGTGTAGATACGATCCTCACTCCCAGCCCTTGTGGCGCGCAGATCGACATAGTGCTTATTGACGATGTCCCAGTCGGGGATGTTGCCTACCCGCTCGTTGCTGGTGACGCTCAACGATGTTTCCACCGGGCCACCGCAGGCATCCTCGGCGTCGTAGGACACCTTGACGCCGACCATCCGATCGTTCGGCGGCCAGATCTCGGTGGGGTCGGTCTTCACGTCGCCGATTGACGGACCCTCCGTGTGCTTGACCACGACCTCCTGTTCCGCGGACGCGGTCAGGCCGGCAGCGTCGGTCGCTGTCCAGAGGATCGTGGTTCGTCCCTCCGGGAACGGCATGTCGACGCGGCGCCTGCCGTCGCTCCGTGTCGATTGGATCGAGACGATCGAACACTTCGAGGATGCTGCCGGTTTGGCTACATCCACGAAGGCCGTGCACTTGCCGTGATCGGTTTCCGCAACGACGTTGGGCGGCGTGGCGATCTGGGGCCGCTCGGCCGGCTTCACGACAATTCGTTGTGTGGCCGAGGCGTCGCGTCCCTGCGCGTCGATGAGTCGCCAAGTGAGGATTGTGACGCCGGCAGGATAGCGAGGATGTTCAGCGTCCAGAACAATCTGGTTGCCGTTGATGTCTTTCGCAGTGACGGAGAGAGTTGAGTCGGGACAGTTCTCGGTGATCACCGGCTCGCCTCGATCCAGTTTCGTCGCGAAGCAGGCATCATCCGCGGTGGTCTCGATGTCGCGCGGCGCGATGATCTGGGGAGACTCGGTATTGTTGACCTTGACGAGCTGGCTCACCGCTGCCGTTTGTCCGGCGGCGTCGGTGACCGTCCAGATGACGACGGTCAACCCTCGCGGAAATGGATCGGTCATCTGGAGGTCGTCGTTGCGGCGGGCACTGATGGAGTGACCGCCGGTGAAATCGCGGGCAACGGGGATGCCGAAGATGATGCCGGATGCGGAGCAGCGTCCGGCGTCGTTGCCGAGGACGAGATCTCCCGGCGAGAAAATCTGTGGAGGAGGAGAAGGCGGCGTCTCCTGCGCGGAGAGTGCGCTCACGATCACGATGAGCGGAAGCAGGCGACATGCGATCGGCCGCAGCATGGTCATTAATACGGTCTGGCGACTGAAATGTTGAGCATGCCGACGGTGATATAAGCCCGACGGTGTTGATCCTGCGTCAGCCGGTCTGCTGAGCTCATTCCGGTGGACTCCTGAGGCTGCCGGCGCGACAGTGTAGGGCCGCCGCCCCGGCGGCCAACAGCCGTGAGGCCGTGCGTTTGCTTCGAACTATCGCGCCGCGTGCGGCGCTGGCCGCCGAGGCGGCGGCCCTACACTGCAGCGGAAAACAAGCGATTTGTGCATACCCTCTGAGCGAAGGACAGCGCGCGCGCTGCACCTGGGAAAAGAAACACCGCGGAAGCCGGGCATCGACGCGCGAAGGCGCGTCGAACAATCCAGCCCCTGGCTCGGCCAGGGGAATGGGTAGCGTGAGTTGACACGGCCGTGGAGGCCGCCGCCACAAAATGAACCTTCTCGCTTCGCGCTCTGTGGCGACCGCCTTCGCGGCCGCAAATTCTCTGACTCCGACTGTCCCCCTGGCCGAGCCAGGGGCTAAATTGTTTCGACACGCCTTCGCGTGTCGACGCGACCGTGTCCTGTGGCCGGCTCGCGATTCAAATCGCTTCGATCCCTCCAGCGAAAGACCCGCATAGAACCTGGGAGTTTCTTGAAAGACTGCCGTAGCCGCGTTGGGTGGTGGAGC
>JBBRNB010000109.1:0-22792 GCA_038230535.1 Thermoanaerobaculia bacterium
AATCGCGTATTTTCCGCTGCAGTGTAGGGGCCCCCCCCCCGGCGGCGGCGGCCCCCCCGGCGCGCGGGGGAGAAGCCAAAAAAAAGCCCGGCAGCCCGGGGGGGGGCCGGGGGGGGGCGGCGCCACCAGAGGGCCGCCCCCCCCGGCGGCCATTTTTTCCACACAAACCCCCCGCCCACCCGGGGTTGGGCCGGGGGGGCGGCGCCCAAACCCTCCAGCGCCAGCAGCCTCAGGATGACAGGTAGGATGACAAGTAATACCGAACGCGACATTTTTCGCAGTCTCACGATGTCAGTTCACCGCAGGCTCTTCCTAACCTTATCCCGATACTCCTTCGCCTTCCTCAACGCCGCCTTCACATCCACCGTCAGCACTTTGCGATTGCGCATGAGCACTTTGCCGTCGCAGATCGTTGTGACGACGGAGCTGCCTGAGGCGGCGTAGACGATGGCCGATTCGACGGCGTAGACGGGCTGCGATTTCGGTTGCTGCAGATCGATGACGATGACGTCGGCGCGCTTGCCGGCTTCGAGCGTGCCGATGCGGTCCTCCATGCCGAGGGCTCGGGCGCCGCCGAGAGTGGCCATCTCCAGAACGTCGCGGGCGCTGAGCGCTTTGGGATCGCCGCGGGTGATCTTCTGCAGTCGCGCCGCGCTGGCCGCCTCTTCCACCATGTCGAGATTGTTGTTCGAGCCGGCCGGACCGTCCGTACCGAGGCCGAGAGCGACACCGGCATTGCGCATGTCGACGACAGGAGCAACGCCAGACGCCAGCATCATGTTGCTCTCGGGACAATGCGCGACACCCACGCGCCGGGCCGCCATCATCTTGATGTCGTCCGGCGTCAGCCAGACGCCATGTGCGGCGACGACGTCGTGCCCGAGGAAGCCGATCGAGTCGAGATAGGCGGCGGGGGAGAGACCGCTGGTGTTGTCCTTGATCTGCGCGCCTTCGTTCTTTGTCTCGGCGACGTGAATGAGGATCGGCGCGTGCAGCTCGGTCGCCAGCGCGCGGACCTGCTCGAGGTGCGCGCGCGAGACGGTGTACGGCGCGTGGGGCGCCAGCGCCGGCGTGATCAGGCGGTCGCCGTGCCAGCGTTTGACGAAGTCGCGTACGTAGGCGACGGCGGCGTCCCAGCTCTTGTTGTCGGGCGCGGGGAAGTCGATCATGGTCTCGCCGAGGACACCGCGCAGCCCCGCCTTCTTCGCCTCGGCGGCGATATCGCTCTCGAAGTAGTACATGTCGGTGAATGTCGTCGTCCCCGATTCGATCATCTCCGCGGCAGCGAGCCGCGTTCCCCATCGCACGAAATCACGATCGACATTCTTCGCCTCGGCCGGAAAGATGAAGTGCTGCAGCCAGTCCATCAGGTCGCGGTCGTCGGCGATGCCGCGAAAGAGCGTCATCGGGACATGCGTGTGCGCGTTGACGAAGCCAGGAAGGATGGCACAGCCGCGGGCATTGATCGTCTCGGTTCCCGCGAATCGTTTGGCGATGTCCGCCGCCGTGCCGGCCGCGACGATGTCCCCTTTGTGGATGGCGACTGCGCCGTCTTCGATGTTCGGTCCCGCCATCGTGATGACGGTACCGCCGGTGATGACGATGTCTACGCGCCGTGGAGTGGCATGCGCCGTCAGTGCGAAGAGAATGAGGAGGGGAGCGAGGAATCTAAGTTGAAGCATGACGGAACCTTAACGGAATCATGGCGGAGCGTACAATCCAACGAATGAAGGCCCGTATCCGGCATCACGCGACGTACGACGACCTGCTGAAGGTACCTGAGAACATGGTAGCGGAGCTGATCGACGGCGATCTGTATGCATGGCCCCGTCCCGCGGGACCGCACGCGCGTTTCTCGTCCGCGCTCGGCATGGATATCGGTACACCATACGACCGCGGCCGCGGCGGCCCTGGCGGTTGGTGGATCGTTGACGAGCCGGAGCTCCACCTCGGCGAACAGGTTGTCGTCCCCGATCTCGCAGGTTGGCGACGCGAGCGCATGCCTCGAATTCCGAGAGACCATCGCTTCGTGATCGAGCCCGACTGGGTTTGCGAAGTGGTCTCACCGTCTTCACTGCGCATCGACCGCGGCAAGAAGATGCGGATCTACGCCGAATATGGGGTGCCCTGGATGTGGCTCGTCGATCCGATCGGCCGCACTCTGGAAGTACTGACGCTCGCTGGCGACAACTGGAAGTACGTTGCCACTTTCACCGGCGATGATGTCGTCCGCGCCGAACCTTTTCCGGTTGCGGAGATCGATCTCGCATCCATCTGGGGACCGGCGGAGGAAGAAGAGTGATTGCAGTACCAGTCATAGCCTGGTCTGATCGTTACCCTCCCGCAGGCACTCGTATTGCGAAATCTCGGATTCGAAGCGAAGAGTCATCTCGATGTCGTCCAATCCCTCCAGCAACCGGTGTCGATGAACGGGGTCGATCGTAAATCGTTCCTTCAATCCATGATCGTCGCGGACCTCGCTCCGCTCCAGATCAACGGTCAGCCGATAGTGGTCGATCGTCGTGGCCCTCAGGGTCAGCTCCCGGACGATCTCGCCGGACAAGACCACGAGGAGGATCCCGTTCGCGACCGCGTTGGCGGCGAAGATATCAGCGAACGAGGGCGCGACAATGGCTCGGAAGCCGTAGTCCGCGAGCGCCCATACCGCATGCTCGCGCGAGGATCCACAGCCGAAGTTTCGCCCAGTGACGAGGACGCTGGCTTCGTGATATCGGGCAGCGTTGAGTACGAAGGCCGGGTCCGAACGCCAGTCGTAAAACAGACCCTCGCCGAATCCCGTACGCTCGATTCGCTTGAGGAACTGCTTCGGGATGATCTGGTCGGTGTCGACGTCCGCGCGCGGAAGTGGCGCCACGATCCCCTTCTCGATTCGGAACGGTCTCATCGGTAGCGCCATCCTCGGATGTCGGAAAATCGTCCGGTGATGGCCGCGGCCGCGGCCATCACCGGATTGACCAGGTGCGTCCGCCCACCCCTCCCCTGCCGGCCCTCGAAGTTCCGATTGCTCGTCGACGCGCAACGCTCGCCGGAGTTGAGTACGTCGGCATTCATCCCCAGACACATCGAGCAGCCGGAGTCCCGCCATTCGAAGCCGGCCTCGCGAAAGATGCGATCCAACCCCTCGTCCTCCGCCAGCCTTTTGACGGTCTGCGATCCCGGCACCACCAT
The DNA here is from genome assembly GCA_038230535.1 of Thermoanaerobaculia bacterium. Lineage (GTDB taxonomy): Bacteria > Acidobacteriota > Thermoanaerobaculia > Gp7-AA8 > Gp7-AA8 > JADGNZ01. The sequence goes on from JBBRNB010000109.1 coordinate 3,190, forward strand.
CGCTCGCACCGAGCTGGCCACGCGGTAGCCATGGACCACGCGGGCCGCGGCGCGCAAATCCTCTATCCGCCCGTTCGTGCACGAGCCGATGAAGACCCGGTCGATGGCGATGTCCGTGATCGCTGTCCCGGGAGCGAGTGCCATGTACTCGAGCGCACGCTCGGCAGCGGAGTCGCGTGGAAAAGGAACGCTGCCGCTGACCGCCACGACCATGCCAGGGTTCGTTCCCCAGGTGACCTGCGGCCCGATTGCACTTGCATCGACGATGACGACCCGATCGAACTGCGCTCCGGGGTCCGTGACCAGAGACCGCCACCACGACACGGCTGCTTCCCACTGCCGCGGTGCATTGGGCCGGGTCGCGAGGTACGCGAACGTCGTTTCGTCCGGAGCGACCAGCCCCGCCCGCGCTCCGCTCTCGATGCTCATGTTGCACAGGGTCATACGCCCCTCGATCGCCAATGCCCGCACCGCCTCACCGCTGTACTCGATGATGCAGCCGGACGCTCCGTCCGTGCCGATCTGGGCGATGATCGCCAGTGCCAGATCTTTGGCCGTGATTCCATCATCGAGCGATCCCTCAACGAGGACATTCATGGTGCGAGGGCGCCTCTGTGGGAGGCATTGCGTGGCCAGGACATGCTCGACCTCTGTGGTGCCGATGCCGAAGGCCAGAGCACCGAACGCGCCATGCGTGCTGGTATGGCTGTCACCGCATACGATGGTCATCCCAGGCTGAGTAAGACCGAGCTCCGGCGCGATCACGTGAACGATTCCCTGTTGTGGAGAATCGATGTCGTGGAATTGGATGCCGGATTCGAGGCAATTGCGCCGCAGCGTCTCTATCTGTCTGGCAGCGAGAGGATCCGCAGTTCCGGCCCGGCGATCGCTGGTCGGCACGTTGTGGTCGGCGGTGGCGACGGTCCGATCCGGCCGCCGCACGGATCTTCCGGCCAAACGCAGTGCCTCGAACGCCTGTGGCGACGTTACTTCGTGCACGAGATGAAGATCGATGTAAAGCAACGGCGGCCCATCCAGCGGCTCGCAGACGACGTGTCCGTCCCACAGTTTCCGGGCAAGAGTTCGTGGACCCGCTGCCCCCGATGCCGTTTGCGCAACGGCGGACGTCACCCCGCCGGTAACGCGGGGCAGGCTCACAGGTGAAGACACCGCGCTGCGCACCAGGGCCTCTACGACCAAACTGCCCATTTCGGATGTCTTCGTCATGCCGCCGGTGTCGCCTGTGCGGTGCCCCGCTTCGAGCGTGGCTCTGATGGCGCGCTCGATGGATGCGGCCTCCTCGACCAGACCCGCGGAGTAGCGAAGCAGAAGCGCCGCGGAGGCGATGGCGCCAAGCGGATTGGCGAGATCGCGGCCGGCCAGACCGGGCGCCGATCCGTGGACCGGCTCGTACAATCCAACAGTGCCGCCGAGTGTGGCCGAGGCCAGCATGCCCAACGATCCCGCGATGACACTCGCCTCGTCGGACAGGATGTCCCCGAAGAGATTCTCGGTCAGGATGACGTCGAAGCGGCGCGGGTCGGCCATCAGGAGCATCGCGCAAGCGTCGACGTAGAGATGATCGAGTTGTACTTCCGGGAAATCGGCCGCTACGCCTATCACGACGTCACGCCACAGACGCGACGTCTCGAGCACATTGGCCTTATCCACGGAAGTGAGTCTTTTCCTCCTGTCGCGCGCGGCCGCAAAGGCAATCCGGGCGACACGCTCGACTTCCGCGGCCGTGTACCGCATCGTGTTCACCGCCGATTCCGCGTCGCCGCCCCGTGGCTCACCGAAGTAGAGTCCGCCCAGGAGCTCGCGAACGATCAGAAGGTCGGCCCCACGAACAACCTCGGGACGCAGCGGTGATCCGGCGATCACCGCCTCCTCACAACGTACCGGCCGGAGATTCGCGTAGCCGCCGAGGGCTTTTCGAAGAGTGAGAAGCGCGGCCTCGGGGCGTTTCGATGGCGGCAGGTCGTCGAATTCCGGGAACCCCACGGCGCCGAGAAGCACGGCATCCGAGGCCAGACAGCTCTCCAGGGTTCCATCCGGCAGCGGCGTGCCGTGGCGGCGGATCGCTGCGCCGCCAATGTCGCTTTCGGCGAAGGTGAAGCGGTGGCCCCACCTGCGGCCCACTGCGTCGAGAACGCGCACCGCCTGGCGCGTCACCTCCGGACCGATTCCGTCTCCAGCGAGAACCGCGATCTCGAGTTTCATGCCGGCACCGCCGAGGGTAGAAGCGCCAGCAGATCTTGATCGTAGATGAGCTTCTTGCGATCGGCCAGGAGGGTGAAGCTTCGATAGGCTCTGTCCAGTTCCTCCGCCGAAAGAGAAGAGCCGAGTTGGGCGTAGCGGTGCGCCAAGGCGTGCCGGCCGGAGTGTTTGCCGAGGACGATCTGGGATGAGGCGCCCACGGACTGCGGCGTCATGATCTCGTAACAAAGGGGATTGCTCATCACGCCGTGCTGATGGATACCCGCCTCGTGCGCGAAGGCGTTGCCACCGACCACGGCCTTGTTCGGCTGCACGGGGCAGTGAATGATCTCCGACAGCATCCGGCTGGTCGGCACCAGCTCTTTCGTCACCACATTTGTGGAGAAAGGCAGCCGGTCCGGCCGTACGGTGCAGGCCATGACCACCTCTTCGAGTGCGGCATTCCCGGCACGCTCACCGATTCCATTGATCGTACATTCCACCTGCGAGGCCCCGGCCTCGATGGCAGCAAGCGTGTTCGCCACGGCCAGACCGAGGTCATTGTGGCAGTGTGCGCTCACGCTGACCGGCGCTCTTCCCACGACGCGTTCCCGAACGAACCGGATCAGCCGGCTGTATTCTGGAGGCGTCGCATAGCCGACTGTGTCCGGAACATTGAGGATCGCCGCCCCCGCATCCATCGCTGCGGCGAGGACTGTGCGCAGGAATTCGCGATCGCTGCGCGTCGCATCTTCCGCCGAGAACTCCACTTCATCGGCGACGTTTGACGCGGCTCGCACCGCATTCCAGGCCAACTCGACCACCTCGTTCCGCGTCTTTCTCAGTTTGTACTCGAGGTGAAGGTCGGACGTGGCCAGGAAGATGTGAATGCGCGAACGCGCGGCGGAGGCGAGCGCTCTCCCGGCGCACGCAATGTCTGGCTCGGCGGCCCGGCAGAGAGCCGCCACGACGACCTGCCGGCACTGGGTGGCCACGTCTGCCACGGCGCCGAAGTCTCCGGCCGAAGCGATTGGGAACCCGGCTTCGATGACATCGACCCCCAGCGCCTGGAGCTGGCGGCCCAGGCGGACTTTTTCATCCTGATTCATCGAGCAACCAGGGGATTGCTCACCGTCGCGCAGAGTCGTGTCGAAGATCGCGATGCGTTTCATGCTCGTTCTCCTTCATCAGTTAGCGCCCCGCGGCTGAGGAGCCTCGCATTCCACGATTCCGAGGGCCTTGCCTCGAAGGGTGCGCTCCGCCTCATCGCGTAACTCCAGCAGTTGCTTCGCGTACCTCCACAGAAGGCTCCCCATGGCGGTCAACTCGAAGTGATGGGGAGGCCGCCGATGGAACAATGCTCCACCGACTTCACGCTCCAGTTTGCTCACCGCCATGCTGACGGCCTGTTGCGTGCGAAAGACCTGTTCGGCGGCGCGGGAGATGCCCCGCCGTTCGGCCACCGCCACGAACATTTCCAATTGCTTGAATTCCATCGCCCCCTCCTCAGATCCAAGGCATCGCGCTGCACGCGCCGTCGAACCAGCACTCATCGACGAAGTGCAGCCACCTGCGATAGCGCGCGGACTGACCTCGAACGGCCGCGAAGAATGCTTGCTGAACCAATCGGGTGACCTCACCGGGAAAGCCGCGTCCTACGGGAATGCCGTCTACTTCGCGGATCGGCGTCACCTCCGCGGCCGTCCCGGTCAGGAAAGCCTCGTCGGCCAGGGCCAGCTCTTCGACCGAGAGCGCTCCTTCATCGACGTCGTACCCGAGATCGCTGGCGATGGTCATGACGCTGTCGCGTGTGATCCCCATCAGAATGGAATGGCGTGCGCCGTTCGTCCGGATTCGCCCGTCGCGAACGAGGAACAGGTTCTCGCCAGGCCCCTCCGCCACGCCACCTTCCACATTCAGAAGCAGCGCTTCATCGAATCCGCGTTCCACCGCGTCACGGACCGCCAGCACTGAATTGACATATTGGCCTGAAGCCTTCGCCGTCGCCGGCATCATGCGCGGGTGGAATTTGCGCCACGGCGAGACCGTCACGCGAACGCCGTGCTCCAGACCTCCCTGCCCCAGGAGGGGCGCCCACGGCCACGCCATCACGACCACTTCGACCGGGCAATTCCGGGGATGGAGCGTGAGCGCTCCGCTTCCGAAGAAGACGATGGGCCGGATGTAACAACTGCTGAACTGATTCGCCTGGATGACCTGACAAACGGCCGATCCCACCTCATTGCGGAGGTACGGCAGCTTCACGCCATGGAGTTGGGCCGACGCAAACAGGCGATCGAGATGCTCCTCGAGCCGGAAGACGGCCGGACCCTCCGGTGTCTCGTAGCAACGGATTCCCTCGAAAAAAACGCCGGTGCCGTAGTGGAGCGCGTGCGTGGACACGTGAATGGTTGCCTTGCTCCATTGCACGATCTCGCCGTTCATCCACACCCAGTTCACACGATCGAATGACATCTCTCTCTCCTCTTGCCTCGTCTCCCGGTCAGGAGGCGCTCATCAGCTTCGGACAAACAGGCGGCAGTGGCTGTCATCAATCCTCCAGTAAAAACAAAAAGGCCGTCATCCAGGTTTGGATGACGGCCTCGAACTCAATCGATTTAGCTATGCCGTCATCCGCTTCTAAGCAGAAGAGTGCTGAGAACGCCAAGGACGACGACGACAATGGGGATGAGAGCGGACCCACGCGCGGCACCGTAGGGGAATTGCATCGAGGAGTCGCTGTGGCCGCTCATGTTCATGCGGTTATAGAGCCGTGGCGGTGCCGGCGTCAATTCAAGAATATTGATATGCGGATCCGGCCTGGGTACACGATGCCCTTCTACTCGAGAAAGCGGAAAAGCACCTTCAACTCCGCCACTCTCCGGCGAATCGACGCTCAGATGGATGAGGAAGAGTGAATCGGCCGGTTGGTAGATCAGTGGATCAGTGAATCAGTGGATCAGTGGATCAGAAACAAGTGGCGTAGTTCTGATCTACCGATCCACTGATCTACTGATCCACTGACCCACCAATCCACTGCTCACTTCTCCCGTGTCGCCAACTCCCCCTCCACCTCGCTCCATTCGATCCCCTCGTTCGCCATCAACACGCTGATGTGGAAGACCAGGTCGGCGATCTCGCTGACCATCCGTTCGCGCGTCTCGCTCAATGCGGCGATGACGACCTCGGTCGCTTCCTCGCCGATTTTCTTGACGATGCGCCCTCGTCCGCCGCTGAAGAGTTTCGCACTGTACGACCCCTCGGGCCGATTTGCGCGGCGGTCGCGGAGGACGTTCATCAACCGGTCGAGCGTCCGCGGCGGCACGCCTGTGAAGCACGACCGCGCCCCGGTATGACACGCCGGACCATTGGGGATGACGCTGAGGACGAGCGCATCGCGGTCACAGTCTTCGCTGATGGCGACGACGCGCTGGGTGTTACCCGAGGTCGCCCCCTTGTGCCACAACTCGTTGCGCGAACGGCTCCACAGCCACGTCTCGCCCGTCTCGCGCGTCCGTTGCAACGACTCAGCATTCATGTAGGCGAGTGTCAGCACCTCGCCCGTTCGTGCATCCTGGATGATGGCGGGTGTGAGTGGGTTTGTGTCGTTGGTCATTGGTTGGTCCTTGTCTAGTCGATCAGTGGATCAGTGGGTCAGTGGGTCAGTAGATTGGTTGATCAGTCGATCAGTGGGTCAGTGGGTCAGTAGATTGGTTGATCAGTGGATCGGTGGATCAGTGGGTCAGAACAAGAAGTTACGTTTCGCGGGCACCCCAACGGGGTGCGTGAGGGTAGCCGGTGGCCACGCCGGAGGCGTTGCCACCGGACCAGTCGTAGATTCGGCGGCACCCCGGCAGGGGTGCGTGAAATCGACGGTTCCACGAGCACGACATAGCATCGCCGAATGGTTCGCGCACCTCTACCGGGGTGCCTTTGCATACTCCATTGACCGGCGGCAACGCCTCCCGCGTGGCCACCCTATCCTCTGACGCACCTATCCCCCGATCCACTGCTCCACCGATCTACTGCTCCACTGATCCACTGATCCACCACCTCACCGCACCGGTATCCCTTCACTAGCCAGAAACTGCTTCACCTCGCCGATGGTCAACCGGCGGTCGTGAAAGAGTGATGCGGCGAGGACTGCGCGGGCGCCGCCGGCTTCGATGGCGTCGCGAAAGTGTTCCACGCTTCCGGCGCCACCTGAGGCGATGACACCGATCTTGACGATGCTCGAAACGGCGCGAAGCAGGTCGATGTCGTAGCCGCTGTTGGTCCCATCGCGGTCGACCGAGGTGAGGAGAATCTCTCCCGCGCCCAGCTCCTCGGCGCGGCGGCACCAGGCGACGGCATCGACTCCCGACGACTCCCTGCCGCCGCGTACCATCGCTTCGAAATGATCGCCTGCGCGTTTCGCATCGCACGAAAGCACTACCGCCTGCACACCGAACTCGGATGAGCACTCTTCGATGAGCTCCGGTCTCCGGATGGCAGCGGTGTTGATGGCAACGCGGTCGGCGCCGGCGCCGAGCAGCGCGCGAAAGTCATCGACGGTCCGCACGCCGCCGCCGACGGTGAGCGGGATGAAGAGTGACTCCGAGACGCCGCGTACGGTCTCCAGCGCCGTGGAGCGGTTCGCGTCTGTGGCGGAGATGTCGAGAATGACCAGCTCATCGGCCCCTTCCGCCTCGTAGCGGACCGCGCACTCCACCGGATCGCCCGCATCGCGGAGATCGACGAAGTTGACGCCCTTCACGACGCGGCCGTCGCGAACGTCGAGGCAGGGGATGATGCGCTCGGGGATGGCGTTCTGCGTTCCCACGCGCGCCCGCGCCTCGGCCAACCGGATCCGTCCGTCGAGCATGGCTCGCCCGATGACGCACGCTCCGATGCCGGCAATGCGGCCGAGCGAAACGACGTCGCTGACGGTCGAGACGCCGCCTGAGGCGATGATGCGCATCTTCGTGCGCAGCGACCGGTAGAGAGCGAAGGAGGGTCCGAGCATCGCACCGTCTTTGCTGATGTCGGTGATGAGCACCTCACCGATGCTCAACTCTTCGACCCGCGCCAGTACCTCGGCGAGCGAAGACTTCGCGTCACGCTCCCATCCTGCTACGCGAACGATTCCATCGCGAACGTCGATCGCGGCGATGAGGCGATCCGCGCCGAGCTCGCCGGCGATGGCCTGCAAGATGTCGGGAGAGTCTGCCGCGACCGTGCCGATGACCACCTTCTCCGCTCCGGCCTCGATCCACTCACGCGCGCCGGCGACTGATCGAATGCCGCCACCAGCCTGGATGCGAAGGCCGCGCGCGGCCAGCCGTCGCACGACTGCGCTCTCGACTGGCTTGCCGCTGCGCGAGGCTTCCAGGTCGACGAGGTGCAGCCGCGAGCCGCGCGGCACATCGAGCGTATCGAGGACCGTGTCCGGATCGCCGTACGTCGTGACGCGCGCGAAATCGCCCTGCAGCAGGCGGACCACGCGCCCGTCGAGAATGTCGATCGACGGGATTACCTCCATGCGATGAAGTTCCTCAGGACGCGAAGCCCTGCCGCCGACGACTTCTCGGGATGAAACTGCACCCCGAAAACCCTGCCGCGGTGAACCGCCGCGGTGAAGGGCCCTCCGTAGCCGGCGCGCGCGATCTCGTCCGGAACGTTCGACGCCGCATACGAATTGACGAAGTAGAAGACGCTGTCTTCGACGCCATCGAAGAGCTCCCCACGCGCGGCCACACGGTTCCAGCCGATCTGCGGCACCGGAAGAACGCCGTCGAACTTGCGCACCTCGCCGCGAATGAATCCGAGCCCTGGTGTGGTGCCCATCTCGTGCGAAACATCGAAGAGGAGTTGGTGTCCGACACAGATGCCGAGAAGCGAAGCGCCGCTCGAGACTGCCTCGCGGATGGCGTCATCGATGCGGTTCTCCGTCAACCACCGCATCGCGGCGATGAATGAGCCGACGCCAGGAAGGACCAGCTTGTTCGCCTTCGCGATGGCGTTGGGATCGCGCGTGACGTCCAGCTCAGCGCCCGCCGTGCGGAGTGCTCGGGCGATGTTGGCGACGTTCGCGACGGGGGAGTCGATGAGAGTGACAGTCGTCATGGCAATTCTGATTTTCGTGACCATACTGGGCCGAATTCACACTGGACTTGTTTTGAAATGACTCGACGACTCTCGATAGGAAAATGTCGTGTCATTTGCGGAGCCAGAGCTTGATGCCTTGCTCAAATCACGCCCTTCGTGCTGGGAATCTCACTCCCCACCACCGCCTTCGCTTCCCGCAACGCAATCGCGAAGGCCTTGAAGATCGACTCCGCGGCGTGGTGTCCGTTGCGGCCGCGGATGAGATCGATATGGATGTTGCATGCGCACTTGTTGGCGAACGACTTGAAGAACTCTTCGACCAGGGCGAAGGGGAAGTCTTTGTGGATGAGCAGCATCTCGCGGTCGATGGTCACCTCGAAGACGAGGTACGGACGGCCGGCGAAGTCGACGACGACGCGGGCCAGTGCCTCGTCGAGCGGTACGTAGGCGTGGCCAAAGCGGCGGATGCCGCGCTTGTCGCCGAGCGCCTGCGCGAAGGCCTCACCCAGCACAAGGGCCGTGTCTTCCACCGTGTGGTGATAGTCGATGTGGGTATCCCCCTCGGAGACGATATCGAGATCGACACGTCCGTGACGGGCGATGACGTCGAGCATGTGCGAGAGGAAGCCGACCGGCGTCTGGATGCGCGAGTGCGTGCCGTCGCCGTCGAGATTGACCGTGACGGCGACGTTCGTTTCTTTCGTTGTGCGGGTGATCGTGGCTACGCGCATGTCGAGAGCGCCTCCAGGAATGCATCGTTCTGAGCGGGGCTGCCGGCCGAGACACGGAGAGCGTTCGTTACGGCGGCCCGAATGTCACGAATGAGGATGCCGCCGGCGTGCAGAGCGTTGAAGACGTCCTTGGCGTCTCGCCGCGTGGTGAAAGCGATGAAGTTCGAGCGCGACGGAAAGGGCGTCACTCCATCGATGTTCCGCATCGCGGCGAACATGCGCTCACGCTCTGCGATCGTGCTGGCAACGTTGCGGGTGCGGATCTCGCCGTGCTCGAGCGCCGTCGCTGCGACCGCTTCGCTGATGACGTTGAGCGAATACGGCAACTTCACTTTGCGGATCTCGCGGCAGGTCGCTGCCGTCGAGGCAAGCCAGCCGATCCGCAGTCCCGCCAGGCCCCAGGCCTTCGAGAACGTGGAGAACGTGACCAGCCGGTCGTGCAGCGGCGGCATCGTATCTTCCGCAAAGTCGCCGTAGGCCCGGTCGAAGAGCACCGTAGCGCCGGTAGCGAGCAGCGCGTCGATGCCACCGTCCGGCAGAACGCTTCCGGTCGGGTTGTTCGGCGAGCAGACGATGACGATGGCGTTGTCGCACCGCTCGATGGCGCGGAGCATCTCCTCGAGAGGAAGGAACCCTGTCTCCGGCTGGACAGAGATCGGCAGCGCGATCCCGCCGGCGACCGCCACGAGCTTCTCATACAGCGCGAAGCTCGGTTTCGAGAGCACCACCGGTGTGCCCGGGCCGACGAACGTCGGGATCGTGGCCGCCAGCAGTTCGTTCGAGCCGTTGCCTACCAGGACGTTCTCGACGGCGTATCCATAGGCTTTCGCCAGGGCGCCGCGCAGAAGCATCGACTCGAAGTCGGGATAGATGTTCCACGGCCGTTCCAGGAAGCGCGCCAGTACCTGCTCCTTGAGCTCGTGCGGAAAATCGTTCGGACTCTCGTTCTGATTGAGCTTGATCTCGGCCTCGCGCAACTCCAGCGTGTAGGCAGTCATGGCCGCTACGACGTCACGGGACATTCGGTCCTCCGGGCCGCGATCGACGCGGCGTGTTTGGGCAACCCTTCAAAGTTGGCGATGCGCTGACCCGCGTCGCTGATGCTCTCCAGCTCCTGCGCGGTCAGAGTGATGATGTTCGAGCGTTTCACGAAGTCGTAAACGCCGAGGGGAGAGAAGAAGCGCGCGCTCCCCCCGGTCGGCAGAACGTGATTCGGTCCGGCCACGTAGTCGCCCGCCGCCACCGGCGAGAACGGTCCGCAGAAGATCGCGCCGCAATTCTCCAGCCGCGCGGCGATCTGTTGAGCATCGCCCGCGTGGATCGACACGTGCTCCGGGGCGATGCGGTCCGCCAGATCAATCGCTTCATCGATCGACGCCACGCCGAGATTCAGCGTCGCCTGGACGTTCAGGGCAGGACCGATGGCGATGCAGATGACCGCGGAGTCGCTGCCATGTTCGGCCTGCGCATCGAGGTCCGCTTGTACGAGCGCGGTGTTCGACGACTGGTCGGCGATCACCACCAGCTCGGTCGGTCCGGCGGTCATATCGATACCGACAGTTCCGACCAGGAGTGCTTTCGCCGCGGTCACGTATTGGTTGCCGGGTCCGACGATCTTGTCGACGCGTTTCAATGACTGAGTTCCGAGCGATGCCGCGGCGATGCCGGCCGCGCCACCGCACTGGTAGATCGCACTGACGCCGAGCAGCGTACAGGCGTAGTGGAGCTCGTCACGCGACGCGGCGGAAGGAGTGGTGATGACCACCAGTTCGCGCACGCCGGCGATCCGCGCCGGCACGGCGCACATGATCAGCGTCGACAGATAGACCGCCCGTCCTCCCGGAACATAGATTCCGACGCGCCGCAGCGGCTGGACGCGGTGCTCCATCCCATTCCAGAGATAGGACTGCGGAAGCTGCGGACGGTGAAACGCGTCGATCCGCTCGATGGCCATCTCGATCGCATCGCACATCGCCGGCTCGATCGACGTCTCACGCGGCGCGATGAGAATGTCGTCGACCGTCACCCCATCGAAGCGCGCGATCTGTTCGCGGACGAAGGCATCACCACGCGCGCGAACGCCGGCGATCATGTCGCCCGCGACGCGCAGGGCGGTCTCGTTCGAAGCGTTGCGGCGCACTTCGAGCGAGCGGAGGGCGGTGTCGATATCTACGGCTCTCATGACCGGCACCCCAGCGGGGTGCGTGAGGGTAGCCGGTGGCCACGCCGGAGGCGTTGCCACCGGTTCCGTTGTCTAAGGAAATGCACCCCGGCAGGGGTGCGTGAAGTCAGGCAGGATCGAAGGGCCGTGACGTGAATCAGTTCACTGGATACATGGTTCCCGGCGAACGAACCGTTCACGCACCCCTGCCGGGGTGCTTTTGAATCCGTCCGCAAACCGGTGGCAACGCCTCCGGCGTGGCCACCGGCTACCTTCACGCACGCCTCCGGCGTGCCTGCTTTGATGCCCGCCTCACCTGGCCACATTCACCGCCTCCTCGATCCTGCCGATCAACTCCCGCACCAGCTTCGGCTCCGTCCGATAGAAACCCTTTCCGACGATCAACCTCGGCGAGATCTCCGCGATCACGTCCTGCAACTCCAGTTTATGAACCCGCACCGTTTCGCCGGTCTCGACCAGATCGACGACGTGGGAGGTCAGCTTCAGCACCGCCGCCAGCTCCACCGAGCCGCCGAGGGGGACGATCTCGGCGCGGATGCCTCGGCTCTCGAGGAATTGGCGCGTGATGCGGGGATACTTGGTGGCCACCTTCGTCAGCGGCGGCGCGCCGGGGGCGGCGATCAGCATCATCCGGCAGCGGCCGAACGCAAACTCTACGGGCTGGTAGGCCGTACACTCGTGCTCGAGAATCTGATCGAGGCCGGCGATGCCCGCATCGGCGGCGCCATGCTCGACGTAGACCGGTACGTCGCAGTCTTTGACCAGGATCCATTCGATTCCGCCGCGGTCGAAGACGAGCCTACGCGTCTTCAGGTCTGCTTCGTCCGGTACGTCGTATCCGGCGCCGGCGAATACGCCAAGCGCTGGATCCTGCAATCGTCCCTTGGGAATGGCAATGCGCATGTCGTTTCAGTCCAGATCGTCGATCGTGAATGTGAAGCCGATCGCCGCGGCGCGCTGGCCGAAGCGTTCGTAGAGAGTGTCGTACCGTCCCCCCTGTGCGACCTTCGCGCCATCTGCGTAAACGCGAAAGCGCAGACCGGTGTAGTAGCCGGCGTTCTCGTCGACATCGTCGAGGTGAAGGGTGAAGACCGGGTCGGTTCCAAGTGCGTCGCCGATCGCACGCAATCGCGCAGCCGCCTCGGAGGCGAACGGAGCCACATCGTCGACAGTCGCTTCGCCGGAGATGAGTTTCGCGACGATCGTTGCCAGTGCCGCTGGCACGTTGGATGACATCCGCTTGGCCGCCAGCGCTTCGCGTACCGCACCCGACTGCGCGATCAGCGATGCAGCGATCGAGGCGTCGTTATAAACCACCGCCGGCTCCTTGCCGGGAGCGCGAACGAGATCGGCGGCAAGCCGGAGCATGGCCACGTCGGCATCGATGGAGTCGTCGCCGATGATCTCCGCGCCGATCTGGAACAGCTCCCTGTTCGCACCCAGACGGGAGGCTTCGACGCGGATCACATCGCCGCGGTAGAAGAGGCGAAGCGGGAGATCGCCGGCGGACATCGCCGGTGCCAGGGCACGGGCAAGCATCGGCGTGAAGTCGGCGCGGATGGCGACGAGGTCGCCTTCGCGGTCGACGAAACGGTAGCTCTGTTTGGCCGACGCGCTGTCAACGAGCGATGAGTAGGGCTCGACATAATCAATGATCGGCAGGACGACCTCGGCGAAGCCGGCGCCGGCGAATGTGTCGACGAAGCGCGCCTCGACGCGCCTCCGCCGGGCGGTCTCTTCGACCAGCAACGGGTGAACGCCTGTTGGATATCTCGATTTCGCAGCAGCCATAAAGTCAAAAACCTCTTTTCCGTATCGGAGAAGAGGTTCAGGTCAGCCGGCTACATCCTTCGCTGAGCGCCCCCTTGTCCGGTCGGGGCGCGTGCGACGCCCCTACATCACATGGTGATGCTGGTGGTGTCGCGCATGAACGAAGGTGGTGTTCATTTTCGAAGCGGTGAGTGTAGAGACGCGGGTGCGTTGTGTCAAATTCCGCTCGAAGGGGGTAGTGGGTCAGTTTGAAATTATATGTGAGTAGCCCTCGGTGATGGGGTGAGGGGCGACTCCACTAAACTGCGCCACCTCTCACTTGAACAGACTGCGAAGCGCCGTCATCGTGAAGTCGCCGAGGAGATCGCCCGGCGAGCATTCGAGCGCGAGACACAGTCGGAGTACGATCGTGAGACTCGGCACCTTCTGGCCTCGCTCCACAAGTCCTGCGTAACTTGCCGTGATCCCGGCTTCGTGCGCGAGCGCTTCCTGTGTCAGTCCGCGTTTTTCGCGCCGACGCTTCAGCGCCTTCCCGAACATCTCAGCTTCGCTCTGCACGTGAGTATTCGACACCTTCGGCTACCTATTGACAACGCTCGTTAGGCTCGTTACAGTCGATACGTTTCGATCGGGACTGAGATGCGAGCCACTCGACTGCAAGAGTACCTGACGGCATGGGGCGCGATGCCTTCCGCATTCGCGCGTCAGGCTGGGATCAGTCGCGCGCAACTCCTCCGGCTGCGTCGTGGCGACATGGAACCCTCGCGCCGCACCATGGTTGCACTCGCGGAAGCGGCTGGCCTCATGCGTGATCGCTCGGTATACGTCGTGGAGTTGTTTGAACTCGCGCGCGCCGATGAAGCGGCTCTCCGCGCTCTGAAGGAGACGTCGTGAACCCTCCGAAGATTGAAACCGTCAACGCCGTGACGATGGAGCACGGCAGACGGTTCGCGCAAGGTTGGTTTGATGGACAGATCGCGGAGGCTTGCAGCAATACCGAGATCATGACGTGGCCGGACGGAACCCTTGATGAACATAGCGCGCAGTCGCACACCCACGACTTAGAGGACGATATCTGCGGTCGCGTCTTCGAGGCGATGAAAGAGCAGATTTCCGAGACGTTCGTACGCGTGGCGAACGCCGTGATCGAAGCGGAACGGCAGCGCAGCGTGGAAGCACTCGGTCCGCCGAAGGTAGAGACGGCGCCTATCGTCACGGAAGAACACGGCGCGAAGTTCGTGCGAAGGATGCACGAAGACGCAATCAGCGGAGGCTTGTACTCGGATGCGGTCGCCGTTACCCGGATCTTGAAATGGCCGGACGATGACGAAGACGCGCAGGAACGCATTCACGACATGTCAGACGAGATCCGCGATCGAGTTCACGAGGAGACGAAATCGGTCATCGCTGATGCATTCGTCAGGGTCGCGAATGAAGTCATCGAACGCGAGAGGCGACCGGAGTAAACTGCCATCGTGACGAAGCCGAGGAAGCCGCAGCTTGACGTGGTCCAGAACGCACGTCGCGTGTTCGATGAACTGATCGAGCGATCGGAACAGCCTCCGAACCGTGGCAACCTAAAGAAGGTCGCGCCGCCTCCGGCGAAGAAGAACGGCGCGACCAAGTAGCGCGGGATGGCCCGGACTCACTCCGGGCCGCCTGTTGTCATGCTTGCCATGGACACCTCCTCCGAGAGACCGTTTCTATATCGGTTCGTCCCCGTCATCGTCCGGGTATGTCGTTGGAAGATTGAGTTCTTCGATGTCCTTATTGAGATTGAAGTCCATCGGCAGCAACGTCGCTCCAAAGATGTTGTTGTCGTTGTAGGACTTGAAATCCAAATCCATCTGGACAGCATCCCGCACCACACCACGCCTGCGAAGTTGCAATGACGCCGTGATGTGGGGAGGAGGCGATAGAAAGAGTTCCTTCCAGACAGAGCGGCGCTTGATGCCGGTAGGCGTCATCACTTCGATAAAGATCGCGTGATTCTTTCTGACCTCGCGCCCTTGCGGGTCCGTGAAGTAAACGCCGCGAAGATGACGCGAGATGTCACGGCGAAGGAGTTCCACGGGATCGACAGGCGGACGCCTCCACAAGCCTTTTTCGAAAGCCCATTCAGCGATGAGGTCCGGCCGGGTTTCTTCTGGGTCTTCGTCTGGATGAGCCTTGTGATATTGCTCGATGATGTAGTCGATTTCGCGGGCTTTTGACCCTTGGGGGAAGGGCACTACCGGGGCTCTGCTTGCCATTGGTCCGATGTCTCCTAGGCGAGGTAAGGGCTGATGCTTTGCCCCCATCCGTCCGTTAAGGCAGTCCCTGTGATGATCGACCTGATCTTCACCAGGAGTTCCCGATGAGCCCTGTAACCGAGTTCGCCGCGGTGTTGCAGTTGCCCAACGATGATGCCGGGGTGAATTTTCATCCTGTGAGCGAACTGGATGAGTCGTTCTTTTGAGTAGAGCGGAGCAAGGCGACGGATGAACGACGTTAACTCGTCATCCGGAACGAGCGCATCCGACGCGGCGGCGTTCGCCCTTTGTTCGGCGTCGTCACGCGCGAGCACGATCGATATCTTGCCGTCACGTTCGCTGATGATGTTTGAATCAAAGGAGTAGGAATCAGCGTGCTCGATATGTTTAAACTCGTGCATAACGGTGAACCAAAACGCATCCACACGATCGTAGCGAACGGACACCGCGATGACCGGACTATGTTCGTCAAGCCAAAAGGCTGCCCCATCCATTTTGACGGTCGGTAACGGCTCGATAACCATGAAGCGAATACCATGCTCCGAAAGGATGCGTGGCACCTTGCGAATCTCCTTCGGAAACGCTGCCGCCTGTCGGAGCATCCTTTCCGCTGAAGCGAGCCGGTTCGGAGAGAATGGCGCCTCGACCGGGACAACGCTCGCGAGTTGTCGCGCACGAAAGCACCACGCGCGTTCTGCCGCGTTCAATTCTTCAAGTTGCACCGTTCGTTTAGCGGCGACCGGGAAAGAAATCGCGGCGTCGAGTGGTGCGCCGAAGAACCCTTCGAGCGCGGCTTCGAGCGCGGCTTCGTCGTCGGTTCCGGTTATCCATCCGCGCTTCTGCATGTCTCTAATCGGGGCCTTGCCGAAGATTTTGGCTCGACGCTCGACGGCGACGTGGTCAACTTCCGCTAGGGTCAGTTCGTATTGCGCATTCCACCGCAACCATTCCGCTGGCTCGTTGCCGAAAGCCGCGGCTAGCGCAACGGCCATCGCGGGAGTGATTCCAGCCTTCCCTGATACGATGTTGCTGATGCTTTGTCGTCGCCATCCAGTGACGGCGGCTAGGTCGTCCTGCGTCCAACCTTTGTCGTCAAGCATCGCCCGTAACAGCCTTCCGGGATGCGGCGGCGGAGAGGAGGGATCGGTAGCTGAATCGTTCACGGGTTCAAGATAAGGCAGAAATGTACGCATGTCAAGTACCACCGTACATTTTGCCTTGACAGAGATACGATCTGGACCTATATTGTCGTCATGAACAAGCTGACTCCCGAACGCCGTGCCGCCGTCCTCTCCTGCCTCGTGGAAGGAAACAGCATCCGCTCCACGGTTCGCCTGACCGGCGTTGCGAAGAACACCGTCACGAAGCTCCTCGTGCAGGCCGGGAAGGTCGCTGCCGAGTATCAGGACGCCATCCTCCGGAATCTGCCGTGCAAGCGCGTGCAGTGCGATGAAATCTGGTCGTTCGTCTACGGGAAGGACCGGAACATCCCCAAGGCGATCCGTGAGTCGTCGCCGTTCACGGTCGGATCGGTTTGGACTTGGACCTGCATCGACAGCGACAACAAGCTGATGGTGTCGTGGTTCGTCGGCTCACGTGACGAATGGAGCGCGGCGCAGTTCATCGGCGATGTGGCCGATCGTCTCGCGAACAAAATCCAGATGACGACGGACGGACTCAAGCTCTACCTCAACGCAACCGAGGAAGCGTTCGGCGGCGACATCGATTACGCCATGCTGACAAAACTGTATGGCTCCAGCGATAACGATCATTCGCCCGAGACGCGCTACTCACCGGGCCGCATTCATGGGATGGAGACGGCCATCATCGCGGGCGATCCCGACCGCGACCACATCAGCACCTCGTACGTGGAGCGCGCGAACCTGACCATGCGGATGGGGATGCGCCGCTTCACCCGGTTGACGAACGGCTTCAGCAAGAAGTTCGAGAATCACTGCCACATGATTTCGCTCTTCATGTTTCACTACAACTTCATCCGCATCCATCAGACGATCCGCTGCACTCCGGCCATGGCGGCAGGCGTCACCGATCAGCTCTGGAGCATGGCGGACTTGGTTGCTCTGATCGAAGCACGGGAGTCGATCGAGACCGGAACGTGGGGAGCGGGCGAGGCGATCATCCCGGCATGAGAACCTGTAACATCAAACTGACCCACTACCTCGAAGGGCCAGACGTCGGAACCGCGACACAACTTACAATCCCGCCCATGACTCTCGACGAACAGATCGACTTCCTCGGCAAGGGGACGGTCGACTTCATTGAACGCAAGGATCTGAAGACGAAGCTGGCCCGTGGCAAGCCGCTCACGGTGAAGGTCGGCTTCGACCCCACCGCGCCGGACATTCACCTCGGACACACGGTCGTGATCCGGAAGATGAAGCACTTCCAGCAACTCGGGCACCGCGTCATCTTCCTGATCGGCGATTTCACCGGGATGATCGGCGACCCCACCGGCAAGAAGGCCACGCGTCCGCCCCTCTCGCACGAGGAGATCCTGCAGAACGCCGAGACCTACAAACAGCAGATCTTCAAGATCCTCGACCCGGCGACGACCGAGATCCGATTCAACTCCGAATGGCTCGGCGCCCTCGGCTCCGAGGGGATGATCCGTCTGGCGGCGAAGTACACACTCGCCCGCATCCTCGAGCGCGACGACTTCCGCAAACGCTTCGACAATCATCAGCCGATCGCCATCCACGAGCTGCTCTACCCGCTCGCGCAAGGCTACGACTCCGTGGCTCTCAAGGCTGATGTGGAGATGGGCGGCACCGACCAGCTCTTCAACCTCCTGGTCGGCCGCGACCTGATGCGCGAATACGGCCTCGAGCCGCAGGTAGTCATCACCACGCCGCTGATCGAAGGGCTCGACGGCATCGAGAAGATGTCGAAGTCCCTCGGCAACTACATCGGCATCAACGAAGACCCCGGCTCGATGTTCGGCAAAGTGATGTCACTCTCCGACGAGATGATGTGGAAGTACTACACCCTCTGCACCGACCTGACCCCAGCCGAGATCGCAGCCAGGCAAGCCTCACTGCACCCGATGGAAGCCAAACGCGAGCTCGCCAAATCGATCATCCGCGACTTCCACGACCCCGCGTCCGCGGATGCCGCCGAGGAAGAGTTCCGACGGGTCTTCAGCGATCGTCAGGCACCGGCGGAGATCGAGGAGGTCTCTCTCCCCTCGGCCTCCGAACCGCAGTTGCTGTTCAAGATCATCGTGGCTGCCCGCCTCTCCGAGTCGAACAAGGACGCGCAACGGGTGATCGCGCAGGGTGGAGTGCTGGTGGATGATGCGAAGGTGAGCGACCCTCGCGCGACGTTGGATGCTTCCCCCGGCAAGTCGTATGTGCTGAAGGTGGGGAAGCGGCGGTTCGCGAGGGTTGGGTTTAGGTAGTGGTCGTTGTCCGCCTCACCACGGCACCATCATCTGGACACGAATCGGATTCGCCCTCAGTACAGGCTCCACGCCGTGCAGCACCTACGGTTATTGGGCGACGCGCTCGCGTTTCATGACTGCGGCCTTCGTTTTCGCGAGCGCCACAGTTCTTCGAGAGCCTGAGTGTGTGTCAGGCCTTCTTCTTCCGCGCTAATGCTAAACTGTTAAGCCGCCTGCACTTGCAGCGGCGCGAGTTCCCTGTCGGAAGTGCGCGCCGCCCGGCATACACTGTGTGCGACCTGGATCAAGCAGTGCGCCGGCCGGCGCGTACGTCGAAACGTCCGGTGCACGCGGCGAAACGGGTTGATTGCTTTGCAGCAGGCGGAACTCCACGCGCAGCTTAGTTCGGAGCCGCCTCTGAAAACTCAACTCAACTCCGTTGCCGGCCGGAGGCTCAAGGCGTGGGAGGAATCCAGCCTTCCACATACCTGTCATCCTGAGGCTGGCGGAGCCGCGGAGCGGCGTAGCGCGCCGAAGGACCCCCCAAATACAGGCGGGGAGGTGGGTGGTCTTACCGTTCTGCGATCTTGTTGCCTGAGTGCTTCCCCCCTCCCTGCCGGCCTGTAGTTGGGGGGTCCTTCGGCGCGCTACGCCGCTCCGCGGCTTCGCCAGCCTCAGGATGACAGTTAATTGGGAACGCGGAATCGATGAATGTGGTTACTGTCGATCAAGCAACCGGCGAGTTGAGCTGCCGCCTTCGATCGGAACGGATACCAGGTGGTGGCTTCGAATCGGATGAGGTCCACGAGATTGTGGGCCGGCAACAACTTCTCCGCTGACAGGAGGTTGTGGAGTCAAGTTGGGGTATCTGGAAAATCAACTTAACTCCGTCGCGGGTCAGAGGCTGAGGTCATCAGGTGCGTGTAAGTTGTGGCCGCAACTGAAAGCCAAACTTGCAGAATGCCGAGTTGATTTGATTTTC
>JBBRNB010000110.1:0-22369 GCA_038230535.1 Thermoanaerobaculia bacterium
ACCTCTACGCCCTTGTGTAGTTCGGCTAAAACCCTTCATCCGCAGATGACGCAGATGTCCGCAGATAAGACCGAGACACAGAGAGCCCAGAGTTTTCTCTGTGTCCTCTCTGCCTCCGTGGTGAGAAGGTTTTATCTGCGTACATCTGCGTCATCTGCGGATAGGTTCTCCGGCCACCTACGGCAAACAACCCTCATCGACCTCGATCAGGGGCGCCTGATTGACGAACCAGGGCGAGGCGCTCATGGCGAGGTCTTTGAACGGCGATTTGATGGTCTCGCTCGACAGTGCCACGGGCTCGAACACTGCGTTTGTCTCCTCGCCACACGCGAATGGCGCGGGACTGCCGATCGCGGCCTTCGATCGCACGAGCAGGCCGCGCACAGGATCGCCGGGGACGATGGCGAGGCCGCCGGCGATGATGACGTCTTTGTCCGGGAAGAGGATCGGCGTGAGCGTCGCGCTCGAGCCGCCGTGGTTGTACTTTTTCTGCCAGAGAAAATTGACCGAGTCGTCGACGGCGATGTGCCAGGCCGCGCCGTTGAGCTCACCGCAGATGGATGACGTCGATGCCGGCGTTGGAACGTTGGCGATTCCGTTGAAGCGCATTGTGGCGCCTTCTGCCTGCGGCTGGAACGAAGTACGGACGTTGCCGGCGTCCGGCGCGCCCTTTCCGGCAAGCGTGGCCACAAACGGATTGCCTGTGTCGCCGATGTTGCCGATTGCCGTGACGGTACCCTTCCCTTCCGCGGCGTCATACCAGCGCAAGATCGTACCGTCACCTGGATCGTAGGTCCGTTCCCATGCACGCTTCTCGGTTGTTGGATCAACGTTCAGGATCCATCCGAGCGGATGCGAAGAATCGTCATTGTCCGTGCCGAGGACGAAGATGCCTTGCGTAGGCAGCGCGCGCAGACGCTGCACGAACTTGTTGAAGAACCTCATCTCCAGGCCGGTCAGCGCGCCATTGCGGTCGATGCCGTAGAGCCAGGTATCCGTCTCCTCCTTATTGCGCGAAGCGACGAGGAAGTGCCCCGGTTTCGCCAGCGGCACGATGCCGATGGCCCGGCCGAGGCTGAAGGTGGTCTGATATCGGTGGCTCCAAACGACCGTGCCGCCGTCGTCGATGCCGATTGCGATCGACTCGAATATGTTGGGTTTGTGGGCGTCGACGATCGTAGCGACGACGATGAATCGCTTGCCGTCGGTGGTGATCGCACCGTACCTCATAACCCAGCGGCCGCAATCGCCGGCAGCCGTCCCGCAGAGCGTGTGCGTGCTCTGCCACCTGATCTTGCCGCTCTTCGTGAAGCGGATCACGGAGAAGCCGGCCTCGATGAACCTGCCGCTGTCGCTCGCTTCCCATCCCACAAGCGCCACCGGCTCGTCATGGGACGCGGCGACCAGGTCGAGGACATTGCTGCTCAGCGCCTTCGGATCCGTCCAACGCAGACGAAGTTCGTAGTCCTCGCGGGGAATAGTCATGACCACCTTCCTTCCATTTCGTGAGGCCGGATCGTACTACAGGGGGGAGCCCTCGTTGTCGCGCGGATCGGACGCGCAGCTCGATGAGTACGAACAACCAACCAGTCGAGGTCAGTCACCGACGCCGTCGTGATGATCTCGCCGTTGAAGCGGCTGCTCGCGCTGGACGTGCGACACTCATGAACGGGGGCGCCGAGACGCGCTTCCGAGATGGGTCCTGAACAAGCACAAGCACCCACTCCCGTGCGCGGGTTGTCGCGTTGTAAAGAAGACGCCTTTGCTTCCCGGCCGAACCGCCGACTTCATAGGGCCAGAGGACAATCACGCCTCGAAATTCTCGATTCTTGGCTTGATGGACGGTCATCGCTCGAAGGCGCGTATCGTCCCGCGTCCGAAAAGATCGGCTCTGCTGGACCACTTTCTTGATCTGGAGCCGGACATCCGGGACGGAGTAGATCGTCTGGCCGGTCAACGATCGCCTCCTCCGCAGTGCCTCTGAGACATCCGAAACACCGACTAGACGAGAATCGAACCGAAGGTCACACATTCTAAAGACAGCGTCTTCATCATCGGGTAGCTCGATTGCAGAAGCAATCCTCGCCTCTTCCTCGCCCATACCGGGTTCCCACATGATCGAAAACGGACCGACATCCCTGTTGAGGGCGTTGAGGTGAATTGGATTAACCGTCAATCTATCGATCGTGTCGCGAACGAAGTCTGCGGCATTCGGCCCGGTTGGGACCAGAAAGACGACATCGCGTGTTCCGCTTGTCGCGAGCTTCAGAGCAGCGTAAGTAGCCGCAAGGTGGTGGCTTGGCATCGGTTTGACTCGAAAATCGCCGCCGGTTGGAACATCAACTCCCGATCGTATAGCTGATCCCGCGCTGAGAAGCGCCCTTGATTTCGTTCGATGATTCACATTCAGGTGATGAACAATGGCGTTGTTGTGCATCCATGCGACTGCTTCGTTTTCGCCATCGCCTCCGTTGAGATCTTGAAACTCGTCAGCAGCGGCGATCACCGTCGCCACGCGTGTAAGTTCCCGCACTACCGACAGTCTGTTCCCCCGAACGTCTTGCAACTCGTCAATTATGACAACCGGGTATGTTCGCGCAACCCATTGGCTGACTTCATCTCGATTGAGAAGTGCCGCAGCGACCTCGCATGTGGCGTCGAAGCCGTCCGCTTCACCGAGGACATTGCCAAAGACGGCCCTCGCCAAGGACCGCCATCTACGTGAGATCTGCCATGCTAGACTGTCAACCGTGCAGCACGTGAAGCGTTGCCTCAGTCCCGGAATGAGTGTCAGGCGAGAGTGCAGTCGGCGCCGAGAGCCGTGCATGAAAGTCAGCGCTAGCACCTTCTGTCCCTCCGCCAACGACATCGACTGAAGCTGCGATGTCAGCATGATCGCGAGAGACGTTGTCTTGCCGCTCCCCGCTTCCCCTTCAAAGAGTGTCGGTCTCACTTTTTCCATTTTAGAACTGCGGTTGCTCCCGTTGACCTTGAATCGAACTCGAACCGGCTCTGCTGCTCTCCAGCGAGAGCGTGATGGATCGCGGCCAGAAGGGTCGATGCACGGGATGCCGAGTCTTTTGAATCACGGACAACTCGTGCTATCTCTTCGTACGCGAGATAGTCCGCTTTCAAACCAGCAGGAACGCTACTGCTGCGTTTTGTCTTGAGCAACCCGAGTAGCTCCTGGAGTGATGCTACAGGTTGAGGAAGAACTGACGAAAGGTCAGCGAGCGCTTGGTCCGAAATCGGATCGAGAAGCCAGATAAGGATATCCTCAATCGCTTCGCCCGCAGCCCATTGAAGAATCACGGAGGGAGAGCTCGTGTGCGCGAGTAGCTCCGTAATATAACCGTCACCAGTAGGATCTCCATCAACCAACACTGTAACCCCCCGTCTCGTGGCAGCGAGAAGTTGAAACGTTCCGACAACGCTGGCATCGTGTGTTGGAACTACCCCGATTCTTGTTCCGAACTGGATGGCTGACGACCGGTCTGGTGCAGCCACTTCATCACTGAGTTCCAAGACATCGACGAGCAGACGAATGCACTCGAAATCCGTTCTTCCCTCGGGCACCAGCACGATATCGTGCATCAACGCGTCCATAAGCTGTTCTCGGCTATCGAGAAGCAACCGCCGCAGCCAGTTGGGCGAGGCGGTTCGAATCGGCACATCGTGTAGCGGTTCGGCTCGAACTACCCCATGTTCATTCTCAACAACTCGGATCTCAGTGGCTTGGTAGAACGCAGCTACTCGGGAGGAGTGGGTCGTCACGATCGTTTGGTGTGATGCTGTGCGTGCCCGGTGAATGACCCGCCGCTGGAGTCCCGGCGGCAGGTGTAACTCAGGCTCCTCAATCGCCAGAACGAAACCACCACCATCTTCGCGTCTCATCCTGCCGAACTCTAAGAGCAGGATCATCGTCTGGAGTGAAAGCAGCCCGGTACCGTGCCGTTGAGCGGGAAGCGAGGTCTCCGACAGATACTGGTAATGCGGCACCAGCCCTTGCAGAACCGACTCGCTATCGGTAGCCGTGATGCGCATCTGAAACTTTGGTTGCTGGGGTAGCAGGCGTGCAAACTCATCGTTGATACGTCCTACTAGGCCGCTTAGCGCGGCTGAGTTTTCTACCGGCGAAGTCGGGTTTCGTAAGCGGTCACGCTCAGCAAGAAGTTCCTCGGAGGGCAGCGCAGCCTGAGACTTCACGACCCTCCGGAAGATCTCCGACGTGAACGACAGAATGCGCTCTCGGGCGCGTGACGCGGGAACGACAAAGAAGCCAATCTCACCGAGGAGCCGGGATGGAAATTGCGTTACTGCGTCATCGAGGAACGGATCGATCATCGCGTCGTCATCGTGGAAATATCGAATTCGTTCAACGCTCAGGTTCTCCCGATCAAAACGGGCCGCGTAACCGATTTCGAGGCAGAGTTGCGAGTGTTCGCTCGACTGTTCTGGAGCGGTGGTCCGCTTAGAAGGGCTCCACCACTTCTCGACACCACGCCCTTCACGGAAATATTGCTCGTTTGCCTCCGGATCGTTCGACTCAAACCCGGTCAGCGTCGCGACGACACAAAAGCGTACATCTGGACCGGGATCACTCCCGAAAAAGTCGTGCTCTGTTAGCTCGCGGACCATTACCTCACGGCCGAAAAGCAACGCGAGGGCATCGACAATTGTGCTCTTTCCCGAACTGTTTGGACCGATCAGAACCGTGTGTTCAGAAAAGTGGAACGTTCCTCTCTTGATTCCACGAAAGCCGGAGATACGAAGTCGAACTAGTTGCACGTGCCCCCTCATAACCCGGAGCCGGCCGCGAGGTCGTCACCTGAAGCATCGAGTTGAACTGCGCTATGCCTCACTCCAACCTCGGGCGATCTCTTTGCATGCTGCGCGTACCTCGTCTCGTCGCCGCTTAAAGCGCGTTGGGGCGCTGTAAACGCGCTGAGCGAAAACATCGATGACGAAGCAGTGCGATGGCGAAATCTTTTCATTGGATGACAGTAGTTCGCTTGCATACTGGTGCAGTACCGTCCCAACGTAGATCCCGGCTTCCTCGTCAGGTTCGTGTCCATTCTTGGGTGCGTTCCCCTTAAGGATGGAGAGCTTCACCGCACCACGCACCTCTTTCGTTCCTTTGTCGCGAAGATACAGATCGGGCCGAACGCTAATTGTCACGTTGTCGATGGTCAAGTCTGGTACAGCGCCTTCTGCCGCGCGCACCACATCAAAGCCCGAAAGTTCCAGGTCATCGATCATGTTCAGGAAATTGTCCAACGCCTCAACGGATAGAGCGATGTCCTGCTGATGCCACATGCTCTTTGGCGAAGTGTCATACAACTTTTCCATCGCCGCTCTGATGATGCGCGGATCGCCACTGGCAGCCAAACAACGGGCAATCGCGTCGAAGGCAGCGTTGTAACGAGCTACGATGAAATCTCGTGGATGCTTCTGATCACTGATGATTGTCAGGCGGCGCCCTGCCTTCGCAACGAGGTACTCACCAAGTTTGTTCACGGAGATCCGGGGTTCCATACGAACTCGTGTATTCATGCAATGGCATGGTAACATCCTCAGGGAAGTCAAGCGTTTTTTCTACAGGGAGTAGGATTTCACACAGCTTCTCCATCAATCTTGCCAACCTCTACCACCATGACAATCGCTTCCTTTGCACCTCTGCAACGGTGACGCAAAACCGTAAGACCGGCTCGGTGGCTTCCAGGTGCCGACATCCGAGACTTCCGGCGAAGCGGAGTCCACACTCGACGGAGGAGTGTCGGGAGCAAAGGCTGGGCCTTCGTTTAGCTTCGGACCAGAACCAGTAACGAAGGTGCGGGGACAATCGCCCAAGACTACTGGCCGCACCCCGGGCGCTCCGCCAGCTTTCGTTCATTCTCCCGCTGGTACACTCACTCGAGCATGTTTGGCGAGATCGAGTCGCTTCTGTCGGAGTTGTCGAATGCAGGTGTCCGGTACGTCGTCGTGGGGGGTGTGGCGGTTGTGCTTCACGGTTACCTTCGCGCAACTGCCGATCTCGACCTGATCATCGGGATGGACCAACTCAACATCGAGGCGGCGCTTGCCACGTTCGACCGCCTCGGCTTTCGTCCTCGCGCGCCAGTCCCCCTTCACGCGTTCGCGGACGGGAGCGAGCGAAGGCGATGGATCACGGAGAAGAACCTTCAGGTCTTCTCACTCTGGAATTCGAGCATGCCTGGATTCGAGGTCGACATCTTCGTCGAGTCTCCCCTCCCCTTCGAAGAGCTGTATGACCGCGCCACCCGAGCGAGGCTGGGCGTCGTCGATGTACCGTTTGCGGCCATCGACGATCTCGTCGTCATGAAGCGCGCGGCCGGAAGACCTCGGGATGTGGAAGACATCGAGGCTCTTCTGCGATTGAAAGAGAAGAATGACGAACACTGACCACGAATCCGGATGGGCAGACTTCGACGGCACGTACGAGGGGACGCGACGCCGTCAGATCCTGGCAGGCCTCGAGCTCGATCATCTCGGGCGGCTGCGGTGGCTCGAAGCACGGATGACCGAGTTGAAAAGGCTCCAGGGCAAGGCTGCTGCCTCGGACCGCCCAACATCCAGCGATACCGGCAAGACGCCGGCTTCGTGATCTCGTTATCGCTGACCCAGATAACCAGGAAGCACGGGACGCGCGCGATTCCCGCACAAGCTCTTCGGGATGACAGGAAACACGGCGCGTGATTTCTTCTTCCAAGAAACTCCCAGGTTCTATGCGGGTTGATGAAGCGGCGCACTCCCCAATCGAGTCACCCTCGCCCCGCGAAGCGGGGACTGGAGTTTGGACGCTTCTCGGCACCCCAACGGGGTGCGTGAGGGTAGCCGGTGGCCACGCCGGAGGCGTTGCCACCGGTTCGGTTATGCGAGGAAGGCACCCCGGCAGGGGTGCGTGAAGTCAGGCAGGATCGATCGCGTAGAACGATGTCGAGTTCGACGGTTCACGCACCCCTGCCGGGGTGCCTTTGCTTTCGCCTGCAAACCGGTGGCTACGCCTCCGGCGTGGCCACCGGCTATCTTCACGCACGCCTCCGGCGTGCTTTCGTTACGCTCCAGAACGTCCAATCTCCTCGCCCCGCGAAGCGGGGAGAGGGTGACACGGACCCTGAGCGCAGCGAAAGGGTAGTGCGGGTGAGGGGGCATAACCAAGATACCCGTGGCCGAAGGCCCCCTCATCCGCCTTCGGCACCCTTCGACTCGCTTCGCTCGCTCAGGGCAGGCTCTTCTCCCCCGTGCCCGGGGGAGAAGGGCTCTCGCGGGTGACTCTGGTTTCTTTTCCCAGGTGCAGCGCCCGCGCTGTCCTTCGCTCAGGATGACAAAGTGCTTGGTGGTTGTGCGCAGCGAGACACCCCGCCAGCGTAACCGGCCTGCGAGGTTGCTCCTCGCGTCCCTCTTCGCACGGCATCCGAGCGAGGAGCATCGGCATTATTCGGATATTCAGTATGATTCCATCTTTATGATGATAACCGCATGTTTTGCTCTTTGAAATGAAAGAGCGTATGGTCTTAACCGCATTAACTGAGCGAGCTCATGGGACGCAAAGACGACTTCCAGCCCTTTCAGGGGCGCTTTCCGTACGGCAGGTCCGAGAGGACGGGCGGGCGGGATGGGGGAGTTGTCACCGGTGGATCTGATGACCAATCCGAGGTCGAGGTCAAGCGGTATCAGCGGGAGGCGCGGCAATCGGAGCGGGAGGCGCGGCGGCTGCAGCGGGAGGCCCGCCGGCATCAGCGCGAAGCGAGGCGGTGCCTCCATCTGATCAGGCGCGCGCGGCGGAAGGCGAAGCGAAGTCAGGTTCTGGCGCAGGAGAGTCGGAACGAAGCCAGGCTATGTCAGTTTGAAGGTGGGTTCTGTCAGCCTGAACGACAGGAAAATCGTCGTCACGAACGAGAAAGTCGTCGTCTGGAACAAGAAAGTCGGTATCCGGAACGAGAAAGTCGGCGTGAAGAAGGAGAATCTTGGCGTGAAGATCAAGATTGTCGGCGTGAACGCCAACAAACTCGAGAAAAACACCAGCAAACTCGAGAACAACACCAACAAACTCGAGAAGAACACCAGCAAACTCGAGAAAAACACCAACAAACTCGAGAAGAACACCAGCAAACTCGAGAAGAACACCAGCAAACTCGAGAAAAACACCAGCAAACTCGAGAAAAACGTCAACAAACTCAAGCTGAGCGCCGACTTCGGACGGAAATTGGGCTCGGTGCTCGCGAATACGTCCGCGGTGTCTCCGAAATAGGACGCTGCGCCACGCTTTGGCATCTGATGGGACACATCTCCTCTGGTGGTACACGAGGACCTCCTACCGCTTGGATGAATGCAAGTCGTAGCGGCATGTGGCCGGTACGGCTGCCTCTCATTCGTACACGCCGATCGTGGCGCTGACGAACCCATCCATCCTTTAAGGAGAACAAGATGAGCACTATCAATGAAACCCCGGTGGGCACGGCGACGGCGCCGGTCACCAATCCACAAACCGCTGACGCGCAGGCCAAGATCGCCAGTCTGCGGATCATTGCCGCTGACTTTCCCGACGAAGTCGATCCGAAACCGCTGACAAAGGCGGAACGGCGTCTGGCTAACGTCACCACCATCCAATTCATGGAGAAGGCCGTGCTGTTCGCCGAGGCTTCCCCAGGTGTAGGAGGACTTCTGAGGGTCAACGCCCTCGAACTGCGCGAAGCCATCGCCTCGGATCTCGCCGCCGGCGGCGTCATCGACGAGTCGAAGGCGCTGACACAGCGTATGGAGAACACGAAGCTGCGCAAAAAGCTGAAGGCGGCCAAGATCGCCCGCGGCATCTATCGCGTAGCAAAGGGCTTCGTGACGACAGACCTGGGAACCGAGCTGACGACGCACGTACTCGAAATGAAGCGGACGCTTACCCCGCGCCGCAAGAAGGCGGCAACGAAGGTGGCACCGGCCACCCCCGTCGTCACGCCGGAACAGAAGTGAGGAGGGGCCGGAGGAGGACACGATTTGGCAATCAACCTCCCCGGCTCCTCAGGTAGTACACGACCCGCGGTCGCCTTTGGGCCGCGGGTCGTATTTTATACGAAAGACTCGTCCGCAGATTCACGCAGATGAGAGTCGCGTGACGTTCTCATCTGCGTAATCTGCGTAATCTGCGGATGAGCTGTTTCACCCCGGCGACTTCGCGTTCGCCTGCCGGTACTTTGCAGCAACCTCGGACGTGGGACCGTCGGCAACCACGCGCCCATCCGATACCCAAAGCGCCCGCGAGCACATGCTTTCGAGGGTGGTGAGATCGTGAGAGACGAGCACGATCGTGGCGCCGCTGCTGACGAATCGGCCGATCCGCTCCTGACACTGACGCTGGAAGGCGGCGTCGCCGACGGCGAGGATCTCATCGAGCAGGATGGTCTCGGCGTCGATGGCCGTGGCCACCGCGAAGGCCAGCCGCGCCGTCATGCCGGTCGAGTACGTTCGGAGCGGCGCGTCGATGAAGGCCTCGAGGCCGGAGAAGGCGATGATCTCCTCCTCCCGCGACCGCATGTACCGCCGCGAAAATCCGAGGAGGGCACCATTGAAGAGAATGTTCTCCCGGCCGGACAGCTCGGACTCGAATCCCGTTCCGAGCGCCAGGACGGGAGCCACCGTCCCTCGGCTGATGGCGATCCCTTCGGACGGGCTGATGATCCCCGCGGCCACGCGCAGCAGCGTCGACTTCCCGGCTCCGTTCACCCCCATGATCCCGACCGACTCGCCATCGCGGATCGTCAGCGAGACGTCGTGGAGGCTGTAGAAATAGCCCGCCTTGCGGTGTGCGGTCACGCTGCGGATCACCGCCTCCTTCAGGCTGCGTATCCTCTCCTCCCGGTACCGGACGCTGACACCCTGCAACTCGATGACGTTCATGTTCAAAGGTGCGCGTGGAAGCGCGGCGCGAGGTGACGGAAGACCATCCAGCCGATGGCCAGAGACCCGAGAGACAACACCGAGGCGATCGTCAACGTCATCGGAGCGGGAATGATCCCGTAATAGACCGGGTCGCGAACGGTCTCCACGATATACACGAGCGGATTGAGCTTGACGAGCCAGCGATACCGATCCGGGATGATCGAGATCGGATAGATGATCGGCGTCAGATACATGAGCGCCGGCAGGCCGGCCTGCACCATCTCCCGCACGTCGCCGAAGAAGACCGACACAGCCGTCACCAGCAGCGAGATACCGAAGGTGAAGATGCCTACGATCAGCAGGCTGATGGGAAGAAACCAGAGCGCCGCATGGAGCGGCGACCCGACCACCAGCATGATCGAGAAGAGGACGATCAGGGAGAGGCCGAGGTTGAAGAGGCCGGAGAGGACGCTGGAGAGAGTGAAGATCGACGGCGGCACGCGGACGCGCTTCATGAGGGCGCCATTCCAGGCCACGGAAGCCATCGAGCTCACCACCGTCTGGGAGAAGAAGTTCCAGGCAACATACGCGGAGAGGAAGTAGGTCTCGTAGTGCGGCGACTGGCCACGGAACATCGCGGAAAAGACCACCACAAAGATCAGCATGAGCAGCAACGGATGCAACATCGTCCAGAGGAAGCCGAGCACGGAGCGCTTGTACCGGACGGTGAGATCGCGATGGATCAACTCGCGCAGAAGCGCCCCATGGACGCGTAGGTCGCGGAGCTCGTCACGTCCGTCCAGCGGCCGGCCGGCGACGCTCCTGCGTTCGCTGAAGCGTATAGCGCCGGTCCCGGCGACGTCCGAAGGCACGCCCCACGTTCTACGCGAAGCGCGAAGCCGAAGCAAGCCACTCCGGTTCATACGAAGGCTTATCCGCAGATTGCGCAGATTGACGCAGATGAGATCCGCGCGAAGTTTCTGTCTGCATTAGTCTGCGTAATCTGCGGATGAGCTTTTCTGGGAATGTTCGGAGTTTCGAAACCATCAAACATCCAGGCCCCAGATATCATCTCGTCGATCCCATGCGAACTTTGCTTGCCGCGGCGTTGCTCTTTGTCTCATCCGTTGTGGCCGCGGACGATGCGACGAAGCCGGCGCTGTCGATCGAGTTGCAACCGCTTGGCGATAGCGGTCATGGCGTCGTGACACAGCTCTTCTTCCGTTTTGCCAATCCGCGTGCGGTCACGGATGCCGGGTTGTTCCTCGAGGGTTCCTTGAGGCAGGGTGGCGGGGTGCCGCGCAACTTCCGGTTTGCCGTGCCGCGGAAGGGCGACAAGATGATCTGGCACAACACCGTTCAAAAGAACGGCAAGATCACCCGCCACACCGCGTGGTCCGCGCTGCCGGATCAGCGAAATCAGATGGCCATGGTCCATACCTTTGCCGAGGGAGAGGCGGAGGTTCAGGTGTGGCTGGTATTGGAAACGGACGATGGAAGCGGCCCGCAACTGATCGCTGAAGCAGCGCAGACGTTCACTCTGGCGAAAACCAACAGGCCCTTTGAGGTTGCCGCGGACGAAGGTGAGCCGGCCGTCACCGAAGACGCGGTGCCTGAGGAAACGGGCGCGGTGACGATCCGCCCGCCTCGCCGCAGCGCCGTGTCGAGCCTCTCTGCGGTCAGCGTCGACGTCCTTCCTCCGGTGAAACGCGTGGAGTTCTGGATTGAAGACAAGAGAGCTCTCGCCCGGAACACTCCGCCATACACCGCCGAATTCGATCTCTCCTCGTCCGAGCGGGTGGTACTGCGCGCGGTCGGTTACGACAAAGCCGGCCTCTACGTGGACGCAGACGCGTTCGTCGTGAACGAGAGTGAGACGCACATCGGAGTGAAGATTACGCGCACGATCACATCCGACGGCCTCTCTCACTTCAAGCTGACCGTCCGTAACCCGCAGCGATCGCGGCTGGAGA
The DNA here is from genome assembly GCA_038230535.1 of Thermoanaerobaculia bacterium. GTDB lineage: Bacteria > Acidobacteriota > Thermoanaerobaculia > Gp7-AA8 > Gp7-AA8 > JADGNZ01. The sequence continues at coordinate 11,868 of JBBRNB010000110.1, forward strand.
GGGTTGTTCTCTATGCCGGCGACAAGAAACTTCACGAATGGAGCGAACCGCCGTACGCGCTATCGGTTCCGACTGCCAGTCTGGAAGGGGCGGACTTCGTTCGCGCCTCCGTCATCGATGAGAGCGGATACGAAGCCGGTGATCGTCAACTCCTCCATGTCCGGCAGCACTGAGGTGATCGAGCTCTACTTGATCCCCAGAACCGCCATGCGACGGCGTGTGAGATCCCAAGTGCTCGTGCCGCTGTCGTCTCCCTTTTTGACGCGTTTATAGGCGGCGATGGCGGCGTCGCGGACACCGTAAGTCTCGGCGATGCGGCCGAGGACGAACCAGTCGTCGGCGGCCGGTTCTTCGGCGTGACGGCGGTCGATGCCCTTCATCAGCGCCTGGCGCGCTTCCACGGTCTTGCCGCTTTCGGCATAGAGCGCGGCGAGGGTGTTGAAGGCGGCGGCGCTCGGGTGTGCATCGTCCGCGGTAGCGCGGCGTGCATCATCGATGGCGCGGTCGAGCTCCGCGCCGCGGAAGAGCGCGATCCATGCGGCTTCGTTGTAGTCGTTGGGCGCCGGCGTGATCTCGTCCACCACCCGGCGCGCCCATTTCTCCGCGGCGTCGAAGTCGCCCTTCTTCGCCGAAATCTGGATCATCGCGCGCATCGCATGTTCGTCCTTCGGCTGCTTCGCAAGGCGCGCCTTGGCGATCGCCTCGGCTTCGCCGGTCCTGCCAAGGACCGTCAACGCGTTCGTCCACGCCATCAGCGCCAAGCCTGAATCGGGATACGCTTTCCAGAGACGCTCCGCAACCACGGCGGCTTTCGCGGAATCGTTGAGAGCGCGATACGACTCGAGCAGCGCATCATCGATCGCCGGCTTCGCTTCGTCATTCGCCGCCTTGTCGCGAAGCGGAACCAGCACTTCGATCGTCTTTGCCCCGAAGTCCTTGCTGCTCGCCAACGCTGCCGCCGCGATGCGGATCTCATCCGCCGAGGCCGATGCTTTGCCCTTCGTCCAGAGCCGCGCGAACGCAGGCCCTTCCAGAGGATCGTCGTTCCCTCCGGCCGGGATCGACTCGCGCGCCCAATTCAGCCAGATGCGCGCGGCTTCGAGGTTGCCATTGTCCGCCAGCGCGAGCGCAGCCCGCCCGACTGTCTCCGGAGGATCGTTGAAGCCGGCGAAGAGGTACTTGCCGTTCCGCCGCTGCACGTAGAACGCCGCGTTCGAAACCGATGACGGCGTACCCGCGGCGGAGCGCATGCGGAGCCGGTAGCCCGTCTCGTCGTCGCCGTCCTGCTGTATCTCCAGCGCGGAACCGATGATGTCGAGCAAGACGTCCGGTGGTGTTTCTCCACCCGCTCCGAGGGTGGGTGTGGAAAACGAAAACCCGCTGTCTTCCAAGGTGCCGGCCATCTCGGGAATGAGACTGGCTCGCAGCGCCTTCATGTCGCCCAGCATCAGCAGTTCCATCAGCTTGATAGGCATGGTGCGCGGCGTGCCATCGAGCACCTTCTCGTACGGCTTCGTCTTGCGAAGGATCTGCACGAGCGCGAGGGTCTGCGCGGCTTGCGGCGAGCCCTTGGTGGCCGCTTCGAAGAAATCGGCGGCTTCGCTGTAGCGGCGGAGAGCCATGAACGTTTGCGCGATGGCGGCACCGTAGCTGCGCCGCTTCGTCGTGTCGAACGCGCCGAGCTCGCGGAGGCCGGCCGGCGAGCCTTCCTGCACGGTGACAACCATGATCCGGAAGAGATCGCGCTGTCTGACGTCGGTCTCTTCCTTCAGCAGTTCCTTGATTTCATCCCACCGTTGCGCGTGGGCGAGGGTGAGCATCAGCGGCGGCCGCGCGCCTTCCCCGTCCTTGCCGAGGTCCTTCAGCAATGACTTGTATTCCTCGATTGCTTCATTGAGCGGCGCGTTCTTGCCGAACTTGAAATCGCCATCACCATAGGTCAGGAGTCCAGCCAGGCGTGTGCGAAGCGCGGCATCGGCAGGATCGAGCTCCTTGGCCTTGCGCAGAGCGGCCACGGCTCCGCGAAGATCGCAGCCGCGGCGATACTCGCGGCCGATGAGATCGTTCTCGAGCGTCGTCGCCAGCATCGAGTGCGCCTTCGCGCTCGACGGCTCGATCATCACGGCCAGCCTGGCCTCGTCGCGCGCTGCCTCGCCCAGGCCGCCGGCGAGGAGGGCACGGGCAAGCTCGATGTGGTGCTGCGCTTCCTTCGGATGCTGCACTGCGAGCTTGCGGAACTCCACGAGTGCGCCGCCGATGTCACCGGCGTTGAGCTTCGCCTGCCCGGCAGCTTCAAAGCCCACGTGCACGCCGCGCTCCCGCGCAACCCTGCTCACCGCCACGCGCGTCTCTTCGAACTCCGCCGGGGTGAGTCGCCGCTTGCCGCTGTCGAAGACGATCTTCGCCACGATGGCGCCGCCGGCGTCCGTGCTGTACTCGGTAGTCAGCGTGGCCGTGCCGAGCTTCGTGGTCTCGCTGGCCGGCAGCGTGCGGGCTATGAATCCCTGCGGCGGCACGATGCGATAACGCCACTCCCGAGCCAGCGGCCGCGTAAAGACGAAGTCGTGTACGCGCTTCCTGGCCGGCTTCTGCTTTTCCGCCTCGGCCGTCTTCTCCTCGTAATCACTCAGAACGGAGGGGATGTACGCGACGATCTCCTGGATGGGGATGGCGACATCGCCGCCTCCGTTGACGACGATTCCCGTGCCTGACTTCTGGATGTCGAGGGTGATGTGGAACGGCTTCGCGAAATCGTGCGGCTCAGTAGTCTCGACGTTGTCGAGCTTCGGCGTGAAGTAGTAGCCGATGGCGTACTTCTCCATCGACTCGCGGTAGTCCTTCTTTTCCGCGTTTGCGCGGCCGCGGCGCAGGCTGGCGTCCTCCAGCCATGTCCCCTCGGTCACTTCGGTCACGTGTGCTTTACCGTCTTCCGGCAGCGTGTAGGTGCGCGCCTCGATGTAGCGGTTCGCGGAGGAGGCAGCTTCGGGCGTACGCGTGAGGGCTGTAGCCGACTCGGCGGCGACCAGAGCCATGCGGCCCTGATCCTGAACCGGCAACTCGCCAGGACGCGCAAACTCGTCGGTTGGATCGACCCAGAGCGCCGGCTCGCCGTCGACGACCACAATGGCGTGATTGAAGTTGTCCGCGCCCGGCAGTTCCGCGATCGTATCGAAGCCCGTGCCAGAGTCGAGCAGCACTACGTGCGCCGTGATGCCCGCCGTTCGCAGCATGGCCACGAGCAGGGTCGCCTTGTCTTTACAGTCTCCGTATTTTTTCTGCAGCACACTCTTCGGCGTGCGTGGCACGATCGAGCCGTCGCCGACTTCGACGCCTGCGTACCGAACATCCTTCTCGATGACCTCGAGCAGTTTCGCTGTGATCGTGTCACGGCCGGTGGCCGTGCCGATCGCGCGCTGCACGACGTCTTTCAGATCGCCGCCGGCGATCTGCTTGTCGACGATGGCGGCGTAACTGCTGGCGATGTCGTGCCACGACTTACCGGTCGAGAATGCGACGTAGGGATTGGTGAGCTCGTCCGACGGCAGGTAGGTCTCTTCGTCTTCGACGGCGGCGCTGTGCAACTTCTCGAAGATGATGCGCCTGCGGCCATTCTCTTCGACCGTTCGCGGTGTGACTCCTGACTTGTTGACGATGCGCGGGGGGATGGCCAGCGGCGCGTCGAAGGTGAGCCGCACAATCTCCAGCGGAACGCCCGCCCCGAAGTTGAAACGGCCGTACTTTCCGGCACCGGCGATCGGGCTCTTTCCGTCGAGGGTGATGACGGTCTCGATCACAGAGCCGGCTGCAACGCCCGGAAGCGGAGCGCGCAGCACCTTCTGGTCGCTGAACATGTCAGGCTCTTCATCCGCCGTCGCTTCGACGATCGCCTTCGGATCGAGCATTGAGACGGTGCCGTCTTTCGCGATCACGCGAGCGGTGATGACCGGCCTTTCGTCATACCACGGCGACCACCACGCGCTCGCCGTGCCCGCGCCCTCGACCCCATCCGCGGTGACCACGCGCTCGATCTGGTGAAACACCGACTTCGTCCGGCCGTCCGCCTCGAACGAGAAGGTGCCTTCGTAAAGCAGATAGATCGACTTGAGATCCTTCGCCTCGACTTTCTCCGCCGCCGCTAACAATGCCTTCGGATCGGCACTGAACGGCTTACCGTCGAAAATCGTCTGGGCGAGTAATGGCGCAGCGCTGAGGAACGCAAAAAGGGCGAAGACGGCGCGAGCCGCCGCAGAACGGACGAATGGGGTCATGATGATTCCTATGGGAGCGGTTGGACTGCAGGCATCATACCTCGGAGATGTCGTGGAGACCGGCGCACCGAGGTTACCGGCGGCAGTCAAGACCTTTTGTAAGCACACCGAAGTGTCCTTCGTAAGGAGCCCTCGCCCACGACGTTTCAGGCTGCACACTGATGCTCGCTGAAGGCGTGCGAGAAGTCTGGACGTTTCGTGGCGTAACGAAAAGCACGCCGGAGGCGTGCGAGAAGGTAGCCGGTGGCCACGCCGGAGGCGTTGCCACCGGTTCTCAGTCACATTCAAAGGCACCCCGGCAGGGGTGCGAGAAAAACTCCCACCGTATTTACGGTCGCCGGCGCCGGCACGCCGCGCACTACTGCGCTCGTGGTTGATCTGCCACGACGGGCTTTAATAGCGTCTCCCGAAAGTTCAGGCGCAGCGTCACGATCCGCTGCTTGTTGCATCCCGAGCTGCCGCAGAACGCTCGCTTCGCGATCCGGTACGTCTTCCCGTCACCGGTCGGGACCTTCGTCACCTCGAACGCTGGATCCGGCGTCTCCATCGGTCCTTCCGTCGTGATCAGCGTGTCGGTCAAGTTCCGGAACTTCCACGTCGAGTGCTCCTGAAGCACGGGATCACTCGTGACCATTTCAGCTCGCAGTCCGCGCGCTTCGCACACGACAGGCTCGCTGGCACGCCGTTCGTGCTCCTCCGCCTGGCGCGCGATCTCGGCCGCCTTCGCCTTCTGCTTCGCCAGCGCCTCCTCAGAGCAGCGATACGCCGTCCCCTGCCCCGACATGATCATCAAGCCGTGTTCACCAAGCACCTCACGCGCTCCGTTTAGCAGGATGTCACTCGCACGTCCGCGCGCTCCGGTCATACGCGGAAAAATGCGGGCGTTTCGCGGGCGAATTCTCGGCCTGCCGCAGGGAACGACGAAAAGTCGAAATTCCTGAACTGGACAACCAACTCTCCTTCCGATGCAAACAGCAAACGATGCTCAAACACACCGAGATCAATAACATCAATTTCGTCTTCCACAATTTCTGGAAGTTCGTCCTCTATGATGTCAATGACACCCGGACGCCCAAGCACTGCGACGACACCGCCGTAAAAAACATACAGCCGGCCTCTGCTACCTCGAATCCGTATGTAACGCTCAAAAAACGGAAACGATCGTTGACGATCCGTCGAAACCGTTCACACGCTTCCAACCCATCGAGTTTGTCGTTGTCCATTGGTGTCCTCCAGATCCCACTACTGAGTCGGGGGCTTCAGTTTCCATTCGTAAAGCGGCGTTGCTTCGCCATTCACCGTCACGACCTTGTCGAAAGAGCGCTGGAATCCATTCGCTTTGAGTGTTGTCGTCTCATTGATGTACGCAGCTGAGATACCTCCTCGCCGGTCGTTATCGAATCCGACGTCGAAGATTCTTGCGCCTACAGAAATTGCTGACTGCACCGCAATGACGCTATCTACTGTCCCTTGCGAGCCGGTCCTGATTCCTGGCAAAGGTAAAGCGGGGACCTGCGGTGCAGCCTCATTCACATCGACATGGTTTCGCCAATTATGAAACTGGGAGGCTCGCCCAGTTTCCGAGGAATAAATGGTCTGGCCAACGCGACAACTAACCCGCCTGTCACAGCGGCAGCCTGGATGGCACTCTGCATCATCACTTGGCCGTTCGTTCTCCCAGGAACGAACGGGCTCGGCACGACAACGTAATCCGTTGCCGCGGTCAGGATCGCTGCTCCAACGATTGTCTCCGCGACGCACGCATCCCAGAAGCATCGCCCAGTCGGGTCGTTGCGATTCGTCGGCTTGTTCAGTTAAGTTGATTTTCCAGATACGACCCTCCAGCCCCCGAATTCACCCGCCGCCTCCGAGGCGAGCACGCCCTCGATGTAGAACGCGGCCTTAACGACTGTTGGAGCGTCGCTCCAATCTGCTGCCGACAGCGGTTGCGTAAAGCCCGGCTCCTGGACGTGTTCACGGCCAGTTGGGTCGGTGAATCGCACCGGATTGTTGACAACGTACGCGTACCGATTCCATCGCTGTGGCTCATGGATCGCTTTGTCGACATCCAACACCGGATCGACGGACAAGAACCTCGCCACCCCGGGACTGTAATACCTGGCATGCATGTAATCGAGATACTTCGTCGTCTGCAACTGCCCGTCGCTCGCGTAATCTCTCTCGTGGCTGGTGAACCGTTTCGGATCTTCCCGGTCGAACCAGCCCGTGGTCTCCTGCCAGAGCGGATTCGTCTCCATCCCGAACGGGGCGAAGTCGTGCTCGGACATCTCGTTGCTGGTACTGCTCTGCGACGTCACCAGCCGCGGTGAGCCGAGATGGTCCAGGTGGAAATGGCGCCGGCCGCCTTCCTCGGCTACCCGCTCGGCGGCGAGCAGTTGGCCGTCGCGGTAGACGTAGTCCTCCACGCATCGCCACGTCATCCAGGGCTGGCCATCGTACCCTTCGTACTGCCGGAGCACGTTTCCGCTGAAGTCGCGGATGCTCCACATCGTGGTGCTGTCGGGAGTGTTCCCGTACTTGACCCCGATCCTCTCGTCGCTCGCCGCGTAGATGTAGAACTCCGGCTGCTTGTTCTGGTAGTCCTTCTCCCGCAGCATCGAGAAGGGATCATACGCGTACGCGGCCTCGGCGTCCGAGGTCAGGTTGCCAACTTCGTCGTACGTGTATGGAGAGGGGGAGACCGTCTGAAAACGGTTGGTTGCCGTCACCACATTCATCGTCGTGGTGTTCGATCCATCCACATGCTGGGTCATGTTCCAGTAGGGGTCGTAGTTGAAGGTCTCGGTAGTCGATGGCACAGCGATCGTATCGTGACGTTCAGCCGGGAGACCTCGTCGTACGCATACCGATGCTGGACAGGCGACCCTGTGTCCCCGGCAATGCCAATCGCGTAGATGTTGCCCGATGTGTCATAAAGGTACGTTCCGGATCTCCACGTCGGCGGCGTGGCCTCGGTGGTGGGGTGCAAGGACGCGGCCGAGGGCTTGAGCCGCAGGATCGATGCCGCCGGAACAGGCGGTGGACCGAGGGAAGCCTTCTGGATGTACTTGACGCGTCCCTGCTTGCGCAACGCAGCGACAGCATCTGCAGGAAGAGTGACGTCGACCCTGCCGGAGACTTTGTACTCGACCCGCCCTCCAACCGCTGTGATGTCGTTGTCGGTCAGCTCCGGAACATTGTTCTTCGGCGGGTTGAGGACGACCAGATACCGCTCCCCAGTTACCGGAGGCGTGTCCTGGGCGATGACCACGGCGGGCATACTGAGAACCAGGATGAGGGCAAGAACGATGATGGTCGAAAAATGCATGGTGTGGCCGGTCATTGCGCGCGGCTCCTTAGCTCCGTGACGTGGATCGCTTTGATTCTGACTCGTGGTGAACCGGGAAGCGTCGGATCGGTATACGCCGGCGGGGTGATGCCGAGCAGCGTCTGGAGAGCGGCATCCATCGTCCGTCGAAGAGCCATGATGTTCTCGCCATAGATGGGGCCGTGTAACGTGGGTACCGGCTGTGAAGGCGAGCCCTGAAGAATCTGCTCCCACGTCACTGGTGCCCCAGCACTTCCCGGGGAGGCAGCTCGGACAGCATTGACGGCAGCGAGAAGCTCGGTGACATGCACGAGAAGGATCGGCGAATTGGAACTGACGGAAGAGAACAACATCGTGGTGGCGATGTCCTGGTTGCTGAGCGGCGACGTACACGCTGTTCCAGAGCCGGGCGATGCGCACACCTGATATACATAGGTGGTGTTGGGGCCGGCACTGTTGTCGGTGTAAGCGGTCGTGGTGCTCTCCCCGACCTTATGCACAACGCCTCCGAGCTCGCGACGACAGACTTCATAGTGCTGCGCGCCGGCGCAGCCCGTCCAGGAAACCTGTACCGACGTCGTCGTCTGCATGATGGCATTCAGATTCGCAGGTGCTGACAGGGCGGTCTGCTGCACGGTTACCGTCGCGGTATTGCTGTCAGCGACTCCGGCGGCGTTGTACACATAAACCCAGCACTGAGTGGTAGTGTTGAGGATGGGAGTGTCGTAGGAGGGCCGGTTTTCCTAGGATTTGCGGTGGCCACGGCGTCAGTTTGGATGCATCGCGCTCGATCACATCCTGACGGGCAGCGGCTCCGCCTCGATCGTTGCCGGCGTGATGGCGGCTGCGCTCATCAAGCCTGTAAATCAAGTGTCTCTTGATCCGCCGAAGTTCCACTTGTCATGCGTGACGATAATTTCACTTATATCACGCTCACAAAACGGTATCTCTGCGAGGCCGACGATTTGAGTCAAATGACCCGAATCTACGACAATTGCACGGTCAAATCGCTGGCCATTGTTGAGTATCACGGAAACAACCCAATAACCCATTCAGGTCTCTGGCTGAGCACGAAGGCTCTTACCCCATTTCAGTGATAGCTCGATCATTTTAGTTCCATTACGGGTTAAGACCTTTCACTTTACATAGGCCTCCAGATGGAAATACGACCTCATTTCCTAAGCCACCAAGGACCGGCCCGGGGCCAATGATTAGGGTCGCCAAGTTGAGGGTCAGGTCGCCAAGTTGAGGGTCGTATCTGGAAAATCAACTTCCTGAGTGAATCAACGACGGCGTTAAGTTGATGTTCCAGATACGACCCTCCAGCCCCGTGCTTTAACTCTGAACCATCACTCCGGCTCCATCACATACATACGTTAAGCCGTTTGCCGCGTGACGCTGCCAGCAACGTCATACGTGACGCGCAGTTCACACCAATGATTCCAACCGATCCGCCAAATGAATAAGCCGCACAGATTCCACATCGTCACTCATGATGCCTGCACGTGCGCCGCTCAGTATCGTCTCGCACTCGACGCGCGCCTTCTCGAGACGAGGATCGGAAAAGGCGACCCCCATAAAATCGTCCCATTCGTACTGACCAACCGACCCGGCTAAGAAACGGCGGATCAAATTCGCCATTTCACGGGCTCGCTGCGCAAAATCGTCGTGCTTGTTTTGCATCGATGTCCTCCAGATCGGGCTCGTGTCACCAGAAGTCCATATGTCTTAGCCAGGCTGGTAGTGATCTTAAGACGTTGCGACCTCCGGCCACCGCGCGAAAGATCGGCTGACCTGCCTTTCGCGATCCTCTCCAACTCCAGCCAACGCGAAGGTAGTCATTCTTGTTTAGAAGACCGGTAGTCTTCGCAAGAAGCCTGCTGTTCGAACCAAGTTCCAAGGTTCTAATGACCTGCCCGCCGATCGCAGCCATCGCAACTTCGCCGGTCGGTACTCCGGCGATTTGCGCTGATCGCATCCCAGGTTCGTTGACATCGTAAAAACCAGCACCCGCGAATGGGTCTGTATATTTGTCGCATACATTGCAAAACGGAACATCCGGAATAACGCCGTCGGCGAACGCCGCTAGGGCATGGACGGTTACGCGCTGGTGCTCATTCACGCTCATTCCGGTTATCGGGAGCGGGCGATCGGCAAGATCCCAAAAGAAAGATTGCCGGACGATTGCACCCTTCGGAAGCTGCGGTACAGGTCCCGGATCCGGTGCCGTATGCGTAAAACAGATGATCCCTTCAGTCCCGGGAGGACAATCCTCGTTGCCTGGAGCAGGTCCGCTAGCGGACTCTTTCCCCGCGAGACCAAACGGATCTATATACGTCATAGGGCTATCGAACACATACGCATAACGATTCCAGCTCTGAGGCTGGAGAAGGTTGCCGAGTAGCGGATCAGGCGACAGGAAGCGGCCGACTGTTGCGCTGTAGTATCGAGCATGCATGTCATCGATCGCATGCCCATCCTCCCCGCCCATCCCGCCCGCGTAGTCCCGCTCGTGCCCCGTGAACTTCATCGGTTCCTCGCGGTCGAAGCCGCCTGCACTGGGACCTTCCTGCGCGACTGGGGACTGCTCATCGCCGAACGGGTAGTAGTCGTGGTACGACACGAGCTGGCCGTTGTCCGAGGTGATCAGGCGCGGGCTGCCGAGATGATCGAGATGGAAGTGACGGCGGCCGCCCATCTCCGCCGGGCGCTGTGATCCGAGAAGGAGTCCGTCGCGCCAGACGAAGTCTTCCACCCACAGCGAAGGCGCCGATGGGTTCGTCACCGAGCTCTTGTACTGGCGGAGAACCTTGCCTGCTTCGTCACGCACGCTCCACGTCCACCAGGCTCCTCTCTGCACTCCGATCCTCTCGTCGCTCGGGGTGTAGAGGTAGTACTCAGGTGCT
>JBBRNB010000111.1:0-22285 GCA_038230535.1 Thermoanaerobaculia bacterium
CCTCTTTCTTTCTACTATCCCGTTTAGAATCAGTCGTTTAGTCACAACTATTCTATCGTGATCGCCAAGAAACAGCAACCCCAAATGCGCCCTATCTATCTTTCTTTCCTACTATTTAGCCCACCTAGGACAGGAACTAGTTAGCCTAGAAGTTGATAACGAGAGAGGGGCGGCAGATGAAAACGAAGAAGACAACTGAGGCTGCTGGATATCTGGCTAAGCAGTATGCTCGGGTCCTCATGCCGGATGTCTCCGGCGTGTACGTAGCACAGATTCTAGAGTTTCCAGGGTGCGTTGCGGAGGGTGACTCCCCGCAGGAAGCTTACGAAAAACTTGAAGCTGTGGCAGAGAGCTGGGTTGACGCGATGCTCGGTAGCGGGCAGAAGATCCCGGAGCCGAGTTACGACAGAATTCGCGACTATAGCGGCAAGGTAGCGCTGCGGTTACCACGCAGCGTTCACCGAGACGCCGTTCGTTTTGCGGAACGAGAGAACACTAGCCTCAATCAGTTCCTCGTGTCATCCGTGAGCGCGGCAGTGGGTGCGATGAGCCTTTACGAACAGATCGCCTCCCGGTTGGAGCAGGGTGCGAGGACCGTCATTTTGGCCGGGAAAGCGACAACAAGCATGACCGTAACCATAGCCGAGAGAACCACAGTAGTGTCGAGCTTGACTCCTGCGACACCGAGAGTGCCCACCCCTAGGAGGCTCAGCAATGCCTGAGGCAATCCTGTACGAACTGCGCGAGGTGACGATTTCCCTGCTCCGCGCCAACAACATCACGAGCGGACATTGGTTTCTAGCCGTGCAGTTCGGGTTGGGCGCGGGTTACAACCCGTGGGCGGCGGCGGGGGGTGGGCGACTGCCCACGGCAACGATACCCGTTCTTAAGATTGGACTTATGCCGACCGAAGAGGCCAACGATATTAGCGTGAATGCTGCGGAGTTGTCTCCGAAACCAAAAGGCGGCAGGCGGCGTTCAAAAAAGAGCGCTACCCTCGCGGCGAAGTAAGGGCGCGTCGGTCCGAACCCGCGTTGAGGAAACAGCTCTAACGTCGCGGCAAGACTCGTTCAACGAACAACAAGTTCGGCGAGCGGTTCACGCACCCCTGCCGGGGTGCCTTTGAAGGCGACTGAGAACCGGTGGCAACGCCTCCGGCGTGGCCACCGGCTACCTTCACGCACGCCTCCGGCGTGCTTTCGTTGCGCCGAAAAAACGTACAATCTCAGCCGGCGGCGTAGTCGGCGTCGCTCGCCTTCAGCGTGCATTGGCTGCCGCCTGAAACGTCCAAACTCCAGTGCGGCGAGACACTCTGTCTCGACGCGCGAGTCGCGCGTGACATACGACCTCGGTGATGACAGTTGATTACAATCCCGTCATGCGCAAGTTGTTGATCGTCGCTCTCCTCGTAACCGCAACCACTACCGCCGCCCTCGCCGCGCCTCCGGCGTTTGCTCCTGACCGCAAGCCGGGTGAAGGGGAGGGGCCGTGGACGCGGCTGATCATCCGAGGGGTGACGCTGGTCGATGGCACCGGGGCGCCGCCGATCGGGCCGGTGGATATCGTCATCGAAGGGAACCGGATCCGTGAGGTGCGCAGCGTCGGCTATCCGAAGGTTCCCATCAAGCCGGAGTCGCGGCCGAGGGACGCGGTCAAGGAGATCGACGGTACCGGGCTCTGGGTGCTGCCGGGCTTCGTCGACATGCATGGTCACGCCGGTGGGGAGCAGCAGGGGACGACGGCGGAGTACGTCTTCAAGCTCTGGATGGCGCATGGCGTGACGAGTGTGCGCGAGCCGGGCTGCGGCAATGGCGTCGACTGGTGTCTGCACGAGAGGGAGCGCAGCGCTCGCAACGAGATCGTGGCCCCGCGGCTCTTTCCGTATGTTTTCACGAGCCGCCAGCAGTGGGATGGCGGAGCGATCGACTCTCCGGAGCAGGCGCGCAAGTTCGCGCAATGGGTGCAGAAGAAAGGGGCCGACGGCATCAAGATCCTGAGCAGCGGCGATCCGGTCTTCGATCCGGAGATCCTGGCCGCCCTGATCGATGAAGCGAACAAGCTCCACCTCGGCACGACCACGCATCTCGCACAGATGGGTGTGGCGCGCTCGAACATCCTCGACGCGTCGCGCATGGGATTGCGCGGCATGGAGCATTGGTACGGTCTGCCGGAAGCGCTCTTCACTGACCGCACCATTCAGGACTACCCGACAAGCTACAACTACAACGACGAGTCGGATCGTTTCGGCCAGGCTGGCCGCCTCTGGAAGCAGGCAGCGGAGCCGGGAAGCGCGAAGTGGAACGCCGTCATCGACGAGCTGATCTCGCGCAAGTTCAACATCGATCCGACCTTGACGATCTATGAGGCCAGCCGCGATCTGATGCGGGCCATGCGCGCCGAGTGGCACGACCGCTACACGCTGCCGTCGCTGTGGCGCTGGTATCAGCCCAGCCGTGCCGCGCACGGCGCGTACTGGTTCAACTGGACCACGGGCGACGAGGTGGAGTGGAAGAACAACTACCGGATCTGGATGCGCTTTCTCAATGACTACAAGAACAGGGGCGGCCACGTAACGACCGGCTCCGACTCCGGCTACATCTTCAAGCTCTACGGCTTCGACTACATCCGCGAGTTGGAGCTTCTGCAGGAGGCGGGTTTTCATCCGCTGGAGGTGATCCGCTCGGCGACGATGTGGGGCGCGGAGGCCATCAACGCGCCGCGCGGGACGAAGGTGGAGTTTGGCATCGTCCGTCCGGGCATGCTGGCCGACCTGGTCTTCGTCGATCAGAATCCGATCGAGAATCTCAAGGTGCTTTACGGCACAGGGTGGATGCGTGTGAATGACACGAGCGGCGCGGTCGAGCGCGTCGGCGGCATCAAGTACGTGATGAAGGACGGGATCCTCTACGACGCGAAAAAGCTGTTGCACGATGTGGACGTGATGGTGGAACAGGCGAAGGCGGCGGAGGCAAAGAAACAATGATCCGGCGGCCGGTCATCTTTCTTGCGTTGATTTGTGCCGCGTGTGGCCGCGAGACACAGGACACGACCACGATGCCTGCGAATCCTCCACCGGCGCGAACTGCGTCCGCTGCGTCTGCACCGGCTGCTCCCACTTCTGAGCCGGCCCTTCATTTGTCTATTCCAACCCAACCCCACGGCCCGAATAAGTCGACGCCGCAGAAGTGTGCGGGCGACGGCAGCTACGAACAAGGCCTCGACTGTTTCCGGATCTCGTCAGGATTCCACTTCATCACAGGCGATGCGAAGGGAGAGATGACCCGCTCGACGCCGGGGAGGGAACGCGTCCGCTTCAATACCGGCGACGGCGCGACGTGGATTGGCGAGGCGACGCGATCCGGCGTGGTCTGGAGCCGCAACGGCAAGCACGAACAGACTCCCCCTGACGTGACCAACCGCGTGTGGCAACGGACGACCATGGTGCTCGATCCGCAGAAGAAGGAAGGCTCGGCGCAGCTCGCAGGAGCGGAGACGATCGGTGGCGAAGCGTGCAATCACTATCACTTCACCAATGCCAACAACGGTGAACCGAACGATGTCTGGATCAGCAAACGCGACGGCCGGATCGTGAAGTGGAAGGAAGGAGCATCGACGCTGGAGTTGCGTTGATTCCAGCGTCGTGTGGTTTCTTTCGCGCGGAGCGCTTTGGAGTGCGGTGGCCGCAGCCACCGCTTTCTGACGTTCAAAATCCCGAGAGGTAGGTTGGCCGCAAGGCCTCCGCCCTCCCAAAGCGGTGGCTGCGGCCACCGCACTCCAAAGCGCTTCGCGCGAAAGAGAATTTACAATCGCTTGTGATGGCTGGTTACTCGGGGACGCCGCTTGCGAAGAAGCTGGGGATCAAGCCCGGCTCCACGGTCTTTGCCGTTGGTGCGCCGGCAGACTATGCGGCGCTTCTCGCGCCGTTGCCGGACGATGTGACGTTCGTCAAGCAGTTGACCAGTTCCGTCGACATCATCCATCTCTTCACGAAGTCAGCGTTGGAGCTCGAGTCGAAGCTTCGCGCGTGGCGGCACACGATGAAGAGAGACGGGACGATCTGGATTTCGTGGCCGAAAAAGGCGTCGAAAGTTTCGACCGACATCACCGAGGATGTCATCCGCGAGGTCGCGCTGCCGATGGGGCTCGTCGATGTGAAGGTGTGTGCAGTCGATGAGACTTGGTCGGGGTTGAAGCTGGTGATTCGGAAGGAGTTGAGGGTTCGTGGTGGTTCAGTTGATTAGTCGATCAGTGGATTGGTAGATCAGTGGATCAGTGGGTTCGTCGAACAGTGGATTGGTGGATCAGTCGAACAGTGGATCAGAATGATTTGTCCTGATCCACTGATCGACTGATCCACCAACCCACCAATCCACTGTCTGCCAATCCACTGATCCACTACTCGGCCGATCCACTCTCCGGGTAGAGGAAGAACAGCTCGTTCTTGCGGACGAAGGCGTTGCGGAGGAGGAAGACGTACGGGCGTTGGCTCTTGTACGTCAACAGCACCTCGGACTTTGTCTTCTGCACAGACGGGGAGAGGCCGTAGGTGGCCCAGGAGAAGGCCTGCATCCGCGTGGGCGGCAGGAGTGCGCGGCGCGGCATCTTCATGAAAGCGGTGTGGATGCGGCTGCGCGCGGTGTGTACGAGATAGCCGAGGCGCGAGGGATGAAACTGGAGCTCCTCGAGCGCTGCGTCGATGATCTCGGCGGCGGCGCTGTGATCGGAGTGCAGATCGAATGGTACCGGCGCGATCACCATCGTCGGGCGGACTCTTTCGATGATCTTCCTGATGTCGCTCATCAGGCTGCCGTAGGTGTAATCGGCGCGCGGCGTCATGGCGCCTGCGTAGGGCACGCTTGTCTCTCGCGTCGCCTGGGATCGGACGATGGCGCCGGGGTTGCCGACCATCATGCGCAGGCCGCGGTCTGGGTAGCCCAGGACGAAGTAGTGATCGCGAGGTACGCCGAGAAGATGCATGACCTTGTGTGCTTCGCCGATGCGAACATTACCGACGCCGAGGTAGTGCGACGCTTTCGGATTGAGCGTTTTGTAGATCAGTCTGGCCGAGAATCGATTGCAGTCCCCGGCGGTGAGGAAGACCACGTAGACTTCCGCACCGTTGGCGAGTGCATCGATGGCATAGCCTCCGGCGCTGATCGACTCGTCGTCGATGTGCGGAGCGACGATGAGGATGCGGTCCTGCGGTCCAGCCACCTGAAGGCGCGGATACTGCTGCATTTTCGCGTCGTTGCGAGCCGAGTTGAGCAAAAGCATGGTGGGTTCGCCGGATTATACGAGCGGCGGGGTAGTGGGGTTGCCTGGTTGGGTTTGCTGGGTTGCCAGGTTACTGAGTTGCTTTACCCACCAGGGAACTCAGCAACCCAACAACCCGCAGCACCAACCTCAGAACCCGTACCTGACCTCCACCGTCACCGAGCGGGCGTCTGTGTTCGGACTGAAGCCTGATTGTTGCGCGGCGGGGCGATTGCCGGTGACTTGCGCGAACTCGGTGCCGAGGCGGACGTTCGGCATCAGATCGTGCATCCAGGCCAGCACCCAGGAGTGACCGTGCTCGGAATTGTCCTCTGCCACGTGATCGCGGTCTTTTGTGGAGAAGGTATCGAAGCGGAGAGAGTAACGATCGTTGCCGCGCTTGTAGGATGTGAGGAGGTACCAGGTCGCGAAATCGGCTTGGACGAAGTGGGGGGAAACCCCCATGCCGGTGGCGCCCCAGCAGTACTCGGCGGCGACTGTCGCGGGCGACGTCAGGCCGATCTGGGCCGCGGCGATGTTGAAGTGCGTCCGCCATGCGTACTCGCTGCGGTATTCCTTGCGGTCGGCGCGGTTGTCGACGTGGGTGACCTGCATCATGGCCCGCTCCGGAAGCTGCAGGCGAAGCCGTGCGGAGATGCCGGTACGCTTGTCGAGATCCCTCTCGAAAGGGACGGTGCCGTCGTGTCTCTGATCGGCGAAGTCTGTCCGGAGAGAGAAAAGCGGCGGTAGCGGCAGGACTTCGTTGTAAACGGTAAGGCGGTTCCCGACAGACCAACCGCGCCACGCCAGGAGCGCTCCGAGCGTGTCATTGTCGCGAAAGGCGGTGGCGCCGGCGGTCACATAGAAGTTCGGCTTCCAGGCCAGATCGACGCCGGCGGGGCGAAACTCTTCACCGATCCAAGAATTGAGCGGCGAGAAATTGACGGTGTAAGGCGAGGTCCAGAGTGGATCGGTGTTCTCGCGTGAAGTGCCGAGGAAGAACTGGCCGGCCTTCAGCTCGAAGTGCTCGGAATGCAGGCGGACGTACGCCTCGACGAGACCGGCGCGTTTGCCCTTGGCGCCCGATTGGTCGCGGCGGGCCGCGCCGTGCGCATGAAGATCGAGCCACGATAGGGGTACCCACTCGGCGCCGATCTGAGCGACGCCGAGCGTCACGATGCGATGATCGTTGACGCCCGATGCACCGGTGTCCAGGCGTCCAAACCCGCCCTGAAGCCACGACGGCTGGCCGCTCGTGTAGATCTCGCGGGCGGAGAGGAAGCCGTGAAGCCGGAAGGTCTGCTGTGCGAATACGGGCGCGGTTACCAGGAAGGAGAGGACGGCTAGACGGCGAAAATTCATCTCGGGGGATTGTAGGTGATTATGTAGTCAATGAGCGATTAGCGGAGCAGGAACGTTTCAGAAGGTTTTGCGAGGGGTGAAGGTGATCAGTGGATCAGTGGATCAGTGGATCAGTGGATCAGTGGATCAGTGGATCAGTGGATCAGTGGATCAGGGATCAGGTGGATCAGGGATCAGGTGGATCAGGGATCAGGTGGATCAGGGATCAGTCGATCAGTTCGCTCAGAACCTTAAGTTCCTGATCCACCGGTCGACTAATCCACCGATCGACTAATCCACTGATCCACTGATCAGAACGCGTATCGATACTCGATGGTAACTGTCGAGCCGCCGGTGCGCGGATCGAAAGTTGGCGACAAGCCGGGACGGTCTCCGCTGACGCGCACGTATTCGATGCCGGTCCGTGTACGGGAGCTCGTCTCGTGCATCCAGGCCACGGTCCATGCCCGTCCGTGCTCGCGAGCCTTGTCGTTGACTTGATGGGTCGCATTGCGCGTGGAGAAACGTTCCACTCTCGCGCTGAGCCGCTCATGTCCCAACTTGTGCGATGCCAGCAGGTAGGCGGTGTCGAAATCCAGCGTGAAAGAGCCGCCCGGGAAGGCGACGGCAGTCGAGCCGGAGGCCCACTCCGCCGCGACCGTGGTGTCGCTCGTCGAGCCAGCTTCCGCGCTGACGATGTTGAAGCGTGTCTGCCACGGTTTCTGGCCCTTCAGCGGTACTGGCGAGAGCAGCGCGCGGTTGTCGATGTGTACCACCTGCAGGATGGCTCGCTCGGGAAGCGACAGACGAATTCGCTCGGAATAGCCGTTCTTGTCATCGAGATCGGAACCGAAGGGGCGCGTTGTGGCAGGTATCGGTCTGGGCATCTTTTCGTCATAGGTGACCAGGTAGTTGCCCAGCGTCCAGCCGCGTCCGGCCAGAAGAGTCCCCATCGTGTCGTTGCCACGGAAGGCCGTGGCGCCGAGGGTGACATAAAAACTTGGTGCCCACTGCAGATCGGCGCCGATCGGCCGCACTTCCTGTGCGATCCACGAGTTCAGCGCGGAGTAGGTGATGGTGTACTTCGACGTCCAGAGAGGGTCGGTGTTCTCCCGTGACGTTGGTAGCCAGAACTGCCCGGCACGAATGCGCCAATGCTCGTTGTAGAGGTCGGCGTAGGCCTGCACGATACCGGTGCTCTTGCCGCCTGAGCCGGACGGCTCGCGGCGCGCGACGCCGTCGGCGTGAAAGAGAAGCCACTTCGACGGCGTCCAGTCGAGGCCGAGCTGCGCGCTGTCGACGTTGACGAGGCGGTGATCATCCTTGGTGTCCGCTCCGACGTCGAACCGTCCGACGCCGCGCTCGAGCCACGAAGGCTGCGCGTTCACGTAGATCTCGCGAGCGGCGATGTAGCCATGAAACTGAAGCGATTGGGCGCCCGCTGTCGTCGCGACGCCGAGGAGAAGGAGCGCGAGCGTTTTTCGCATACTGCGAATTGTAGTGCCTACAGCGTTCTCGGGTCTCGCCACAATCCAACTTCGTGTTTTCCATAGTCGATCGTCACGAGAAACCTGGAAAGGATGCGGTTGCCGGCGCGCGGCTCGGAGACGTCGGCGAAACGTATGTCCAGGTTCCCGAGATCGGCGCCGGCGAGTTGTACGCGTGCATGTGTTCGCCGCGTGGGCTCGTTGAGCCGGGGGAGAGTCAGGGTATCCGGAGAGGTGGTGTCGACGATGGCCTCGACCGGTTTGCCATCGACGATCACCGTAACCCTCGGCTCGGCAGAGAAGCGGTAGATCGTCATCAGCTCGGGGTGAATCCCTTCCTTCTGATACGTGAGGAGCCCCGAGGTGTAGTCGAGCGAGATGGCGCGATTGCTCCATGCATCGGCGCCGATGATTCCGTCAGCGACCGAACGCAGATCGAGCGCGATGGGGGTGACGTGAAGCGCTTCCTTCTGGCCCAACTGCAGCACCCGGCCGCCTCGCCCGGATGCCGGAGGCAGGCTGGCAGCGAAGCGGTTGTCCAGCACAGTCCGCTCCTGGGCCACACCGATCAGGAACTGCCCGCTCCGGCCGTCGATCGTCGCGGAGGAAAGGAATAGCAGATTGTTCCGGATGACGAAGGAGAGACTCACTTCCTCTCTGATCGGCTCGTTTGCCCACGGTAAATTGATCGAGCAGCCGCTGCCGGTCAGCAGCGCCGCGATTGCGATGGCGATAGTTTTCGAGTACATACCAGAGGTGTTGCGATTGCAACAAGAGGACCCGGAGGAATGATGCTGAGTGAATTCAGGAATGAGCCGCTGACCGACTTTAGCAAATCGGAGAACAAAGCGGCGATGGAAGCGGCGCTGGCGACAGTGAAGGCCGAGTTTGGCAGAGAGTACCCGGTGGTGATCGGCGGCCAGCGGATCACAGGTCTGAAGACGTATCAATCGATCAACCCGTCGCACAAGTCCGAGATCATCGGGCGCTTCAACAAGGCAACGAAGCAGCACGTGGAAGACGCGCTCGGCGCGGCCTGGAAGGCGTTCGATTCGTGGAAGCGGCAGCCGGTGGACGTCCGTGCAGGTCTGCTGCTAAAGACCGCCGAACTTCTCAGGCAGCGAAAACACGAGTTCTCGGCGACCATGGTCTACGAGGTCGGCAAGACCTGGCCCGAGGCCGATGCGGATACGGCGGAAGCAATCGACTTCCTGGAGTTCTACGCGAGAGAGGCGTATCGCTGGGGCGGCGAGCAGCCGATCACAAAGATCGAGACGGAAGACAACGCGCTGGTCTACGTGCCGCTCGGTGTGGGCGCCGCGATCCCCCCATGGAACTTCCCGCTGGCCATCATGGCCGGCATGACCACGGCTGCGGTGGTGGCCGGCAACTGCGTCATCCTCAAGCCGTCGTCGGACGCGCCATGGATCGCCTGGCGTTTCTTTGCGTTGCTCGAGGAAGCGGGGATGCCGCCCGGCGTCGTCAACTTCCTCAGCGGCTCCGGCGCGGAAGTCGGTGACCCGTTGGTGATGAGCCCGCGGCTCCGGTTCATCTCGTTCACCGGATCGAAAGAGGTCGGTTTGCACATCAACGAGGAGGCGGCCAAGACTCAGCCCGGACAACTCTGGATCAAGCGCGTCGTTGCGGAGATGGGAGGGAAGGACGCCATCATCGTCGACCGCGATTGGAGCAATCTCGATGAGGCAGCCACCGCCGTGGTGGCTTCGGCGTTCGGCTTCCAGGGACAGAAATGCTCTGCGTGCTCGCGCCTGATCGTCGACGATGCCATCTACGACAAGCTCGTGCCGCTGGTCGTCGAGAAGACGAAGGCCTTGCGGGTCGGCGCGCCGGAGGATGGTTCGTCGCAGTTTGGTCCGGTCGTCAACGAGCCGGCGATGCGCAAGATCAAGGAGTTCATCGAGAAGGGAAAAGCCGAGGGCGGAAAACTTCTGACGGGCGGCGAGATGCACGGCGAAGAAGGTTTCTTCATCGAGCCGACCGTGATCGGCGACGTCGCGCCGGATGCGACGATCTCGCAGCAGGAGATCTTCGGGCCGGTGCTGGCCGTGACTCGGGCGAAGGACTACGACGACGCATTGCGGATCGCGAACAACACGCAATTCGGACTCACCGGTGCCGTCTTCACGGAAGACGAGGCCAAGCTCGACCGGGCACGCGAGGAGTTCTTCGTCGGCAATCTCTATCTCAACCGCAAATGCACAGGAGCTCTGGTGGGTGTTCATCCATTCGGTGGCTTCAACATGTCAGGCACCGATTCGAAGGCAGGAGGCCGCGACTATCTCGGACTGTTCCTGCAGGCGAAGGCGATCTCTCGGAAGAAGGCTGCCGCGCCGCAGCCATCGCGTGGGGGAGAGTAAGGAACTGTAATTCCGCCACCAGTCTGTGTAGGGCCGGCGCCCTCGCCGGCCTGTTTTCCTGCTTTCGAACCAGGCCGCCGAGGCGGCGGCCCTACACGTCCTTAACCTCAACTACCCGTCCAGAGAAGAGTTCACCGTCAGCGTGAAGATGACCTCCACGGGCTGACCGTTGAGGGTGCCGGGCCGGAGCGCCATTGTCTGACGGCCTCTTGCGGATGCTTATCCATTTAAAATAAACGACTTACGCGCGCATGCTAGAATGGCGTTGATGCGTTCGGTGCTATTGCTGGGATTGCTGGTGGGGGCATGCGCGACCACATCTCTGCCCGTACCGAAAGGATGGGAGGCATCGCCATCCGCGCCGGTTGTCAGCGACTATTGCTCCCATTTTGACTGTGCGCCAAAAGCGCAGACGGCGGTTCATGTCGCAGGGAATCGCATTTTCAACGGCGACAAGGCGCTTACGCCGGAGTTTGCCGCGATCGACTCATTTGACGTGTCGCTCGAGCGCAAGGAGATCGTCTTCTCCGCCAGACGGAAGGACAACTTCGACGTCGGTCTCGTATCGGTTGACGGCAGCGACATCCACTGGATCCCTGAGGATCCAGCGGACGAGGTCAGCGCGCAATGGGCACCTCGCGGCAACAAGGTGAGCTTTATCCTGCACACCAAAGCCGGCAGCATCGTGCGGACGGTTCACATCCCGACGGCGACGCCGTTGTCCGCCGACTTCCCGGATTCGCAGATCGACGCGTTGGCCTGGGATCCAAGAGCGGAGCGTTTCGCACTGGTCGTCGAGTCTCCCGATGCCTCGCAGAGGCTTTTGTCGATGGCCTATGCCGGCGATAAGCGTCAGGAGATCATCGCCCCCTCGGCACGTCTCGATGTCTCGATCGAGCCGTTCGGCGGGGCGCTGGTCATGCGGCCCAACGCCATGCACTACAACGAGCGCCTTCCGATCGTCGTGTGGCTCGACCGCAACCCCTTTGCCTGGAGCGATGCCCGCGCCGCTCTCATGCGCAACGCGAGGGTGGCCATCGCCATCGCACCCGCAGTCAGCGATGCTCTCTGGAGCGACATCGCGAAGGTGGCCTGGATCGATAGCACCCGCAGATACGTCGTCAACGGGGTAGGTGGCGGGCAACCTGGCACCTCGGTAATCCTGATCACCGGAGACCCCAACCTCCCTCTCGACCGCTACACTCGGAGCGGAAACACACTCTCCGCGTCACCCGCTGTCGTACAATCGTTTGCCGCCGCGTTTATCGCGGACGACCTGAAGGGAATACCCCCGCCGAATGGCCGTCGATGAAACCGTAAAGAAATCGACCTTCCGTGAGTACTACGAAGCGCTCCTGATCGCTGTAATCTTCGTCAACTTTGCCCGTATCTTCGCCTTTCAGGCTTTCAAGATCCCGACGGGGTCGATGGAGGACAACCTGAAAGTTGGCGACCACATCGTCGTCAACAAGTTCATCTATGGGCCGAGCTCCTCTCTCGGCGGCCTTCTGCCGTTTCGCGAGATCCGGCGAGGCGACATCATCGTCTTCCGTTACCCGCTGCAGCCGGACACCGACTTCGTGAAACGCGTGATCGGCCTGCCTGGCGACATGGTGGAAGTCCACGACAAGGTGGTCTCGATCAACGGCAAGCCGACGGTAGAGCCGTACGTGATCCACGTTGATCCGACGATCTATCCCCCGCGTCCACAGCTTCCGGAGCCGTATCGATCCCGAGACCAGTTCGGGCCGTACTCCGTCCCCGAAGGGCAGTACTTCGCCATGGGTGACAACAGAGATCGATCGAGCGACTCGCGATACTGGGGGACGGTACCTCGGTCGATGATCAAGGGGCGTGCCTTCATGGTCTACTGGTCGTTCGAGGGAACGCCGCCGCCGCCGGATGCGCCAGCCTCGGCCCGAATCAAAGAACTGGCCGGGGTGGCTTATCACTTCTTCACGAAGACGAGATGGGAACGGATGTTCTTCATCGTCGACAGCAAATACCATTTCACGCCGGGTTTGACGCCAGAGGGCGAGGCCGGCGAAAGTCCATGAGTGGATTGGAGAATCGGGGGTCGGGAGCCGGAGGTCGGGAGTCGGAGCTGGCTGTTGAAACCAAATTGCCTGCTTCCCCGGCAAACGACCGGCTCGCGGCTCCTGAAGACGCACCCGACTTCCACACTCGCGATCGCGAGTCGGAGCCGGCTGCCGCTCCCACACCCGACCCCCGACCCCTGACTCCAGAGGAACCCGACGTACCGGGTGTCGTCATCGACCGATCCGACCATCCCATCTCGCGGCGCCGGATCCCCGAGAACGTCCTCAAAGTTCTCTACCGCCTGCACCGGAGCGGCTATCGCGCGTATCTCTGCGGCGGAAGCGTGCGTGACCTCTTGATGAGCGGGACGCCTAAGGACTTCGACCTCGCCACCGACGCTCATCCGACCGAGATCCGGCGCCTCTTCCGCAACAGCCGCATCATTGGGCGGCGCTTCCGGCTGGTGCACATCATTTTTCAGGACATGCTGGTCGAGGTGGCCACGTTTCGGCGTGAGCCCGAGCGCGCGGAGGATGCCGAGGAGTTGCTGATCACCGACGACAACACGTTCGGATCGCCTCTGCAGGACGCCCGGCGCCGTGACTTCACCATCAATGCGCTCTTCTACAACATTGCCGACTTCTCGGTGATCGACTACGTCGGCGGCCTCGAGGATCTGGAGGCGAAGCGCGTGCGGGTGATCGGCGACCCCGACGTCCGTTTCCGCGAGGATCCGGTGCGGATGATGCGCGCCATCGAGTTCGCCTCCCGTCTCGGCTTCGAGATCGAGCAAGCCACCTACGACGCGATCCTTCGCCACAAGAACGAGATTCTCAAGGCCTCGGCGCCGCGGGTCTCGGAGGAGATCCTCGAGTTGCTGCGGCGCGGCTGGTCGCGTGGCGCGGTCCAGTTGATGGTGAGCACCGGCCTCCTCGATCCCCTCGTCCCCGAGGTCTACAAAGCCATCGCCGGCGAACGGGCGTTGTACTTCTGGAAGATGCTGGAAGTGCTCGACCGCACAGTGCAGGCCGGGCGGAAAATCTCCGATCCGGTGCTGCTGTCGGTGCTCTTCCTGCCGTGGATTCTCCAGGAGCTGGAGCGGGAGGAGGCGGGGCGCGAGTCGCGCATGAAGATCGGCGAAGTGATCCTCTTCATCCGGGAGCTGATCCAGCCGATGTGTACCCGTATGGCGCTGGCCGCCGGCACACGGCATCAGATCGAGTCGGCTCTCGACATCCTCTGGCGACTGCTGGAGCCTCCGGCTGACCGGCGTACGCAGTTCAAGTTCGTCTTCCGCGAGCCATTCAACGACGCGCTGGCGTTGCTCGAGCTTTATGCGCTCTCCTCTGGCAAGCATGTCGAAGTCTTCCGTCAGTGGCAGCAGTTCGCCCAGCGTGTGCGGCGTGCGGCTGAAGGCGAAGAGCCGGATTTGGCGACAAAGAGGAGACGGCGGAAGAGGTGAAGTCTTTGCGCGGCCCGGGGGCCGCGCGTTGTCGGTTGTCGGTTGATTGCGCCTTCGGCGCGTGACTTCTCAGCGCGTTGTTGATTCTCACGCGGCGCGGTAGCGCCGCCCTGCAGGCGTAGCCGTCGTGAGATCCGTAGCCCCCACCTTCAGGTGGGGGTTCACAGGGTTCCACAATTTCCGAAGCCCGCTTCAGCGGGCGACAGAGATGAAGCCTGTTCCTTTGAACGTCGCTGAGACAATTCTGCCGCCCGCTAAATCGGGCTCGAAGAATTGGGAACGCGAATACCCCCCACCTGAAGGTGGGGGCCTGGAGTTTGGACGTTTCTCGGCACCCCAACGGGGCCCCAACGGGGTCCCCAACGGGGTGCGTGAGGGTAGCCGGTGGCCACGCCGGAGGCGTTGCCACCGGTCCGGTTATGCGAGGAAGGCACCCCGGCAGGGGTGCGTGAAGTCAGGCAGGATCGATCGCGTAGAACGATGTCGAATTCGACGGTTCACGCACCCCTGCCGGGGTGCCTTGCTTTCGCCTGCAAACCGGTGGCAACGCCTTCGGCGTGGCCACCGGCTATCTTCACGCACGCCTCTGGCGTGCTTTCGTTACGCTCCGGAACGTCCAATCTCCAGCCCCCAACTGAAGGTGGGGGCTACGATTCTTACGCCGGCTCACGCCGGCGAAAAACGTCCAATCTCCAGCGCGGCGCGGTAGCGCCGCCGCAACCAACCGACAACCGAAAACGCGGCGCGCCAGCGCGCCGCAGTATCATTTCCCAGATGCCCGACCTCCCGATCTACATGGACCATCACGCCACGACGCCGGCCGACCCGCGGGTGGTCGAGGCGATGTTGCCGTTCTTTACTGATAACTTTGGCAATCCAGCGTCGCTGACGCACGAGCATGGACGCCGGGCGTCGAACGCGGTGGATGAAGCACGTTTCGGGATCGCCCGTTTCTTCGGCGTGGAGTTGAGCGAGCTTTACTTCACAGCGGGAGCAACGGAGTCGAACAACATCGCGCTCAATTTCCTGGCTCCCGGCGATCACCTCATCACCTCGGCGATGGAGCACAAGTCGATCGTCGTTCCAGCCAAACGGCTGGAAAAACACGGCGTCGAAGTGACGCTCCTGAAGCCGGACCGCGAGGGCTTCCTCGATCCTGACGAGCTCCGCGCGGCACTGCGGCCGAACACGAGACTCGTCTCGATCGAGGCGGCGAATGGCGAGATCGGTACCTTGCAGCCGATCGGAGCCATCGGCGCGATCTGTCGCGAGCACGGCGTCCTCTTTCACAGCGACATCACGCAGGCTGCCGGCAAGGTGCCGCTCGACATGACGAACGTGGACCTTGCCGCGTTTTCCGCGCACAAGCTGTACGGCCCGAAAGGAATCGGCGGGATGATCGTCCGGCGGGGTATTCGCATCGAGCCGGTCATGTTCGGCGGAGGGCAGGAGAAGAGCGTCCGCAGCGGAACGGTGAATGTGCCGGGGGTGGTGGGGATGTCCACGGCATTCCGAATCCGCGGTCAGGAGATGGCCGCGGAAGCAGACTGGCTGACTTCATTGCGAAACGCTCTGTGGGATCGCGTGGTCGCGGAGGTGCCGGCCGCGTTCGTCAACGGACCTCGGGAACGGAGGTTGCCCGGCAACCTCAACGTGAGCTTCGATCGGGTGGAGTCCGACTCCGTGATGATGGCTCTGCGCCACTTCTCGCTCTCATCGGGTTCGGCGTGCAGTTCCGGTGAGCGGAGCGCGTCGCCGGTGCTGACGGCGATCGGCGTCCCGGAGTCGTTGGCCTATGGCTCCATCCGTTTCGGCCTAGGTAAGACGAATACGAAGGAGCACGTTGCGCTGCTCGTCGATGATCTGGGGCGTAACATCGGCCGGCTACGGGAGATCTCGGCGGCGTGAGAGACCCTGACTCCGTTCGCATTCTTCTGGTCGACCACTCGCGCGGCTCGCTGCTCTTTCAGGAATCAATCCTCCGCCGCCGCGAAGCCACGATCGTCACCGCGCTGGCCGGCACGACCGGGCTGGAGATCGCGCGCAGCGACCGGCCGCAACTCATCATGCTGGCGTTCGATCTCTTCGATATGACGGCCCCTGAGTTCTGCCGCGAGATCCGCGCCGATGCCTCGACGCGCGCCATGTCGCTTCTGCTCGTCTGCGAGCGCGAATTCCCCGAGCACGCCGACCTCTGCCTCTCTGCCGGCTGCAACGACGTCATCTTCCGCCCCTTGCAGCGCCACGAGCTCGACGTGAAGATCATCCGACTGACATCGATTCCCTCGCGGCGGGAGCTTCGGACACTCACACGGATCGAAGTCTCCGTCGAGAAGAATGGCCGCTTCATCATCGGGCGCAGCATCAACATCTCCGCCAGCGGCATGTTTCTGGAAGTCGACCGGGTGTTGCCGGCCCAGGGCAAGCTGCGGTTGCATTTCTATCTGCCGGGCGATCCCAAGCCGCTGCAACTGGAAAGTGACGTGTTGCGCGCCGAATTCACCGGAACGACTGCGAAGTATGGCGTGCACTTCATCGCCGCTGACGAAGCGGAGCGGAAGCGCATCGAGCGATTTGTACAGCGGCTCCGCTCGCGTGAATTGCTCTGATGACTTCCATCCTCAAACAGATCGACGAAGCGGTCGAGCTCACGAAGGAAGAGGAGTACCTGCGCGCGCTGACGTTGTTTCTCGACGCGTACGGCGGCGAGGATCCGCCGTCACCGATGCTCTCGTCGAAAACGGCCACTGGCCTGTCGTACTTCGGTCTCTGTCTGGCTCTCGTACAGAAGAAGATCAAGCCGGCCATCGACTTATGCAAACGGGCCATCGAGCTGCAGTTCTACAACGTCGATCACTATGCGAACCTCGCTCGCGTCTACACCGTGGCGGGCAATCGGAAGAAGGCGATCGAGATTATCGCGCAAGGGCTGAAACCCCATCCAGACGATGAGACCCTGCTGCAAGTGAGGCGCGAGCTCGGTATCCGTGCCCGGCCGCCGGTGCCGTTCCTCGACCGTTCGAATCCGATCAACGTCACGCTGGGTCAGGCGCGGCACGCGAAGAAGGAGCGAAAAAAATGACGCTCATCGGTGCCTGTGCTGTTCTGCGCTGATGTCCGTTACCGTCATCATTCCGACCTTGAACGAAGAAGATTGGGTCGCCGGTGCGATCGAGTCGGCGTTTGCCGCCGGTGCGGCGGAGGTCATCGTGGCGGACGGTGGAAGCGCCGATCGGACGCCGCGTTTCGCTACGAGCGCCGGTGCGCGCGTGTTGCTGAGCGAACCGATGCGCGCACGGCAACTGAATCTGGGCGCGCACGCCGCCTCGCACGAGGCGTTGATCTTTCTTCACGCCGATACCCGCCTGCCTGTGGGAGCCGCACAATCCGTTGACGACGCACTACGGCGCGGTGCCGGCTTCGGCGGATTCCGCATCGCCTTTGTAGAGCCTGCACGCAGGTTGAAACTGGCTGCTGCGCTGATCAACCTTCGGACGATTCTGACGCGTTGCCCCTGGGGCGATCAGGCGCAGTTCGTCAGACGCGAGACGT
Organism: Thermoanaerobaculia bacterium; assembly: GCA_038230535.1. GTDB lineage: Bacteria > Acidobacteriota > Thermoanaerobaculia > Gp7-AA8 > Gp7-AA8 > JADGNZ01. Next base: position 17,514 of record JBBRNB010000111.1, read on the forward strand.
TCCTGAAGAGCGGCGGTTTTCTCGAGATCCCGTTGATGGAAGACTACGAGCTCGCTCTGCGGATGAAGCGGAAAGGGCGGTCGGTTCTCTTGCCGCTGACCGTCACCACCTCCGGCCGCCGCTTTCTGCGCAAGGGAGTCATCCGTACCGCGGCGCACAACTGGCGGACGGTGATCCGGTATCGCCACGGAGCTGATATCAACGCTCTGGCGCGGAGTTACCGCAAATGAACTGCTACATCCTGATCGGAGGGCAGTCGCGGAGGATGGGGCGCCCGAAAACAGAGCTGTTCCTTGATCGCGTCGCCGGCGTGGCGTCGAGGGTCTTCGAGGATGTGATCGCCGTACAACGGCACGGCGGAGCGGCGGCGTCGATCACGACGCTCAACGAGGTTCGGCACGAGGAACAGGCTCCGGTCTTCGGAGTGGAATGCGCTCTCGACCATGCGCGCGAGCGCTGCTTTGTTCTCGCCGTCGACTATCCTCTGATCACTGCCGCGATCCTTCGCCATCTGCGCGAGCGTTTCGAAGCCTCACCTGCCCTCCTTCTCGCGCCGGTCTGGAGTGGCAAAACCCAGATGCTCTGTGCCGGCTACGCGCCGGAACTGCTGGCGCGGATCGAGCAGCGCATCGCCGCAAGGCGTTACGATCTGCGCGGCCTGGCCAGCGGCGCCGAAGCGGACATCATCCCCGAAGATGAGCTGCGTGCTACGTTTGCAGGCGAGCTGTTGATGAATGTGAATTCGCCGGAGGAGCTCCTGATGGTCAGTGCACTGGCGGATCAGGCTCCAACAACGCACTAGTCGACTTATCTACTGATCCACTGATCTACTACACACCATGAGCAAACAATTCTCCCACCTCGACGAAACCGGCGGCATCTCCATGGTCGACGTCGGCGCGAAGGGCATCACCATGCGCGAGGCGGTGGCTCTGGCGACCGTGCGGATGTCACCGAAGACCCTCGGCAAGCTGATCGCGCAGGCGTTGCCGAAGGGCGATGTGCTCACGACCGCCAAAGTAGCGGGCGTGCTGGCCGCAAAGCAGACGCCGAACCTGATTCCGCTCGCGCATCCGCTCGCCATCACCTCGGTCGACATCACCTTCGACCTCGATCCGAGCGAGGGGACCATCGAAGTCCGCTCCATCGTCCGCTGCGAAGGGAAGACCGGTGTCGAGATGGAGGCGATGACCGCCTGCGCCGTGGCCGCGTTGACGATTTATGACATGTGCAAGAGCGCAGAGAAGGGGATCAGCATCGAATCGCTCCAGCTCGTGCGCAAGTCGGGCGGCAAGAGCGGAACGTGGGAACGAGGGGAGTCGGGAGTCGGGGGTCGGGAGTAGGGGGTCGGAGCATGAACCCTCGTACGGCTCCGACCCCCTTACACCCGACTCCGCGATTGACATTCCAGTTGTGGCAGGATTCAAGTCGAAGCGGATCAATCTCACCGGAGCTGCACGCGTGAACACCAGCTATCTCACATTGCGTGAGCCGTTCGAGCTGCCGCCGGGGAAATATGCCGCCAAGGTGCTCCTGAGGATTAGCGGGATGCGGTCGTTGGGATTCGTCCGGCGCGATTTCACGGTGGAGTGAATGACGAGCGGCGATTGACTCAATGAACGAGCCGCTCGAGTTTCGTCTCCCAAAGCGCTCGCACCGGCACGGCATGCATTCCATCGCCAAAGCTTGCGCTGATCTCGCCATCGTAGAGCACGATGCCGGTGGTGAATCGTTTGCCCGCGGCTTCCTTGAGTTTGTGGAGGCCACGGAAGTCGGCATGGGTGACCGTTGCGGCTGATCGCTAACTCAGTAGTCGGCTAATCGCTAACTCAGTAGTCGGCTAATCGCTAACTCACTGGTTTCACTACCGTTTCCGCATCCACGGCGGCGCTGTGGAGGTGTTCGCATTGTCGCTCCCGTTCTCCGCGACTCTGTCCGCGGTGACGAGCTGTTTGCGGATGGTACCCAGGATGCGCTGGTCGGCGGCGGTGGCCAGGTCGAGAAGGTGCTGGCGTTCGTGGAAGCCGTTGAAGGCGACTACGAATCGATCGATACGGAATGCCACGACCCGGCCCAGGAAGCGGTCCTCGGCGGTGAAGTTGTCTTCACCCAGGTTCGGGATGGGATCGAGCAGTTTGCCGTTGTGCAGGTAGAGGCCTTTGTACTGATCGAGGATGTTCTCCGCAGCCTGTTTGTTTGCCGCGGGGATGACGATCCCATCGATGGTGTCGTTGCCGACCTTGAACGTGGCCTGAAACGAGTTTCCGAGGAACGATTGCCCGAACGCGGAGTCAGCGGAGTAGTGCTCGCTGCCAGGGACGCGTTGCGCGTCCGGCAGAAACGCGAAGACCGCCGGCTTGTTCGGTGCTGGCGGCATGCGGCCGGCCACGAACCGGGCCAGCCGCAGTATGGTGTCGCCCTTCCCGGCGCCAGTGATTCGTACGTAAAACGGGCCACGCCAGACGTGGATCGAGTGCTTGCGGGCGAACGACTCGTTGGGGATGTCGAGGAAGCGGATATTGCCGTTCTTCTGCTTCGAGTAGGCGCCGAAGGCCTTCACGAAGTCGGGGAAGCGAAAGATCTCGACCGTGGCGAAGCCATCGCCGGCAGGTGACTCAGTGGCGGCCAGGGTGCTGTATTTGCCGATGGTCAGGTCGAGCGTCTCGTACCTGGCGAATTGAGGAGCTTCGGAACCGAGATACGCGGCAAGGTGGTCGCCGGGGACGACGATCGGATCTTCATCGAGCCGCCACACCTGCGCTTCCTGCTGCCTCGGCAGGAACTGCAGGCTCGGCGAGTCGACCATCGCGAAATTGACCTCGTGCGGCGGCGGAGCGATGCTCACTTGCGCCGGATGGCGCGGTTCGCATGAGGCCACGAGACCCGCGATCAGGAGCGTGAGAGCGATTCGAGGAAGGCGACCGTGACGCGTACTCCGGCTCCTGTCGCGCCGCGAGCCTCGCGCGCTGTTTCGTGCTCCGTGTATGCCGTGCCGGCGATGTCGAGATGCGCCCACGATGAACAATTGACGAACTCCTTCAGGAAGACCGCGGCCGTGATCGCACCGCCCCAACGTCCACCCGAGTTTTTCATGTCTGCCCATTCGCTGCGGATCAGTTCTTTGTAATCGTCCCACTCGGGCAGTCTCCAGAGGCGCTCGCCGACCCTCTCGCCACACTCAATCAACTTCTGGGCCAGCGCGTCGTCGTTGGAGAAGAGGCCGGCAGCTTCGCTGGCCAGCGCGACGACGCACGCTCCGGTGAGGGTAGCGTAGTCGATGATGTGATCGGGTTTCAGCTCCGAGGCGTAGTGCAGGGCGTCGCTGAGGATCATGCGGCCCTCGGCGTCCGTATTCACCACCTCGACGGTCTTGCCGCTCATGGTCGTGATGATGTCGCCCGGCTTGTACGCGCTCCCGCTGGGAAGGTTGTCGGTGGATGCGACGATGCCGGTCACGCGCACTGGCAAGGCCAGCATCGCTGCCGCCTGGATGGTGCCGATGACGGCCGCAGCGCCGCACATGTCGAATTTCATCTCTTCCATTTTCTCGGCCGGTTTGATGGAGATGCCGCCGGAGTCGAAGGTGATGCCCTTGCCGACGAGAGCGACATGTTTCTTCGCTTTGCGCGGGGAGTACTCGAGGACGATGAAGCGAGGCTCCTCCGCGGAGCCGCGGTTGACGGCCAGCAGGCCGCCCATCTTCATCTTCTCGATCTCGCGCCTGCCGTAGACTGTGCACTTGATGCCGGCGTCCTTCGCCACTTCTTCCGCGCGTTGGCCGATGTAGGTGGCGGTGGCGAGATTGCCGGGGGCATTGCCGAGGTCGCGCACCGTGCGCACGCCGGCGGCAACCGCTTTCGCTTCGTCGTCGAGCTGCTTGGCGCGCTTGGTGTCGATCCCGGCGGGCGGCACGAGCGCAGCGCTGATTGGCAGCGACTTGTCGTCCTTCTTCGTGATGTAGGTGTCGTACTTGTAGTCGGAGGCGGCCAGCGTTTCGGCGGCAACGCGAGTCGTTGCGTCGTCCCCGAGCTTCGGCACGGCGAAGGGGATGACGACGATGATGTTGCGGTCTCGCTGTTTCTTCGCCGTCTTCGCCACGGAGTAGAGCGCCGTGCGGAGGCCGCGTATCGTCAGGGACTCTTCCTTGCCGACGCCGACCAGGGTGATCTTCTTCGGCTCTCCGGCCACCGTCGTCAGCGACTCGTCCGCCCTCCCGGTGAAGCCTGCCGCCGCGATGGCCTGCATCGCTTTCGCGGCAACGGCTACGTCCGGTTTGCTGTTCTCGGCGAGGAGTACGAAGAGATGATCCGCTTTTGCAATTTTGGGTTCGCGAGTAATAGTGACGTCCATATCGCCGCGGATTGTACTTGAGGAATCACAGCTCGAAGGGGGTGGATCCCTCAAACGTCAGCCACCGCTCGGATTCGTACATCTGCATCGCGACGTATCGCGTTCTTCCGGCGTCAGTTGCTGCCAAATCTCCCAATAGTCGAGCGCCGTGAGCTCGCGATCATGAACGTTCAGACGTTCGCGAACGAATCCCTCGAGCTTCAGCATCCCCAGAGGATACCTCGGCCATCACGCCACCGGATTGCGGATGAATGCAAAGGCACCCCGGTAGGGGTGCCCTGGAGTTTGGACGTTTCTCGGCACCCCAACGGGGTGCGTGAGGGTAGCCGGTGGCCACGCCGGAGGCGTTGCCACCGGTTCGGTTATGCGAGGAAGGCACCCCGGCAGGGGTGCGTGAAGTCAGGCAGGATCGATCGCGTAGA
>JBBRNB010000112.1:0-21413 GCA_038230535.1 Thermoanaerobaculia bacterium
CACCCGTTACGACCATACGTGTCTAACTCAGAGAACGTTGGCGCGCGCCACGAGTTGTTTCGCGCCCTCGGCATCGAGAACGCCGGAAATTGCGGTATGCCGTCGGTTCCGTGGCGCGCGCCACCACCGGGCGTTCCAAGAGCGCACTGCACAACTGTCGTGACAGTCCAGTGGACAGTTTTAGTGAGCAGACCACGGTAATTTCTCGCGAGCGCCGAAGGTTTCAGCCCAAGTGTCTAATCGCGCGTCTAATCGGCGTCGCGACGACATCGTTTCGCTCCGTTTGGAACAGGACGATCCGCGGGAAGGGGTCCTTGCATTCACTCCGGCGCATGGACCTCAAGAACCTCATCTCGCGCATCGAGCTGGCAGACGAACTCCAACTACGCCCACAGACTTTGGCCAAGTGGTCGAGGATGGGACTCTTCCCGCAACCGAAGCTCACACTCCCGGACCGCGTCATCCTCTACGACCGCGAGGAGGTGCGCCGCGCGATCGAGGAGTTGCGAGACGTTGGCCCAGTGTTCCCGTTGTGCCTCTCCGCAGCTTCAGGACGGGATCGGTTGGGTCGAGCACACGATTCGTGAAAAGGAGAAGATCGGGCAGCCTCCCCTTCGACTTCAGGTGTTGCCAACTTGCCATGAATCGCTCGAGGGGGCTCTTCGAGCCAGCGCCAGTTCCGCGGGTTGTGAACCATCGCGACGACACTGGCTTTCTTGCATCGACTGAGTACTTCACCTGTGTGTATTCGTCGGGGCCGCTCGTCCGTCTCACCACAACGTCGTCGACGTTTCCAGCGCTGAGCGCCTCGACCTCGATTTGTATGACGTCCGTTCCTGGCGTGAGCAACCTCAGGGCTTGCCACCACGCGTAGATGTGCTGGTAGTCGTCGCCCTGAATGCGCGCGCCGCTGGCCGATGCCCGTATCGTCGTCATGGCGATCTCATCTCGATGGGAAGTACCGCCCGAGGATGTCGCGCCAGAGTGCGAGCGCTTCGCCTTGTCGGCCTTCCTTTTCGAGACGCACGGCTCTGGTGGCATCGACCTCGGCCTTCCGAAGCGCAACGGCAGCAGTCGTCCGCTTTCCACTCGTCATCTGGTCCGAGACGGGTGGGCCGTAGCCCGCTGGGTCCGGCCAATCCTGACTAATGCCGTCTAGTATAGTGCAGCGGCGAAGAAGCGGCGTACCTCGCTTGGGTAAGTTGTGAACGGACCATCGACGAGGTTCTGAGCCATCACCTCGACAAGGAACGATGGCTCGATGGGCTTTCCTGCTCCGCGGTTCCATGCCTACAACATCTTCACGAGGGAACCTACTTGCAGTCGAGGGACTTGTTCTTGACGGTTGACTCCGTCGCGTGCACCTCAGGGTTGCTCATGATCCATCTGTCCAGGTGGCAGTCGGGATCTCGTAGCAGGCACTCAGGGCAATGGCCGGCACAGCGTCTATCGACAGCACTTTTCCGTCCTCTGTGACTGTCGGGTTCTTCTTCTCGAAAGTAACGGTAACGCAACGTCGCCCGCGCTCAACGGCGTCTTTCCCGTAGGCCTTGCCGAGGCAGTCCTCAAATGCGTCGAGGATTGCGCCGGGCGGCTTGTCACGCCACTTCTTCCTAGAGTCGCCTACGAGCGGAAAGAAGATGTCGACATCCTTGAGAGGCTTGGTTTTTGTGTGTCGCGCGTACGAGCCGGTCAGAAAGTCGCCTTCGACGTCAAAGACGGCTTTGATTTCGTTGCGCACCTCTTGGTGCCTACGCTGGGCGTCCTTCGCCTCGGTCGGGCTGAGCTCCAGGCGTTGACGGAAGGTCTCGAAAGCTTCGGTCGTCGTTCTCATTTCCTGTAGTACCTCGCTGATGCCATGAGATCGGGTGTAACGATGACGCTGCCTGCTTCGCGGGCGATGAGCGTGCCCATCGAGAAGGCCGGCACGTCGCTGACTCCTCTGATCGGAGGCGCGCCAAGGACTCGTCATTAGGACGATTCGGTAAACCGCGCCTGAAGGCGGCTTCTCGGCTTTCGCGACCTACTCGCGAAAGTGATCCTCGTCGAGGTAAAGATCGGCATCTCCGTTACCGTCGTAGCGGATGGGGAACTCGAATCCGCCACGGACGACCGTCTCACCGGGCATGTGAAATTGGATCTTGAAAGCGGTTAGGTGGCGATCACGCAGTTGAGGCCGTCGCTGAAGTCCATCTTGATTCCCTGCAGGAACCCGCCAGTGACCTCAAGAGAGCGAATTCGATGATGCTTTGAAGAAGGCGTGACTGACGCTGTCATGTGCGGCTCACCTGCTATGGCGACGCTTAATCGATGGACGAGGCTCTCAAGAACTCCCGTCTGTTCGCGTCAACGCCGGATACCGATAGTCTATCAATCCGGATCGTCTCCGCGCCGCATCCGTGACGAGAAGCGCGTGTCAGGCCTTCGATTTTCTCGACAAGGTTCCGCACTCTCTGCGCCGCGAATTCCGAAGATCCGAGATCAAGGGTTTGACCCCGGCACGCGAAGACCAAACATTCTCCCACGACAGGCCGCAGCACCTCAACTTGAAACGAAAAGCTGGCGCTGTTTCGCCTCGATGCTCCGTGCAGGTCATGCAGAAGGACGTGAACTGCCTTCGGCGCGGCGAGGACCGCTAGGACGAATAGGGCGAAGGCGCACGCGCGATTCAACCCCTTGCGGCCACGGTTTTTCGTGCTCGCATCGGCAGTGGGTGGACCTGAGAATGCAACACGAAGGGGTCTACCGCATGTCTAATAGGCGTGCTTTTCGGACATCTTCGGACGAGTCGAGACCGAGGTAACCTACCGAGGAAAGAGATATCCGCAGATGTCCCGAGACAAACGCGGAGTTGTTAATCCGGTGGTCGGAGGTTCGAGTCCTCCCGCCACAGCCAAATTCCTTTCAGAGACTTAGCAGCGGCCCGACGCGCCCAATCGGAGGTGTGCGCGAGATGCGACGTCTCTAAATTTTCAAGAGCCTCTCTTCCTTGTTGTCGCGGGATCTCGATGCTCTGGTTTTCGTTTGTCACGCGACGAGTGTTTTGCTGCGGCCCGAGAATCTCGAGCGCACTGAAAGTGGGCGACAAGCTGGCCGTCTATCGCGGCCTCGGCATGCGGGAACTGGAAGAAAGAAGAGCTCAGAGCCTACGAGCTGCGCGGCGATGCCTACGCCGGGATTCGGTCAAGTGGCCCGCCGCAGCCACTCGAGATCCTCCAGCCAGTGATGGCGCCGCGCCGCGGCGTGCTCGAAGACGGCTTCGCGTTTGGTCAGCACGAGCGTGTACGGCCGGCCGGTCCTTCGGCCGGCTAGAGCGGGAGGCCGGCGTACAGGGTCGAGAGGTCGAGCGTGGGCCCGGAAGCGAGCCGCACCGTGCCTTCATGCACTTCGAAGTACTCCCACGTGCCGGATGCCGTTCGACGAAAGAGCTCGATGCGCGGTTCCTGGGAGACGAGGAGGTACTCCTGAAGCGAGGGGATGCGTTGATAGTGCAGCCACTTGTTTCCGCGATCACCCTTCTCGGTCGTCACAGAGAGGACTTCGACGATGAGTACGGGGTTCGTGATCGTGGTGTGTGCGGCATCGTCGGGATCGTATTGGATCGGACCGCATATCATCGATGCATCGGGATAGGCCGCACGGCCCGTGGCAGCGACGCGGACTCTCATGTCGGATTGAAAGGTCAGACAGCCGGACGGGCGTGTGTTCTCCAGCGCGGTGACGACCCTCGCCGCCAGAACGCTATGTCGCGCGGTTCCACCGGACATGGCCAGGATCTCGCCGGCGTCGAACTCATGCTTGATGTCGCTGTCACGCTCGAGCTCCAGATAGTCTGCGAACGTGTAATCGTGATGCGACTGCGGAACGGAGGCGGACATCATTTCTTAGGATAACTCAATGTCACGACATCGCTCCGCCTTCGTCAGGACCGCGCCAGGCGGAGCGGCCTTCACTTTCAACGGACGGAACCAGGCGGAGTTGTCAATCCGGTGGTCGGAGGTACGAGTCCTCCCGCCACAGCCAGCGAAATCAAATTCGGTGATCGGTAGGCTCCGTTCCATCGTTCGTGGCCGTACCGATCTTTCCGAGGGCGGAAGAGAGCCTCACGGCAAGAACCCTCTGCTATCCTCCTCGCATCCTGAGCATGAACGACTCGGCGGAGGCTACGTTGCAGGCCGGAATCGAGGCACTGCGATTCGAAAGCGATTTGTTGCGCCGCGAAGCGAAGCGGCTGGTGACGGTCAATCGTACGCTCGAGGCACGGCTGGCGCTGGCGGTTTCGGAAACGGACGTTTTGCGCCAGCGTCTCGATGCGATCGAGCGCTCGCGTCCGTGGCGGCTGGCTGTGCTGCTGCGTCGCTGGCTGGGACGGCAGTGGTGACTGCTTCTGATTCGTCGCTCGACTACTGGCGGGGGTTGGCGGAGGCGCGGCGGCAGGAGCTCGATAACCTGCGCTCGCGGCTGCTTTCAGCGATCGACACGATTCCCGACGAACATGTGCTTGCCTTCATCGCGGCACTCGACGGCTCGCGCCCTTCCTGGATCCGCGACCTCGATACCATGACCACCGCGGTTCACCTCGAGCCATCGGATGTACTGAACGTGCTCGGCGATTTATGGCGTCGTGTCGAGGCGGACAACATCCGGTGACCCGGCCGGTCTCGATCATCATTCTGGCCTGGAATCGCTGGGCACTCACACGACGCTTGCTCGACAGCCTCGAGCGGTTCACTGACCGCTCTTCCGTCCATGTGATCGTGGTCGACAACGGCTGCCAGGATGAAACGGCCGGGGAACTGCTCCGCTACCCCTGGATCCGCGTGATACGCAACGAAGCGAATCTCGGCTTCGTTCGTGGTACCAACGGTGCCCTCCGCCAGCTTGATCCCGACGACGACGTGGTGTTGCTCAACACCGACATCGAGATCCTCCACGCTGAATGGCTGGAGCGTCTGCAGGCAACTGCGTATGGTGCCGCCAGCATCGGCATCGCCGGTTGCCGCCTCGTGCTCGAGGATGGACGGCTGCTGCATGCCGGCACGTGGATTCGTCCGGATGATTGCTGGGGCGAGCAGATCGGCTCGCTGGAAACCGATCTCGATCAGTACACGGAAGATCGGCAGGTGGAGGGAATCGTCTTCGCCTGCGCCTATATCAAACGCCAGACGTTGCGCGAGGTCGGGCTGCTATCGGAAGAGTATGAGTCGTACTTTGAAGATACGGACTACTGCTTGCGCGCCGCGGCGAAGGGGTATCAAACCTTCCTCTGCGGCTCGGTGACGATGCTGCATGGCGAACATGGATCCACGGAGGGCCTCGACGCGTTTCGGCGGCGGGTGTTCGAGCGCAGTCGTGAGGTGTTCAGGGAGCGCTGGCGCCGGGAGCTGGAATCGCGCTATCGGCGGCCGCTGACCTGGCAGTCGATCGTCCACCTTCCGAGTGGCTACGCGACGAGCTGCAGCGAGATGATGCGGGCCCTCGACCACGAAGGAGTGCGGCTCACTTACTCGTTCGCCTACAAAGGCTGGTCCACGGTGCCGGCGGAGCCGGCAAGGATCGGTGATCACCTGCTCGACCTGATCCGCGCGCGCCGCTGCCCTGACCGGCCAGACGTCTGCGTGACGTACGCGCAGGGTGATGCGTTTGCTCGCAATCGAGGGCGCTACCGGATCGGATTCACGATGTTCGAGACGGACGCGATTCCTCGCGAGTGGGTACACCACGCCAACGGGATGGACGAGCTCTGGACGCCGGCGGAGTTCGGGCGGCAGGCCATGCTGGCCAGTGGTGTGAAACGGCCGGTGCATGTGATTCCCCTCGGCGTCGGCATCGACCACTTTCATCCCGGCGCGAAGCGGGTGCCGCATCCGGATGGCAACTTCGTCTTTGTCGCCAACTTCGAATGGAGCGAGCGGAAGGCGCCGGAGCTGCTGCTCCGGACCTTCAACGCGGCCTTCCGGCGCGGCGAACCGGTGGTGCTGGTCTGCAAGATCCTCAACACGGATCACCGGGTCGATGTGCCGAATCTCATTCGCGCCATGGAGCTCGACGAAAACGGTGGCCGCATTCACCTGATTTACAACCGCCACTTTCCGCACTACCAACTGGCGACGCTCTACCGCTCGGCGGACTGCTTCGTCTCTCCGAGCCGAGGGGAGGGGTGGGGGATGCCCGTGCTCGAGGCGATGGCCTGCGGCCTTCCCGCCATCGCCACCGACTGGGGTGGCCACACCGCCATCCTTGATCCGGCGGACAGCTTTCCGTTGCGCACCCGAGGTCTGGTGCCCGCGGTGAGCCCGCATTCGTACTACAAAGGACTGTCGTGGGCGGAGCCGGATGGCGAGCACCTCGCGCAGCTCATGCGGCACGCCTACGAGCATCAGGCCGAGTCGCGTGCTCGTGGTCTGCGCGCGGCGGTGCGTGTGAGGTCGGCTCTCTCCTGGAAACATACTGCACAGGCGATCGTAGAGCGGTTGGAGCGGATCGATGCGTGACGCGGATGTACACTCCTCCGTATCCGGATCGACCCTCTTCCGATGTCCAGCCACGGCCTCGCTTCGCCGCCACTGCGCGGCGCCAGTTCCGCGTCCATCGATGCGCACCATGCGCGGTTGAACGCCAGTCGTCAGGCTCTGCTCGAAGCCGTTGCACCGGCCGGTCTCACGTCACTGCGGCCCATCACGCTTGTCCGCGCCATCGGCAACCTCGGCGATCAACTCATCGCGGCGGGCGCGCGACGGCTTCTGGCAGGCGTTCGGTACGATGAGGTGAGCTTTGAGGAAGGCGTCCGCTCGCGAGGAGAGACCGCGGTGCTGATGGGTAGCGGCGCGTGGTGCGCTCCGTTCCACGAGGTCATGCCCGCCGCACTCGAAACGCTGGAGAAACGCTATTCGCGTGTGGTCGTGCTCCCCTCCTCGTTCGACGTCTCCGTGCCGGCCGTCCGCAGGGCGCTGGAGCGGAGCAATGCGGCCATCTTCGCCCGGGAGCACGAGTCGTACAGGCAGATCGAGGCGTTCTGCGATGCGCGCCTGGCGCACGACACCGCGTTCTTTTTCGATTTCGCCGGCTACGTCGTCCCCGGTTCGGGCGTGTTGCACGCGTACCGCGGCGACGCCGAAGCCACAGGCCGATCGCCGGTACACAGCGACAACCGGGACATCTCCGCAACGCTTGGCACACTCGACGAATGGCTCTGGGCGATCGCCCGCGCCGCCGAAGTCCACACCGATCGTGCGCACGTGATGATCGCCGCGGCGATGCTCGGCAAGCGGGTGGAGATTCATCCCTCGACCTCGCACAAGGTGATGGCGATCGCCGGCTACGCGCTGAGGGATTTCGATGTTCACACTGGCGTCCCGCGCAGTGACACTGCTTTGGCGCCCACGGATACGCCGGTGGCGACCGCCTCCAGCGTGGGGGAGTTACGGGCGCGCCTCCTGGAGCTGGGGAGCGCGAGCCTTGGCCGGCTTCCTCAGCACACGAATCCGCTGAGCGAGCCGCGGGTGACGATCGTCGTTCTTTCGTGGAATCGGATCGAACAAATCACGGCCTGCATTGCCTCGATCGTGCAACATGTTGCCATTCCATTCCGGCTGCTGGTGATCGACAACGACTCCGAGCCTGCAGTCCATGACGTGCTCTCGCAGATCTGTGCCCCTCACGACTTCATCGAGTTGCGCCTTCTGCCGGAGAATCTCGGCTGTGCCGGCGCGCGACAACTCGCCGCGGATACCGCCACCACGGATTACCTGGCTTTCATCGACGACGATGCCGAGCTGTTCCCAGGCACGATCGAACATCTCGTCAACGCTCTCGATGAACATCCGGAGGCATGCGCCGCCGGCGCGCGAGTTGTTCTGCCGACTGGCGCGCTGCAGTTCTGCGGTGGAGACTACTCCGTGCACGACGGGGTGATCGACTTCGAGCCGCTGGCACGCGGACGGCGCTTCGACGACTCCTCGGTTGTTTCGGCGCCATGCCGCTGGGTCGGCGGGACCACCTTCGCCTGCCGCCGGATGCTCTTCGAAGAGTTCCCCCTCGATCTCGGAATGACTACCTACTTCGAAGACAACGAGTGGTGCTACCGCATCGACCGGCAGCGCCCCTTTTCATTCCGCACGGTGGCCGATGCACTCGTGCTGCATCACATGGCGTCGAAGGCACGGACTGGATCCACACCGAACGACCTGCTGCGCTCCGCCGGCTTCATCGTGCCAATGGCGCGCTTCTACGAACAGCACGGACTGGTGCAGAACGACCTTTTCGGATTCGTTCCGGAGCTGCAGTTGCCGGACGGATCCTTCGATGTCGCCGGAGCTCGCCTGCTGCTGGAGCTTGTGACCGCGAAGGGAAAAGAGTGGTTCGCGTTACAGTGGGTGTCGGGCGGTCTCTCGCCGCTCTTCCTGCACAGGCCTCTGGCCACGATCACGGGGTCGCGCTGGTATCGCCTGGCGAACATCTATTGGTCGGTGAAGCGCCGGCTCGCGGGTATCTTCAGCGGTCAGAGCCGAAGCGGTTCACGATGAACGAGATCTGGATCGAGAGGCCACGCGTTGTGGTGGATCTGGGCCATGATCGAATTGAATTCGCATGGCGGGTCGAGCCGCAGACACAGCTCTATCAGCGGACGACGTTCTTCCTCCGCGTTCCATCGCCGTCCTCTCCCGTTACGTTTCCCGACCGGCTGCTCTGGCTCGTGGCTTTGTTATGCCTGCATCCACAATGGACGTTGTTGCGGCCGTGCCGGATCCACCTGCCTGTGCGCCTCGGCGTGGGCGAAGCGGAGTTCTGGTTGCGGCTGCTCGACGCAACAGTCGTGACACTGGAAGCACATCGCGGCGGAAACGACGTGGGGCGGACCATCGAGATCGTCGAGGATGGACCGGCACTCGTGGAGGTTACGCCTTTGCCGGAAAAGGGCCTCACGGCCGCGGCGTTCAGCGGCGGGAAGGACAGCCTGCTGCAGGCGGGACTGCTTACGGAGCTCCTCTCAAATGTGCTTCTCGTCAACACCTGCTCACCAATGTGGCCGCTGCACGACCATGTCAGCGAACGACGGCGGTACGTACTTCGCGAGATCGCCGCCCGCCGCCCGGCGATGACGCTGGTCGAAGTCAATTCCGATCTGCGCTCTTCGTGGCGAAACGACTTCCCGCCGGTAGTCGGGTATCAGGTGTCAGTCAACGAACTGACCGATACGTTCCTCTACCTCAGCGCAATGATCGTGGCCGGCTGGGCGCGCGGCGCAACGCACCTGTTCCTCGCCTCCGAGGCGGAGGTGCAGGAGAGCATCGACGTGGAGGGGAACATCGTGCAGCATCCGCACGCAATGTATTCGGTGGTCACACAATCTGCCGTCAGCGCGCTTTTGTCGCGTCTGGGCATGAGCCACAGCTCCCTTCTCTCGCCGCTTCGGAGCCAGCAGATCCAGCAACTTCTCTGGCAGCGCTACCCCGACCTTTCGGATCTTCAATACTCGTGCTGGCGCGTTGCCCCTGACGAGGCAACCTGCAGTTGTTGTTCGCAGTGCCTGCGCATCGCCTTCGCGGCGCTCTCGATCGGTCAGTGGCCGGGACGGATGGGGATCGATCTCGTGAAGCTGATGCACGCGCTGCACGGATGGGAAGCGCGGCGCCTGACTGGTCCGTCGCTGCTGCCGGGCGATCGGGTGGCTGCCGATCTTCACGCGCAGACGGTACGCACGATTGCGATGACGCCGGTACTCCGCTTTGCGAAGGCGCTGGGAAAACGGCGCTACACGCCGCGCGGTCTGCTTGCCATCGACCGCTTCCGGCGGCTTCGGCGGCGATTGCTGTGGCAGCCGGCCGCGGCTGCTCCCGGATATCGTCCCGCCTATCTCGCATATGTCGATCCGCTTGTCCGCGAGCCGGTCGCCGCGATCTACGCGGCGGCATTTTCCCCGGAGGACGCTACGCAACAGGAAGCGATGAAGCAACGAGGAGAGCGGCTCATCCGGCGCATCACGGAGCCGCTGTCAGCATCATCAATTGACAAGGGGGCCGCTTGAAGAAGCCAGCTCTTTTGGGGAGCGATGAGTGGGCCGCGCTCGAAGGAATGCTGCCGGAATCGGAGCCGTCGTTGACGCTGCCGCCGGCGCGCCCGCGCATCATTCCGGTGGCTGAGACACTGCTGGACGGAAACGAGCTGCAATACGTCACCGACTGTATCCGCTCGAACTGGGTTTCGTCGGAAGGACCGTACGTCCGGCGCTTCGAGGAGGCCTTCGCCGCGGCGGCCGGCTGCCGCTTCGGTATCGCCTGCAGCAGTGGAACCACGGCATTGCATCTGCTCCTGGCTACGTGCGGCCTCGAATCGGGAGACGAGGTGATCATCCCGGCGTTCACCATGATCGCCACCGCGAACGCAGTCACCTACACAGGCGCCACACCGGTGCTGGTCGATGCGGACCAGGCCACCTGGAACATCGATGCCGGCCTCATTGAGCGGAAGATCACGCCGCGCACTCGCGCCATCGTTGCCGTTCACACTTACGGACATCCGGCCGACGCCGATCCGTTGCGAGCCCTCGCAGAAAAGCACGGTCTGCTTCTTCTCGAAGATGCGGCCGAGGCTCATGGAGCGGTCTACCGGGGACGGAGCGTTGGGAGTCTCGGAGACGCAGCGATCTTTTCGTTTTATGGGAACAAGATCGTCACCACAGGTGAAGGGGGAATGATCACGACGAACGATGAGGAGCTCGCCAGATTGGCGCGCCAGTTGCGCGGTCACGCGATCTCGCCGCAGCGCCATTTCTGGCACGAGTACATAGGCTTCAATTACCGGATGACGAACCTGCAGGCGGCGGTTGGGCTGGCCCAGACGGAGCGCATCGATGCGCTCGTCGAAAGGCGCCGGCAGAACGCCTGTTCGTATCACGAAAGGCTCTCGGCTGTGCCGGGCCTCACGCTCCCCGTCGAGAAGTCCGGCGTGAAGAACGTTTTCTGGATGTACGCCCTGTTGGTTGAGGATGCGTTTGGACGATCCCGCAACGAGTTGCGCCATGCGTTGGCACTCCGCGGCATCGAGACCCGCTCGATGTTCATTCCAATTCACCTGCAGCCGGTCTATCGCCACCTCTTCCCCGGCGAGCGCTACCCAGTCGCCGAGGCGCTTTGCCGCAAGGGTCTTTATCTGCCGTCAGGGCCGGGGCTGAGCGCGGAGGAAATCGACTTCATCACCGCCGAAGTCGCCGAAATCCAGCGCGGAAGCGCGCGCTCGTAGACGGAGTGGCCTCCGACTCATGAGCTCAGGCAATGACGTCGTCCTGATTGCCGGGCGGGATCCGCGCGACGAGGTGAGCGGCGGCCATTCCAGTTATGTCCGCAGCTACGCCCGCGCCGCGGTCATGGCGGGTTTCACGCCGCATATTTTCTGTGTGGGCCGCAACGCCTCTACGACGGAGACGGCACTCGGCGTCATCCACCGCGTGAGGTCGCCATATCGCCCATTCCGGCAGATGCTCGCCGCGGCACACGCCCGTCCTCTTGCCGCCGCAATCGTCCGTTTCGCCGCGGCTCGCACGGAGCCAGTGCTGATCCACAGCTTCGGGGTCTGGGGCGTGGCGGGTGTTCGCGCGGCGAGACTGCTGAAAACGAAAGGGGTAGACGCGGTGCTGCTCCAGAGCTCCTACACCACCTACCGTGACGAAGCGCTGTCGCAGGTTCGCGGAGGAGGCGCATATTCGCTGAGCCAACGGTTTCGCTTTGCGGCGCTCTCACTCTGGGTAAAGGCAGTTGTCGAGGCATGGGAGCGACGTGCGTACCTCGGCGCGCGCCTGATCCTGGTCAACTACGAATCGGTCGCGCAACTGATTCGAAAGCGCCATGGCGACGGGGCGCGTTGCCGGTTAATGCCGTACGCCGCTGAGAGCGCATTCTTCGACGAACCGCCGGAGCCGCGCGGCTCCGGCGTCCCTCTCATCGCAATCGTTTCCCGTCACGAGCCGCGCAAAGGTAACGACGTCCTTCTGCGTGCGCTGGCAATGGTGAAGAAAGGCCGCATCCCGTTTCAAGCGCGGCACGCGGGCGGAGGGCGCCTGCTCGAGGACGACCGCGCGTTGGCCACTCGCCTTGGCCTCGACGATTGCGTGACGATCGAAGGAGTCGTTCCCAACGTCAGGACGCTCCTGCATGCGGCGGACGTTTTCGTGCTCGCATCGCGCGAAGAGCAGAGCGGATCGCTTGCGATTCTCGAAGCGCTGCAGTCGGGGGTCGCTTTGGTCGCGACAGGCATCGATGGATTAGTGGAGGATCTAACCGACGGCGAGGACGCGCTGCTCGTTCCTCCGGACGATCCCGGCGCGATCGCGTCCGCGCTGGCTCGACTGCTTACCGACGAGCCTCTTCGGCGGCGCATGCAAGCGGGCGCCCGCAGCACCTTCGAGCGCAGCTTCTCGGCCCAGCCGTTCGCGTCCGCTCTCGGCGCGATCTACCGCGAGATGCTGCACCTCCCGAAATAGGCGCAGAAACCACGCTCGGGATGTTCACGAACCAGGAACGCCCGCTGGCTCCGGAAGCGAAGTCTCGGGCGGCCGATCGGCATCACCGTCGAAGGAGCGAACATCCTGACGCGCACTCTGATCATTTTCGGCCAGGGCGCGCTGCGCGCTCATCCCTACGCGCTCGCCGAAGTGAATGCCATCGCCGCGCGAGATCTGCGCGCGTTCGACAAGGCGTTCTGGGGCCACATCGGACATGTGGTGCGCAATCTCTCCCGCTCCGTCGTGCTCTCTCTCACCCGAGGGGCGTTTGCCAGCAGTCCCGTCAGCGGCACTACCGCGCGTTACTACCGCAAACTCGGCTGGGCCTCGGCGACCTTCGCGATCATGACCGATATTGCCATGGGGGCTTTGGGCGGCTCGTTGAAGCTGAAAGAAAAGCTCACCGGACGCTACGCCGACGTCCTTTCATGGATGTACATCGGAACCGCGGTGCTTCGCCGGTACGAGGCCGAAGGGCGGCGACGGGAGGACGTGCCATTCGTACACTTCGCGATGAACCACGCGCTCTACGAGATCCAGAAAGCCTTCGACGGCATCTTCGGCAACCTGCCCGTGCCCGGGCTGTGGTGGTTCTTCGCCGGTCCTCTTCGGATGTGGTCCAACTTCAACGCGCTTGCCGGAGAAGCGAACGATAAGCACACGCACAAGATCGCGTCGCTGATCCTCACGGACAGCGAACAGCGCCTGCGGCACACGGAGGGGATTTACATGCCGCCGAACGACATCGAGCAACTCGGTCTGCTCGAGGAGGCGTTCCGCGTGGTCAAACGCGCCGAAGAGATCGACCGTCGGGTGCGCGCGGCGGTGAAATCGAAATCGCTCCCGAAGATGAAGGGCTACGCGCTCTATGACGCGGCCCTCGAGAAAGGCATCATCACGAGCGATGAGCACGCTGTGCTCGTGCGGTCGGAGGAGTTGCGCACCGCCGCCATTCAGGTCGATGACTTCTCGCAGGAGGAGTATCTAAGCCACGGCGCTCGTGGCCGCGGCGCGTTGCTCGAAGAAGCGTTCGACGACGATGAAGCGACGGTGGCGTAACCGAGTGTAAGAACCTCTGCCGTTGATCGACGACGCCAGACCGGAGTCTCCGAATCTGTCGCCCGCTGAAGTGGTCTCCCGGCCGAAGTCGGGGCGACAACTCAGCGCTACGCCACGAAACGTCCAATCTCCAGTCGCCGGCGCAGCCGGCGTGAGATTCGTAGCCTGCGGATTCTGTCGTCGCCGATGGTCTGATCGATGACGTTCATCGGGCCGGGTACAGCAACGGTTCAATACTGCTCGATCTTGTCGACGATATTCTCCAGCGCCTCGCCGGCCCGGAAGCGGCGCAAATTCGCGAGAAAGAAGTGCATCGCCCGCAGGTGCGCGTCGAACGTGTGGTCGGCTGTGTGAGGGGAGATGAGGATGTTCTCGAGCTGCCAGAACGGGTGGTCAGGCGGGAGCGGTTCGACTTCGAACACGTCGAGCGCCGCGCCGCGGATCGTATGGTTCCGGAGTGCATCGAGCAGCGCCTCTTCGTCGACAGTTCCACCGCGGCCGATGTTGATGAAAACCGCCGAGGGTTTCATGGTGGCTATTCGCACACGCGACAAAAGCTTGTCCGTGTTGGGTGTCAGCGGCGTGGACATCACGACATAGTCTGACTGGGAGAGCACCTCTTCCATGGCCGGGTCACCAGGTTCCCGCTTGCGGCGGAATGGCAGCACCCGCATGCCGAAGGAGGAGGCGCGGCGGCCTACCGCCTGGCCGATGCCTCCGTATCCGATGACGCCCACGGACTGCCCGTCGAGTGCTCCGACCGTGTACGGCTCCCAACGATGCGCTTCCTGGTTCCGCATCAGCCGTCGGAGATCCTTGGCGAACCAGAGCATCGCCGCGATGGCGAACTCGGCGAGGGCATTCGCGTAGAGACCGCGCGAGCTCGTGATGATGACCTCACTGCTTCGCAAGAGATCGAATGGCAGGAACTCGACGCCTGCCGCGAGCGTGTGAACCCAACGTACGTTCTGGAGCGCGGGCCACAACGCCCTCAGTACGCCACCGTACCGCGGTGCGACCAGAACCGCGTCCGCGGTGCCGGCCTCGTTCCGCAGCACTTCGACATCGGTCCCGACCGAGAGCTCGACATCGGGTACTTGCTGGCGCAGCAACTCCAGCGGCCCGAATGCTGGAGGTGCAATGACGAGGAGGCGCATCAGTTCTTGCGGTTCACCGCGGCTGCCCCAAGCTCATCCACCACACCATTTTATGCGCCGCGGATGACGACCATTCGGTGACCGCCTTTGCCCCTTCGATGCGAAATCCAGAATCGCTTGGCACTTACACGGTTGGACCAACACGTAACATCTCATGCCAGCGGAGGTTATGGCACAGCTCAGCTCGTGCGACAGTCCAGTGCCTTCGCGAGCCTCACGGCTACTTGCAAATCAACTCGTTCACATCGAGAGCTTCGGCTATTCCCGCCAGCACGGTTAGCGTCGTGTTGCCCTCCCCGCGCAAGGTCTTCTTGACCCGATCCCCCATCCTCACGTATAACCTCACCCGATGTCTCTCACGCTCTTGATGGTGGTAACGACCTGCGCATGTCCTATGTGTCCCATGCGCGGGTACGACTTCGCCGAGAGCTGATTCAGGCTTCAACGAACGAAAATCGAACCCGCACGGCGTGCCGTCGCGGGTTTTGAATTTTCTGCCCCTTCTCACGCCGTCCGGGTCAACCAGGAAAGGATGACCGATGGCGCACCAGAGACCGATCGCGATTTACTACGAGCACCCGCAGTGGTTCCGTCCACTGTTTCAGGAGCTGGACCGGCGTGAGACTCCCTACGTCCGCATCAATGCCGCCCAGCATCGCTTCACTCCCGGGGAAGGGCCGCACAACGGTTCCCGGCCCGCCCTGCTCTTCAACCGCATGTCGCCCTCAGCGTGGAAGCGCGGCCGCCGCTCGGCGATCTTCTACACGCACGACTACCTCGCGCATCTCGAGCGAGAGAACGTCGCTGTGTTCAACGGCGCCGCTTCGTATCGCTTCGAGACGAGCAAGGCTCTGCAGCTTTCGCTGCTCTCGCAACTAGGCTTCGCCAGCCCCCGCACACGCATCGTCAATCACCCGTCGCTGCTGCCGGAAGCCGCGGAGGGATTGCAATTCCCGCTCATCGTCAAACCGAACATCGGCGGGAGCGGCGCCGGAATCCGCCGTTTCGACACGTACCCCGGGCTGGTGGAGGCTGCCGATGATCCGTCGCTTGCCGACAGCGTCGACGGTACGCTGCTGCTCCAGGAATACCACCCGCCGCGCAATCGCAGCATCGTCCGCGTCGAGACTTTGGAACACAAGTACCTCTACGGGATTCGCGTTCACCTCGGCGACGAAGAAGGCTTCGATCTCTGCCCGGCCGACGTCTGCAAGACCACCGACGGGCGGGAGATTTCATCGTCAGCCTGCCCTGTCGAGTCGGTGAAGCGCGGCCTCAGCGTCGAACCGTATGAGCCACCCGCGGACATCATCGCCGCGGTCGAACAGATCGCCGCCGCGGCGCACATCGACGTCGGCGGCATCGAGTATCTCGAAAGCGAACGCGATGGCCAGCTCTACTTCTATGACATCAATGCCCTCTCGAACTTCGTCGCCGATCCGGTGGCGGTGGTCGGCTTCGACCCGACGGCGCGCCTGGTCGATGCGCTCGTGGCTCGTGCGGAGAGTGCGTCATGAGCATTCGATTCGGTTACTGGCTTCCGATGTTCGGCGGGTGGCTGCGCAACGTCGATGACGAGCAGATGGAAGCGAGCTGGCGCTACGTGCGCGATCTCGCCGTCCGCAGCGAGAAGATCGGCTACGACATCAGCCTCCTCGCGGAGTTGAATCTCAACGACATCAAAGGCGTCGACGAGCCGAGCCTCGACGCCTGGACCACCGCCGCCGCCCTGGCCGCGGTCACCGATCGCCTGGAGCTGATGGTGGCGGTCCGGCCGACGTTTCACCATCCCGCCCTGCTCGCCAAGCACGCCGCGAGCATCGACCAGATCAGCAAAGGCCGCATCTCGTTGAATGTCGTCTCGGCCTGGTGGCGCGACGAAGCGCTGCAGTACGGACTGGCCTTCGACGAGCACGAGGCACGCTACGAGCGGACAGAGGAATGGCTTGCCGTCGTCGATGGTCTCTGGTCACAGCCGCGCTTCAGTTACACCGGCAAGCACTACACGATCCGCAACGCCATCCTGGAGCCGAAGCCGGTGCGCAAGCCGGTGATCTATGCAGGCGGCGAGTCCGAAACGGCCAAGAACCTCATCGCCGAACGGGCCGACGCCTACGTCATGCACGGCGATCCGCCGGAGCGGCTGGCACCGAAGATTGCCGACATGGCCGCGCGCCGCGCCCGCCTGGCCCCCGAGAAGCCTCCGCTGCAGTACGGAGTGGCCGGCTTCGTCGTCTGCCGTCCTTCAGAAGAAGCGGCCAGGCGCGAGCTGGCGCGCATCACCGACGTGAAAGCGACCGCGCGCGGATTCGCGAACTACGAACAGTGGCTGGCAGGAACGCAACTCGAGCAACACGTCTCGCTGGAGGACTACTCGGTCTCGAACCGCGGATTGCGGACAGGACTCGTCGGAACGCCGGAACAGATCTCCGAACGGCTCGACGAGCTGGAAGAGATCGGCATCAACCTCACGCTCCTCCAATTCAGCCCGCAGGCGGAGGAGATGGAGCGTTTCGCGGCAGAAGTGATCGCCCGGAGGGGCTCGCTGCCTATCAACGCGGCACTACATGAGAATCAATTGCTGGCAGTGGGCGAGCATGTGCCGTAGCGCGTGTTCATTCGATGGCCGGGCGCACCGCGTTCGCGCGCCCCGCCATCGCTATTCACTGAATTGAGGCTTTGCCTCGGGACGAGTGTTCAGGAATCGCGCGTGCGGCGCTTCCTGGCATCCTTTCCACTATCATCCTGAAGGATGACAGGAAGCCTGGAGTTTGGACGTTTTCGTGGCGTAACGAAAGCACGCCGGAGGCGTGCGTGAAGGTAGCCGGTGGCCACGCCGGAGGTGTTGCCACCGGTTTGCAGGGGCATAAAAAGGCACCCCGGCAGGGGTGCGTGAAACGTCGGGCTCGATGTCGTTCCATACGATCGAGCCTGCCCGACTTCACGCACCCCTGCCGGGGTGCCCTTCTTTTGCCTAACGGAACCGGTGGCAACGCCTCCGGCGTGGCCACCGGCTATCCTCACGCACCCCTGCCGGGGTGCCTACCTTCCTATCATCCTGAAGGATGACAGAAAGCACGAGACGCGCGAATCCTGCTCACGCTCTCAGATGACAGGGTGGATGACGGTACGCCGGGTGACCGAGCCTCGTGAACGAATAGAAATCGCGATAGTCTAACGCCATGACAACGACAGAAATCGCCGGCGCGATGACCGCCGAAGAGATTGTTTCGCTGACGAAGCGCCACACCCTTTTTTCCTGGTCCGCCCAAGCGAGCGTGAACCCGATCCCGATGGTGCGCGGCGAAGGCATCTACTTCTGGGATGCCGATGGCAAGCGCTACATCGACATGAACTCGCAGTTGATGTGCGTCAACATCGGTCACGGCAACCGGCGCGTCATCGATGCCATCAAGTGTCAGGCCGAAGAGTTGGCTTACGCCGGTCCGGGCATGGCCAGTCCTGTTCGCGCGCGCGTCGGAAAGATGCTGGCCGGCCTCACGCCGGGCGATCTCAATTGTTTCTTCTTCACCCTCGGCGGCGCCGAGGCCAATGAGAACGCCATCCGCATCGCACGGATCGTCACAGGGCGTCAGAAGATCATGGCCCGCTATCGCTCGTATCACGGCGCTACCCTCGGCGCGATCTCCCTGACCGGAGAGCCGCGGCGCTGGGCGAACGAACCTGGCATGCCCGGCGTCATTCGATTCTTCGATCCCTACAAATACCGCAGCCACAGTTTTCGTGAGGGGGACAGCGACGAGAGCTTCACCCGGAAGTGTCTCGACGAGATCGAGGAGATCATCGCGTACGAAGGCGGACACACCATCGCCGCGATGTTCCTCGAGACGGTCACCGGCACGAACGGCATCATCGTCCCGCCCGACGGTTACCTCCAGGGTCTTCGCCAGATCTGCGACCGCCACGGCATTTTCCTCGTCTGCGACGAAGTGATGTGCGGTCTCGGCAGAACGGGACGCTGGTTTGCCGCCGATCATTGGAACGTCGTTCCCGACATGATCACGATGGCCAAGGGCTTGACCTCCGCCTACCTCCCGCTCGGTGCCGTCGCCATCAGCGACCGGATCGCCAGCTACTTCGACAAGAACACCTACTTCGGCGGCCTCACCTACAACGCGCACCCGATGAGTCTCGCCGCCGCGGAAGCCTGTCTGCAGGTAATGATCGACGACGACACGATGAATCACACGCAAACGATGGGGCGTGTGCTCTCAGAACTGCATGCCGCGATGAAAGCGAAGCATCCCTCGGTCGGAGACGTCCGCTCCATTGGTCTCTTCGGCGTTCTCGAGCTCGTGCGCAACCGCCAGACCAAGGAACCAATGGCTCCATTCAACGGCACCAGCCCGGAGATGCAGCGCCTCGGCGCCTACCTCAAAGACCAGGGGATGTACGCCTTCATCAACTGGAACAACCTCTTCACCAATCCGCCGCTCTGCATCACCGAGGTACAGCTTCGCGAGGCGTTCACGATCATCGACCGCGCATTGGAGATCACAGACGCCGCGGTTGTGTAGCGGCACTCGCCAACCGTGCAGGGCCGCCTCGGCGGCCTGGTTTGACACTGCATGAAGATGGCCGCCGAGGCGGCGGCCCTACACGGTTGACCTTCTGGATATCACGCGGCGGTGAAATAGTCGTCGAAAAGCGATTCCGTGACGCGGTCGAGGTTCGCATCAGGAACGTTCGCCGTTGCGAGGACTCTGACCGCCTCCGACCATTCGCGAAGGTGCGTCTTCAGACGCTCGTGCCGATCGGTGCCGGCGAAATCGATCGCCGACTCATCGGAGAGAAATGTGGCCAGACTGGCCCATCCGCGAACCTCAGAGCGCATCCCTCGCGCGAGCTTCGGCGAGGTGAGCTCCGCGGCATAGGCATAGAGCAGGATCGCCAACTCGACACGCCCCGTGTGAAATCGCTGTTCGCGCAGCCGCGCGCGGCGCTGGGCGATGCCCTGCTTCGAGAAGAGGATCTCCGGGACTGGTGCTGTCGTGTTGTTTACGGCATGCTCCGAGAGCCAGGCCGCCTCGTGCGAGGCTTCGCCGGCGACGATTGCCGCCGCTTCGGCGAGCGAGGGACGAGCGGCGAGGGTCACGACAGAGCTGTTCGCCGTTCCTCCATGAACCTGAATCCATCCGCGAGCCGCGAGCGAGGTGAGCATCGCGTCGCCGGGCGCGATCGGCATCACATATACCTTCGCGCCGGCCAGGACGTCATTTGCCGGGTCGCGGACTGGCTGCACCTCGACCCAGTGTCCCTTCTCGGCCTGGAGGGGCGCGAAGACCGCCAGCGCCGGTGCAAAGGAGTGGTTGTAACAGTAGACCATCCGTGTGGTCAGTCGATCGCGCGCAAGAACGCCGGCAAGCGCCTTCGCCTCGCTCCAGTCCAGCGATCGCGGAAAGTCCAATCCCGCAACCTGACGCACCTCGGCTGCCAGAGCCGGAACGCCGAGTGGAAAAACCGAGGCGATGGTGACGATCAGGGCAGACCATGCCACGCGGTACCGCCGGCTCGAGAAGATGTCGAGTGCGCGCGCAAGAAAGAATCCGCCGATGACCGAGCCTGTCAGCATCGACTGGGTCAGGAACCGGGTGTAGTCCTGAAACAACCAGACGATCGGTGCGAACGCCCAGGCCACGAGAAATACATTTTCGCGAGGACGGCGCAGGAGCATGAGCAGCCCAGCCAGCGCCAGCAACTCGCCGAGCGGCGTCAGCAACACAGCGACATGACCGTGCTCGCCGCGATACCACGGCCGGTACCGGAAGAAGTGGATCGTATAGGGCAGCGCAAGCAGGAACGTCGACACTCCCACGATCAGCAGCGCGCGAACGCGGCGCGTCAGGATCGCCGCGATCAGTATCCCAACCGGCGCGGTGAGATAGCCGCCCAGATGGCAATAGATCCCGGCCACGGCGCAAAGCGTGGATGCCGCCAGCCGCTCCTCGAGGAAGAAGTGCAGGGCCCAGGGAGCCGCGACGAACATCCAGCCGGATGGGATTCCGATCGCGAAGGACACCGATGCCAGCGAGCCGGAGAGAAGCGCGACAGCGAACAGCGCGGCATAGTCACCGCCGTACTTTCGCGCGAAGAAGATGACCGTGAGCATCGTCGCGCCCCACTGCGCAAGAGCGAGAATCGTGTTCGCCGCGACATAGGCGTCACCCGATCCGCCGCCGAGCCTTCCAAGCGCTCCGGTCACCATGTGCTGCAATGGCCCTTGAAGGTTCGGCCGGCCGCCGGGACCATAGTTGATCGGGTCCCACCACGCCTGGAATCCGTTCTCAGCGTAGTGCCGCGCCAGCGACACGTGATACCCGGAGTCGATCGAGAGACGGTAATGGCTGAATGACGCGATCAACAGGAGCGCATGCACGCCGAACACGATCCAGGCCGCACCATAGGCACCTCGGGATTTCATCAGCGATCGAAGAATAGCGGGTCTGTCCTGGCTGAGCCAGGCTTCATGCACGTCTTTCGCTGGATCGATCGCATCGATTTGAATCGCGGCCGGCTACAGGAAGTCGTGACGCGACGCGCTGCACCTGAGAAAAAGAAACATGGTGCTGACGAAAGCCGCGATTGCCGGTGTCGACGCGCGCAGGCGCGTCGGACAATGTAGCCCCTGGCTCGGCCAGGGGTATTCGTCGGTGGTGGATGTTGCGGCCGCGAAGGTG
>JBBRNB010000113.1:0-21210 GCA_038230535.1 Thermoanaerobaculia bacterium
AGATGCTGATGCTTGCTCAGGAGAGGCTGCGCGGCGTAGGACGGCGAGGAATCCCCAGCCGATAGCCCATGCCTCCCGTCCCTGGTTTCAGGAGGGGGATTCCTCGCCGCGCGTTGCCGGCTCGGAATGACAGGTGATTCGAAGCGGCCGTGCCGAGGTTTACGGGCCGCGGTGGTGCAGTGGATGATGGTGTCGACGTACAGCGGGACGGAGTAGGGATGCCTGTCATTCCGAGCCGCCGGAGCCGCGCTTCGAGATGCTGATGCTTGCTCAGGAGAGGCTGCGCGGCGTAGGACGGCGAGGAATCCCCAGCCGATAGCCCATGCCTCCCGTCCGGGTTTCAGGAGGGGGATTCCTCGCCGCGCAGAGCCTGCCCTGAGCGAAGCCGAAGGGCCGGCTCGGAATGACAGGTGATTTGAAGCGTCGGTCCTGGGTTCACAGCGGCGGTAGGGCGGTGAGTAATGGTTTCGACGTACAGCGGGTGAATATGGGCTCGCGAAACTCTTCAATCGAGAGTCCTTCTCCCCCGCGCCGGGGGAGAAGAGCCTGCCCTGAGGGAGCGAAGCGAATCGAAGGGTGCCGAAGGCGGATGAGGGGGTTTTTGATTCTCGCGAGGTGTTGTCTCTCTCGATTTGTGCATCGGCTATCGGCAACACCCCTCACGCGCACTCCACTTCGCTCCGTGTCTCCCTCTCCCCGCGTCTGCGCGCGGGGAGAGGGTGGCTCGATTGGGGAGGGAGTGGTGTCTTTGGAAATGTCCGGAGCGGTTGACACGATCCCGTGGCAGACCGCGCGGACCTCTTCCCATGAAGAACATTGCATTGGTGCCGGGAGTCCGTTTCAAGGAGATCAGCAAAGGCGGCGTTACTCTGTTGGAGCGTCACCTTCTCCCGGTTGGGGCGTGGCGGGGCGGGGTTTTTGTATCCTCCCGATGCGCCGCCGGCGCAGCTCGGCTCTGATGGCCTCCACATTCACGGCTACTCGCGTGTTGTTCGGATTTCGCGCCACGCGGCGGGCGATGCTGTAGACGTTCAGGGCGTTCCTTCCGGCTTTTGCCTCACGGACGTCCATGATCAGCTCGAGCCGTTTGGCCACGCCGAGGATGTGAGCGACCGCGGGACGGAATGCCTCGGAGAACTGAAGCGTGTCTCGCGTCTCCACGGTATCCAGTTGGTTGACCCCGGCCAGCTCGGGACTGGCCTCGACCGCGGTGACGACCATAAAGATCACCGAGGGCGGAACCGACTTCCGGATTCGCTTCCCGATGCCGGAGAGATCGTCCAGATAGCCTGGGATCTGGTTGGCCGTCGCGGTGATTTCAGCCATCATCGCCTCGGCGAGCTTCTCGTACCGAGTGACCGTGAGCGTGGGTGGAAGTGCCGCATCCGACTGAGCTGTGATCGTCTGCGGCCTCGAAGTGATCGGCTCCTTTGCCTCTGCCATGCGATCCTCCCCTGATGAGACTTACTGATGCGACTCGAGCACGAGCATCGGCCTCCTACCCAAACGCATCTCGCGAAGGATGTTTCGGTTGATGCATGCTCAAAACGAGAGTATTCATGCTCCCATATGAAGCATCGATGCATAAAAACTGAGTATCCATGCTACAAATCTAAGTACGAATGCTATACTTTAATTCATCGATGATCAAGGACAGATCAGCTATGGATGTCAGATAAGCACCGCTGCTCACTTTTAGATCAGATATGCTAGCGATCGGAACATCGATGCTCACGATTTGAGCACTGATGCATGATGCTTATCCTTTGATGCTCACTTGTGTAGCATTCTTACTTCATATCAGAGCATGCTCACTGGTTGGCCGGCATCGAGAGATCGAAAAACGATCACGCCGCGACGGAAAACGGAGACACGTACCGGAAGACTCAGCGCCCGAGTCTCGCCTTCTGCCTCCCGGACTCTGTTTCTGACCGGCGGAAGAAGAGCATGATGAAGTTGACGTTGGGAATCGCGGCCGGGCGATGCTGGGTGAGGCGGATGCCGTGAAACGCCGCTAGAATAGCCACCAAATTCGGATATCAGAGGAGGCTTCATTTGAATCGTCTGCTTCGCAGTCTTGCTGTGCTTCTCGTCATCAGCGCCCCCATCGCTTACGCGGCCGGACCGGCCGAGACCATCCATGTCGTCATCACGGGCGGCCCGAACGCCGGCACGTACGACGGCTCCACCGATCGTGGCGGCTGCTCGGCGGGGATGACCGGGAAGGGATCGTGGGGAAATCAGTACTCGCTGGTGAAGGAGAACAATCCGAAAGTGCTGAACAGCATCCAGATGATCGTGCCGGACGCCAAGGCAGCAGCCTCGGGGACGCACAATTTCTTCCTCAACGTCGCTTTCGGACGGATCACCGCACGGGTGGCCGAGTACAAGATCGAGACAGACAAAAAGAGTGGCAGCGGAACCGTCACCATCAATGACAAAGGCGCCACCGCGGTGGTGACCTTCGACGCCACGACTACCGCGGGTGTGCGGCTTCAGGGAACCATCGACTGCAAGAGCGTAACGCGGGCGCAGTAGGGCCCCTCGTAGGCCCCCTGGGAGCGCGGGCGTCTCGCCCGCTGTAGCCTCTCGCGTGAATCCGATGCGGGCGGGACGCCCGCGCTCCCAGGGGCCGAAGGCTACTTTGCTAGAATTGCTGGATGAGCATCGGCCTGCCTGAACTGATCGTTCTTCTTGCCATCTTCACCGTCTGGGTCGCGCTTCTCGTCTGGGTCTACCGCGATGCCTCCCGCCGAGGGATGAATGCGATGTTCTGGGGTGCGATCGTGTTCTTCACCAACGTCCCAGGGTTCGTCGCGTACCTGATCGCGCGAGCGATGACACCCCGCAAGGCTTTCTGATTTCCTACAGCGCCCGGTGAAACAGCTCCAGCGCGATCCCCATACACTCGCGCGCCACCTCGGCGTCATAGCGCGCTCCTTCATCCCGCATGAAGGCGTGCTCGCCATTCACCTCGTGCCAACTGAAACGGGTACCGGCATCGTTCAGCGCGCCATACACCTTCGCCCGTCCCTCGGCCGGGA
Organism: Thermoanaerobaculia bacterium; assembly: GCA_038230535.1. Classification (GTDB taxonomy): domain Bacteria; phylum Acidobacteriota; class Thermoanaerobaculia; order Gp7-AA8; family Gp7-AA8; genus JADGNZ01. Next base: position 3,045 of record JBBRNB010000113.1, read on the forward strand.
TATGCGGGTCCTGACGTCCCCAGATGATGGTCAGCTCTCCGTGGACGTCCTTCACACGCGCCAGCGTATCGGCGTTCTCACCCTCACCGATCGTTCCTGAGTGAAGGTCGGTCGGATAGAACGCACAACACGCCAGGATCTCCGGCTGCAGCGCCGCGCGAACGGCCAGATGTCCGCCGATGCAGAAGCCGGCGGTGCCGATCCGGCCGTTGCATCGAGGATGACCGCGCAGCGCGTCGATGACGATTCGGGCGTCGTTATCGAAGGTCGAAAGCTTCGTCGACTTCTTGTACGCGTTCCCCTTGTTCTTGCCATCCTCGTCGTAACCGAGCACGGTCCCGAGAGGTTCATGCTCGTGAAAGATCTCCGGCGCCATGACGACATACCCATGACTGGCGAACTGCACCGACAACCTCGCGATCGGCCCCGTCTGCTGAAAGATCTCCGGATACAGCAGCAACCCCGGAAACGCCCCCTCGGCCACCGGCGAGTAGACATGTGTACGCATCAACCCCGTGGGGGTAGGGAGGTCGGCGAAGGAGGTGTTGACGAGCATGAGAGGGATGGTAGTTCCATTTTCGGTTTGACCACGGCGGCGAGACGCCGCCGAGCCAGCCGGCGAGGACGCCAGCGTTCCGGGCTTCCGCGCTTGTTGGGCACTCCACGCGAACCCATGGAACGCTGGCGTCCCGCCGGCTGGCCTGGCGGCGTCTCGCCGCCACGCGCGTACAATCCGCTCTATCGAGGTACGGCTATGCGTCGTCTGTCCATCCTCATTCTTCTTCTGATGATTCCTCGCGCGGCGCGGGCGGCTTTGTTCGAGGCGCGGTCGCCGCAGCATGCGGCGGCGATCGAGGTTGTGTCGATCGATGCCGACAACGTTCGCTACGACGTGACGGTTACGGATCTTGCGACGCACGATGTTCTGGCTGCGGCCCAACTGCCGGTCAGACGGGGATTGGCGGCGGATAAGTCAGTCGAGATCCGCGATCTTCGGATTCATATACATGTCGTCGAAACAGGGGCGTTTCTACAATCGGGGATCGAGATCTGGCAGGGAAGCGACCTCATTGACTTCCTGCATTCGGCCTGGTCGACCGCTCCGCAGCGGAGGCACGATCTCCCCCCAGGGGTCATGCGCGTCGGTGGCGACGTCAAGGCGCCGGTCGTTCTCAAACACGTAGAGCCGATGTATCCCGAGGAAGCCAGGAAAGCGCGCATCAGCGGGATCGTCATCGTCCAGGCGATCATCGATCACACCGGTGCGGTCAAAGACGTCACCGTGCTCAAGCCGTTGCCATTCGGCCTGGACCAGGCCGCAGTCGACGCGGTCAGACAGTGGACGTTCCAGCCGGCAACAATGAACGATAAGCCGGTCGACGTCGCTTTCAACATCACGATCAACTTCAAGCTCGTTATGCCGGCACAGACACCTCCGCCTCCACCACCACCACCATCTCCTTATTGACTCCGCGCGGATGCCGCGATCTACTCCGCGGCGAAGGAGATCACGATGACGATTGACCGGCGGGGATTCCTCGGATACGCGGCGCTTGGTTCCGCGCTCGCGCTTGCCAAGCCTTTGAGCGCGGTGGCGCGAACGTCTCCGGAAGTGGCTGCGATGCCCGAGCTCGAGGAGATCACTCTCGGCGAACTGCAGGATGGGATGAAGAGCGGCCGCTGGACGGCGCGCACGATCGCGGAGGGCTACCTCGGCCGCATCGACGCCATCGACAAACACGGCCCGGCTCTCAACTCCATCATCGAGCTCAATCCCGAGGCGCTGGCGATCGCGGACGCCATGGACCGCGAGCGGAAATCGGGTCATGTCCGCGGGCCGCTGCACGGAATCCCGGTGGTCATCAAAGACAACATCGATACGGCCGACAAGATGGCGACGTCGGCAGGGTCGCTGGCTCTGGCGGAGAACCATGCCGCGCAGGACGCTTTCATCGTGGCCCGGTTGCGCGAAGCGGGGGCGGTGATCCTCGGCAAGACCAACCTCAGCGAATGGGCGAACTTCCGGTCTACACACTCGACCAGCGGTTGGAGTGGCCGAGGAGGGCTCACGCACAATCCGTATGTTCTCGACCGCAATGCCTGCGGATCGAGCTCCGGCACCGGTGCGGCCATCGCGGCGAGTCTGGCTGCGATCGGAATCGGCACGGAGACCGACGGTTCGGTGGTCTGTCCGTCGTCGGCGTCGGGTTTGGTCGGGATCAAGCCGACGCTCGGCCTGGTCAGCCGCGCCGGCATCATTCCGATCGCGCACAGCCAGGACACCTCGGGTCCGATGGCCCGCACCGTGCGCGATGCCGCCATCCTCCTCGGCATCCTGACGGGGGCCGACGAGCGCGATCCGATCACGAAAGCGAGCCGTACGAAGGGACATGCTGACTACACGCGCTTCCTCGATGCCGGCGGTCTCAAAGGAGCGCGCATCGGTGTGGCTCGTCAGTACTTCGGTTTCAACGACGCCACCGACCGTTTGATGAAAGAGGCCATCGAGTTGATCAAGAGCCTCGGCGCGACGATCGTCGATCCCGCCAACATCAAGACCAACGGCAAGTTCGACGCCACCGAGAACGACGTGCTGCAGTTCGAGTTCAAGACCGACATCAACAAGTATCTGGCCGGCGCGCCCGCGGCCGTGAAGAGCCGCACGCTGGCGGATCTGATCAAGTTCAACGAGGAGCATCGCGCGCAGGAGATGCCGTTCTTCGGTCAGGAGGTCTTCGAGCAGTCGGAGAAACGCGGTCCGCTGACGGACAAGAAGTACATCGACGCTCTGGCGAAGAACCATCGCCTGGCGCGTACGGAAGGGATCGACGCAACCCTGGCCAGGCACAAGGTCGACGCCATCATCGCGCCGACGGGCGGACCGGTCTGGGCGACCGATCTCGTCAACGGCGACCACTTCACCGGCGGCTATTCATCAGCATCCGCGGTCGCTGGATACCCTCACATCACGGTTCCGTCGGGGATGGTTTTCGGACTGCCGGTAGGCATTTCGTTCTTCGCGGGGGCGTGGAGCGAGCCATCGTTGATCAAATTCGCGTACGCGTTCGAACAGGCTGCGAAGGGAAGATCGAAGCCGAAGTTTTTGCCGACGGCTGTCTAGCTGCGTGCGCTTCGCCACGCGTTGATAGTTGTCGGTTGGTTGCGTGCGCTTCGCCACGCGTTGTCGCACACAAGAGTGTCTGTGCTTCGTTGGGTCTTGAGAAGCCTTGCAACAAGCTTCCGTCATCCAACGCGCGGCGAAGCACGCGCAACCAACCGACAACCGACAACGCGTGGGCGAAGCACACGCAGCCCTACGGCACCGGGCAGACCGCGTGGATCATCTGCCAGAAGAACGATGCGGCGATGAGGACGATGAAGGCGGCGTAGAAGGGGAGAAGGCGGCGTCTCACGTCAGTTCAACACCTGGGAGCGACGTCACGAATTCCGCTCCGAAGTACTTTGACGGGGTGAAGCTGCCGGGGCGTGTGGGCGAGGCCAGGAGCCGGTCGACGGCGGCCAGCGCGCTGATGACCGTGAACGCGTAGCCCTCCGGAGTGGTCATGGTCATCGTCACCTCGTTGCTTCCATCGGTGACGCGGCCCCAGAGGTACATCCGTGCGCTGGCCAGGTGCTCGGCGCTGGGTCCGGTGCGGCGGTTGGCGTAGGCCATCAGGAGGCTTTTGATCGGTCTGAAGCCGAGGATCGGAAGGAAAGAACGGATACGCCGCATGCGGGCGATCGACTTCGGCGAGGCGGCGGTGTAGACGCGGATATTGGGGATGCCGGTGGAGTGGAACGCGGTGGAGACATCGCCCCAGGGGATGGTCATGGCCATCCGCGGGCCGCACGAGAACGGGATTTCGCGCACGGCGTAGGCGGGCGGGACGCGGACGATCTTGCCGTCGCGGCGGATGGCACCCCCTTCACCGATTCCCTCGATCATGGTCTTCAACGTGCCGCGGCTCAGTTCCGCGCGGGGGGAGTAGAACGCCAGCTCCAGCTCCTTGGCACCGGGAAGGCGTGCGGCGAGCATGGCCGCGAGACAGTCGGTTGGGACGACGTCGAAACCAACTCCGGGGATGAGCGTGACGCCGCGTCGCACGGCCTCATCGTTCATGCTCATGATCGCTTCGAAGACGGCGATCTCGCCGGTGATGTCGAGGTAGTGCGCTCCGGCGTCGAGACAGGCCTTCACCATCGGCGCGCTGGTGTGAACGAAAGGACCGGCGCAGTGGATGACGGCACCGACGCCGTCGAGCTTCGGCGCGTCGAGCGGGAACGGGCGCGATTCCAACCCCAGCTCCGCCGCCAGCGGCGCGATCTTCTCGGCGCTACGCCCGGAGAGGATCGGCTCGAGCCCGCGGCGAACAGCTTCCCGCGCGATCAGTTCGCCGGTGTAACCGTTCGCGCCGTAGATGAGGAACATGGCTCATTATGCACGCGCTGCGCCGTGCGTTGTCTGCGCTTCGCGCGTTGTCGGTTGGTCTGCACTTCGTGCGTTGTCGGTTGGTCTGCACTTCGTGCGTTGTCGGTTGGTCTGCGCTTCGCGCGTTGTCGGGTTGTCTGCGCTTCGCGCGTTGTCTGCGCTTCGCGCGTTGTCGGTTGGTCTGCACTTCGTGCGTTGTCGGTTGGTCTGCACTTCGTGCGTTGTCTGCGCTTTGCGCGTTGTCGGTTGGTCTGCACTTCGTGCGTTGTCTGCGCTTCGCGCGTTGTCTGCGCTTCGCGCGTTGTCGGTTGGTCTGCACTTCGTGCGTTGTCGGTTGGTCTGCGCTTCGCGCGTTGTCGGTTGGTCTGCACTTCGTGCGTTGTCTGCGCTTTGCGCGTTATCAATTGGTTGCAAGACTGTCTTCGAGGAGCGAGGGGCACAGACACTCTTGTCTGTGCCAACGCGTGGCGAAGCACACGCATGCAACCGACAACCGACAACGCGCGAAGCGCAGACAACGCGCGAAGCGCAGACAACGCGCGAAGCGCAGACAACGCGCGAAGCGCAGACAACGCACGAAGTGCAGACAACGCACGAAGTGCAATCACCGACAACGCACGAAGTGCAGACAACGCACGAAGTGCAATCACCGACAACGCACGAAGTGCAGACAACGCCACGAAGTGCAGACAACGCACGAAGTGCAATCACCGACAACGCACGAAGTGCAATCACCGACAACGCACGAAGCGCAGCTAACGCGCGAAGCGCAGACAACCCACGAAGCGCAGACAACGCGCGAAGCGCAGATCACGCACGCAGTGCAGCTAATGATGATGCGCCCGCTCCACGTCGAGATCCGCTACCACGTTGTGCGGGTGGTTGATGGCTTGGATCAGTTTGTCCATCGATACGACTACGCGGAGGATCGTCGTCTCGTTGTTCTCGCGTGCGAAGACGAGCAGGGCCATGCGGTCTCCGCCGGCGGGGTGGGCGTAGATCATGGTCACCTCGCCGGTGCGGTTCGATCGGGACTGTACGAGTGGCTGCATCGGCTCGCCGGCGTTGCGACGGATGATTTCGGCCAGGGCCTGGGTGTCGTCGATGTGGGTGTGTTCGAAGGTCGCGAGCTGCAGATCCGACACACCTGCCGGGTGTGCCACCCAGAGTGCGAAGCGGACCAGGCTGAACATCGGAATCCAGGTGTGGTGGACGTGGTAGCGGGCTTCGACGGCACGGACGATGTCGTCGAAGTTGGCTCGGGCCGGCGTCGCGCCGAGGGCGAAGACGCTGACGAGGGCGACGAGCAGAATCAGACGGCGGCGATCATTCATGATGATCTTCCTTCCCATGCTTCCCCTTGAGATCGCGGCTGAGGTGAGGGATGCCAAACTGCCCCTCCAGGCCAACCAGCTTGTCGATGTCGACCGGGCCAACGATGTTTACGACGGTGAATTCTTTAGGTTCTGCCGAGATGACCAGAAGGCCGATGACGTTGTCGCCCTGCATGTCCAGGTAGATGTCGACATCTTCCTTGAGACGGCTGGAGACTTTCACAATCTTCTTCCATGAGGGTCCGAGCTGGGTGCGGATGCGCTCGGCCTGCGCTTTGTCGTATTCGCCCTCGTGGTCGAACTCGTAGCTCCGGACGTAGATGCCTGTGAGGCCGTTGATCATCGCCTTCGCGGAGCGCTCATCGGGGTCGTTGTTCGACAGGAACTTGCCGGCCAGACGGAGCATGGGGCCATCGAGGGTGACGTCGACGGTCTCGCTGGCCTTCGCGGCCATGTCGGGGAAGTCGAGCTTGAGCCGGGTGCCCTGCGCCGAGGCTGTGATGGGAATGGCGAAGGCGGCGACGATGGTGAGAATCAGGTTGAGGAAGTAGCGGGTCATGGTTGTTCCTTTCTTGGATTCAGTCGTGTGCGACAGCGTGCTGGGCTACGCGCATCTTGGCGCTGGCGATATGCAGCGCGGTCATGAGCTGGCGTCGTGCAAGCTCGCCTTCGGTGCGGCGGTGCTCGATGATCTGATGCGCGGTCAGACCGCCGAGGGCCAGGGTGAAAACTACGGCCGCGGCGATGCGCCGCAGGGTTGGTGCGGCAGGCCAATGCCAGTGCCGCGGAGTGTCCGTTCGGCCGAGACGCGCGATGACGCGATCGGCGAAGCCGTCAGGGGCGGAGGTACGCGCCAGTGCTCGATTCAGTTCATGGTCGAAATTCATGACGATACTCCCAGCCATTCCCTGAGCGCGGATAGTCCGCGGCGGAGATGGCTCTTGACGGTGTTGAGCGGCATATCGAGGACCGCTCCGATCTCGGAGGGCTCGAGCCCCTCCTGATAACGCATGGTGATGGCCAGCCGCTGCTGTGCCGGCAGACGCTGCAGCATCTGCCGGATTCTGCGGCCGAGGAGAGGGTCGCGTTGTTCATCGGCGTCGTGGGCGACGTCCGCGGCTTCGTCGAGTGTGACGATGCGCCACCGTCCGCGTCTCGATTCGTCGATGCAGCGGTTCGCGGTCACGCGCCGCAGCCAGAACCTGAGATGAGCCTCCGACTCGATCTCCCCAAGAGTCCGGTACATCTGCAGGAACACCTCCTGCGCGATCTCCTCAGCGCGATCGCGGTCGTGAAGAAAGTGCCAGGCGATGCTGAAGACCATGTCCTGATGCTCGCGAATCAACTCCGCGAACGATTCATGATCGCCGGCCACAGCGCGTTGCAGCGTGGTGTCCATGGTGCCGAACAGGAGTGATGCCGTCGCGGTCATTTGAGGCTATATACGGGGAAAGTGGGGGAACGAATGCACATTTTGCGCGAAGCGCTTTGGAGTGCGGTGGCCGCAGCCGCCGCTTTGGGAGGGAGGGGGCCTCGGTGCCTGACCTCTTCTCGGCAATCAACCTCGAAAGCGGTAGCTGGCGCTACCGCACTCCAAAGCGCTACGCGCGAAATGCTGCAACCACCGCTTTGGGAGGAGGGTGGGGGTAGTGCCTGACCTCTTCTCGGAGATCAACCTCAAAAGCGGTAGCTGGCGCTACCGCACTCCAAAGCGCTTCGCGCGAAATGCTGTCATCCTCACGGTTGGATGAAAAGCGGCGACGAAATCACGATCACGCCTACCGAGCTCGTTGCAGGAGGGGCCGCGATCGCGCGGGTGGATGGCTTTCCGATCTTTGCCACCAACGTTTATCCGGGCGACGTGGCGGTGGTGCGGTTGCTGGAGGTGAAGAAGGGATACGCGCGCGCTGATCTGGTGCGGATCGTCGATCCAAGTCTCTTCCGGCGGATGATGCCTTGTCCGGTGGCGAATGAGTGTGGTGGCTGCGATTGGACGGCGTTGCGCCTCGACAAGCAGCTCGAGGCGAAGGAGCGGATCCTGACGGAGTCTCTGCGGCGGATCGGGAAGATCGATCCGGCCACACTGCCTCCGATCACAGTCCATCCATCGCCGCTGAACTACCGGCTGCGCAGCCGCCTGCATCGCGATGGGGAGAACGTTGGTTTCTTTGCTGCGCGGACGAACAGGGTGGTGCCGTTGCCGCTGGAGTGCGAGGTGGTGGGAGCGCGGACTCGCGAGGCGCCGCGCGAAGGAGTGATCTGGGAAGCCGGCGGGAAGCTCATCACCGAGGGGGAGCTCGTCGTTGATGGGTACCACGTGACTACCGAGGTCTTCATCCAGGTCAACCGGCATCTGCTGGGGAAGATGCGGGAGCTGGTGATGAAGTTGGCGGCGCGGGTGTCGGGTGTAGGGCCGCCGCCTCGGCGGCCGGATTCGCGCGAGATGGCCGCCGGGGGGGGCGGCCCTACACTGTCCAAGACCGCGATCGACCTCTACTCCGGCGTCGGCTTCTTCAGCCGGCCGCTGGCGGAGCTGTTCGGAACTGTCACAGCGGTCGAGGGGGCGGCCGCGGCGCACGAATGTGCGAAACGCAACGTGCCGGACAACGTGACGCTCGTCAACGCGCCGGTGGAGTGGTGGGTGGAGCGGATGCCGCGGGCGGACTTCGTGTTCCTCGATCCGCCGCGGGTTGGAGCGCGGCGCAACGTAATCGATGCAATCGCCACGCGGACGAACGAGATGGTTTGCTTCCTGGCCTGCGATCCGGTAACGTTTGCCCGTGACGCGAGCCGGCTGATCGCGTCAGGTTGGCGACTCGCTTCGCTCGACCTTCTCGACCTGTTCCCCAATACGCATCACGTGGAAACGCTCGCTTCGTTCGAGCGTGAACCCAAGTCCTGAGCGAAATCGAGGGGATGACGTTCCTGCCGCACTCCCGCTGATCGCTTACGCGGCCGGTCTGGCACTCGGGCATTCGTACGCCGAGGCCGTTGGCTTTGCTGCTGTGGCGGTGTTGCTCGTCGCCATCCGAAGAGTGCGGTTGGCGATGGTCTGCTTCGCGCTCGTGGGCGGTGTGTGTATGGCGTCGCACGTACGAGCGCGAAGCGCGAGCGGCGAACACGCTTTGTCGCCGCTGATCGCGGACCGGTTCGTCACGGTAGTCGCGCCGATCGATCGCGACTGGTCGATGCGTGGCGACGCGCATTCGCTGCGATGCGAACGTTTCGCCGCCGACGGCGTAGCCATCGACCAGCCGCTGACAATCTACACGCGTTTCGTGCCGTCAGTAATTTCCATGGAGCATTCGATCCGCGCGGAAGGCTTCCTTCGCAGGAGCGAGCGTGGCGGCGTGGTGCTGTCGGTCAAGTCGTCGAGGCTGATGTCGTACGAGGGCTCGCTGAGTCCGTTCACGCCGGCGGCGTGGAACCGGATGCTGGCAAATCGGATTCGCCCGTTCGCCGCTACACGCCCCACCGAGGTGGCGCTGGTCGAAGCGCTTGTCCTGGGGCGTGGCGAGCGGTTGAGCGATGATGTTCGCGACAGTTACAAACGCGGCGGGACATATCACCTGCTGGTTTTCTCAGGTCTGCAGATCGCGTTCGCCGCGGCGCTGATCGCACTCGGTCTGCGCTGGCTGCACGCGCCGCGCGCGAGTGACTGGTCGCTGCTGGTTTTTTCCATGGCCGCGCCGCTGTTCATCGGACCGACGGCGTCGGTTTCCAGGGCCAGCATCGGCATTGGTCTCTACGCGTTCACGCGTATCCTGCATCGCCCGACGAACCTGGAGAACCTCTGGTGTGTGGCCGCGCTGCTGCGGCTCATCATCGCGCCGCACGATCTCGTCGAGCCGGCATTCCATCTGACATACGCCGGCGCGGGCGCGATCCTGTTCGCGGGAAAGGCGCTTGCGGCACAGCGCATCCGGTGGCTGGCCTACGCGGCCTCGGCGGAGATGACGATCACGCCGCTCACGCTCTTCCACTTTCACCAATACGCGCTCGGAGGATCGGTGATGACGATGTTGCTGACTCCGATCGTCTTCGCGATGCTGATCGCATCGGTGGCGGTCTGTGCCATCCCGTGTACAGCGCTGCTGGACATCGTCGGCATGCTCCATCGGCTCTGTACATTGGTAAACGCCGTCGCTTCACCGATGTGGGGATTCTTTGCCGCGCCGCCGCTGGCCGCGATCGGCTGCGGCTATGCGCTGGCGATGCTGTCGATCGCACTGCTGCGCGGGCGTCTTCGCGCCGCCGGGATTCTTGCGGCGATGACGATTCCGCTCGTGGCCGCTGTCATCGTGGCGAGGCTCGATGTGACCACGCCGCGGCTGACGGTGCTCGACGTCGGCCAGGGTGACGCGCTGCTCCTCCGTTCGCCCAAACACGTGGTGCTCGTCGATGCCGGTGGCCGTCTCGGCGATGCGCACTTCGGGGAGATGGAGTTGCTTCCGATGCTGCTGGACCGAGGCGTGCGCCACATCGACGTCGCAGTTCTGACGCATGTGCATCCGGATCATTGCGGCGGGCTGCCGGCGGTCCTCGAGAACCTCGACGTAGGCACCATCTGGATCTCGCCGCGCCGTTTTCGAGGCGACTGCGCGGAACGTGTGCTCGACGTCTGCTCCCGCCGCGAGATCCCGATCCACCTCGTTCACGACGGCGACGCCCGGTCCGTCGGGGAGCTATCGCTCCGGGCCTTCCTCGCTGATCGAACATTCAAACACTCACCCGAGAACAACAGCTCGATCGTGTTGCGCGCCGGAATCGGCCGCTGGTCGGCGCTGCTCACTGGCGATGTGGAACGGGACGCGGAGGAGGTGCTGGCGGAGCGGGATGTGAGAGCGGACGTGCTCAAGGTCGGGCATCACGGAAGCCGCACCTCATCGACCGCGGTGCTTCTGGATGCCGTTCACCCGCGGATCGCACTCATCTCGTGCGGTCTGCACAATACGTTCGGCCATCCGCACGCCAGCGTCGTGGAGGCGTTGAGCATGCGCGGCATCCGCACGTGGAGGACCGACCGGAACGGTACGATCGACGTCGACTTTCTTCCTTCCCACATCGTTGTGCAGCAACAATTTGACACTCCACGGTGAGCGTCCTACAGTGAATTTCAGTCATGTCATCGACAGTATTGCGGCTCGGCCTCTGGATCATCCTCCTGGTGGTGGCGATGTACGTGATGCAGCAGACCTTCGAGGACGCGCCGTTCGTCGACTTTTTCGCCCCGGCGATGTTGGAGAAGGCATTGGTGCTGGGTGGGCTCCTGCTCGTTGCCGGCATCGTGCTGCGCCTGCTCGAGCGCGGCGCGAAATCGGTCGTCAAGAACCGCTGCGTGGTCTGCAAGACGCCAATCGAGCCCGGTGCAATCTATTGCCGCCAACACCTGCGCAGGGTCCTCCACCACGAGGATGAGAAGACCCACATGACGCGCGTTCGGAAGTGATTCCGATCGTCATCGCTGGGCCGACGGGCGTGGGTAAGTCCGAGCTGGCGCTTCGCCTCGCGGAAGCGATCGGCGGAGAGATCGTGAATTTCGACTCGGTGCAGGTCTATCGCGGGTTCGATATCGGCAGCGCGAAACCGGGGGCCGAGGCGCGCGCGCGGGTTCCGCATCATCTCTTTGACATCATCGATGCCGGTGTGGAGTTCAACGCCGCTGACTACGCGCGGCTGGCACGCGCGGCCTGCCAGGAGATCGCGGCGCGCGGCCGGCGGGTCATCCTCGCCGGCGGGACGTTCTTCTATCTTCGGGCGCTACTGCACGGGTTGCCGGAGATGCCGGGGCGCGATGCGAGCATCCGCGCGCGCATCCAAGGCGTGGCGAACCGGCCGCGGGGAAACGAGTGGCTGCATAGGTGGCTATCGAAAATTGATCCGCAAAGTGGTAGAAGAATCGCGCCCGCGGACCGTCATCGTATCGAGCGCGCTCTCGAAGTCTGGTTGGTCAGCGGCAGGCCGATCTCGGAATGGGAAAGGCCGGCGGCTGGCACGGTGGAGGAGATGGTGGCGACGAAGATCGGATTGACGATGGAACGGCCCCTGCTCATCAAGCGCCTCGAGAAGCGCATCGACGCGATGTACGCGGCGGGGCTCGTCGATGAAACGCGCGGGTTGCTGGCCAGGTACCGGCGAGAGGCACGGCCCTTCGGCGCGATTGGCTACGCCGAGGCGGCAGCAGTGCTGATGGGGGAGATGAACGTCGATACCGCGATGGTTGAAACGAAACGCCGGACGCGCGCCTATGCCAAGCGGCAGATGACGTGGCTGAGGTCGGAGCGTAACGTGCATTGGATCGATGTCCCATCGCTTGATGAGACTACTGACGAGACGTTTGCTGCGGCCATGCGGCTGCTCGAGGAACCGAAGTGACGAAACGATTGATCCCTATCCTGATCGCGGCGCTGGCAATGGCGCTGGCGAGCTGTACTCCCGCACCGGCGCCTGTCGCGGCCCCTGAGCCTCAGGGCAATGAGCGCTACATCATCGACCCACGCACCGGATACGACGGGCAACTCGCGACGGCGACTGCGAAGCGCTTTGATGAAGCGTGGAACGCAATCCTTCGCGGGGACTACACAACCGCGCGCAAGCAGCTCGACGCAGTCCGTACGAAGGAACCGGGTTATGCGCCGGTGCAACTGGCCGAGGCGGCCATCTCACTGCGCCAGGGGAAGGCCGATGCCGCGCGGCCGATCGTGGAGCGGTTGCTGTCCAAACGGCCGCGCTATACCGCCGCTGAGGTCTATGCCGCGGAGATCGCGATCTCCGAGAAGCGGACGCGCGAGGCGTTCGACCTCTATCGCGACATCGCCTCGCGTCCGAACGCGCCGGCGTTCGCGGCCGAACGTGTTGCCGGGCTGCGCTCCACGATCTTCGATCAGCTCTACGCCGCCGCCACGGTGGCCCCGGACGATGAGGCAGTGCGACTGCTGCGCGAGGCGCTGGCGATCAATCCTTCTGCAGGTCCGGCTCGCATCTTTCTGGCGCAGAAGCTCCTGGCTCGGCACAAATATGACGAAGCGAGGACCGAGCTCGAGCCGATCCTCAACACCGCCGACGCCGACCGCACCGAAGTTCAGGAATCGCTGGCGGAGATCGACATCAACCGCGGGCGATACGAGGCCGCGATCGCGCGGTACGAGCGCTTGTCGAAGCGCGACCGCCGCTACGCGGCACGGCTCGACGAGATCAAGCGGCAGTACGCGGAAGCGAATATGCCTGCGCAATTCCGGCGCGCCATCGAGAGCGAAGCGATCACGCGCGGCGACCTGGCTGTGCTGATGTACTGGAAAGTGGCCTCGGTTCGCTTCGCTTCGAATCTGGCCGCGCCGCCGATCGCGATCGACGTCGGCGAAGCTCCCGGCCGTGACGAGATCGTCCGCGCCATGGCCCTGGGCATCTATCAGGTCGACCCGATCACGCGCCGTGTCGGCCCGTTCTCTCCCGTGAACGCCGGCTCTCTGACCCGCATCGTCGCGCGCCTGCTGGCCTTGCGCGGCGCCGCCTGTACCCGCGGCGCCGGTATCGATCCACAAAAAGTGCTCGCCGCCTGCGCCATCGTCGATCCCGCTGTGGGTGCCGGCGCCGATGCCTCGGTGACGGGACGCGAAGCAGCAGGCGTGATGGAGCAGGTGGATCGGGCGGTTTCGAAGTAGGTGCTGTGTTGCGGCCGCACTGTCTTCTTCTAAAACAACGTCAACCTCGGCAGCCCGAACTTCTCCCTTACCAATCGCCGCAAGTTCGCTTCCTCGGTTCGGGCTCGCGTCTTTTCGTTGAGCCTTGACGTATCGCCGAGTGCCGTGGCGATATCGGCGCGGATCGTTTCGATCGATGTTGGGTCCGCGGCAATGAAGGCATCGATCAGTTCTCGTTCGAGGCCGATCAGGCGCTCCTCGATCTTCGGGACGCTCTTTTCCGAAGCGAGGGAGCGGATACGCGTTGCGAATGGCGCGGCGACTTGGGACGATTCGAGCTGCCGCGCGAGCGCGTCGAGCAGCGCCTCGGGGCCGGCTTCGGGGGTGACATCGCCGGCGCCGACGTAGAGGTTTCGCCGCTCTTCCCACAGCTCTTTGATCGAATGACGGCAGTAGCTGAGGCTCGAGATGACCTTTTTGCGGCCGCTGGTCTCGTTCCTCTCGAAGACCGCGTCGATCGCTTCGATCACGACGGGCAGCGGAACCCCGTCCGCGTTCCACTTCTTCATCAACGCCCAATCCTTGGCGCTGAGGATGAACGGAGTGCCGCGCCGGAGGGCGAAATGAGCCTCGATTTCCTGAAAGTAGGCCTCAGGTGGCGCGTCGGCGGTCACGTTGGAAACGTACCATGGGGTGGGTTGACCACAACCTCGGTTACAATCCCCGCTCCCCGGTCGTCACAGTCGTGCTCACTATGGAACCCATCGCCCCTCGCGCTGAGGTCACGGTCTATTCGCCTCTGTTCTCGCCCTTCCGGCAGCAGTTGCAGGGGACGGCCGTTTCCATTGGGCGCGCATCCGATTGCTCGATACCGGTCAAGGACCGGTATCTTTCGCGCAAGCACGCCGAGATCGTCGTCGAGAGAGGCTCGTGGATTCTCAAGGACTGCGGCAGCGCGAACGGGACCTACCTGAACGGCTCGCGCGTGGAGAGCGATCATCCGCTCCGCACCGGGGACCGCATCCGGCTCGGAGACACTGAGATTGTCTTCGAGACGGCGGAGCACAACACCGACCGGATGCTCGCCGTGGCAGACACCTCGCCTAGCATGACCATCTCCATTCCGGTCAACGAAATCGAGCAGCCGGGAGGTAAAGCAGACACCGGCGGCGACCTGGCCAAGCTCAAGACGCTCAACCTTCTGGCGCGAGAGTTGATCGAAGACCGTCCCACCGAGGAGTTGTTCGGGTTCATCGTCGACCGGGTGCTGGAACATACGCAGGCTTCGCGGGCGGCTCTCGGCCTTCTCGGCCCCGACGGCAAGTCGTTCGTGAACGTTGAAGTGCGGCGTCAGGACAAGACCGATTCGTCGGAGTTGCGGATCAGCCACACCGTGCTCAGCGAAGTGGTCGAAGAGAAACGGGCGCTGGCTTTCATGGACGTCAGCATGGACGAAAAGCTCAGCCGCGCACAGTCGATCATCCTGCAGGGCATACGGTCCATCCTTTGCGCGCCGCTGATGATCGGCCAGTCCGTCGTCGGTGTGCTCTACGTCGACTACCTCTTCAACCAGCGGAAGATCTCGGAGGATGACGTCCGGCTGGTCGCGCAGATCGCACGCTTCGCGGCGATCAAGTTGGAGACCACGCGGTTGCGCGAGGAAGCGATTCAGAAGCGGATCATGGATGAGGAGCTGAAGACTGCCTCGATTATCCAGCGCGGTCTGCTGCCGCCGGCGCCGACCGGCATCGACGGCTACACCTTCGCCGGCGCCAACAGAGCTTGCCGCACGGTCAGCGGCGACTACTACGACTTCGTTTGCCGGCCCGACGGCCGGGTTTACTTCGTCATCGCCGACGTCAGCGGGAAGGGCATCACGGCTGGATTGATGATGGCGGGGCTTCAAGCGTCGTTCCGCATTTTCTGCAAGACCGATCCGCCTCCGGCCGAGCTGATCTCACAGCTCAATGACGCGCTCAAGGACACGCTTCCGCAGTCGAAGTTCGTGACGCTTTTCCTGGGCCGGCTGGATGTGGCGACCGGCACGATCGAGTATGCCAATGCAGGGCATACGCCGCCGCTCTGGGTCCGTGGCGACGGCGTCGAGGAGCTTGGAGAGACCGACCTCGTGCTCGGAGTGGTGACGCGCGCTGAGTTCCGGGAACACAGGATGCAGCTCGCGCCGGGCGACGCGCTCGTGCTCTTCACCGATGGCGTCACCGAGGCCGAGAACGAGGCAGGCGAGGACCTGGGCGGGCTCGAACATGTCGCGCACCGCCTGGCGACGATGCATGGAACCGGTGCCGACGAGCTGACCAGCGCGATCGAAGCCGAGGTCTTCAACCACATGGGAGACGCGCCTTTGCAAGATGACGTGACCCTGGTTGTCGTGAGCAGAAACGCACAACTTGTGTAGGGCCGCCGCCCTCGGCGGCCTGCCCCCGCGCGAATCCCGCCGCCGAGGGCGGCGGCCCTCCACCGACTCACACCGGCGAATAGCGCTTCAGAAAATCCCCAAACACCGGATCGATCTCGCTGGCGGCGACGGAGAAGATCCGGTCGGCGTGGTAGTTACCGGGGATGTCGATGAGGTGCAGTTCCTTCGGCTCATTCGCTGCCTCGTAAAGCGCCAGCGAGTGTTCGTGGCCGATGAGCCAGTCGTTCTTCACGTGGATGAGGCAGATCGGTACATGCACGCCGCGAACGTCATCGATCGCCTGCAGCTTCGGGCTGCTCCGGAACTGCCAGTCGAAATGGGGCGGCTTGAGCGCCTGCGATAAAGCGATGTGCCGGTGCAGCGTGAAGGGATTGATGTGCGGCGTGATCCTGGAGAAGTCGGCGACGGCGGAGATCAGCAGCAGAGAGGCGATCGGCAGCTTGTGACGCGCCGCCGTGGAGATGGCTACCGACGCGCCGTAGGAGAGGGCGACGATGGTGATCGATTCGACTGGCACCCTGCGCAGCAACTCCTCGGCGACCGCAGCCGTATCGTAATGCTCGTAGAGGTTGAAGCCGTACGTGCCGCCGCTGTCGCCGTGCCCGCGAGGATCGGTGACGGCGGCGCGGTAACCCAGCTCGTGCAGGTGCGATGCTAGCGTGAGCATCGAGGGATGCCGCCGGTCGCGCCAGAAGCCTGGGATGACCAGGACCAGGGAGCGGGAGGTGTGATCGTAGAGGTCGTAGGCGATCGGGGTATTGTCGAACGAGCTCACGGTTCCGGTGACCGGGGGCGTGGGGAGCGAGTGGATCGATGCGCGTGCGCTTGACATAGTGACGTGCGTTCCTAGACTATAGCCGCTCGCCGGGCATTCGACGCTCGTGCTTGCTTGCCGGGGTTTCATTTTGGGTGGTTGCACTGCCCGCTGGCATCGAGTTTGCGAATCAGTTTAGAACCCGTTTTCAAATCAGTTGCGAAGCGGCCCCCGCTTCGTAATTTCAAAACGATTGCCAAGGGGGGTGAGCAGGCACTTTCATCGGACTCAAAACCCTCGGACTCAAACACCACAACCAACCAACTACGAGAGGAAAAAGCATATGAGCAAGAAACTTCTGGTTCTCCTGACGGTCCTGGCCCTGAGCGTGTTCGGCTTCGCCTGCAAGAGCGAATCGACTGCCAGCAATACGGATACGAGCGCTTCCGCGACGACTGACACGTCATCGACATCGGCGTCAACGACCGGCGCGATGACGACCGACACGACCAGCAGCACGTCCACCTCGGCCATGCCGACCGGTTCGACGACCGACACGTCCTCGACGGCCATGACGTCGACGACGGCTACGTCCACGTCCGGTACGACTTCCACGACGACGTCGGGCACCACCGCCACGACGACCACCAGCAAGAAGCACTAATAACGATTCTCGCGGTTTTCGAGACGCCCCGCGCCAGCCGCGGGGCGTTTTCTGTTATAAAGGCGCCTCCGAACTCCAGTTGCTGACTTCCTCACGTCCCCGAACTGATCTGATTTGCGAGGCTGTAGCCTCGTTTCGACTACAAACTTCGACTATTCCAAGGCATGCGAAGGAGGTGAGACGGGCACTCCCAGAACACAACACCGGAACTTCTCCTTCGCAAAAACAAGCAATCATCTGAGAGGAAAAACTAAATGAAGAAAACACTGATTCTCCTGACCATCGTTGCACTCGCCTTCTTCGGCTACGCATGCAAGAGCGAGACGCCGGCCAACAACACGGACACGAGCGCCGCCTCGACCGACTCATCGTCGACCATGGCTACCACCACGAGCGCGACGACCGACACCTCGGCGACCGGCACGACCGGCACGATGTCGACCGACACCTCGTCCACCGGCACGTCGACCATGGCCACCACAACCACCGGCGCCACGTCAACTGGCTCGACCTCGACCAGCGCGACCTCGACGACCGCGACCACCAGCACCACGAAGACCGAGACCACGAAGTCCAGCACCAAGAAGCACTGATCTTCGAATCAGCTCTGTTTTCAAGCGCCCCGCCTCACGGCGGGGCGTTTTTGTTTTGGAGGGCGGTAGCTTGTATCCAGGCGAGCCATCTCCACGCGCGAAGACGCGGCTCTCCCCAATTGAGCCACCCTCGCCCCGCGCGAAGACGCCCGGAGAGGGAGACACGGAGCGAAGCGTGTACAGACCTGATACATAGGTAACAGATCGGCCCGGGAACATAGGTAACAGTCGGGAGCCGGTTCAGGGGCGTCGAGGAAGACCGACGATGCCCTGGAAGGCGACGAGTGTGACGGATCAAAGAGCGAGGTTCATGCT
>JBBRNB010000114.1:0-20571 GCA_038230535.1 Thermoanaerobaculia bacterium
AGCGAGCTGCGCACTGACCGAGTAGGCTCGGCCACTGACGAGGGCGACGCGTTGACGGCGGATCAGATTCGCGCCGGCCACGCCGTTCAGCAGCGTGCGGAGCTCATCTTCGACCGCGGTCCAGTGGTTCGCTTCCTCGAAAAGGTTGCGGACCTCGGCGGCCGGCTGGCCGACCGCCTGCTCGACGAGGTCCTTCGCGTCGATCACGTTGATCGACGCCTGCAGTTCCTCGTTGGACGCCTTCGCATGGCCGCCGCGCAGCGTCTTCCGTTGCGCGGCCGTGAGCGGCGTGACTTCGCCGATCTGCGACCGCAACAAGCGGAGTTGTTCTACTACGGCTTCGGGGGACAGAGTGGTTGCCGCCGGCGGATTCTCGACCGCGGCAGCGGGGGTATCGATTTTCTGATTGGACATTTTCGTTTCCTCTGAGAACAGGTTGAGTCCGGAGGGGAACGACGGCGCTCGTGCACAGCGCAGGCGACCACACCGGCTGGAGGAGACGGCGACGCGCCGGCAGCTCCGGTTGATGTTTTCCCTAAGTGCGCACACGTGCATGCACACCTGGAGAGCCCGCGGCAGGAGGAGCACTGCTCAACTCCCGCAGAGGTACGGTCGGTCGCGCTATCCAGCACAGTTGCCGTACCCTTTGGCCGCCATGGAATCCGGGGCTCTCACGAGCGCCGTTTCCGTTCCCGCAGGGAGCTACCCTGTGGGAATCTGTAATATGGGTCCGCTGGGATGTGAAGTCAACATGTTTAATGTAAAAATATTGTGTCGCCTGCTGTCAGCCCGGATACCGCAAAGTGGCGGCAGTGTGCCGGACGGTGCGGGCAGAGTGCCGGACGATGCGGGCCAGATGGCGCACAGTGCGGGCCGGACAGCGCACGGTGCGGGCCGGACAGCGCACGGTGCGGGCCGGGCAGCGCACAGTGCGGGCCGGGCAGCGCACAGTGCGGGCCGGACAGCGCACAGTGCGGGCCGGACAGCGCACAGTGCGGGCCGGGCAGCGCACAGTGCGGGCCGGACAGCGCACGGTGCGGGCCGGGCAGCGCACAGTGCGGGCCGGACAGCGCACGGTGCGGGCCGGGCAGCGCACAGTGCGGGCCGGGCAGCGCACAGTGCGGGCCGGGCAGCGCACAGTGCGGGCCGGGCAGCGCACAGTGCGGGCCGGGAGCCGCACATTGGCGCAGTGTGCCGCACGGTGTGAAAGCCGTTCTGCCCGGCGCTCTCCCGCACGCTGCCCGTAAGCGCTTTCGCTCCCCATCATCCGGACGTTGGGCTCCTCGGAAATGGCCACCAGGTCATTGACGACATCGCCCTTGACGAGGATGCGACTGCCGTTGGCGGCGATGGACGGCGAGTCAAGACCAGCCCCGGCGCTGTCGAGCGGAATCGTCGCCGAGGCCACGCCAGAACCGTTGATCGTGGCCACGGAGATGGTTTCGGAGGCCGGCAGACCCGGCGCTGCCGCCGCAACAGCCTCATGCCAGGTCAGGAAAAACGTCTTTCCACTCCAAACCACCGCGGGGATTGTTTGGACGAGGGAAGTGCTTTGCGTCTCCGGCGCGGTGGTTCCCGAGGCGATGGCAACACCATCGCTGTTGAGCAGCGCAAAACGGATCAAACCGGACGGCGTTTGCCACGCCGCCAGCCATTCCTTCCCATCGAAGGCAGCCGAAGGAGCCGTGCCGGTTGCGAGCGGTAGTGTGGCGATGACCGCTTTGCTCGCATCGTTGATGATCGTCATCCGGATTTTCGGCGAGTCCTGCGGTCCTTCAGTCCACAGCATCATGGTTCGGCCGGCGCCTGAGGAAACCACGGGAGATGTCTGGTCGAGCGCATCGGGGAAGACGGCAAGGTCATCCAATTTCCCACCAGTGCTGCTCCTGCCGCCGAGATGGACATCGAAGCGTTGTGTGGATTGGTTGTATTCACTCCACACGACGGCAACCGTACCGCCGGCCTTTGCCTCGGCCACCGCGCGTTTATTCGCGAAATCCAAAATCCGCCGGTTCGCTCCTGCGCACGTTGCACGTGAGCGCTTTCGCTTCCATGATCCGGACGTTGGGCTCCTCGGAGATGGCGACGAGGTCGTTGACCACGTCGCCTTTTACGAGTCCGCGGCCGCCCCAATGGTACGGCAGGCCCACTTGATGTACCCGGCGCCCCTGCACGTCGAGTGAAGGCATACGCGGCGTGACAAGAGCACGCGCTTCAATCTCGCCGCGGGCAGTAGAGATGATGATGTAGTCGCGGTTGACGGCGCCGATCTCCGCGGCCAGCTCCGGTGAGATCTCGGCGAACAGCTCCGGCTGCAGCTCGGCAAGATGCGCGAGCGTCCGCGACATCGCCCCCGAGGTGTGGTGCTCGGTGAGCCGGTACGTGGTGAGGACGTAAGGAAAGCGCGTATCCGGTGACGTTGCGTAGGCATTGTCCGGCCGCTCCTTCCTGTCCGCGGCAGGATTGGTGAGCTGGTCTGGATAGACCGCATTGCCGAGATTCGACTCGAGCGGCTCGTAGTGCGCCGGGAGCGGACCGTCTTTCAATCCGGATGGGACGAAGAGCCAGCCCATTCCGTCCGGATGCATGATGAAGGGCGCATCGCCGGGGAGCGCTTCATCGCCGCCCTTGTCAGGATTGCCCTTCGAGCCGGGATGCTTGGCCTTGGTGAAATCGGGGACGTCATCGCCTCCCCACTCCCCTTTCGAAGCATCCCACCACACCAACTTCTTTCGCTCGCTCCACGGCGTCCCGTCGGGCGCCGCCGAAGCACGGTTGTAGAGGATGCGGCGGTCGAGTGGCCAGGCATACCCCCAACCGTGACCGTATCGTCCGCTGGCGGCGCGGCCGTTGGCTTTGTTCTCGCCGTCGTAAACACCGGAGTAGATCCAGCAACCGCACGATGTGGAGCCGTCAGACTGCAGCTCGGTGAAGTTCCTGACGGGGAGGCGCGAGGAAGGACGAGGGATAAAGGACGAAGGATGAACGGCCTCGTCGCCTTCTTCATCCTTCCCCCCAGTCTCTTTCCATCCATGGATTTCTCGAAGCACCGCCTCCGCATCCGGCTCTTCGATCGGTCCGTGGCACGGGTAGTCCCATGTCAGCGCACGGAGGCCTGCATCGCGAGGGGCATCGGTCGCCATATCCTTTAATAGCCGTCCGAGGTGATAGAGGAAGTGCAGTTCGCTGCGCGCGTCATCCGGCGGTTCGATGGCCTGCTCGCGCCACTGCAAGAGGCGCTGTGTATTAGTAAACGTGCCCGCTTTCTCCACGTGTGACGCGGCGGGAAAGAGGAAGACTTCGGTTTCGATGTCTTCGGTGCGCAGCTCGCCGCTGGCAATCTCCGGCGAATCGAGCCAGAAGGCCGCTGTTTCCGTTTCGACCAGGTCGCGGACGACCAGCCATTTCAGTTTCGACAGCGCCTTTCGCTCCAGCCGCGCGTTCGGTGCGCCGACCGCGGGGTTCTGCCCCATGACCATGAGCCCTTCCAGCTTGCCGTCTGCCATGTCGAGCCAGTAGCCGAAGTGGGAATGGTCGCCTGTCAGGCGTGGCAGCCAGTCGAAACCGAAGTCGTTCTTGTTCGTCGCCCCATCGCCGTAGTACGCCTTCAGAAGGGAGACGATGTACTTGTCGATGTTGTACCACCACCCCTTCGGCGACTTATTCCGTTCGATCCACGCCGCGAGTGACCCAGCCTCCGCCGCCTTGTGCGCCGGCATCGGAAGATAGCCGGGCAGGATGTCATAGAGCGTCGGGATGTCGGTCGATCCCTGGATGGATGCATGGCCGCGCAGCGCCATGATGCCGCCTCCCGGACGTCCGATATTGCCAAGAAGAAGTTGCAGGATGGCCGCGGCGCGGATGATCTGCACGCCGGACGAGTGCTGCGTCCAGCCGACCGCGTAACAGATTGCTCCTGTCTTCTCGCGTCCCGAGGCGCCGGTGAAGATATCGGCTACCTCGAGGAAGCGCTCCTTCGGAATGCCGCAGGCCTGCTCGACCATCTCCGGCGTGTAGCGCGCAAAGTGTCGCTTGAGCACCTGGAACACACATCGCGGATGCTGGAGCGTCCGGTCCAGATGCGGTTCATCCAGCTCCTGCGCTTCGCCGCCGCGATCCTTCCCGTGCCCTCCCCTCTCCTCATCCATCTCCGGCTGCGGCCCATCACTCTTCGGAACAGCACCTTCGTAGAGCCAGCTCTTCGAGTCGTACTGTTTCTTCTCCGGATCCCAGCCGCTGAACAATCCCCCGAGGTCCTCCGTGTCCTGAAAGTCCTCGCGCAGAATCGTCGCGGCGTTCGTGTATGGGACGACGTAGTCGCGAAAGTAACGATCCTTACTGATCGTGAAGTTGATCAAGGCGCCGAGAAAGACGATGTCGCTGCCGGCGCGCAGAGGCAGCCAGTAGTCGGACATCGCCGACGTCCGGTTGAAACGCGGGTCGACGTGAATGACTTTCGCGCCGTTCTTCTCCCGAGCCTCGATCACCCACTGGAAGCCGACGGGATGGTTCTCCGCCATCGACGACCCCATGATGAGGATGGCGTCCGAGTTGGCGAGATCCTGTTGCGCGGTCGTCGCGCCGCCCCGTCCCAGCGAAGTCCCCAGACCGGGGACCGTGGAGCTGTGTCAAATCCGGGCCTGGTTGCTTACGCAAACCATGCCCAGACCTCCTGTGAACAATTTCTTGATCAGGTAGTTCTCTTCGTTGTCGAGCGTGGCGCCGCCGAGGTGAGCCATGCCCGTACACTGCATCACCGGCTTGCCGTCGAGGGTCTCAGTGAACGTGCGCTCCCGCGTCTCCCACATCCGGCGCGCCACGATGCGCATGGCCTGATCGAGCGGAAGCTCGATCCATCTCCGCGATCGCGGCGCGCGGTACTTCACCGTCGTTACCCGCCCCTCGTGCGTGACGAGCTGATACGACGCAGCGCCTTTCGGGCAGAGGTGTCCGCGCGAGATCGGCGACTCCGGATCGCCTTCGATCGATATGACCTTGCCGTCGCGATGGTAAACAAGTTGACCACATCCGACACCGCAGTACGGACAGATCGATCGCGCCACATCCGCGCCGTCGCTCTTCGGCCGCAGCGCATGCGTCGCGTCCGACATCGACTCCACGCCGGTACCATCGGCGCCGGTCTTCAACTGGCGGATCAGAGGCCATTTGAGAAGGAGCTCAGCGAGCATGGTGAGAGTGTATGCAAAAATCGTTCGATGCATGCAGTAAGACGCGTACCGATCACGAGACTTCCCGGCGGCAGCGATGAGGACGCGGTCGTCGTCGAGGAGCCGCTGGAGATCCGTGCCGGCGACAAGCCGGTATCGGTAACTCTGCGGACGCCCGGCGACGATTTCGATCTCGCCGCCGGCTTCCTCTTCACCGAGTCGATCCTTGGCGGGCCGGACGACATCGCGTCGATCCGGCACTGGGGCTCGCCGAATATCGTTCGCGTGGAGCTCAAAGACAGCGTACGCGTCGATCTCCAGCGGTTGCAACGGCACTTCTATTCGACGTCGTCATGCGGCGTCTGTGGAAAGGCATCGATCGATGCGCTGCGCGTGAACACCGTACCTCTCGACGATGGCGGCCTCCGCGTTCCAGCGGCACTGCTGCTCTCGCTCCCCGACGCCCTGCGCGAGAAACAGAACGCCTTCGACGCCACCGGCGCAATTCACGGCGCAGCCGCCTTCGCGCACGACGGCACTCTACTCCGCGTCCGCGAAGACGTAGGCCGCCACAACGCCGTCGACAAGGTCATCGGATCGCTTTTCCTCGACAGAGCGAATGCGGCCATCCTCGCCGTGAGTGGGCGCACGTCGTTCGAGATCGTGCAGAAGTGCGTCGTCGCGCGCATCCCCATCCTCGTCGCCGTCGGCGCTCCGTCGTCGCTGGCGATCGAGCTCGCCCAACAGTTCCGGCTCACCCTCCTCGGCTTCGTGCGGGACGGACGATGCAACGTCTACGCGGGGGCGGAGAGGATCGCGAGTCCGTAGATCAGGGAGCAGTTGATCTGGGGAAGGTAGATCAGTGAGCAGTAGATTGGTGGATCAGGAACGAACGGGCAAACAACTGCGTCTGATGTGTTCCTGATCGAATGATCCACCAGTCCACGATCGGGACGGGGCAGCAGTTGCAGGAACAAACGGGAAAAGTAACTGCGTCTGATGTGATCCTGATCAACTGATCCACTGATCCACTGATCGACTGATCCACTGATCGACTGATCCACTGATCCACCGCTCAACTGATCGACTGATCCACTGATCCACTGACCAACCGATCCACCAACCCACGATCGCGAGTTCAGTAAAACGTCAGATCAGAAAAAAAGTCGCGCCTCGTGATCCAGATCACTGATCGGCTGATCCACCGATCAACCCAACCACAATCCAGACACTTTTTTCGTGAACAGCATGTGAACACCAGCCAGGAGTTTCCGTGAACGGTGTAACCGTTTACATAAAACGTCATCTAAGGAGCGTTGTGAGGGAACTGATGCTGATGGAACCGATGCCAATGGAAGACCAAATGTCAAGGATGTTCAAAACCGAACAAGCGATCGGCGCTCACGAGCCGATCCGCGAAATGCTCGAGGGGCTGTCGCTCTGCAGTCCTGGTCCGGAGTATTTCAAGACGCTCGTCAGCGAGTTGGCGCGCAGGCTCGATGCCGAGTTCGCCTTCGCCGCGGAGCTGGCTGGTGAGGAGCCGTTGCGCGCGCGTACCGTGGCCCGGTTCGTCGATGGCGCCCACGTGCCGAACATTGAATATGTCCTCCAAGGCACGCCGTGCGGTGAAGTGGTCCACCAGCACTTCTGCTGGATCCCCGACGGTGCCGCGGAACGCTATCCGCTCGACATCGGCCTCGCGGAGCAGTCGATCGAGAGCTATGCGGCCATCGCGCTGATCGACGTCGATGGCGCAGCATTCGGCTGGATCGGCGTCATGAGCCGTCGTCCGATGGCGGATGCGGCGCTGATCCGCTCGACGCTGCTCTTCGTCGCCAGCCGTACCTCGGCCGAGCTACAGCGCCAGCAGGCAAAGACGGCGCTGGAGCGCGCGCATGCCGACTTGGCCGCGCACGCAGAGCGCGGTGAAGAGCTGGAGCGGATCAACGCCGAACTGCAGCGCGAGATCGCCGAGCGGCAGCACAGTGAGCGCCAGATGACCCACGACGCCTTGCACGATGGCGTCACCGGCCTGCCCAACCGCTCGCTCTTCATGAACAGGCTCGACCACGCCATCGCCATGAATGCCCGCGAGCACGTCTACGACTTCGCCGTGCTCTTTCTCGATCTCGACCGTTTCAAGCTCGTCAACGACTCGCTCGGTCACATCGCCGGCGATGAGCTCCTTCGCGCGGCAGCGGACCGGCTCCGTGACTGCGTTCGTCCATCCGATCTCGTAGCGCGCATCGGCGGTGACGAGTTCGCAATCCTCATCGAGAACATCTTCGACGCCAGCGAAGCCACCGGCATCGCCGAACGGATCACCGCCGAGCTTTCTCGCCCCTTCACGGTCTCGAACGAAGAAGTCTTCACCTCGGCGAGCATCGGCATCGCCGTCAGTGCCACCGGCTATCGCTCTGCCGACGCGGTGCTGCGCGACGCCGATACTGCGATGTACCGCGCCAAAGAGCGCGGCAAAGGACGTTACGAGATCTTCGACCGCCGTATGCACGTCCAGGCAGTGGAGCGCATGCTGATCGAGATGGATCTGCGCCGCGCCGTGGAGCGCGAAGAGTTCCACGTTGTCTATCAGCCCATCGTCTCAGTCCGCTCCGGCGTAGTAACCGGGTTCGAAGCCCTCTTGCGCTGGGACCACCCGCTACGCGGCACGATCGCCCCGAACGACTTCATCCCCATCGCCGAGGAGAATGGACTCATCGTACCGATCGGCGTATGGGTGCTGAAGCGCGTCTGCGCGCGTCTGCGGCGTTGGCAGACCATGGGCGGCGCGCCGCTCACGGCAAACATCAACGTCTCGTTGCGGCAGACGTTCGATCCGACACTGATCGACGAGCTGAGCCGCGCACTCTCCGCGGCCCAGGTCGCGGGCGCGTCGATCCGTCTGGAGATCACCGAGAGTGCCATGGTCGAACGGAGCGCGGCGGAGTTCTTCGAGCGCGTGCAGCAGCTCGGCATCGAGCTATGCATCGACGACTTCGGCACCGGCTACTCATCGCTGGCCTATCTCGTCAATCTCCCGATCGACGCACTGAAGATCGACCGCTCCTTCATCGCCACACTCGATTCCAGCGACGAACATTGCGAGCTGGTGAAGACGATCATCGCGCTCGCGCACAACCTCGGCATCGAAGTGATCGCCGAGGGTGTCGAGACGGTCAGTCAGCTCCGCCAGCTGAAGGAGCTGGGATGCGAGTACGCACAGGGATTCCTGTTCTCGAAGCCGCTGTCCGAGGAGGCCGCCGACCGCCTGGTAGCCTCGGGACACATGTTCAATGCACTCCTCGACGGCTGAACGCGCTACGCTGTGCGGGATGCCGGCCGATGACGAATACCTCATCGAACGACTCCGCACCGGCGATGACCTCGCTTTCGAGGAGCTGGTGGAGCATCACGCCGGGCCGCTGCTGGCCGTGACCAGACGCATTCTGCGCGACGAAGAAGAGGCCCGCGACGCTGTGCAGGAGACCTTCGTCGCTGCGTTCCGGAGTATCGGCGAGTTCCAGGCCGAGAGCAAAGTCTCCACGTGGCTCCATCGCATCGCCGTAAACTGCGCGCTGATGAAGCTGCGCATCCGCACACGCCGCCGCGAGCGCGACGTCGACGCCCTTCTGCCACCCTTCGAACCCGACGGCCACCAGCAGCACTCCTCGGTGAGCTGGACCGAAACCGCCGAAGACATCCTCCAGCGCGAACAGTCCTGCGCGCTCGTCCGTCAATGCATCGACCAATTGCCGGAGCCCTACCGCATCGTGCTCGTACTCCGCGACATCGAACAACTCCCCGCCGACGTCGTCGCGGAGAAACTGAAGATCACCCGCGACAACCTCAAAGTCAAACTCCACCGCGCCCGCCAGGCCCTGCGAACATTGCTCGACCCCCACATGCGAGGTGCAGCAATATGAGCGGCATCACCTGCATCGAACTGATCGCCTTCCTCGACGCCTATGTCGATGAGGAGCTCGACGCCGAAACCCGCACCGGCTTCGACCTCCACCTCCTGGTCTGCCCCTCCTGCCGCGCCTACCTCGCCAGCTACCGCGAAACGATCGAGCTCGCGCGGGGCGTGGCGAAGCGGGAGGAGGAGATGGCGCAGGACGCGCCAGCTGAGTTGATCGAGGCGGTGTTGAAGGTTAGGAGGTAGTCCTAAGCAGGTTATTCTTTTGGAAGAGGCTCTGCGCCTGAGTCGTTAGGTGATTGTGATAACTTCACTGGTAAGCACGATGATCGTTGCCGAGGCGGCTGATGGTTTCTGGTGACGCCCTGGTGTTCCTCCGGTTTCTGGACCAGCACAGTGGTGCGATTGCAGCTGTTGCATGCGGTGGTTCCACGTGTATGTCACCTACAGAGGCGTAAGTGAAATAAGTGAAATAGACTACGTTGTCTCGGCACAGATTTTCGCTGTTCCCTGACGACGACAAGTCGAAGTGGGGACTATTTCGCATCATTCCAACCGGTCCAGAATTCAAGGAGATCCACGGCCTATCCAAGTGACGTCGCCGACTTGATTAGACAGGCTATCGCCGGGATGAACATCTTGCGCATGGTTTGAACCCTCCGTTCAATCAGGAGAGTCTACGGCGGGGCAAAACCCTACCCGCAACTATCCCGAGACTATCTCTTCTTCTTAGCCGTGGGCGCGGTGCTGGTCGTTTCCGTCGTGGCGGAAGTCGCAATCGTAGCGGTTGTCTTCGTGCTTGTGGCCGCAGTCCATGCGTGCTGACCGCCGCCGGCTTCACCGCCTCAACTGAGGCCATGCATGGCTGAGAGTCAGAGCATTGCCGGACCCGCTGGTGGAGAGATCTGATCTATCGGCGGGTGTGATGGCTCAAGTATGCGCGCCCATAATCGAACTTATCCTTCACGCTTCGGTAAGTCTCCTTAGCCTTTGGCATGATCCATGCTGGCGACGAGTATACGTGTCCTCCCTACCGTCCCGCCGGACAGCATGAACGCCGTACCAGACATGCGGCTACCACTGGATTGGACAGCTCTCATTGTTGAACAAAGAACCCCAACCCTCATTTCCTACAGGAGTCTCATTCATGAAAAATCTCGCATGTCTGCTGATTCTTAACCTACTCGCACTTCCCGTCTTCGCGGCAACACCGCTGCAACTTCCATCGCCGCTCCCGCCACTACGGATTCCGCAGGCTGCGCATCCGCCTCCGCGACCGCCAGCCGGTCTTCCAGTGCTTGCCTGGACGTCGCAGTTGATTGAAAGTCTGAACCTCAGTAGCACCGTCACTCTAGACCTGCTCGCTCACCTCCCAACAGTCGCGCACGCTGGCGTGGCCACGCAGATCACGCCGACTTGGAGTGATGCAATTGCGGCAGGGCGTACCACCGCTCCGTACCGGCGCATCACGCCGCTAGCCACGCCCGTAGGCCCGTCCGCCGCCGTGAGCGACACCAATCAAGACATCGAACCGTCGATCATTACAAACCGCTTCAGCGGTGTCGGCCGGACCACTACCGTTTTTACCAAATTTATCTCTGGCAGTATTCCTTTCCACTACTGGACGTCGACAACCGACTATGTGAATTACGACGGATGGCCGACCGGGTATCAACTTCCGCTACCTCCCAATACGACGCGCTCGTCCGACCCACTACTGAGCGAAAACCCGTACACCTACAGCGGCGCATTTCCTCTGCGAACGTACTGCAGCGGCGTCGCTTACGATGTTGGTGTGAACGGGGCTACGCACAGCGCGCTCACGGTCTGGTACACGGATAATCCTGGCGGCGGGCCAAGTACCTGGAACACGACCGTAGTCGAGCAGGATGATAATCCAGTCCTGGCGCTGGTGGCGAGGCGTGCAGATCGGTCACTCTGGCGCAAATGATCAACGCGACCAATGGAATCCCGCGCTCGACCCCGCATACGACGGGACGTACATGCTGATGTGGTACGACAGGCGCGATGATCCCAACAATAATCTCTACCGCGTGTACGCGACCAGAGTGAATCCTGACGGTACCGCGATCGACCCAACCGACACTGTGCTCTACAACAGTGCCGCAGGCGCCGACCTCACGCAACTACCAATGATTGGAGGCGTGCGGTACAGGGGCGAGTATCAGGATATTTGGGAGTGGTACGGGACATGGTATGGCAGCACGACGTATATAACGCCCACCGGGACTCAGGACATTTTCATCACGCGCGCCACGCCGTGAAGGACGCGATCATGAAGCGAGCACTTGCGTTCCTCGTCACACTTCTGACCGTCTCAAGCAGCGCGCTGGCGGCCGACGCCTACTTCGTACGCTTCAACGCCTCGGGCAAGCAGACAATCAGCGGCGGCGCTATCCTCTGGCTCGACGACATTCTCCTGTACAACACGACGGCCGCGCCAGCAATCGTCCGCTTCCTCGGGGTGAGCAACGGCGCCCCCCAGAACGATCCTCCGTCACTCGTGCTGCCACCGCAGCAGACGATTTCGGTCAATGCCGCACAGTCAGTGACGGATAAATGGCTGCCGATTCCACACTTCTCCCCGTTGTGGGTGCTCCATCTCGATGTACCACCGGGCGTCATCGCCGAGAGCCGCGATCAGTACTATGTGACATTCGGTATTCCTGAGCTGTTTCCCGCTCCGCGGGGGAAGGTGTCGATGCCTATCTTCCATGACCTCGTCCCAGCCGGAAGCCAGCAGGTCCACCTCGGCACTGACTTGGGCGGCAATGACGCGCGGTTGAACGTCGGGATTTACAATGCTTCGCCAGATACGGCGACGGCGACCATCGAGATCCGACGTGCGTGCGACAATACCCTCGTTGACAGTCGGGTCGTGTTCGTCGCCGGCAATACTCTCATCCAAGCGGGCGGGTTGGCGATTGGTACGTCGGTGGGGTGCCCCGCAGGGTCCGCAATGGCGTGGGCGAGGAATACGATTATCACCGTGACGCAACCGAGCTTCACCTTCGTATCGGCCCTCAACGAGAACATTTCGTCAGCAGTGGGCGAGTTCGGCGCGATTCCGATCGTTGGTTTGGCGGTGACGAACAATACGCGCTTTTGAAATTCCATAACGTTTCGCGCAGAGGGAGAGGCGACCGGCTGGCGACTCTCCTCGGGGCAGCTTCGGCAAATACTCACCGTGCTATCGGAGGGCCGCTTCGAACTGGTCGACCTGGCCACCCGCGGCGCAGACCGACATGGCGACTCCGTGGCAGTCGAACACAAGGGGCCTGCGGCGGTTGTTGTCGAGTTCATTCAGAACGCGTGGGACCAGAATGTCACACGCGTCGACATCACCGACGATCGGATGATCGATTCACGCGAGGTGCTCGCATGACGCACCAGCATCCTCCGTCAACTGCCTCCGCGAATGCTCTGTCTGTTGGCTCAGGATTGCCTGCGGAAGGATCGCGCCGAGCGATGATTCCTTCGAGAGCAAGGATGGCGAGAAGGACGAGGAGCGCACCGTAGACGATGAGCCTCGCATCGATGGTGAATCGGAAGATCTCTAACGCAAGGGACTAGGGTCAGGGGTCAGGCCTTTGGTCATTCCCCGTTATTCATTGAAACAAAGGCCTGGCCCCTGCGCGTACCTGCGCGTATCGCATCGCGCAAGATCCAGTCTGAGTTTTCGGCGCTTGGTGAAGAGCAACGCGGCAATTGCGGCGGTCAGCACCCCAATACTCCAAGATGAATCGCGCATTCGAGAGAGCGCGAGATGACGAACGGACACACCTGTGTCCGTCGCGACGCTTGCGTCATCGGTCGAAGTCGCGAATCGTGATCGTGAAGTGTTGGCCAGCAGGCTTCAGGCGCGAAGCGCTACGAGAGCGGAATCGAGATAGCTGAGGAGTGCCCCATTCGAGCCGAATTCGCGGTCGCATCGTCGGATGAGGTTCGAGATGTGTCCCTCGCTTCGCAGCCTCAGCCCGGCGGCGATCGATCGCAAGGTGATCAGCCCTTCGTGCCATCCGATCCAGGCGGCAAGTCGGCGGAGGATGCTCCCCCGCGTTTCGCGAACGGATGCCGCGGTCGTGCCGGCGGCCTTCCCGACGGCATCGACGATCTCGTGCATCTCGGGACGCCCGACGGCGCGTTGCGTACGCGGATGGTCGGTCGAGCGCGGCTCGGTCTCGACGATCTTCCGAACCTTGCGTGCCCACTCTTCCGTTCCGAGAAAGATCCCATTCGTCAGCTTGTCCCACAGGCAGTCGTCGACGCCGATCTTCGCCAGAACGAACTCCCGATAGTCTGCCTGGGCGGTGCTGCGATCGGGATGAAAGAACGCTAGCGCCGATTTCACATCAAGCCAGTCGGGGGCAGCCTCGAGTCCAGCCGTGGCGCGATAGCTCGACCACTTGTAATCCTCGGGGCGCTCCACCATTTTCGCCCGCACCGGGTTGAGAACGACGTACCGCAACACCTCGGCGAAGTACGCTTCCCTCTCGATCAGCGGGGCTTTGAAGCGACCCTGATAGAGGTGACCGCATCGCTTCTTGCTGCGGTTGAACCACCCGGCGTATGAACTGTTGAACCAGTGCATGCCGCGCGAAAGATTCGGGTCGGGAGTCTGAACGACGAGATGGAAGTGATTGGTCATCAAGACGTACGCCGTGATCGACCATCCAAAGCGCTTTGCAGCCTGGCCAAGGAAGTCGAGGAACGCCCTGCGGTCTCGATCCGAGCGGAAGATCGGCCGCCGTTCGTTGCCGCGGGACGTGACGTGATAGAGAGCGCCTGGGAATTCGAGTCGTAGCGGTCGTGCCATAACACGCCGAGGATCCCTCGGAGACGTCGTTTCTCCGAGGAATGTTCCATGAATGGTGCAATACGGTCTTCGAAACTCCTCGGAATGGAAAGTCGCGCTACGGCTTGTAGAACGGGTGGCGGAGGGAAACCGAAAAACGAAGGTCTGGCCCCAAGACTCCTTGGCCGAGATGACAGGGAACACCTCGGGAACGAGCCGCGACACTTCGACTGAGTAACCCGGACACCTTGCGAACGAGCCGCGACACTTCGCGCAGTGCATCCTGACACTTCGCGAACGAGCCGCAACACTTCGCGCAGTGCACCGTGACACTTCGCGAACGAGCCGCGACACCTCGCGCAGTGCACCAGGACACTTCGCGAACGAGCCCGCGACACTTCGCGCAGTGCACCCCGGCACTTCGCGAATGAACGGCGACACTTCGCCTAGTGCACCCTGACACTTCGCGAACGAGCCGCGACACTTCGCGCAGTGCATCCGGACACTTCGCGAATCAACCGCGACAGTTCGAGAAGGGAACCCGGATACTTCACGAAGAGTGGGCGGACTGTGAGAGAAGAGTGCGCGGACTGCTCGCGAATAGTCGCGGACTGCTAACGAAGAGTGAGCGGGATGATCGCGAAGTGTCGTGTATCGTTTACGAAGAACGGCCGGAATGATCGCAAAGAGTCGCGGACAAGATAGCGAAGAGTGGGCGGGCTACTCGAGAATAGTCGCGGAAAGCTAAGGAAGAGTGGGCGTGATGATCGCGATGAGTCGCAGATCGCTCAATGAAGAGTAAACGGACCATTCGCAAGGAGTCGCAGACCGTTAAGGGAGAGCGCACGGAGTACTCGCGAAGAGTCGCGCACCATTAACGAAGAGCCGGCGAGCTACTCGCGACGCGTCGCGGATTCCTGACTAAGAGTGGGCGGACTACTCGTGAAGAGTCGCGAATTGCTCGCGAAGAGTCGGCGGACTACCCGCGAAGCGTCGCGGATTGTGCGCGAAGAGTGGGCGGACTGCTCGCGAAGCGTCGCGGATTGCTCGTGAAGGGCCGGCGGACTACCCGCGAATAGTCGCGGCTTGCTGGCGAAGAGTCGGCGGACTCCTCGCGGAGCGTCGCGGATTGCTCGCGTAGCGTCGACGGACTGCTCGCGAATAGTCGTGGATTGCTCGCGTAGCGTCGGGGAGGGTACCCAAGGGTACCGGAGGGAGTGTACCGGAGGGGCCAGGCCTTCGATTTTCGGGTCAGGTAGGGTCAGGGGTCACAGGTAGGGTCAAGGGTCAGGCCTTTGGTCATTCCCAGTTCTCCATTGAAACAAAGGCCTGGCCCCCGGCGCGTACGCGGCGCGTACGTGGCCCCTGCGCGTACCTTCTCGTATCGCATCGCGCAAGATCCAGTCTGAGTTTTCGGCGCTTGGTGAAGAGCAACGCGGCAATTGCGGCGGTCAGCACCGAATACTCCAAGATGAATCGCGCATTCGGGAGAGCGCGAGATGACGAACGGACACACCTGTGTCCGACGCGACGCTTGCATCGGTCGAAGTCGCGAATCGACGTGAAGTGTTGGCCAGCAGGCTTTACGCGCGAAGCGTTACGAGCGGAGTCGAGATAGTCGAGCGTTCCGTTCGAACCGAATTCGCGGTCGCATCGTCGGATCAGGTTCGAGATGTGCCCTTCGCTTCGCAGCCGCAGCCCGGCGGCGATCGATCGCAAGGTGATCAGCCCTTCATAACATTCGATCCACGCGGCAAGGCGCCGCAGGATGCTCCCTCGCGTTTCGCGAATCGATGCGACCGTGATTCCGGCGGCCTTCCCGCCGAAGCGTAGGTGCCCCCTGGGAGCGTCTGCCCTTCGATCTTCACCGGCGTCGAGAATGAGATCGTCGTGTTCTCGTCCGCGCCGGTGCGCCATGGCGTGGCGAACGGCAATAGACCGCCCCAGATCTTGCGCTTGTTCACCGCGGGCCGGTGATAGGTGATGCTGAGGTCGGTGATTCCTATTGTCTGACCTGCGGTCGCCGCCGGACTGGCGTCCGGAAGGCGGATCGCAGACTGACCAAATGCGAAAACAGCGGCGAACAGGAGAAGAGCGGCGAGCATGATGTTCTTCATGACCGCGAATCGTAGTTGACCAGTTCCTCCCCTCGGCCATCGAGGACATGTCCGGATATGACCCAACGCAATCCCGGCGCTCCAAAGTTATCGAATGGCGGCTCGAGGAGGTTTGTAGTTGCCGAGTCCGCCTTTAGCTGCCACTGGTAATACATTCCATTTTCCCCTATTCCATCGCCGAGAATCTGTTGTATTCTCATGGCGAACTTGGGGAACTCTGAGGAAGGACCGGTGAGATGATGATCAGAGCTTCATGTGTAGCACTTCTATTGTTCAGTCTTTCTGTTTCGGTACAGGCGCAAAAAACAGTTGTCTACGCTTCGAACAGTAACTCCAACAACATCAGCGCATGGACACTGGACACCACCACGGGCGCGCTGACCCCAATCGCCGGACAGCCGTTCGCAGCGGGATCGGAGCCCAACTCCGTCGGGATCGACCCGTTCCATCGATTTCTCTACGTAACGAACGAGAGTACGAGCACCACGCTGCCGTCGAACGTCTCCGCCTATACGATCGACCAGATCACAGGCGCGCTCACGCCGGTCGCCGGCTCTCCGTTCGCAGCGGGCATTGCGCCGAACTATGCCCGCGTGCACCCTTCGGGCCTCTTCCTTTACTGCGCAAATGAGGGTGACCAGACCATTTCCGGTTACTCGATCAACACAACCACGGGAGCGCTCACACCGATTGCGGGCTCACCGTTCGCGACAGGAGTCGCGCCCGGCAACAACACGGACTCGATCGGCTTCGATCCGACGGGCAAGTTTGCCTATGTCTCGGTGAATTCCAGTCCCGGTGCGGTGCTCGCGTTCACGGTCAACACAACCACCGGTGCGCTCACGCCCGTGGCCGGCTCGCCCTTCACCACCGGCACGAACTCCGACACGGTGGTCGTCGATCCAGCCGGCAAGTTCCTCTACGTTGGCAACTTCGGATCGATGGATGTTTCCGCGTTCACGATCAACTCCTCAACCGGAGCACTGACGCCGGTCGCGGGCTCGCCGTTTGCCATCGGCGGAGGGCGGCCCGATCAGGTCAACGTCGATCCCACTGGCAAGTTTGTTTTCACCGCCAACGACTCAGGCACCTCGGGGATCGGTGTGCAATCGATCAATCCAGCCACTGGTGCACTCACGTCCATTGCCGGCTCGCCGTTCCCAGCGGGCAATTCGCCTAGCGGCGTGACGGTCGACCCCAGCGGCCAGTTCGTTTTCTCGGCAAACGAGAACTCCGGCGACGTCTCCGTGTTCAGTCTCAACTCCACCACCGGTGTGCTGACCAATGTGTCCGGGTCACCGTTCACAGCAGGTACGGAGCCGGGGATGATCGCTTCGGCCGTCATCGGCGCCTCCATCCCCGCGCTCTCTCACCTCATGCTACTGGCCCTCGGACTGGCGCTCGCGACCGCCGCGCTGACATTGCTGCGGCAATAGAAATGATGTTGTCAAAATCCCGCTGACTCTCCACAGGTTTTTCGCGCGCCGCAAGGCGCGCCTTGGAGTGCGGTGGCACCAGCCACCGCTTTTGCGACGGCTTGGGGCACCGGCAGGCCACGCAACCGCCTGCTCCATAAGAGAAGGACTAACGAGAGGACTAAAGAGGGTCAGGCCTTTGGTCAATCACCGGTTTCGCTATTCAAACGAAGGCCTGACTCATGGAACTCATTCACGAGCAACCCCGGTTTCACGCTGTCATAGGTTCAGAACAGAGACAACGCAGGGATGCTGCGCCCTACCGCGATGCTTTCGTCATCGGTCGAGGTCGCGAGTCGTGATCGTAAAGTGTGGCGGCAGCCGTCAGGCGCGCAGCGTTACGAGCGCGGAGTCGAGGTCTCGCTTAAAGCGATCTCGTGTCGTCGAATGCGGATCTCCTTTCGTGAGATCGCTACCCCTCCCGATCTTAAACGCCCCCCTTCCGCTTAAACGGACCCCCTCTTCGCTTAGAACAGTCGAATTCTGAACGACACACGGACGCTCAGAAGTTGCCGAAGTGGCACTTACGCTCAGCACGCTAGAATCGGACTACGACAGATGCCCACCACAGGATTTGAACCCGCGACCTTTGGGTTGTGAGACCCAGCAAACCCAGAAATCACACTCAATCCGGCGCATCCGCAACCATCGCCGCGCCGCCTTCGCGCCGGATGTTGTACTGCTCGATCTTCTTGTAGAGATTGGAGCGCGGCGTGTCGATGGCGTCGGCGGTCTTGGAAACGTTCCAGCCGTTCTCGCGCAGCTTGGCGAGGATGAAAGACTTCTCCGCCTCGTCCTTGAACTCCTGCAGCTTCGACAGGCGCAGGGCCGAAGAGATGATGTCCGAGGAGGCACGGAAGAACTCCGAAGGCAGATCCGAGATGTCGATCGTATCGGACGACACCATGATCACGATTCGCTCGATCATGTTGCGCAGCTCTCGCACGTTTCCGCGCCACGCAGCGTCCTGCATCACTTTCAGCGCCGCCAGCGTGAACTTCTTCGCATGGCGGTTGTACTGCTCCGAGAACATCGTGGCGAAATGTTGCGCCAGGAGCGGCATGTCGTCCTTACGCTCGCGCAGCGGTGGCGTGCGCACCGGGATGACGTTCAGCCGATAGAAGAGGTCTTCGCGAAAACGGCCGGCCCGGATCTCCTCCACGAGATCTTTGTTCGTCGCGGCGATGACGCGAACGTCGACTTTGACCACGGCCGCGGAGCCGACGGGCTCGACTTCCCCTTCCTGCAGCACACGCAACACTTTCGCCTGCGTGCGAAGCGACATGTCGCCGATCTCGTCGAGAAAGATGGTTCCGTCGTCCGCGGCGACGAACTTGCCCGTCTGCTTCCGTACCGCGCCGGTGAACGACCCTTTCTCATGTCCGAACAGCTCCGATTCGATGAGCTCCTCGGGGATGGCCGCGCAGTTGACCTGGACGAACGGTTTGCCCGCGCGCGACGAGCGGCGATGGATCTCCCGCGCCACCAGTTCCTTGCCGGTGCCCGACTCTCCCGTGATCAGCACCGTCGCCTTCGTCGGCGCAGCCAGCTCGATCTGCGCCTTCAGCTCGCGCATCGGCGCGGAGTCGCCGACGAGTTGATAGTCGCGGGCCTCGCGCTCCCGCAGCTCACCAACCTCATCCTCCAGCTTCTGCTGCCGGACGGCGTTGCGGACGGAGAGGAGAAGCTTGTCGCGGTTCAGCGGCTTCTCCAGGAAATCGAACGCGCCGCGCTTCGTACACTCCACCGCCGTGGAGATGTCGCCGTGCCCCGAGACCATGATCACCGGCGACGGGACCTTCTGCTCCTTCAGGTTGTCGAGGACCTCGATGCCGTCGAGCACGGGCATCTTGATATCCAGGAGGATGGCATCGTACGGCGCCGCCGTGCGCGTCGCCTTCTCGATCCCATCCTGCCCCGACCGCGCCTCATCGATGCGGTATCCCTCGTACTCCAGCGTCATCCGGATCGCTTCCCGGATGGCCGTCTCATCGTCGATCACCAGAATTCGAAACGCCATTTAGTCCCTCTCGTGCATGTGTCCGGCCAATTGTATGTGGGAGTGCCGAGGTATCCTCGGCGGATGCAGTTTGACGTGGTGCTACGTACGTTTTCCGGGTTCTTCGATCAGGAAGGGATTCGATACGTTGTGATCGGTGGGGTCGCCGTCACAGCCTGGGGCCGCGTCCGGTCCACGTTCGACCTCGACTTTGCGGTCCACGGTGACAACGCCGCGCGAGTGGTCACGTTTGCCGAATCGCTTGGGTACGAAACGTTGTATGTCTCTGCGGGTTTCTCCAATCACCTTCATGCTGACAGAGCGATGGGCCGTGTGGATTTCACGTACATGCGCGGAAGGACGGCGGAAGAGGTATTGAAGTCGGCAACGCTGAAACCACTAGTTGATGATCGTGATCTTCCCGTTGCCAGCCCCGAGCACCTCGCGATGATGAAAGGCCTGGCAATGAAGAACAACCCTGAGCGAATGCGCTACGAAGGCGAGGATGTGAGGGTCCTCCTCAACGTCGAGGGCGTCGACCGCGACGCCGTAAGGGAGTACTACCACCGTCTCGGGCTGTTAGAGTACTTCGATGCGATCGTCAAATCACGTTGAGCCACTTTACGAGCTCGAGTCTGACCTCGCCGTCACGGCCGCTGATAACGAAGCGCTCTGGCGCGTCCGCGAGCTGGATTGGCTCTCGCCCAAAGAGTACCTCGCCTGGTGCAGCTACCTGACACGGAACCTGACCGCTTCGCGCGAAGACCTCGCCACTGACGATCACCTTCCCTTCGAGCTGTGATTCCTCAAGTTCGGTTCACGTGGGGATTTGCACCACGGCGGTGCGCGTGAAGGAAACCGGTCGCAAAATAGCGACCGGCTCCCATTTGACCGGCGGGTCAAGCACCCCTACCGGGGTGCCCTGGAGTTTGGACGTTCCGGAGCGTAACGAAAGCACGCCGGAGGCGTGCGTGAAGATAGCCGGTGGCCACGCCGAAGGCGTTGCCACCGGTTTGCAGGCGAAAGCAAAGGCACCCCGGCAGGGGTGCGTGAACCGTCGAATTCGACATCGTTCTACGC
>JBBRNB010000115.1:0-20348 GCA_038230535.1 Thermoanaerobaculia bacterium
CGGTGGCTGGGCGCCACCGCACTCCAAAGCGCTTCGCGCGAAATGATGTGGACAATCCTCGCCAACTCTGAACAGGTTTCGCGCGCCGGAGGCGCGCTTTGGAGTGCGGTGGCGCCCAGCCACCGCTTTGGGAGGGGCCCCCCCGGTTCATGGAACACACGTCCTGGTTGCGGGCAACGCCGAGCCTCCGCGGTAGCCTCAGAGGGTGTGCACAAATCGCGTGCTTTCCGCTGCAGTGAAGGGCCGCCGCCTCGGCGGCCAGCGCCGCACGCGGCGCGATAGTTCGAAGCAAACACACGGCCTCACGGCCGTTGGCCGCCGGGGCGGCGGCCCTACGCTGTCGCGCCGGCAGCCTCAGGATGACAGGTAGGATGACAGGTATGTGGGAGCGCGTGATGAAAGCACATCACGCGTGATTGCGACGCAACCTCTGAGGCCTGACAGATCAGAACGTCGCCCACATCAACACTCGTTTGAACGTATAGAAGTACGGTTGCTTGTCGCCGAGCGCTTCGATGACGCGTTTCGTGTACTCCGCCAGGAACTCGTCGTAGCGTTCCGGCGACAGCGCGTCGCGGTATGGCGTCAGCGTGGAGCCCTTCGTCCATTCAACCACGCCGGCAGTTGATGGGAGCACGTGGCCGTAGACCTGGAGCCGCACGTGTTGCCGCGCGAAGCCGAGGTGACGGAGAAGAGTGGCATAGCGTTCGGGTGGGAGAACATTCAAGACCGGCGAAACGCCAAACGACGGCGCGAGCTCGGCGGCGACGCGGTGCGAGGGATGATCGTGATTGGCGGGCATCTGTACGGCGAGCTGGCCATGCGGTGAGAGCAGCGCGACCAGGCGGGCGAAGAGGTGCTCGTGATCGGGGATCCAGTGCAACGCGGCGTTGGAGAAGATCAGGTCGAACGGCCGGTCGGCGACGAAAACTGCGATGTCTGCTTGTTCAAACCGCAGCGTCTCGGAGCCGAAGGATTGCGACTTCAACAGCATCGTCGCGGAGCTGTCGATGCCGGCCGTCTCGGCGGCAGCGAGCTGCTCGTGCAACTCGCGCGTCAACTCCCCGGTGCCGCAGCCGAGGTCTGCCACGCGCATACGCGGACGCGGCTCGATCAGTGCTGCCAGATCGCGAAATGGCTGTGCGCGCTCGTCTTTGAAGCGCTCGTATTGAGTTGGATCCCACATGGGTTTGTGTCGGGAGTCGGGTGTCGGAGCGAAACCGGCTTGCCTACGACCCCCGACTCACGACCCCCGGTCTCTATCTCAAATGATCCCAATTCATGATCGCGTTTGTCACCAGGGCGTAGCTGCCTTGCGTGTTCTGTCGCCACATCGGGTTGTTGGCGAAGAGGAGGATGTGGCCTTTGCCGCGGGGGGAGTCGATGACGACCGGCTTGCCGGCCAGCTCGTCGCCTCCTTCGAGCATTCCGGACATCAGGAGCTGGTCCGCCTGTTTCGCGAATGAGACGATGACGCGCGGACGGTCTTCGGGGCGCGGCAGTGCGTAATCAGAGTTCCAGGGGGCGTCTTCGGCAGCCTGGAAGCCTTCGTCTCCCGGCGCAGGCTTCGGCCTCTCCGGGATCGGCACGAATGGTCTTCCCTGCGGAACATCGGGATCGTTCTTGCCGCCGCGGCCACTCGGGCGCGATTCGGCGGCGGGGGGTTGGTTCAGGCCGGCCCGGAAGATCGGAGTGCTGGCGTAATAGATCGGCAGCGTATCGTCATAGCCGGCGGCGATGGGACTCTTCTTGTCTGTGATGCTGGCCAGGAGGATCGTGCCCGGCGCACGTAGCTTCTGAGGATCGATGACACGTACCCAGCGCGCCAGACCGTATTGGACTGCCCAGATGGAGGTGTCGCGCGCCGTGATCAGAAGGCCGCCGTCTTCGACGAAGCGCGACAGGTTCTCGACGCCGGTCAGCCCGAGGCCGGGGCGCATGTCGTCTGTCTCGTCGATCCCACCGAGATTCGGAGTCAGCTCTGTCTTGCGCCACGGCAGCGGTGGGCCGGGTGGCAGACCGTTCACGATCTCCGAGGCGGAGTTGGTGCCGCCGGTGGGAGCGAAGAGGATCACATCGAACTTCTCGCGGAGGTTTGGCATCTTCGCCACGTCCTGCGTCGAGAGATAGCTGTAGGGAATGCCCAGCGACTCCAGACCGAGGCGGAACCATCCCTCGTCCTGCGTGCGAAGCCAGGTGTGAAGGATGGCGATGCGCGGGAGATGAATCTCGTGCGTCTTCGAAGACGGAGCGGCCGATACGGCGACGATGGTTCCGGCGCCGTACTTCTTCGCCCCGACGGTGAACGGCTCATCAGCGACGACCCAATGAGCGTTGCGATCGGCCCAGACGGCGCGGGCGACGCTCGTATCCGCGGTGTTCTCGATGATCGTCGATGCCGGCGCTGCCTCTGCTCCGGTCCACTCGTGCATAGTGACCTTCAGGACCGCCGGATTGACGACGCGCTTGAAATCGACGTTCTTCAGATAGCCGAGCGTCCAGCCGGTGTCGTCATAAACCTGCTCATCGCTCCGGACATATTGGATGTCCAGCATGGCGTCGGCCATCCGCGAGTAGGGCTGATCCATCCGAATGATGAAGCTTCCTTTGGCGAAGTTCACGGTGGGGTCTTTCTTCGGCTTCTCGTCCGCTTTCGCTTTGTCGTCGGTCTTCGCCTTGTCGTCTGCCGGCGGAGCGGGTGGCCATTCAGGATTGAGGCTGAATGCTGCGTCGGCGACCTGCACCTCGACGCCCTGCGTGCGGAGGAGGGTCATGAGATCGTTGAGCTGGCCCTGGCGTTTCTGCGCGCCGTCGAAGACCCAGGCCGATGGACCTTCATTCGCAGCCTTGGCGATGGCGCGTTTCCCTAACAGATAGAACTGCTCCAGAAAGTGCTGGCGCCGTTCGGCGACGTCGGAAAGAGCGAGAAGGATTCCGCTCTGCTGGTAGTTGACGTTGTTGCGCAAGGACCAGTTCACCGTCGCCAGAGGCGGATTGGGGCGGTACCATGCGCGGTCGCTCTGGCCGCGGACGACGCGGTCGGCGGTGATCGGGAAACGATTGCCGAAGGTCTCGTAGAAGCGGCCGATTCCGTTGTGTCCCTGCGCGATCCAGAACATGTAGTTCGGCGCCCAGCCATCGTAGAAGCCGTAGGTCCAGACACCGGGAAGGCCGCGCTTAGTCAACTCCTGCACTTCGTGCCAGGCCATGCGATGCCACTCGTCGATGACGAGCGGGTCGACCGCCGCGTTGTATGGGCCGGTACCGGTGGAGATGTACATGAAGGGGACCGACTCGTGGAGGTCGTGGACGATCTGCGGGTGAAAGTCGAAGAAGGTGTGAAGCACATTGCGGCTCAGCGCGAGCGCCAGGCCGAGGTTGTCGCGATTGTTGTCATGGGCGACGTAGTGACCCCAGTAGACGAGCGGTGGGACTGGGCGCTTCGGATTGGCATCGCGCCAGCGGGAGAGATCCAACTGCCGGTCGCGTCCGTCCGTCTCGATGACCGGCGTAATGAGAGTGATGACGTTGTCGCGGATTTGCCGGACGAGCGGCGTGTCTTCGACGGCCAGGCGATAGGCCAGCTCCATCAGCATCTCCGGACTGCCTGTTTCAGGAGAATGCATCGAGCCGGTGATGTAGTAGATCGGTTTGCCGCTGGCGACGAGTTTCGCGGCATCGTCATCGGTCAGCTTTCGCGGATCGGCCAGCCGTTTGGTCACATCTTTGTAGTGCTCCAGATTGGCGATGGTGTCGTTCGCCGCGACGGCGACGGCGATCATCTCGCGCCCTTCTTCGCTCTTGCCGATCGAGAAGACCTTCACGCGCGGGGAGGCCGCTTCCAGCGCCCGCATATATCGATTCACGTCCTGCGAGTACGTCAGATGCCCCTCGGCGCCGGAGATGTATCCGAAGAACTTCAGCGGCGTCGGCACCTTTGCGGACGCGGGCAGGTGATCGACCATCTCGGTGATGAATTGCGGTCCGGTCGTGAACTGCTTGATCTGCCGTGTGTAGTCGGCGTCGTTCTGTTGTTGCTGGGCAAGAGCTGATGTTGTGATGAAGAGGATCGCGAATGCGAAACGTTTCAAATGAAGCTCCTTGTTCTTTGCGGTTGCGGAGTAGCGGAGTTTGCGAGGTCTCGCGGTGTTCGGCCGGTTGCACGCCGCGAGACCTCGACACTCCGAGACCAAGCGGCCGCTACATCAATATCCCATTCCTCACGATGTCCGACAATTCTTTGATCACTTGAGACGCTTCCCTGCCAAACGGTTCGGGGACTTTGAAGAGGATCTCGATGCTGAAGTAGCTGAAGAAGAGGCGCGAGGCGATGAGGAGGGCGGAGATGGGGGTGACGGACGGGCGTAGGCGGCGTTTCATCGCGCCGAGTGCTTCTTCGCCGACGAAGGCGCCATAGCGCTGGCCCAGCTCGCCGTAGAACTTGCGGATGTGCGTCCCTTCGAACTCGATGACGTCGACGAAGATCAGCGCGAAGTAGGGCTTGAACTCACGGAGGGAATCGCGTGCCGCCAGGCCGAGCTGCTCGATGTTGTCGGGGAACTGGCCAACGGAAAGGGCGCGCGTGAATGGGTAGCGGCGCGATTCGTTGATTTTCCAGAACTCGTCGAGCAGCGAACGGAAGATCGACTCCTTGTCCGGGAAGTGGTGATAGACGTTGCCGGTCGATACGCGGGCAGTATCGGCAATCTCGCGCACGGTCGTAGCGCGATATCCCTGACGGGAGAACAACTGCAAGGCCGCGTCGAGCACCTGCCGCCGGCTGCGCTCCGACTTCTCCTCTCTTTGCATGTACTTGCCGCGGGCAGGCTACGCGCGACGGAGGCGCGGGTCAAATGCGCGCCCGTCAGCGCGATGGCTGTCGCCGCGCCGGCATCTCACCAAAGTCGGGAAAGCGTGTTGCGCCGCTCGGTGGCCGAGAGCGACGTCCAGGTGATGGCGGCGCGGAAGAGCGTGAGCACGCCGGTGATACGTAGTGAGCCGCCATTCGGTTGGGGATGATGGGTTTGACTGAGTCGGCCTGGGACCGCGGGCGTCCCGCCCGCTGCCGGCTCCTGCGTAGAACATGATGCAGGCGGGACGCCCGCGGTCCCAGGAACGCAAACAACTCAGCAATGCCCAACCCCTGGAACACCCCATCATCCCGCGCCGTTCTAGAATTGACCTCGGCATGACCATTGAACAGCGTATAGACGCTCTCCTCGGACGGCTCGCTTCTGAGCCGCAGTTCCCGACGCAGGGCCAGACGATCTTCATCGATCTGGAGCGCCAGCAAGTGCGCCGCGCCTGGATTCCACGCCGCGTCGTGACCACGCTCCTCGGCGGACGCGGCGTCAACATGTTCCTGCTGCACAACCTGCTTGACGAAAGCCTGGAGCCGATCCATCCCCACATCCCGCTGATCTTCGGTACCGGCATCCTGACCTCGATGGTGCCGTCGGCTTCGCGCGGCAACGTCACCTCGTGGTCCCCTGAGTCGCGTGTGTTGATGGATTCGAACGCCGGCGACTACTTCCCATCGTTCATGAAACTCAACGGCATCGACCACCTCGTGCTGTACGGAAAGGCGCCACAGTGGACGCTGCTCCATTTCCAGGGGAACGAGCCGAAGTTTGTCGATGCCGCTCCGTGGATCGGCCTCGACAACATCGATTTGCGCGCGAAGATCGCCAGCGACTTTCAGGGAACGGAAGGGAAGGACTACGGTCTCGCCGCCATCACTACCGCCGGCGAGAACCTCGTCCTCTGCTCCGGCATCATGGCCGGTCCGAAGGCGATCTACGCCCGCGGCGGCCCAGGCGCGAAGATGGGAGCGCTCAACCTCAAGGCGGTGCTCATCCAGGGCCGGGTCGCGGACCTGACGCCATTCCGTCCGCACAAGCTGCGCAATCGCGACGTGGCCCTGAAGCTACTGGGGACGTCGGTCGTGAAGAACGCGCTGAAGAAGCGAGGGACGCCCTTCCTCTACAAGCCGTCGCGCATGCTCGGTGCGATGGGGACCAAGAACAATCAGGAAACGACCTGGACC
This sequence comes from Thermoanaerobaculia bacterium, assembly GCA_038230535.1. Classification (GTDB taxonomy): domain Bacteria; phylum Acidobacteriota; class Thermoanaerobaculia; order Gp7-AA8; family Gp7-AA8; genus JADGNZ01. The sequence continues at coordinate 6,047 of JBBRNB010000115.1, forward strand.
GACAAGCTCGACGCCGAGAACATCGACCCGTATCGCCCCGGCATGGAGGGCTGCTTCGCCTGTCCAGTGGACTGTCGCCCGTTGAACGACATGTCGCACGATCCGAATGTCCCTCACGACAAGTTTGTGAAGGGCGACGGCCCGGAGTACGTGACGCTCGGCAAGTTTGGTCCGAACATCGGCATCACCGAAGTGACGCAGGTGCTGCGCCTGAACAATATCTGCAACGACCTCGGCCTGGACACCGCGTCTGCGGGTTCTGCGATCGCCTGGGCGATGGAGCTCTACCAGCGCGGCATCATCACCCGCGACCAGACGCAGCTCGATCTGAGCTGGGGCAACTACGACGCCATCGAACAGCTCCTTTTCATGACCGCGAAGCGCGAAGCGTTCGGCGACGTCATCGCCGATTCGTCGCAGGCCGTTGCGGCCGGCAAGTATCCGCCCGAGGCGCTCGACTACCTGATGGCGGTCAAGGGCCTCACGCAGAGCGATCCGCACGATGCCCGCATCCTCAAAGCCTTCGCCCTCGGCCTGGCCGTTGCGACCCGAGGCATGGACCATTTGCGCAACCGCGTGACGCTCGAGATCAACGCCAAGATCAATGACTCCCCCGATTTCAAGGCCGAGCTGTACGGCGGTCCGGTCTCCGCCGAGCCGAACAGCTACGAAGGCAAAGAGATCGCCGTCCGCCGCTGCGAGAACATCTTCGCCGTCGGCGATTCGGTCGGTATGTGCCGGTTCACCACGAAACTCTTCAACTCACCGTCGCTTCCAGGCTACGAGGAGTTCGTCGATCAGGTGGCAAACGTCACCGGTATCGAGATCACGAAAAACGAGATCGACGCCATCGGCCTGAACGTCATGGGTGTCGAGCGCCTCATCAACGCCAGACTCGGCGTCACCCGCGCTGACGATACCCTGCCCAAACGCTGGTTCGAAGAAGCGATCGGCGTCGGCCCTTACAAAGGCGAGAAGATCGACCGCGGCGAGTTCGACAAGATGCTGTCGCGTTTCTACGAAGTCTCGAACCTCACCGACGGGGGCGTGCCGAAGCCGGAGTGGCGCGAGGAGCTGGAGAAGGTGTTGACGTCATGATCACCGTCCACCTCCCTGAGCCTCTCCGCGACGGCCGCGGCTCCGTGATGACGATGGATGCAGCATCGCTCGCCGACATCATCGCCCGTCTCGATCTCGCCGACGATCGGGATGAGTTGTTCAACTTCGCAGTGAACGGCGAGCTCGTGTTGTTCGGCGAGAAGGGTGTCGTGCTGAAGAATGGCGACGAAGTCGAGATTGTCGTAGCCTTTGCAGGTGGCTGATTCTGAAGGGATTGTGGAGAAATGCCGCGTTCCCACATACCTGTCATCCTGAGGCTGCCGTAGCCGCAGTGTAGGGCCGCCGCCCCGGCGGCCAACGGCCGTGAGACCGTGTGTTTGCTTCGAACTATCGCGCCGCGTGCGGCGCTGGCCGCCGAGGCGGCGGCCCTACACTGCAGCGGAAAACACGCGATTTGTGCAGCCTCAGGATGACAGGTATGTGAGAACGCCGATTCCTCCACGAGCTCTCAGGATGACGGGTGTGTTGGACGCGACATTTGTTCAAGCTCTGAGTTCTGGATATGTGATTGCCCCCAGATGAAGCAGGGTGGACGACGATTGGACAACGACGCCTGCTTTTCGATCTGCGTCAATCTGCGGATTGGTCCTCTCTTCCAAGGCCGGATAGACTTCCACCATGACTACCTTCCAACCTCCCCGCGCGGGCGAACGGATGCTCGCCGTCGAGGAGGCGCAGGAGCAGGTGCTGGCGGAAATTCAGCGGCTGGGTACCGAGCAGGTTACCTTCACCGATGCGCTCGGGCGTGTGTTGCGCGAAGACGTGCGGGCGAGATTGGATGTGCCGCAGCGCGACAACACGGCCATGGATGGCTATGCCGTCCGGGCTGATGACATCGCGAACGCTCCCGTGTCTCTGCGAGTCATCGAAGACCTGCCGGCGGGAACTGTGGCCACGAAGCGGGTCGAGGCGGGCACCGCCGTCCGTATCATGACCGGTGCGCTGCTCCCCGAGGGCTCGGACACCGTGGCTCACGTCGAGATCACGGATGCCGGGTCGGAAAACGTGAAGATCTTCGAGTCGCTCCGGCGAGGAACAAACGTCCGGAAGCGCGGCGAAGACATGCATGAGGGCGACATCGTTCTCGCGGACGGTACGCCGATCCATGCCGCCGAGGTTGGCGTCCTTGCGGGCGTGCAGAAGCCGGTCGTTCGCGTCGGGCGGCGGCCGAACGTAGCCATCCTCTCGACCGGTGATGAGATCGTCGACGTTGGCGATGCCATGACGCTTGGGAAAGTGGTCAACTCGAACTCCTACTCGCTTGCTGCGCTCGTGCGCGAGGCGGGAGGAATCCCGCGGATGACCGGCATCGTGCGTGACACACCCGAGGCGACCATCGCGGCGATCGAGTCCGCGCTCGAATCCGACTTCCTCATCTCGTCTGGCGGCGTCTCGGTCGGCGCCTACGATTTCGTCAAAGCGGCACTCGACGCGCTGGGAGCGGAGACGAGGTTCTGGCAGGTGGCGATGAAGCCCGGGAAGCCGGTGGTCCTCTCGCGCATCCGCGGCCGGTTGTACTTCGGCCTGCCTGGCAACCCGGTGTCGTGCATGGTCTCGTTTCTTCTCTTCATCGCCCCGGCGATCCGGAAGGCGATGGGGCAGACAGCCAATCTGCTTCCGCCGATTGTGCAGACGCGCGTCGCCGCGCCACTCAAGTCACGCGGCGACAGGCGTAGCTATATGCGTGTCCGCGTCGTTGCGGAAAACTGCGAGCTGGTCTCGTATCCGATGGTGTCGCAGGGCTCAGGAGTGTCAACGTCGATGGTGCAAGCCAACGGGTTTGCCATCATGGAGACCGGCATCACCGAGATCGAAGCGGGTTCGATTGTGCCGACGGTGCTTGTAGGTGCTGTGCGGTCATAGGGTGTCGCGGCCTTGAATCCGCCCCCGGGGGTGGCGGCGTCGTCTTCAACGAAATCCGCCCTCGTTCGTAGCCTCAGGGTTAGGCGTAATCGCGTGGCAGGGGGCTACCGAGATGCGTTCCGTTGGAATTGTCTGTGGTTACGATCTGAATGACGACTTGCCCGGGTACGTCAGGTCTGTGGCACCGCTGATCGCTCGTGAGAATCTGGACCTGGTGATCCTTTCGGGTGGGCGCACCTCGCCGAGATCGAATCATTCCGAGGCCTGGGTCATGGCCGGACACCTTCGCAAGATCCTTCCGCAGCCGGAGCTCGTCCTGGAAGAGCATGCCATGACCACTCTGGAGAATCTCGTGAACGCGCGTGGCCTTGCCGAACAGCATGCAGACGTCGTGGCCCGCTTCGTCGTCTTTTGCGACCGTGTACACCGGCGCAAGGTTGCAGCGCTGGCGAAGCTGATTCTTGGCGCTCGTGCCATCGTTCAGTGCGTCGACCACAACGTCGCCGTGAGCGTTCGCCTTTTCGAGCCGGTATCGCACGTCATCGAGACGATGGCCGCCCGCGTGCCGCCGTTGCGAAAGTACCTCCGCGCCGCAGCCATCCGCATCAAAGGCGTCAACGGAACACCACCATACTCGGCGCTTCCGCCGGCCGTTTCGGACGGCGAGATGGCGAAAGGCCGCGCACCGAAGATCATTGCCTCCCTATCAAACCAGTGATTCCGGGTATCCTCGCGGCCGATTGAAGCCCGCCACAGTCGCCAAGCTCGCCATCGCCGCCGTCGTTGCGCTTCTGTTCGGAGGTCTGGCCCTGCGAGCAGCGATGCGGCTCGTAAGCACGGCCACGCACTCGCTGTTCTTCGGCGTTGTGCTGCTGGTACTCGTGGTGTGGATCTTTGCGAAGAGAAAGCCGGGTGGGTGAGTTGCTGGTTTGCCGTTGAGGTTGTGTAGGGCCGCCGCCCCGGCGGCCAACGGCCGTGAGGCCGTAGTCGTCTCGAGACGTAGAAGCGATCGCGCCACGTGGCCGCCGAGGCGGCGGCCCTACACGCCGCCGGCCGTGCCGGCCTACGTCGCCGGCTGGGCGAATCCGGTGATCACATACGACCCGCTCTTCACATCCTTCTTGATCTTGATGATGTCGTTCTTCTGAGCATCTTCGAGAAGATCGCTGAAGGTGTTGTAGCCGTAGTACTCCTCGTTGAAGGTCGGCTTCTTGCGCTGCATGGTCTGCTTGATCATCGAGCCCCAGAGGATCTCTTTGTTCTCGCGCATCAACGCCTTGATCGAATCGATCAGGAGCTTGAAAACCTCGCCCTGCTTCTTGTCTTTGAAGGTCACGTTGTTGGGTGCCTTCGTGCCGCGCACGAGGTCTTCGTAGAAGATGAACTCGTCGCAGTTGTCGATCAGCAGGTCGCTCGACGAGTTCTTCACGCCGACGCCGATGACGTGCTTGTCGTTCTCCTTCAGCTTGGAGACCAGCGGCGAGAAATCGGAGTCGCCCGACGCCACCACGAAGATGTTGATGTGGTCCTTCGACCAGGCCATGTCCATGGCGTCGACCACCATGCGGATGTCGGCCGAGTTCTTCCCTGAATAGACGCGTCCCGGGATCTCGATCAGCTCGATGGCGGCCTCGTGCAGCTCGCGCTTGTAGTCGGGGAACTTGTCCCAGTCGGAGTAAGCGCGTTTGACGACGATCTTCCCCTTCTCCAGCAGGCGCTCCAGGAGAAGGTTCACTTCGAACTTCTTGTACTTCGCGTCGGTCACGCCGATGGCGATGTTCTCGAAATCGATAAAGAGAGCGATTTTGCTTTCGTTCATGCTGCTTCTCGATGGTGGCGGTCCGACATTCGAGTCGTCCTCAGCCACATCGTTGTCGAAGTTTGGCTTACGGCTCATCGGCGATCAACCCCGCAGCCTAACACCGTTCGGGAGGAACAATTCCAGCGGCGACCGCGACGGCGCTGCGAGACCCCGAGTTACACTCCCCGCCCTTGAAGCACTACATCGCGCTCGCCCGGCCGTTCACGCTCCTCCCGCCGCTCCTCGGCATCGTTTCCGGGGCTGTCTGTGCGTGGGGATCGGCGCACAATCCCGATCCGGCGCGGGTGCTGACGTCCTCGGTCATCTGGACGATCGTGCTCGGTTCGCTCTGCGCGTCGTTTCTCAACGCGGCGAACAACTCGCTCAACCAGATCTACGACCTCGAGATCGATCGAATCAACAAGCCGAAGCGGCCGATCGTCACCGGCGAAGTCTCCATCCGCGGCGCCTGGACCTTCACCTGGATCATGTACGCGCTTGGCCTGGTGCCGACCTGGCTGGTCGTGGTTTACCCCTACACGACCTGGGGCGCCAGGTTCTTCGCGCCGTTGCCGTTGCACGAGTGCATCGCCATCTACCTCATCGCCTTCATCTCCACGTTCGTCTACTCCGTCCCGGCCCTGGGGCGGACGAAGGCGCATCCGATCGGGGCGAACCTGACCATCGCCATCCCCCGCGGCTGTCTGCTGAAAGTGGCCGGCTGGACGATGGTGGCATCCTGCAGGACGCTCGAGCCGTGGTTCATCGGTGCGGTCTTCATGTTCTTCCTCCTCGGCGCCGCCTCGACGAAGGATTTCAGCGACATCGAAGGCGACCGCGCCGGCGGCTGCCGCACGCTGCCGATCGCATTCGGTGTAAAGCGCGCCGCCTGGATGATCGCGCCGTTCTTCATCTTCCCCTGGTTGTTGATGCCCCTCGGCGCGGCAACTCACATCCTCACCGGCAACCCGCGCTTTCTGACCATCCTCGGCATCGCCTTATCGCTCTGGGGCGCCTACACAGTCTGGCTCATCGTCCGCAATCCCGACGAGCTGACTGCGACGGAGAACCATCCATCGTGGCGCCACATGTATCTGATGATGATGGCCGCGCAGGTGGGTTTTGCCGTGGCATACGTGGTGTAAAAATGTTTTCGCGCGAAGCGCTTTGGAGTGCGGTGGCGCAGCCACCGCTTTCTGAGGTTCACTTACGAGCGCCCCACCCTCACAAAGCGGTGCACTCCAAAGCGCTTCGCGCGAAATAGGCTGCAAATTGAGCTCTTCCTTCAACGCCGCCGCATCACCCGATACATCCAGACGTCCACCGGAAACGAGTACGTGTAGTCATCGACGTAGTTCGCCGCGAGATACGCGTTGTACGCATCGCTCTCCGGAAAATGGAAGTGCGCCGCGAACAGCCGGTCGGTGAACGCGTAGTCGTATCGCACTGCCGGATCGCGTTTTGAGAAGGGGATGAAATTCGGCTCGGGCCGTTCCAGGGCGTTGTGATCGGCCACCAGGATCTTCACCTTCGGGTCACGCGCCAGCAGCCGGTCGATATACACGTTCACCGGGCCGCGGTCCTGCGCGTGCATCACCGCCGGTCCGTAAAACTCGCCGATGAATCGCTCACCGTATTGCGATCCGTAGAAGAGGTAGTTGGGGAAGAAGCGGAGAACATCGACGAGCTGGATGGCGAAGCAGACCACGATGGCGGCGACCAGCGGCGTGGAGACGCGGCGCCGGAATTCGTACCCGAGGAAGATCGCCGAGATGCCGAGGTAGACGAAGGGGTAGAACTGCACCTGGTGGTGCGGCGCGTCGTAGTGAAAGACGAATCCCTTCAGCGCGAAGTTGACCGCGAGAGCAATGGCGAATGCCGCGAGGAATGTACGCTGGATCGTGCGCGGCGCAGGACGCCTCGATATGACGAAGCAAATTGCCGCAAGAGCCAGCCACCACGGCCCGAACTTGATCACGAAGACGGCCAGCGAGAAATACCAGGGCGCGTGCGGCGATCCCAATCCGAGGTAGTTCCAGAACGGGTACACCTCGGGGATCGTACAGGCGCGAATCAGCGCTATCAGTAGCTTTGGCTTCAGATAGATGACAGACGTCGCGAAGAACGTCGCCACCGCGATCGGCAGGAAGGTCAAATCCATCCACGACATCCGCCGTTCGCGAAAGATCGTCATCGCGTAGAAGACGGCGATGAAGATGCCGTTGAAGACGCCGAGGATCGAGCAGGAGGTCGCCAGCCCGAAGGCAATCGCACTGATGACGAGCCATCGCCGCCGCCGGCTCTTCACAAGCTCGTAGAAGGCGATGAACGATCCCGCCGTAAACAATGTGAAGAGGATGTTCGCGTGCGTCATCAGCATCCGCCCCGATGCCAGAAGCTGCGCCGAGGTGACATACAGCGACGCTGTCATCGTCGCCACCGCCACGCCGAATTCTCTTCGCGCAAAGGCGTATAGGAGAAGCAGCGTCAGCGCGCTGGCGATGAAGCTGATGAGGTACTGCGCTTCGATCTTCGGCGTGACCGCGAGAACCGCGGCGTGGATATAGAAAGGGAGGCGTGTCTGCGAGATGTCATCGAGGCAGACGAACGGATCGTGCGTCGCCGCCAGACAGTGGATGATGCCGAGGTCTGTCCCTTCATCCCACGTCGGCGAGATCGAGCCGATGCGGTAGAGATGTAACGACGCGAACGCCGCGAAGATGAGGGCGAGTGCGATGTTGGCGAGGCGGGAGCGGGACACGATCGAGCTTAGTACACCTGCCAGTTCACACTGTCATTGTTACTGTCGTAGTGAAGGCTTGTGTAGTAATCGCGCGTTCTCAAATACCTGTCATCCTGAGCCTGCCGGAGCCGCGTGGGTGGCGGGTGGTGGAGCGGCGTAGGACGGCGAAGGACCCCCCTACTACAGGCGGGGAGGTTGGGGTGGTCGTTCTAACCCGACGCCTGTTCCTGAGTTTGCATTCCCCCTCCCTCCCCGCCTGTCTTTAGGGGGTCCTTCGGCGTCCTCCGCCGCGCCACCACCCAACCGCCCACGCGGCTCCGGCAGCCTCAGGATGACAGGTATTTGTGAACGCGCGATTCCTACACAAGCTCTCAGGATGACAGTGAGGATGACAGGCTGCACGACAGGCAAGCGTTCACGCATAGAATCGAGCCCATGCTTTCACTCGAACCCGAGCTGACCACCCTCCGCGACAGCTCTGCGCTCGACGACGCCACAGCGGCGCGTCTCATCGCTGTCGAGCGCCGCGAGGTGGTCAGCATTTATCCCGAGCTGCGAATGCTTACGTGGGCCGGCGTGATGCTGATCATGGCCGGCATCGGGCTTTACATCTCAAAGCATCTCGACGATATCGGGCCTCTCGCCATCGCCTCAGGCATCGGCATCGCCTCGATCGCCTGCTACGTCTGGGCGTTCTGGAAACGGGGACGCGTGGCGTCGCTGGTTGACGACTACGTCCTTCTTCTGGCCGCGCTCCTGGCCAGCGCCTGCATCGGGTACGTCGAGTATCACTACCATCTCCTCGGCGCGAACTGGTCGCGGCACTTTCTCTTTCTCGCCGTGCTGCACGCCGTGACGGCGTACTTCTTCGGTTCGCGTCTCGTACTCTCGCTCGCCGTCGCCTCGCTGGCGTCGTGGCTGGGAATCGAACGGCGCACCTTCGATGCGATCTTCGACGCGCCGGTCGCGACCGCCGAGCGCGCCTTCGTCTGCGCGGCCCTCGTCATCGGCTGGCGCGTGGTGGATAAGGTTGCGAGGCGCGAGACGACGTTCAGCTCTCTCTTCGATCACTCCGCCGCGAACCTCGCCTTCTGGGGTGGGTTGACGCTTGCGGTACATCACGACACGCGCTTCGAGGGTTGCGCGATCACAATCGTTCTCGCGGTTGCCTCGATGGTTTACGGCTTTCGCGCGCGAGAAGGAACCTTTGTCATCTACGCCTGGGTCTATGGAACGATCGCTGTCGACATCCTCATCTGCGACGGGCTGCTGAATGATTCTGTACTCGCCGCGCTGTATCTCCTCGTATCCACGGTCGCGGCCATCATCGGCCTTTTCGTCACGCATGCGCGGGCGCGGAGGAAAGCATGAGTGGATTTCCGGGGCCATCCGTCGCCGAGGAGCGCGCCGAGGCTGTTCGTAGATTGCATCCGGGTGTGGTGGCGGAGACAGGGTGGCGGTACAACGGGATCGTGCTGCGGATCGTCTTCGCCGTACTCACTACGCTGGCCGTCCTGGCGTTCTTCGGCTTCTTCGCCCTCTTCTTCAAAATGCAGTCTGGCTTGCTGACGGCCGCGGTGGCCATCGGTACCGCGGAGGGACTGATTCGAGGCCGCCGATTCTTCGGCACCGGCATCGAGCCGGCGCTCTGGCTCTGCGGATGCTTCGCGTTTCTGGCCGCGTTACCGAGCTGGGGGAGCGTCGAAGCCCTCCTCGCGTTCGCTGCTGTCTCCGCGCTCCCCGGCTGGCGGATGCGCAGCGCATTCATGGGCGTGCTCGCAGCGGTGCTGGTCGTTGTGTACGTCGCTGCGAAGTGGGACGACGTGACCCTGACCATCCTCGTTGCCTCGATCATCACCATCGCCGCGGCCGCCGCGCTGCGGCGCCTCTGGCAACGGCCCTCTACGGAAAAGCTCTTTGCAGGCACCGCGCTGGTGATGCCGGTGGCTGGCTACCTCGCCACCATCGTGACGCGGATCTTCGGTCACAAAGAGACGAGCGTTCAGGGTGCGGTCGTCCTTGCGGTGACGGCGATCCTGCTCCTGGTGGCCGGCATCGTCTGGCGCGACCGGATGCTCCTTGTCTCGGCGGTTCTCTCAGCGGCTCTCGCTGTCATCGAGCTCAGGGATCTGTTTTACTACTCCGCCGAAACTGAGCTCTTCGCCGCCGGGATCGTCGTGGCCGTCATCGCCGTCGTACTTACGCGGGTACTGCGCAACGCCACGCGCGGCTTCGTCGTCACGCCGGTGGCGGCCGACGCCTACGCGGAGGCGATGCAGGTCGGAGGAATCATCAGCGTCGCTCCGCACGGCAGCGCTCCTCCGGCGCACTCCCACACCGGCCCCGATCTCGCTGACTCTGCCGGCCCCACCGACAAGTCCTACGGCGGCGGCGGCGCGGGAGGAGGTTTTTGAGAGTGAAGCTCGGAAAGATTAAGAGCACCTGAAATCGCGCATCGCTTCACGTTCACCCGTTACTCTTCACACGTCACTCTTTTTTTCACTCTTCACCGACTGTTCCACGTGTCACAACCGTTGTGCAAGGCCGTTTTGAGGCTTCTGACGGCCTCTGCGGAGGGCAAATCAGCCCCTTTTCCGCAGCCTGCCCATCACTCCAACCATATCCTCACTTTTTTCTTCGGTTGGGTCTGCTATTTCCTTCGGAACTGCATCGTAAAAGCTGCGGAAAAACAGTTGTTGAAAACTATACGCAAATCATGTGCAAAAGATGTGGAAAAGACGTTGATTTTCTGCGGATTTCAACCCGAATGCTTGTGCAAAACACTGTGGATAACCTGTGTAGAAGCCGTGGATTTGTGGTGGATAACCATCCGAAACTACCTCCGCATTGCCTAGATCTAACCATCTGATTCTGCGAATACTTACGCTTGATGTTGTGTTCTTTTTTCTGAAGACCACAACATCTAGTGGTCCAGCACTTGACATCCGATTCTGCCGGGCGTAGCTTGTCCTGCACAACACATGGCTGGAGAGCGCGGGGGAGGATCGATGAAGGATTTGAAATACGTTTCCCGTCTTGCCACTCGGAGCCCATTGCGGTCGGTTTCACTGCAGATTCGCGAGTATCAGGTCACCGTGAAAGTCAAGACACCGGTCCCCCAGGCTCGTCCCACCAGCGCTCGCTGGCTCGCCCGCTAAATTACATAGCAACTCACCCGGAGCGCCCCGCGTAGGGGCGCTTTTGCGTCGGCCAAGGAGAACAGAACATGACGTCCATCGAGATTCCCAACAGCATCCGCCCCCGCTCGAGCAGCAAGCCCGCCCGCAGAAAAGAGACCAAAGCAGGCGGCATCGAGATCGGCCGCTTCTTCACGAAGCCAGGCGTCGATGTGTACGACACATGCGAATGGGAGATGCGCTCGGCGGCCATCACCAACGAGAGCGGCGGGATCGTCTTCGAACAGAAAGACGTCGAGATGCCGAAGTTCTGGTCGCAGATGGCCACGAACGTGGTGGTCTCGAAGTACTTCCGCGGACATGTCGGCACGCCCGACCGCGAGACCTCGGTGCGCCAGCTCATCGGACGCGTCGTCCGTACCATCACCGGATGGGGACGTGAAGCCGGTTACTTCGCCTCCGACGCCGATGGCGACACCTTCCGCGACGAGCTCACCCACATCCTGCTCTACCAGATGGCGGCGTTCAATTCGCCAGTGTGGTTCAACGTCGGCGTCGAGCCGCATCCGCAGTGCTCGGCGTGCTTCATCAACTCCGTGAACGACACCATGGACTCCATCCTCGGCCTGGCAAAAACCGAGGGGATGCTGTTCAAGTACGGGAGCGGCACGGGATCCAACCTCTCCAGCATCCGTTCCTCCAAAGAGCTCCTGGCCGGCGGCGGAACCGCATCCGGGCCGGTCTCCTTCATGAAGGGCTACGACTCCTTCGCCGGCGTCATCAAGAGCGGCGGCAAGACCCGGCGCGCCGCCAAGATGGTCATCCTCAACGCCGACCATCCCGACATCGTCGACTTCATCGAGTCGAAGGAGAAGGAAGAGAAGAAGGCCTGGGCCCTGATCGATGCCGGCTACGACGGCGCCTTCAATGCTCCCGGCGGCGCCTACGACTCGGTACAGTTCCAGAACGCCAACCACTCCGTGCGCGTCACCGACGAGTTCATGCGCGCCTATGAGAAAGACGGCGAATGGCAGACCTGGTCCGTGACCGAGCCGAGGCAGGTCATGGCTACGTTCAAGGCCCGTGAGCTGATGCACAAGATGGCCGAATCGGCCCACCTCTGCGGCGACCCCGGCATGCAGTTCGACACCACCGTCAACGACTGGCACCCGTGTCCCAACACCGCCCGTATCAACGCCTCCAACCCCTGCTCCGAGTACATGTTCCTCGACGACTCGGCGTGCAACCTGGCGTCATTGAACCTGATGCGTTTCTACAACGAGGCCACCGGCTTCGATGTCGAAGCCTACCGCGCCGCGCTGCGCATCGTCATCACCGCGCAGGAGATCCTGGTCGATTTCGCGTCGTATCCGACCAAGGCCATCGGAGACAACTCCCATGCCTTCCGCCCCCTCGGCATCGGCTACGCCAACCTCGGCGCGCTGCTCATGGCCCGCGGCATCGCCTATGACAGCGAAGACGGCCGCGACTACGCCGCCGCCATCACCTCCATCCTCTCCGGCGAGTCGTACGCGCAGTCCGCGCGCATCGCCGGGAAGATCGGCGCGTTCGAAGGCTACGCCATCAACCGCGAGCCCTTCCTCCGCGTCATCGACAAACACCGCCGCGCCGCCTACCGCATCAACAACCGTCCTCTTCCCGCCGATCTGGCCGACGTCGCCGGCAAGGTATGGGATGAGGCCTATGCGCTCGGCCAGCAGCACGGCTACCGCAACGCCCAGATCTCCGTCCTTGCTCCCACGGGCACCATCGCCTTCATGATGGATTGCGACACCACCGGCATCGAGCCCGACATCGCCCTGGTCAAGTACAAGAAGCTCGTCGGCGGCGGCATGCTGAAGATCGTCAACCAGACCGTCCCCACCGCCCTCAAGCGCCTCGGCTACGACGGCAAACAGATCAACGAGATCGTGCAGTACATCGACGAGAACGACACCCTCGAAGGCGCCCCGCATCTCATTGATGCTCATCTGACTGTCTTCGACTGCGCCTTCAAGCCGCAGAACGGCACCAGATCCATCCACTACATGGGCCATCTCAAGATGATGGGCGCCGTCCAGCCCTTCATCAGCGGCGCCATCTCCAAGACCATCAACATGCCGTCCGCAGCGTCGATCGACGAGATCGAGATGGCCTATGTCGAAGCGTGGAAGCTCGGCCTCAAAGCCGTCGCCGTCTATCGCGACGGCTGCAAACGGTCGCAGCCCCTCTCCACCGGCAAAGACAAAGAAAAGCTCACCGACCTCGGCGTCACCCCGGCCGCCATCCGGAGAAAGCTCCCCGACGAGCGCGAGTCGATCACCCACAAATTCTCCATCAGCGGCCACGAAGGCTACATCACCGTCGGCAAATACGAAGACGGCACCCCCGGCGAGATCTTCATCACCATGGCCAAGGAAGGGAGCACCATCTCCGGCCTGATGGACAGCTTCGCCACCATGACCTCCCTGGCCCTCCAGCACGGCGTGCCATTGAACTTCCTGGTCGACAAATTCACCCACACCCGTTTCGAGCCCAGCGGCTTCACCAAGAACCCCGAAATCCCCATGACCAAGTCGATCATGGACTACATCTTCAAATGGCTGGCCACGAAGTTCCTCGACCGCGAGAGCCAGTCGAATGCGGGGGTGATCCTGCGCGAAGAGGCGGTGGCTCCCAAACCCGCTCCGAATGTCGCCCCCCTTTCGAAGGATGACGCGTCGTTCGTAACCTCACTTGGTACCTCGCCGGTGATCGCCGCGCCGAAGGATGCGGACGGGCCGAACTCGCGGAACACAGCGACGTTCCGGTATCAGCAGGATGCGCCGTCGTGCTCGGACTGTGGGTCGATCATGGTGCGGAATGGGGCGTGCTACAAGTGTTTGAATTGTGGGAGTACGAGCGGGTGTTCGTAGGGGCGGCGATTCAAGACGGAGGGACTCTGAGTCGTCCAGAAGGAGACGCACATCGGAATTTGGTCTCTCAACCACCAATAAGGTTGTCAAGGCATCCCGACGCCAGCAGCTTGATTCCAGCTGCTTGGATCAAGGGGCCATATTTCTTTCCACGTTCAACGAGCGAGTCGGCGGTTACGAGAAACGACCAGAGCTTTTTCAGGAATGGCTGATCGCCGACTGAACGAACTTCGTTGTTTCTCCGAACTAGTATAGCGGGGCGGAGTAGGGATGCCTGTCATTCCGAGCCGCCGGAGCCGCGCTTCGAACTGCTGATGCTTGCTCAGGAGAGGCAGCGCGGCGCAGGACGGCGAGGAATCCCCAGCCGATAGCCCATTCCTCCCGTCCCTGGTTTCAGGATGGGGTTCCTCGCCGCGCGTTGCCGGCTCGGAATGACAGGTGATTCGAAGCGGCGGTGCCGGGGTTCACGGCGGCGGTGGCGCAGTGGATGATGGAGTCGACGTACAGCGGGACGGAGTAGGGATGCCTGTCATTCCGAGCCGCCGGAGCCGCGCTTCGAGATGCTGATGCTTGCTCAGGAGAGGCTGCGCGGCGTAGGACGGCGAGGAATCCCCAGCCGATAGCCCATTCCTCCCGTCCCTGGTTTCAGGAGGGGGATTCCTCGCCGCGCGTTGCCGGCTCGGAATGACAGGTGATTTGAAGCGGCGGTGCCCGGGTTTACGGC
>JBBRNB010000116.1:0-20037 GCA_038230535.1 Thermoanaerobaculia bacterium
GGGCCGGCTCGATCGTATTGAACGAAGTCGGAGGATCGATCGCGCAGAACGATGTGAATTTCGACGGTTCGCGCACCCCTGCCAGGGTGCAATTACCATCCACATGCAATCCGGTGGCAACGCCGCCGGCGTGGCCACCGGTTACCCTCACACTCGCCTCCGGCGTGCTTTCCTTGCGCCACGAAACGTCCAAACTCCAGCGGCCCAGCGCAGCTGGGCCCCCTACGAGCTACTGCCTCCTGAACTCTTCCGACTTCACCAGCGCCCTTACCACCCCCACCCGCGTCTCCTTCTTTTTCAGTGCGTCGGTGAAGTAGCGCTCACCGGGGGTGTCGAGGGAACGGCCCAGGATTGTGGCGTAGGCGATATGAAGGAAGTCGCTGTCGTTGAGGCAGTCCGAATCGTAGGCGACCGTCTCGGCAATATCGTCAACTGCGACGCGACGCGACGGATCGACTCCGATGCGCGCCAGGAATGCAGCCGAGGCGAGATTCTTTTTCGGATGGCCGTACCACCACGTGTTTTGATCGAGCAGTTCATCATTGGGCTCATTGATGCGAAAGGCGCGCGTCAGCTCTGGAAGGGAGTCGGCGAGTTTGCCCGCCGCGCGCGATGTCACAACGATCATGTTGAAGCGTCCGGCCAGAAGACGGTGATCGAGTGATTTGGGATCGAGCGACGCCGGAGCTTCAGCTCGCGAGAAGGAAATCGTCAGATAGTTGACACCGTCGCGCCACGATGCGCGAGGGACGTCGAACGGATAGTCGTGCCAGCCGGTGGCGAGTGTGACGCGCGCGAGCGGAGCAGCGTTGAGCGAGATCGTGGCGATCTGCGGCGGCGCGCCGCGGTAGTCGAAGGGCATCATCCGCAAGGTCAGGCGATGATCGACGGCGGCGGATGCGATCAGCATCACGGACACCGGTTCTGGTCCAGTCCACCGGGAGACGTCGCCGTCTACCCCCTCGGAGCCATGCCAACCGCCGCCGAGGAAGAAGTCGCTCTCCGCGCCGAGGTGCATCACGTGAGTCGGGTAGCGGGCAACGAGTGCGCGGGTGTCCGCGGGCGTCAGCCGATTGAGAAGCAGATGGCGGATGCCTGAGGCATAGTGAAGCCGGAACGATTCGAGCGGGCTGGCCAGCACTACCGGGTATTGGCAGCTCCAGTCGCCGATGTCTCCTGGCCGATGGAAGCCGGCGCTGACGATCCACACCGGCTCGTTGTGTGCCACGACGCTGGACGCGCGCGATGCCGACTCGCCGGCGCTGATCAGGCGGACGCGAGGAGGGAGTCGTCTGAGGTAGAACTCGAGGCAGACATACGACCAGTCGTTCGTGGTCACGACGGCATCGCGGGCATGAGCGTGCTCGTGGATCGTCGCGGCGATCACGCGCCAGTTCAGCTTGCGATACGGCTCGGTGCGCGCCGATGACCAGCCTTCCCGCACGATCAAGCCGGCGGCGATGAGCGCGATGACGGGCACTGCGACGGCGGTTCGTCCGCGCAACATGAGACGCAACAGGGCGACGATACCAATCGCCACCAGAAAGAGGTACGCGGGAAGCGCGGTGGCGATGTAACGCACCGAGTACCAGTGCCGCAGCTTCCAGAGCGCGGCAACGCTGACCGCGATCGGCAGGATGGCCATGCCGATGACGATCACCCCTCGGATGCGGTCGCGTCGTACGAGCACGATCGCACCGATGAGTGCCAGCGCGGCGACGACATACGCAGCGCGCTGAATCGTCGTCACATCGACAGCGCCGAGGGAGAACGATTGCACGAGACGCTGAAAGAATCGCGAGCTCAGCGGACGGAAACCGGCCGCCGTGTTGACGGGTGCATGGCGATAAAGCAGGGGGATGAATGCTGCCGCCATGAGCGCCGCGACGGCGTAGACCGCGAAGAACCGCCGTCGCCGATCGAGCAGAAACGCGATTCCGGCGGTGAGGGCGGAAGCGACGAGCAGAGGCGCGGCACCGGAAGTGGTGAAGAGGGCGAGGAGGGGGAGGGCGATTAGTAGGGGTCGCGAGGCCTCGGGGTCGCGAGGTCTCGAGGTGGACGACTTCAGCAGCAGCGCAATCATCGCCGTGGCCAGAAGCATCAGGAGCGCGTACGGGCGTGCCTCGCGGCTGTAGTAGATAGCGAGCGGGGAGCCGGCCAGGAGAAGCGCGAAGATCAACGACTCGGTGGTAAGGGCTCTCGGCTGTTGGATGCCTGCTGCCGGCAAATCGTTGCTATCCGCGTCGTTTCCTCCGACGGCAGAGAGCCGAGAGCCAACAGCCCCTCGGCAACTGAAACCTGCAACAACAATCGCCAGCACCCCGAAGACGGCCGGTAAGAACCGCGCCGCCAACTCTGGTGCTTGGGCAAACCGCCCGGCCAGCTCTGTCGCGAAAAACAGGGGGCCGTCCTCGCTGGCGAAACCGGTCAGCCAGTGCCAGAAGGGCTCCCGCGTCAACTTCGTGGCGACGTCGTAGTCGAGGATCTCGTCCAGCCAGAGACTGGGTACTGCAATCCCGCCGAAGCGGAGCACGGCGCCGAAAATGACGATGGCGGCGATCGTCACAGTATTGGCCAGAGCACCGGCGATCCGCCGCATCACTCCAGAGTAGCACGCGCATTTGACACCGCCTGCCGTTGGTCAATACATTGACGTTCGCACATGACGGGCCAGGCGGAACGGGACCTCGTCGCGGGCGTGATTCAGCTCGCCAACCTGCTGACACGCCGGCTGGCACCGGTCTTCGAGAAGGCTCGGGTGACCCCGCAGCAGTGGGCGATCCTCACGGCCCTGGCCCGAAGCGGCGGCCCGATGTCTCTGGCCTCCCTGGCGCGCGCGATGATGGTGTCGAAGCAGAACATGACCGGCATGATGGCTCGTCTGGAGCAGCTCGGTTTCGCCGAGCGTGCCGGCGACCCGACGGACCTCCGCTCATCGCGCGTCGTTCTCACCCGACGCGGCCGAGCCACCCTCGAAAAGGTCCGACCCGCCTACGAACAGTGGCGCGACGCGCTATGCAGCGAGTTGTCCGAACGCGATCTGGCAACGGCGGCGAAGACGATCGAGACGCTGATCGGGAAACTGGAGTGATTGCGCTTCGCGCGTTGTCGGTTAGCTGCACTTCGTGCGTTGTCTGCGCTTTGCGCGTTGTCTGCGCTTCGTGCGTTGTCTTGCTTTGCGCGGTTGTCTGCGCTTCGCGCGTTGTCTGCACCTCGTGCGTTGCCTGCGCTTCGCCGCCTTGCGCGTAAAAGCCCGACCGGAGGCCATTCTTACGCGGGCAAGAACGAGGCCGCCGGAGCGCCGGTCCTCTACGCGTCAGGCGCAGATAACGTGCGAAGCACAGACAATGCGCGAAACGCAGACAACGCGCAACGCGCAGACAACGCGCGAAGTGCAGATAACGCGCGAAGCGCAGATAACGCGCGAAGCGCAGACTCAGCCCGCAGCGCAAAATCAAGCAGCCACTACCACCCGATTCCTCCCGGCGCCCTTCGCGGCATACAAGCGCTCGTCGGCCGCGCGGAAGAGGGCGTCGGCTCCGGTGCCGTCCTCGGGGTAGATGGCGGCGCCGATGCTCACGGTGATCTGGGCGCCACCAGCGGGGGCGGGCATCGCTTCGACGCTCTGGCGGACTCGTTCGGCAATCGCCGTCAGCGCCGCACTATCGATCTGCGGGACGATGACCGCGAACTCTTCACCGCCGTAGCGCGCCGGAAAGTCGACCGTTCGCACCGCCTCTCGGATCACATTCGCCACCCGCTGCAGGGCATCGTTGCCGGCAAGGTGGCCATAGGTGTCGTTGTATTTCTTGAAACGATCGAGGTCGAGGATGAGGATGCCGAAATGCTCCGGGTAGCGGCTGGCGCGGCCGATCTCGAGATCGATACGCTCGCGGAAGGCACGGAAGTTCGGCAGCTTCGTCAGCTCGTCGGTACGCGCGTGAGCCTTCAGTTCATCGGCCATGTGGTTCACGGCCGCGGCAAGCCGGGCAACCTCGTAGTCACCAGCCACCGGCGCACGCGCAGCGAGGTCTCCGTCGGCGATGCGGCCGGCAGCGAGCGAAAGCTCTTCGATCGGCCGCACGACTTTTCGTAACGTTACCTGCACCGCGGCGAAACTGCAGATGATCAGGATCCAGGCGACGGAAAGTCCGGCAGACATCAGCTCGTGCGTCTCCCGCTCCAGCATCGGCAGTTGACGCGCAACCTCGCGCTTTCGGTCATCGATGATCCGCTGGGCCTCGGCGACCACACGGAGCGATTCGATGTCGATCTCGGCAGACGTCGATGTCGGGTCGGCAAGCGCGGTGCTGAACGACTTCATCCGCCGCCGAAGCGACGCGGTGTCGATGGTCGTCAGAGAGTCGGTCTCGAGAAGTTGAGAGACGACTCTGTAGTCGGGGGTGGGGAGTGGGGTGTCGGGGGTAGGAGTGAGAATCGGAGTGTTCGTGACAGTCTCTCCGGCCCCCGACTCCCGACCCCCGACTCCCGCGTGCGCCCTAAACGCGTTCTGCGCCCTGATCAGCTCTTCGAGCGTAGCGATGGCTCGCGTCTCTACACCGACGAGCCGGCTCCAGCGCTCCTGTGCCACCTGGGCGCGCCAGCTCAGACCGAATGTGATGGCGAAGAGAACGATCGCGAACGCGGCGTTGAGGAGCAGCACGCGGGAACGCAGATGTGTCCGCCGCGCCACCGCTACGCGCTCCCGGCCAGCTCGCCGGCGCGCCGCGCCACGACGTGCGTAGCCAGTACAAACGCGGCATGGCTCCACGTCAGCGGGGAGACGGAAATCGGCTTGCCCGTGTAGGGATCGAGCTGCTCGGCCATCACGCCGCTCTGCAGCGCGTGCCTGGTCGCCCACAGAAGGATATCGACCGCCTTCTGCAGCTCCTCGGCGTTGCGCGCCCGCAAGGCGTACCAGTGCGCGATCGACATCGTGCAGACGACCCACGGATTTCCTGCCACCTTCTCGACGTCTTTCGAGACCTGGAAGTAGTAGTCGTTCTCGTAGCGCGCCACGCCGCCGACATCGGTCTGGATCGTCAGCCGCGCGATCATCGCATCCATGGTGGCCACGATCTTCGGGTCGTCCACTTCGAACATGCCGAAAAGCCACAGCCCGGCGATCGAGGCGTCGAGGGTCATGTCCGTAGTGATCTCTCCCTCGTGTGAGACGTTGACGGAGCGCGCGAAACGGCCGTGCGTCTCGCTGAACAGAAACCGCAGCGTGCCGTCCTTGATCTCCCCCGCGGCGCGCCGGTATTTCTCGGCTTGAGCCGTCTCACCGAAGGCATCGGTGAATCGCGCCGCGGCGTTGAGCCCCGCCCAGACCGAGCCGATGGTGAATGCGGCGATTCCGCGGCGCTCCTCCCAGAGGTCCCACGACGGCGCCGG
Source organism: Thermoanaerobaculia bacterium (assembly GCA_038230535.1). Classification (GTDB taxonomy): domain Bacteria; phylum Acidobacteriota; class Thermoanaerobaculia; order Gp7-AA8; family Gp7-AA8; genus JADGNZ01. Next base: position 5,395 of record JBBRNB010000116.1, read on the forward strand.
CAACCGCGTGTGCGGCTCGCGATAGCGCGCCAGAAAGCCGGCCATCTGCTTGATGACCGGCTTGTAGAGCGGCTTCACGAATTCGACGTCGTGGAACTTCTCGAAATGCGTCCAGAGCGCCACCAGCACCAGGGCCGTCTCGTCTTCCTGGATCGGCAACTGCCGCTTGCCGCCGGCGAGCCAGGGATGCCACGACGAGCCGACCGATCCATCCGGGTTGTACTTGTGCAGGAGAAACCCTTCTGGCGTGATCAACTGGCAGCAGAAATCGAAAAAGCGCCGCGTGATCTCGGCATAGCCTGCATGCAGCAGCGCCATGGCCACGATCGCGCCGTCGCGAGGCCACATGTACGTGTAGGTGTCGCGGCCGAACTGGACGATGTCGGAGTCGGTCGCGGCGATGACGGCACCGTTGTGGTCGACGTGCGTCCTGATGATCAGCAGCGACCGGCGATACAGATGCTGCACCGCCTCCGGCAGCCGGCTGATGTCAACGTCGTTCCTGACCCACAATTTCCAGTAGTCGCGCGTCCGGTCGAGGAACGAGCCCGCTCCCCGCTCGCGCATGACTGCGTCGAGCGACGCCACCTCACGATACGACTTGCCGAAGACCCACCAGATGTATGCCGCCGCCGAACCGTTCGGAGGCAACGTCACGGAGATCATCCCGGTGCAATCGACTGACCCCTGAGCGATGGCCTTCGCAGGCTCCAGGGTTCCATCCTCCGCGTCACGCCAGGTTCCCTGGTACCCCTCGCGCTCCTTTGTTCCGATAGCGAAGGCCTGAAAGCCGAAATGGTCGTCGGAGGCTGCGTTCATCAGCACATAGCGCTGGGCTTTGTACGCGACGAAGCCGTTGAACTCCGGGTCGAAGAAGATCGTGTCGCCGATGGCGTTTCCGCTCAGGTGCGGATCGAAGTGGCTGAAGAGGCGGACAGACCGCTTCTGGTCATTCAGGTTGTGAAGCTCTACCCGGCGAATCAGCACATCACGGTCGAAATCAACCGTGTCGTTGATGACCATGTCGAGCTGCAGGGAGCTGGAATGTGCGTCGACCCTCGTGACGAGCGAGTCGCCGTCGTAATCGAGCCGCTTCTCCCACGACCCATCGCCGATCCAGGCGAACTTGCCATCGCACCAGACACCGAAAAACGAAACGTCTCCGTTTGTCTGGTTGTCCTGCCCGACATGCGGGTAGTAAACGTCGCGGATGTTGTACTCATGATCGAAGTTGACCATGAGGTTCCCGTTGCCGATTGGTAGATCGCGGGCCATGCTGTGCAGGATAAACGATACAAAATGCACTTCGGAGGTTTGGAGCATGAAACGAACGATCGGGATCACCCTGCTGCTGGCTGCCACGCCGCTCTTTGCCGTCGATATGACCGACCAATGCAGTGCGTACCTGCAACTGGGCACGTTGTACGAGGTGAGGGCGTTGATGATGAAGCCGTACGCATCGTCAAACGACGTGGAAAACTTCATCCAGGAACGCGTCGAGCAGTTGCGAGACCCGCTGCCCGGCGGAGGCTATCGATGGGTGCGATGGGTCCGGCCCGATGGTGATGCTCAGATCGACAAGCACGGCCATACCGTCATGGCTGTGCAGGGATCGGGCAGCGATTCCGTCGAGGCAACAAGCAAACACACCTTCGCCGTTCGCATTGCCGTGCCCGCCAAGAAATCGCTGTTCAGCCGAAACAATGCCGTCTATATCGGCAGCGTTCACGTCTCGTTCACCGTGAACGGCAGAACGCGCGCCAAGGACGAGAAGATCGATCAGTGGATGAATCCCGACACCTCGCACCTGATCGACCTCGGAGCGATTGCCGACAACGCCGAGGCCGGCCTCGATGCCTCGACTTCCGCCGCCAATGTCAAGGAATCTCTCGTAGAGATTCAGTTCTTTCAGGCGGCGGCGCAGGACGACCCCGCCAATCCAGCCTACGACACCATACGCTCGCTGGAACGGATCCGCCGCGGCAGCGCCGGCGCTTATTCGGTCGACGCCGAGATCGGGAAGCGCGAGCGCGAGCTCTTCCCGAGCGCAGAACCGATACCGCTCCTGACGATCATGGCAGACCTGCACCGCGCCGAGGAGCTGATCCACAGCAAGAAAGATGAGGATCACGAAAAGGGTGCGAAGTTGCTGCGGGAGACTTTGAGGAAGGTGAGGTAGAGAGTTATTCGATGAAGGGGCGAACAGCGACTCCAATTTCCAAAGTTGCCGATGCCGGCCAGAACGCGTTAGTCAGGAGGACATGACGCGGCCTCACCTTACCGCCCTCATCTGGTACCCCATCGCCGTCTTCGTGAGGCCGGCCTCGGCGAGATATGCCCCGAGCTCCGACTTCACCGCCGGTTCATCGTTGATCTCTCCGATCAACAGCGCTCTGCGTAAGCCATTCGTCACCAGTGACGCCAGCATCCTGGCGATCTCTCGCCCGACCGTTCCCCGCATCGGTTCATCCTCGGGGAGGAAGACGGAGAGCTGCTTCTCGCCGCGGCCTACGTAGGCGCTGAGCATGCCGTTAACCAGGATCACGCTTGCTCCGGGCACGCGCATCAGGCCGGCGGCCGGCCACTTCAGAATCGCGCCGTAGGGGTTCGCGGGGTCGGTTGCGGCGAGCAGGACGGTTTCTGGCTCGTCGGGATCTTCGCGATTCGAGCGGAGGAGGTCGAGAGCGCTGGCGCTGCCGAATTGTGTTGCACCGAAGCCGGCGACGAAGTAGCCGCGGCGGACGCGTCCGGACTCTTCCATCGCCTTCAGCACTGGATAGATCGCGCTGAAACCGCCCGGGACCGATTCGACGGCCGCGGCCTCGCGGACGAGGATGCCGTAGCGGGCCAGCAATTGATGAGCGAGCGCGTTGGCACGTTCTGTCGCTGAGCCGCGAGGCATCGGAAGGAGCGACCAACGGCCCTGCGTGGAGGGCGGCGCGACGCGGCGCGAGCGGAAGCCTTGCGACCGGGGAGCGGCCTTCGGACGAGTGTAGGCGCGCAACGCGTGAAATGTGTCGTTCGTGACGACACCGCGCCAGACCAGGCTCCAGAGCGCATCGACGACATCGTTGGCGAAGCCGCCGAGCGCCGTCTGAATCTGCGCGAAGAAGGAGGCGCCGCCATCCCGGAGATGCTCGGCGATGCGCTGCTCCAGTTCGCTCGATTCCACCTGTGCGGGCGCGAAGAGAAGCGGAAGATGATCGGTCAGGTAAAGGGCGATGCGGCCGTCGCGCTCGCCGATCGGCTCGATACCGGTCCATACGATCTCACCGGCGGCACTCAAGGTATCGAGATCGGACGGTTTGTAGCCGTCGATCCTTGCGGGAAGAATCTCCGAGTCGAGGATCGAGGCCGGCAGCGCCGCCCCTTGCAGCGCTTCGATGACTTCGAGCAGACCTTCGAGGCCGCGGCGGCGTTTCGTCACCAGTTGCCAGGCGCCGATCAGGCGGGTGTAGGCTTTGGTGTCGACCGGCTCCACTTCCTTGCGAAGCTTCGCCAGCGAGCGGCGGCGGATGGCGCGCAAGACCTCGGCATCGCACCACTCGCGTTGCGTTCCGCCGGGACGGAACTCTCCCTCCACGATCCGGCCACGCTCGACGAATCGTTCCAGAGCCGCCGCGACGACCGCAACGCCGAGGCCGTAGCGGCGTGCGACGTCGTGCGGCGTGAACGGCCCGTGCGTGCGCGCGTACCGCAACACCAGATCGCCGGCCGGATCGGCAACTGGATCGAGGTAGCGGTCCGCGAGACCGGCAGGAAGCGGCGCGCCGAGGGCATCGCGATAACGGCTGGCGTCTTCGATGGCGATGAAACGCTTCTCACGCGCCACCGGTACTTCGATCACGCGGCGGGCTTTCGTCAGCTCGCGCGCAGCAACCTTCGCATCGACGAGAGTGCGCTGGGCCAGTTCCTCGAGCGACAGATCGCCGAGGCGCAGCAGCAGATCGTGAATCGCATCGGGCGATTTGGCTTTGTGACGGTCGTCGAGATGCTGCAGCTCGGTCTCCAACGCGTACAGCGCATCGGCATCGAGCAGTTCGCGAAGCTCCGGTTCGCCGAGGAGCTCGCGAAGCTGTGATTGATCGATCGCCAGTGCCTGGGCGCGGCGCTCGGCCAGCGGGGCATCGCCGTCGTAGATGAAATTCGCGACGTAGCGGAAGAGCAGCGATCCGGCGAATGGCGACGGTTTCTCCGTGTCAGCGACGACGACGCGGATCGCCCGCTGCTGGATCTTCTTCATCGTCGCCACGAGCGCCGGGACGTCGAAGACATCGCGCAGCACCTCGCGGTATGTCTCGAGGATGATCGGAAACGATCCGAAGCGGGAGGCCACCTGCAAGAGGTCGTAGGCGCGCTTGCGCTGCTGCCAGAGAGGTGTGCGGCGGTCGGGACGGTACCTTGGCAACAGCAGCGCACGGGCCGCGGCTTCGCGGAACTTCGCGGCGAACATGGAGCTTGCGCCGAGCTGGTGGAGGACGAGCTGTTCGATCTCATCGGCCTCGGGGATGACCAGCTCCGCTCGCGGCGCCGCATCGGTATCGGGGAAGCGGACGATGAAGCCGTCGTCGCTCCACATCGTCTCGACGTCGATCTGCAGCTCGTTGCGCACCTTCGCCGTCACTGCCATCGCCCACGGCGCGTGGATCCGGCCGCCGAACGGCGTCAGGACGCAGACACGCCAGTCGCCCAGGTCGTCGAGGACGCGCTCGACCACGATCGTGCGGTCGTCGGGGACGGCGCCGGTGGCTTTCTGCTGGTCATCGAGATACTGCAGAAAGTTCTTCGCTGCCAGTGTGCCGAGGTCGTGTTTCGACGTCAGTCGTTCCACCGCGGCGTCCGGCTGCATCGCCCCAATCTCGCGGACGAGCGCACCGATGGCTTCGCCAAAGGGAACAGTCCTTTGGGCGGTATCCGCCCGCCAGAACGGCATCTTGCCGGGCTCGCCCGGCGCGGGTGTGACGAGCACGCGGTCGTGCGTGATCTCCTCGATACGCCAGGTTGATGCGCCGAGGAGAAAAGTCTCGCCGGCGCGCGACTCGAACACCATCTCCTCATCGAGCTCGCCGACGCGCGCGCTCTGCATCTTGTCACCGCCGGCCAGGAAGACGCCGAAGAGGCCGCGGTCGGGAATCGTGCCGCCGCTGGTGATCGCAATACGCTTCGCACCAGGCCGGGGAGTGAGGATGTTCGTCACGCGGTCCCAGGTGATCCGCGGCCGCAGCTCGGCAAATTCGTCCGAGGGGTAGAGACCGGAGAGCATGTCCAGTACGCCGTCGAACGATGTGCGTGAGAGATCGGCGAACGGTGCAGCCTGGCGTACGAACGCGAACAACTCATCGGCGTGCCATGGCTCCACGGAGATCATGGCCACGAGCTGCTGCGCCAAAACGTCGAGCGGATTGCGCGGATAACGAGTCGGCTCGATGGCGCCACGGTGCATGGCATCGGTCACGGCGGCGCAGGCCAGCAGATCGCCGCGAAACTTCGGAAAGATGATCCCTTCGCTGACCGTGCCGGCCTGATGGGATGCCCGGCCGATGCGCTGCATGCCGCTGGCGATCGAGGGCGGCGCCTCGATCTGGATCACCAGATCGATGGCTCCCATGTCGATCCCCAGCTCGAGCGATGATGTGGCCACTAGCGCCGGAAGGCGTCCGGATTTGAGGTTGTCTTCGATCTCGATCCGTTGCACGCGGGCGATCGAGCCGTGATGCGCCTGCACCAGCGTCTCGCCGGCCAGCTCATTCAGCGCACCGGCCAGCCGTTCGGCAAGGCGGCGTGAGTTGACGAAGATCAGGGTGGAGCGATGCGCCCGGATCAGTTCCAACAGCCGCGGGTGGATGGCCGGCCAGATCGAAGCGCGAACGGTTCCTCCCGCCGGACCGCTAGGTATGTCATCACGGGACGATTCATTGAGCTTGGCCATCTCCTCAACCGGCACTTCGACGTGGAGGGAGAGCTGTTTCTTTTCGCCGGTATTGATCACTGTGGTCTCGCGGTTGCGGGGATGCGAGACCTCGTAACCTCCGAGATACCTCGCCACCTCCTCCAAAGGATTCTGCGTCGCCGACAAGCCAATCCTTTGCGGTGGTTTGTCCGCGAGGCGCGACAGGCGCTCGATCGAAAGGGCGAGATGTGCACCTCGCTTGTTCGGTACAAGGGCGTGAACCTCGTCGACGATGATCGTCTCGACGCCGCGGAGGACTTCGCGCACGTTCGAGGTCAGCATCAGGTAGATCGATTCGGGAGTTGTGATGAGGATGTCGGCCGGGTCGCGGAGGAAGCGCGCCCGGTCGGCTTGGGGTGTGTCGCCGCTGCGGATGGCGATCGAAGGGAGCACGAACGGCTCGCCGCGCTCGGAGGCAAGTTTGGCGATTCCTGTCAGCGGCGCGCGAAGGTTACGCTCCACGTCCACTGCCAGCGCCTTGAGCGGAGAGATGTAGACGACGCGGCATCGGCGGTCCTTCGGCGGCTGCGGAGCAAACATCAAACGATCGAGCGCCCAGAGAAACGCGGTGAGCGTCTTGCCGCTGCCGGTGGGGGCGAAGATCAGAGTCCAGTCGCCTCGCGCGATGGCCGGCCATCCAAGCATCTGCGCGCGCGTTTGCGTGTGAAAAACGCTGGTGAACCAGTCCCGAACTGCCGGGTGAAACGGCGTCATGGCCGTGTCAGACGACGACTGTTCGCTTTGTTTACGCAAAGTGGTCAACTTGTGAACCTTCCCTCCACGCTGGACTTTGAGTTCTTCCGCTGCAAGAATAGCCTTCCTCCAGGCGACCAAAGACAGGCGGGCGAAGGACAGGGATGCGGCTCAAGGTTCTCGGCGCTTACGGCGCGTCAGATGCGGAACACAACCTGACGGGCTACCTGATCGACGACTGGCTCGCAGTCGACGCTGGGACGCTGACGTCGAAATTGTCGTTCGCACAGCAGGCTCGAATCCAGGCAGTCTTCATCACACATCCTCATGCGGATCACATCCGCGACCTGCCGCATCTCATCCATAACCGTTTCAGCCAAAGCGCCGGCCCTCTCACCGTCTACGCCTCGAAAGAGGTGATGCAACTGCTGGTCGACAACGTGTTCAACGGGATCGTCTGGCCTGATTTTGCGAAGCTGACCTCGCCGCTGACACGGGCGCCGGCTGTGATCTATCGCCCGATGATCCCCGGCAAGAAAGTCATGATCGGCGACGTCGGCATCACCGCGGTCAACGTCCATCACCTGATCCCCGCCGCCGGCGTCATCGTCGAAATGAACGGCCAGGCCATCGCTTTCACGGGCGATACCGGCCCAACCTCGGAGATCTGGAAGCGGACGAACAAGACGCCGAACGTCGTCGCCATCGTCACCGAGGCTTCATTCCCGAACGATCAGCAGGAGCTTGCGGACGAAACGGCGCATCTCTCCCCCAACACGTTCGGCGAGGAGCTGAAGAAGATCACGGTCGACGCGCCGGTCTACGCCAGCCACCGCAAGATCCCCTTCGAGCGCGACATCGAATCGCAGATCCGGAATCTGCGCGATCGGCGAGCCAGGGTGCTGCTCGAGAAGAACTACACGCTGTGAGCCTTTAGCCTACTGAACACCTATCTCCGCCGACACGGCCTTGGCGTCGTAGACCTTCCCATCTTTGATCACCGTCACGACGCGCCGCACGTCGCTGATGTTCGTTGATGGATCGCCGTCGATGATGTCGAGGTCGGCCAGCTTGCCGGGGGCGATCGAGCCGAGCTGGTCGTCATACAGAGGGAGAACGCGGATTCGCATAAGCAGAGTGTACGATTTCGCTTCATGCCCCGCACCCCCGTCTCCGTCCTGATCCACACTCTCGACGAGATCGAAAACATCGAAGAGTGCATCCGCTCTGTGGAGTGGGCTGACGAGATCTATCTGCTCGATTCGTTCTCGACGGATGGAACTGTCGAGGTGGTACGCGAGAAGTTTCCGCGAGTTCGCATCGAGCAGCGCGAGTACCTCGGCGCGGCATCCCAGAAGAACTACGGCATCGACCGCGCCACCCACGACTGGATCTTCGTCATCGACGCCGATGAACGGGTGACGCCGAAGCTACGCGACGAGATCCTGCGAACCCTCGAAGGTCCGCTCGACCTATGGGCCTACTCCGTCGGCCGCCTCAATTTCATGCTCGGCAAGCCGGTGCGCTACTCCGGCCTGCAGCGCGACCGCGTCACCCGGCTGTTTCACAAAGGCCATGCTCGCTACCCGAACAAACGCGTCCACGCCGACCTGCTGGTCGACGGCGCCACCGGACACCTGACCCGGAAGATGGATCACTACTACATCCGCACCTTCGATCACATGATCGCCAAGATGACGCGCTACGCGAACTGGGGCGCGGCGCAGATGTTCATCGACGGCAAGACCACGAATCTCTTCGGCATCCTCGGCCACCCGATCGCCAAGTTCGTCCGCGATTTCTTCATCAACGCCGGCTTCCTCGACGGTACCCGCGGCCTGATCTCCGTCGGCATGCACGTCTACTACACCTTCTGGAAGTACGCGAAGCTGTGGGAGCTCACGCAACTGAAACGCCTCGGCAAGCCGGTCCCTTTGCCAAAGCTGGATGAGGGGGAGGGACGGTGGGAGTTGCCTTGGGTGGGTAAGGCGTAGTTTTGGTAGCTGGGCTTTTGAGCTGCTGAGTGTTGCTGGGTTGCCGACCTTGTAACGCTGCGCAATCTTGTGAGGCTGGGTGGGAGTTCCCGCCACGGGGGTTCGGCCCAGCGCGGCTGGGCCCTACGAATCGGCATCCGTGTCGTTTGTTGCCGGGGAGTTCTCGCGGCAACCGTCGCCCGTAGGGCCCAGCCGCGCTGGGCCGAACCCTCGTGGGACGTGTGGCACCGCTAACTCAGTCCTCACAAACTTGATCGACCAACCCAGCAACCCAAAAACTACACCTTCCTCTTCGGCGAAACAGCTCGCATCGCCTCCGCCACTTCGATCGGCACGTTCCGCTGCTCGAGATCGATCTCGTGGAAGGCGATGCCACCTTCGAATTTCCATTGGTGTTTCGGGCGGTAGACGCCGATGTCGTGGACGCGGGAGCCGACCACGAAGCGGATGGCGCCGCGGCGGTAGTCGAAGGCGCGGCCGTTGCGCGTGTGAATGGCGGCGTCGGCGCGGTAGGTTCCGGCGACGAGGTCGAGCGCCGGCATGACGAAGCGGACCCGCCCGTTCGCTTCGAGGCGTTCCGGCATCAGCCCCTCGAGGTCGGTGTTGGTACCGTACACGCACGTCCCATCGGCGTGGTAAATGCCGATGCCGAAGACGAAGTCGTCCTGCGGCACGCGTACGGTGACGTCCATCTCGATCACCACGGGCGTTCCTGGCCCGAGCGCCACCAACTCGTTGCCGCTGTTGTCGACGATGGCGACGCGCGACAGCACCACTTCGCCGGAGCCCCAGCGCTCCTCGACGCCATCCTCCCGAGGCGGCTCTTCCACCTTGGTCTCGCTGGCGACGGTTTTCGGTTGGACGGTCTGCGTTGACGATACCGCCTGCAGATAGGCATCGACCACGCGGACCGGATCGCCGATCGTCTCCGGCTCGCCGCGATCGATCCAGAGGGCGCGGTCACACAGGTTGCGCACCTGGTCGAGTTGGTGCGTGACGAACACCAGCGTAACGCCGCGATACTTCATCTCCTGAATCTTGGCGACGCACTTTGCGGAGAACTCCTCATCGCCGACGGAAAGCACCTCGTCGATGAGCAACACGTCCGGGTCGACGTGTACCGCAACGGCAAAGCCGAGGCGGACGTACATGCCGGAGGAATAGGTCTTCACAGGTTGATCGATGAAGTCTGGGATGCCGGAGAAGGCCACGATCTGATCGAAGCGCGCGTCGATCTCGCGGCGCGAGAGGCCGAGCATGATGCCATTGATGTAGATGTTCTCGCGTCCGGTGATCTCGGGATGGAAACCGGCGCCGAGCTCGATCAGCGCCGCGATGCGCCCATTCACGCGCACGCTGCCGGTGGTCGGCTTGAGGATGCCGGAGATCAGCTTGAGCAGCGTCGACTTCCCTGAGCCGTTACGTCCGATGATGCCGAACGCCTCGCCGCGGTCGACGGCGAATGAAACATCGCGCACCGCCTCCACACTCGTCTCCGGCGTCAGAGCCAGATCTCGCTTCAGGAGCGCGCTCTTGAGCGTGGCGAACTGCGACCCGCGTCCCCACAGCCGGTACGACTTGGAGACATTGGTCAAAGCGATGGCGTAGTCGGACACTGGTTGATTATCGCCGGTCTCGTGGTCTCGCGGTTACCGGTGTATCGCTGTGTTCGTTGCCGGAGTCAGCGTTCTAACTAACGCTTCTTTGCCGGCGGCTGCAGATCGACCAGATTCAAGGCGTACTCCTTCGACACTTCGTCGTACACACCGAGTGCGATGCGGAGGTAGGGAGTGGCGGAGACGACGTCAAACTGGTAGGTGAAGTGATTCGTCTTCGCCTTTTCCAACTCAGACGTGGCGATCGAGAACTGCTTCGTTTCGTGGTGCGTGTCGCTCACGCCGCCAACCATCCCGCCCCATGCTGTGTAGACCGTGAAGGCGCCGCTCGTGCTGGTTCCTTCCGGCAGCATCGTGAGCGCGGAGATCGGCACTTCGATCGTGATCGGGATCATGTAGTGCTTCTTCTCGTCGAGTTTGGGAGTGGCCAGTCTGATCTTCACCTCGAACGATGACGGCGGCGCATTGCCGAAGAGCGTGGCGATGACGCGATCCTCCATCTTCGTCGTGTCGGATTTCGGCAGGAACTGTTTGCGTGCGCGAACAGTCAGCTTCGGATCTCTGACTTTGATCTCAATCTTGCGCGAGGCCGCTTTCCCCTGCGTGGCGCTGTAGGCGAGCGAGTAGTACGACTCGAAATCATCGACGACATGCGGCAGGAGGTTCGTCACATCATGATTACCCCACGCAGCCACTCCGCCGGTCTGTTGCGCCACGTACTCGAGCATCGGCGTCTCATTGTTGAGGACCTGATAGTCATAGCCGAGCGATTTGTTCTGCCTTCCGCGAAACTCCGACGTTCCCGCGGTGCTCGATCCCAGTCCCTCGGCATAGATGGGATAGATCGTGAAGCCGTTGGCGTTGGCGGTGTCGACGAGCGATTTGATCAGCGGCTTGCCGTCGAACTGCCGTCGAAAGTCGGACGGGAGCACATTCGCCCCAGCGATGAAGAGCGCCTCCGCCCCAGCGTACTCGGACAGGCGATGCGTTGCCAGGAGGAGGATTTTCCTCCCCTCAGCGGCGCCCACCGAGCGCATGAGTGCGTTGAGCGTCTCGACCTTTCTCTGCTCGTCCATGAGCGCACCCTTCGCACTCATGCGCGAGTTTTCTTCGATGAAAAAGCTGAGGCCGGACTCGCCGGGGACGTCAGCCCCGCCGATGCGGCCGCCTCCGAATTCCGCCGCCTCCGCTTCAAAGGTGGTGATCGCATCGACCTCGCGTTCGAGATCCCTCATCGGGTCCAGGCTGACTGTCGTCGTTCTGGTTGCGACCGTGTCGATGGCCTTGTCAATCCTGGCCAGATCGTCGGTGAAGTCGAGAGGTGTGCCCAGGAGGCCGCGATTCCAGGTGGCGACCATGACCCGGTCGCCGGGACGCACCGATTCGTGCAGCAGTTTCTTCATGGCGGCGAACATCGGATCGCTGCGGAACGCGGCTAATTGGAAGCGCTCGACGAAGACGATGATGGTCCTGCGCTGCGGAGGTGGTGGTTGGGGCGCTGCGGGCGCAGCTTGCGCTGTCGCTGACGGAGTGGCCGGGCCGGCCGATGTCGCCTCGCGCTCACTAGCATACTCGGCGAAGTTCGTGATGGGCTGACGGACTCCGTTCTCGTAGATCTCGAAGTCCTCTTTCCGCAGCCCGTGAATCCGGCGACCCTGTTTGTCGGTGACGACCGTATCGACGTTGACGATCGAGACCTCGATGCTCTCGCCGGCGTGCGGGATGGGCCGTGGCGTCTGGGGAGCGGCCGGAAACGCAAGGAACAGCAGCACGCAACTCCATGAGCGCATAAACGTGTCCCTTTTTGTGTCCGGCACCGTCGATTCTACAATGGCGGCATGCGTACAACATTGGCCGTCCTTCTGTTTGCCATTTCGGCACCGCTCCTGGCGGCGCCAGCCGGCGACGTCACTGCCGCGCGCGCGCTGTTCGACAAAAACGTCAATGCCATCAGGCAGCGAAATCGCGACGCGTATCTCGGGTGCTATCTCCATGCGCCCAGCCTGGTGCGCGGCGGTCCGGAAGGCTTCTCGACCGGATTCGATTCGTTCGCGAAAGGAGCCGGCGAGAACTGGCCCGACCTCATCGAAGCGAACGACATCCACCTCACTCCGCTGCGGCCGGGAATGGTGTACGGCACCTATCGCTACCGTGTCCGCTACGGCAGCGATGAGCATGCCGGGATCTCCGAACGGCTTTTTGTCAGCACTCCGGACGGCTGGAAGATCGCGCTGACCGGCGCCATTGACGCGCCGGCCGGCACACCCGCTCCTCCGCGCGCGCTCGAGGGAGCGACGCTGATCGACGGCCGTGGCGGTGCGCCTGTGGCGGATGCGAATGTCATCCTGCGCGACGGCAAGATCGATTGCGCCGGGAGCGCCGCGCAGTGTCCCGTCCCCGAGGGGATCGACGTAACGGATGTCCATGGACTCTGGATCACGCCGGGATTGATCGACGCGCACGTCCACTTCTCGCAGACTGGCTGGGCCGACGGACGGCCGGACTCGATCGACCTTCGTGCCACCCATCCTTACGAGCAGGTTGTGGGAGATCTGAAATCGAACCCGGAGCGATACGGCCGGACCTACCTTTGTTCGGGCGTCACCGCGGTCTACGACGTCGGCGGCTACGCCTGGACGCTCAAGCTGCACGACCGCTTCGAGCCGAATACGCTCGTGCCGCACGTCGATGCCGCCGGCCCGCTTCTCTCCACCCTCGATCACTGGCTGAACCTCCCCGCCGAGCGGCAGTTCATGGTCCTGAAGGACGAAGCAGCCGCGCGCGAAGGTGTCCGCTACCTCGCGGCGCAGGGCGCTCACGCCGTGAAGGTCTGGTACATCGTCCAGCCTCCCGCGCTGACCGTCGAAGCATCCGCTGCCGCCGTCGCAGCCGCCGGCGACGAAGCGCGCAAGCACAACCTGCCCCTCATCGTCCACGCTACCGGCCTCGCCGAAGCGAAGGCATCTCTGAAGGCGGGTGCGACGCTCCTCGTTCACAGCGTCTGGGATCTCCCGGTGGACCAGGAGTTCATCGATCTGGCCAAACACAACGGCACCATCCTGATACCAACCCTGACCGTCCCGGCTGGGTACGTCCGCATGTCCCGCTCCGCGGTTGAGCACACACCTGTGGTCGTCGACGATCCAAACGGCTGCATCGACAAATCGACGCTCGCCCGCATCGCCGAGACCCCTTCGGCACCGACGACCGTGACCGCCGAGCAGCTCGCCCGCCGCGCCGAGCGGAACACGAAATCGGAACAGATCGGCAACCAGAATCTGAAAGCCCTCGTCGACGCCGGAATCCCCATCGCCACCGGCACTGACGCCGGCAACCCCCTGACCCTGCACGGCCCCGCCATCTACGCCGAGATGGAAGCGATGCAAAAAGCCGGCATGACCCCGATGCAGGTGCTGGTCTCCTCCACCGCCATCGCCGCGCGAGCGATGCGCCGCGAATCCGAGTTCGGCACCGTCGAGAAGGGGAAGGACGCCGACCTGGTCATCGTCGCCGCCGACCCGTCCGCGGACATCGCGAACATGCGGCGAATCCGGTATGTCGTTCGCGGGGGTGTGGTGAGGGGGATCGAGGATCTGCACGCGCTCGCGCAGAGGTGATGCGCGACGCAAACGTCCAGTACTGGGTCTACATGATGAGCAACCGCTGGAACACTGTGCTCTACAAAGGTGTCAGCAATTCACTCGAACGCCGAGTGTGGCAACACAAGAACGGCACCGTTGCCGGATTCACAAAGAAATACAACTGCACAAAGCTCGTCTACTTCGAAGAGTACGACCGAATTGAGCAAGCCATCGCGCGGGAGAAACAGATCAAGGGTTGGGTCAGAGTCAAGAAAGACGCTCTGATCGCAACCATGAACCCTGAATGGAAAGACTTCGCCGAAAAGTGGTACACGGAATGTCATCCTGACGCGCCTTGAGCGGCTGAGGTCTGCGCGCGTTCCCACATGCCTATAGCAGTGAGGTAATCGAGCGTTCCCACATACCTGTCATCCTGAGGCTGCCGTAGCCGCGTGGGTGGGCTGGTGGGTGGAGCGGCGGAGGACGGCGAAGGACCCCCCCGACTACAGGCGGGGAGTGAAGGTGGCGTCCTACCGTTCTGCGATCTTGTTCCTTTGTGTGCGTCCCCCTCGCTTCCCGCCTGTAGTCGGGGGGTCCTTCGGCGTCCTCCGCCGCTCCCCCACCCGACCACCCACGCGGCTACGGCAGCCTCAGAGGGTGTGCAGAAATCCAACCGCGCGGTGATTCTCAAAGAACGGGCGGTAGCGAGTATGTCGTACTCCACCCCCCTCCCAAAGCGGTGGCTGGGCGCCACCGCACTCCAAAGCGCTTCGCGCGAAATGATGTGGACAATCCTCGCCAACTCTGAA
>JBBRNB010000117.1:0-19672 GCA_038230535.1 Thermoanaerobaculia bacterium
AAGCGGTGGCTGGCGCCACCGCACTCCAAAGCGCTTCGCGCGAAATGATGTTGTCAATCCTCGCCAACTCTGCACAGGTTTTCGCGCGCCGGAGGCGCGCTTTGGAGTGCGGTGGCGCCAGCCACCGCTTTGGGAGGGGGCCCCTGCTTCATGCAACACTCGTCCTGGTTGCGGGCAACGCCGAGCCTCCACGGCAGCCTCAGAATGACAAATAATCCAGCGCCAGTTGCACGACCCGAAAGGAGATCCATGGCTTCGAAGAAGGCGAGCTCGAAAGATAACGGCGAGATGCGCAAGGAGTACACCCTCTCACAACTGAAGAATCCAGTTCGAGGCAAGTACTACGGCCGTGCTCTGGCCGTGACAAATGTCGTGCTCCTCGATCCCGACGTGGTCGAAGCGTTCCCCGACGCCAAGGCGGTAAACGACGCGCTCCGAGCCCTGCTCAAGGTGGCACGATCCAACGTTCGCACCGAGCGGCCAACCCGACCGCCGCCTGTTTGATGGAGGATTGAGTAGGGTCGCGCGTTAGCTGCTAGCGACGTTAGGGGGCTCGCACGCGCTACCGCAAAACGGCACAGTCCAGCCGCCCCACCGTGAACGAAACATCATCGCGTATCCAAATAGCCCATAGAGCCGACTTGACCACCTTAGCGAGTCGTAAGTGCCGACCCTTCAATCGTTTAGCAGGCCGCGAAAAGCGATGGTCTCCCATGGTCAACAGCCTGCAGAGATCGATCGTATGCTGACCCTGGAAAATTTCGACCACGCGTCCATCTAATCTCACGTGCAGCGCCAATGGTGCGGACGGCGACATGGCGGTGATCGACCGACGATTAGGCGGCAGGCATTGGTGACCTCAAAACTCCTCGCACAGCGGCAATCGCAAACCCAAACTGTCCTCGATCACGACGTGAGGAGGCGGTTGCTCAAAGATATTTCGCTTCGGTCGTCGTTTTCTCGTGCGATCACTCCGTCGTACCAGGCCATCCGCCAGAGGCATAGCCGAAGAGCCAATCGCCCGCAGAGCCGAGACATAACTTCATCGGCAAGGACCAGTACTCAGCGCAACCGACCTTCCAGCGACGAGAACCCGCGCGATGAATACCGCAACCCACACCACGACGCGAAGATCCGACTCAGAGCCAAAGTCTTCGGCCTGCCTTCGCCGGCATCTCAAATAACTGTATGAACACTACACATAACGCCTCAAGTGACTACGCCCTGCACTTATGGTAATATTTCCAGCTTCCACCCTGAGAGGGACCACCGAATGACGGCACACTGGACTTCCGTTGCTAGGCAGCTCTGTCATCACCTGCAGCAGAACGACGCTAGGTTCTCCCTTCTTCAACAGATCGACGGAGCTATCCTCGACCCTGAGGTCCCGATTGATCAGATCATCGACAATGCCATCCAGGAATTGCGGCAACTGATCGAGGTCCCTCGAGTCAGCGTCTATCTCGATTCTGACCAACATCTCGATCTGCTCTCTTCGACAAACGTAGCACAGCCTCGTCGCCTTTCAAATCCCCAACTCGAACACCACGGGCCAGCGTCAGGGCACACCGATCTGATAGAGGGATCCCAACCTGTCCTCACCTCCCTAGGCGTGGAATCCGCTTTGCTCGCGCGCGTTTACGGCGCGGACGCCACGCCGATGGGATATCTCGTCGTTGAATCGGATGATCCCGTCGAAGTAGGCCACCTGCGGGGTCGCGATAAACATGATTTCGTGTCCGCTGTTTCCAAGCAACTATCCTTAGCAGTGGAATTCAAGGAACAGTTCCGATCGCAGGAGATCCGCACTAGAATCATCAACGATATTCTCAGCAACCAGTTCAAACCTAGCGCCGGTTTCGGCGTGGTTTGTCGTGGGCTCTCCGCGTTCCTCCCACCCTTCCGAGCTTTGGCGATTCCGACAACCCAGCAGCAGATTCTCCTCTATACATACCCTGACGAGTATCTGACCGTCGTCGCCACCACCGGACACGAAGACATCAACACTCGCGTTCACCTCGATAAATCAGTCTGCGGCCGGCTGATTCGCAAGAACATCGATCTTCTCAACATCGACCCGCGAGAGGAGCCTCAGCTTTACCGACCTTATCTCGGAAGCGGAATGAAGAGTGAGTTGGTGGTTCGTGCCGACATAGCCAAGAACGTTGTGATCATAATCAATATCGAATCAAGCGCGGAACATGCCTTCAGGCAGGCACATGTCGAGGCTATCCAAGTCGCCCTCAGGCAGCTCACTCCAGTTCTTTCAGGCCTTTACGCTCGACGCAGTAAAACGCAGTTACAACAGCGCGCAATACTTTATTCGCTGGATCATCACCTTGAGTCAGTCACAGAAGCATTCTCGCATGATGTCAATGGGCCGCTTGCGACATCGCGTGCTTTGGTTGAACAGATTACTCGAGACGTGCTGGACTCCAATACAGAAATGAAAGAGCGCGCGGTTCGATTGCAACGTCTCATTCGTGGAATCGACGATCGGCGAAAGCAGCTAGTCAGCGACATCGTCGGCTTCTCTCACAACGATTGTCGCTCCGTGTCCGAACTCATGGAGTCGGCGATCCAGCTCGTCCGCGTTGAAGATCGCGGTATTGAAGTGAATCGTGACTACGATCATAGCTCCGCGGTGTATTGTTCACTATACCTCAAAGAGATCTTTGCTAATCTGATCCAAAACGCGACGTACTGGCTTGACACACGAATCTTGGAGAGTCGCTCCTTCAAGGGTCGGATTGTCGTCCGAGTCACGAGGGAGGATCGCGAGGACGCTTTGCCCGCCGAATCGGCAGGCGAAGGAGGCCGCGCTGGCCTCAACCAGAAGATACGCGTTGTGGTACGCGACAACGGCCCCGGAATGCCAGCTGAGCATAGTGGCAGCGTGTTCGAGCGCGACTTTACGCTACGCAAGGACGGTACCGGGTTCGGGCTCTTTGCGGCAAAAGAGTACGTTACCTCGATAGGAGGCGAGATATGGGTTAAGTCACAGCAGAACGACTTCTTTGAGGTCACAATTATTCTGGACCAATACGATCCTCGATTGCACGTCGGGGAAAGCGTTTTGTCAACCGACGACGAGATGTCTCCGCCGTCATCACAAGTTCAGCCAACCTACTAGGTTTCTGGAGGCCTCGATGGAACGAAAGCAACGCGTCCTTCTGGTTGACGACGACGAGGACTTCACGGCTGTGTTCTCGTCCGAAATCCAGCGCGGCGGGTTTGACGTGGAAGTTGTCCATACCGCAGACGACGCGATTCGACGCCTCAACGACAAGATATACGACGCGGCTGTTGTCGACATGAATCTGTCGGGCCCCCGCGAAGACAATTCAGACGGCCACCGGTTGTTAAGGTACGCGAGAGGCCTGGACGAGCCACCTGCCTTGGTTGTTTGCACTGGGACAGAGAGCACGCAATTCACTGCAAATTTATTTCAGGAATTTGGTGCCGTTTTCCAATTCCTGGCGAAAAGCGAACTAACAGATAAAGGTAGCGAGGCACTCCTGCGTCATATTCGTATCGCGCTTGAGTCTCGGCGACCGCCGCGCGATCACCGTAAGGAAATGCTTCGAGTTCTCGCAGGTAATGAGCGCGAAGAAATTTGGGTTCACTTGGCCTTGAGCACTCTCAAGCCAGAAGGCGGATATCAGGGGCTCATAAGGTTCTTCCAGGATTTTCTCCACGGTCTATCGCCGCTTCTCCCCACACAAGGCTCGGACGGGCCACAACTGCGCGCGGCCGAGGGAGAATCCGGTCTTGTTGGCCACTTCTGGAGCAAGGGGATCGGAGGCCCTGTTTTCCTGGACGTTCGGTCCGTCAAGATAGAGGACTCTCAGAGCGGCGTGACTCCTGCGGAGGCGGTGGGAGGAACGCCAGTGCGGGAACTCGAACAAAGCGGCGTGCATGGCACTGCCTGGAAGGTCAACGGTCGGCCGCGAGATGCCTATGGGCCGTAGAGTCGTCCCGACGACCACGACTTTAATCGTCGAGAACGACCCTGCGGCGCGGCAGCGGTTCGAGGTCTATCTCGATGGGAGAGGCATGGCCCATGACTTTGCCACGGACCCGAGAGGCGCCATCGCCAAGTTAAGCGAGGGGCGCTTCGACTACGTGTTTCTGGATCTCGATCTGGGCGCTGGGATTCAAGATGGAAAGGGCGTCTTGGCGTGGATGGAGCGACATGGAAAGCACATCCCGACCTTGCTAATCAGCGAAGCAGCCAACCTGCCCTCCGTCATTCGACTCGAGAAGAAGGCCTACCCCCACTTCGTCTGGTTTCGTATGCAACACGGCGATTTCGACCACATCGCTGATCTCGTAGATGAAGCAATGACTGCGAGAGAGAAGCAACCGACGACTCTTCAGCCGCTTGGGTCCCGACCGCGGCCGCCCGGAGCTCTCGCCCTTCTGCTTGTCCTAATGGTGGTTCTAGCGACTCTGTTCCTAATTGCGAACAAGTTGTCCGCCGCGATGTTCACCGCACTGATCACAGCCAGTATCATCATCTTTATCCTGATGACGATGATTTGGTTGGTATCTGCCGGTCTCGTGTCCGAAACTGGCCTGATCAAGGTGATCACCGACGTCCTGAAGAAAGTGCCAATGCTCGGGGCTAAACGGTGAACGGAGCCCAATCGACGAGAGACTTTAGCTTTAGCTTGGACTGGCTAGGCCATAGGCCAGCCCTGCGTGGGTTCTAGCGCATCGATCCGGCTCGGTGCATCGTGATCTCAAGGCCCCCCACCCCCAATCTCCCCTTTCGCAAACGCCAGCTAGCGATTATCCTTCGCGCGCCCATGCACACCCTCCCCGACCTTCTCGCACCCATTCCAGGCGACCGGACCGCGATCATCCTCCCCGAGGATGGGACCAGAGTCAGCTATTCGAAGCTGCGGGAACAGATTCAGGACGTTGCCGATACCTTTGCCGGGATGGGGATCGGACGGGGCGATCGGGTGGCGATGGCGTTGCCGAACGGGTTGCCGGCGGTCGTTTGTTTCCTAGGCGCGGCTGTCGCGGGGACGGCGGCGCCGTTGAATCCGGGGTATCGGGAGGAGGAGTTTCGGTTCTATCTCGAGGATACGAATGCGAAGCTGCTCGTTCTGCCGGAGGAAGGGGCGGAGGCGGCGCGGGCGGCGGCGGGGGATTCGGTGCCGATCCTGACGGTGAGCGTTGAGGATGGGCGGGTGACGTTGGTGGGGGGCGTGGGATCGAAGACGGCCGACGCTCCTGGGGCTGATGATGTCGCGCTCGTGCTGCATACGAGCGGCAGCACGGGGCGGCCGAAGCGGGTGCCGCTCAAGCAATCGAATCTCGTGACGTCGGTGGGCAACATCATCGAGACGTATGGACTCACCGCGGACGACGTATCGCTCTGCGTGATGCCACTGTTTCACGTGCACGGGCTGATGGCGTCGCTCATGGCCACGCTGGGGTCGGGTGGAACCGTAGTCGTGCCGTCGAAGTTCAATCCGATGGCGTTCTGGCGGGTGGTTCGGGAGTACGGCGTGACCTGGTACTCGGCGGTGCCGACAATGCATCAGTTGTTGCTGACGCGGGTGCGGTCGGGGGAGCAGGTCGAGACGGGGAAGCTGCGGTTTATCAGGTCGTGCAGCGCGTCGCTGGCTCCGGAGACGATGGCGTCGATGGAGACGGCGTTTAGTGTGCCGGTGCTCGAGGCTTACGGGATGACCGAGGCTTCGCATCAGATGGCGTCCAATCCGTTGCCGCCGGGTAACCGGAGAGCGGGGTCGGTCGGGCCAGGCACGGGAGTACGCATCGGCATCATGGATGAGGAAGGCAACCTGCTCGGACCTGGGGAGCATGGTGAAGTGGTCATTCAGGGTGCGAACGTCATCAATGGATACGAGAGCAATCCGGAGGCGAACGCGACCTCGTTCACCAACGGATGGTTCCGCACCGGCGACCAGGGGTTCCTCGATGAGAATGGCTATCTGACGCTGGTGGCGAGAATCAAAGAGCTGATCAACCGCGGCGGCGAGAAGATCTCGCCGCGGGAGATCGATGAAGTGTTGATGCGCCATCCCGCGGTGGCGGAGGCGGTCTGTTTCGGCGTGCCTCATCGCATGTTGGGAGAAGAGGTGGCCGTGGCTGTCGTGCTGCGCGAAGACGCCAGTGCCACCGAAGCCGGCCTCATGGAGTACTGCCAGGAGCGGCTGGCGGACTTCAAGTCGCCGAAGAAGATTCACATCGTGACGTCCATTCCGCGGACGGCTACCGGCAAGCTGCAGCGGCGGGTGGTGGCCGCGACGTATGGAGGCGGCCAGACGTGAAGTTCGCTGTTGCGGGAGCGGGAGCCATCGGCGGATACGTCGGTGCCTGCCTCGCCCATGCTGGTCACGAGGTGACCTTGTTCGCCCGCGGTCCGCATTTGCAGGCCATGCAGGCCAATGGTCTGCGCGTGCTGAAAGAGGACGGCGACTTCGAGGTGCGCCCGGCCATCACCGGCGACCTTGCTGACATCGCCAGCGCCGGCGTCATCTTCCTCGGCGTCAAAGCGCATGCGCTCACGGATCTGGCGCAGCGTTTGGGTCCGATGATGGGACCCGACACCGTCGTCGTGAGCATGCAGAACGGCATCCCTTGGTGGTACTCCGACACTCCGCTCGAGAGCATCGATCCCGGCGGCATCATCGCGAAGAACATTCCGGCGAACCGCGTGATCGGTTCGATCGCCTATTTCGCCACGACGCTCGAGGAGCCGGGCGTCATCCGGCATGTCGAAGGGAACCGTCTCACCCTCGGTGAGCCGGACGGCAGCCGCTCGGAGCGAGGCAAGCGGATCGCGGAAGCGCTGATCAGCGGCGGCATCCGCGCACCGGTCACCACCCGAATCCGGCAGGAGCTGTGGGTCAAGCTCCTCGGCAACGCCTCGTTCAACCCTGTCAGTGCGCTGACGGGGGCGACGCTTGCGCAGATGGCGCGCGATCCGGGGACAGCCGGCGTGATCCGTGACATCATGTCCGAGGTGGAAGCGGTGGCCCGCAAGCTCGGCGTCGAGCTGCTGGTCTCGATCGATCAGCGCATGGCAGGCGCGGAGAAGGTCGGCGAGCACAAAACGTCGATGCTGCAGGATCTGGAGAGCAAGCGTCCGCTGGAACTTGATGAAGTGGTCGGCGCAATCGTCGAGCTGGGCGAGCGCATCGGCATCGGCACACCTGTTACACGCGCGGTCTACGCGTGCACGAAACTCCTCGATCGAAGGAACCGAAATTGCGTTTGAGTTACCGCTGGCTTCAAATGATCGCGCTCGTGACCACGATGGTCATGATCGCCAACCTGCAGTACTCATGGACGCTGTTCGTCAAGCCGCTCCAGCACGATCACGGCTGGAGCCTGGCGAACGTCCAGTGGGCGTTCACGCTTTTCATCCTCTTCCAGACCTGGGTGCAGCCGCTGGACGGCTGGCTGATCGACCGGGTGGGGATGAAGTTCTTCTTCACGGCGGCGGGAGTCATGTCCGGCCTGGGCTGGGCCGCGCTCGGATACGTTCAGACGCTGCCACAGCTTTACTTCGCCTACGCCGTGGCCGGCGCGGGAGCAGCGCTGGTCTACAGCGGCAGCATCGGATCAGTCCTGAAGTGGTTCCGCGACCGGCGCGGCCTGGCCTCAGGGATCATCGCTGCCGGCTACGGCACAGGCTCCCTGCTTTTCATCCCGATCATCGTCCGTCTGATCGAGACCAAGGGCTCTCGCCAGGCGTTCATCTGGACGGGGATTGTGCCGGGAGTGATCATCATCGCCATTGCGCAGTTCGTGCGGCATCCGAATGCCGAGGAGGCGAAACAGGCAGTCGCGTCCGCGACGGCAAGGGTCGTCACCGTGCGCCGCAATGAGGGGCAGTTCTCGACAGGCGAGATGCTTCGCACCACGCACTTCTACGTGCTGTACGCGATGTTTGTGATGATGGCCACGGGTGGGTTGCTGGTGACGGCGCAGGCCGGCCCTGTAGCGGAGTCGTGGGGACTTCCTCTGACGTCGCTGACGCTGGCGACGGCGTTGAGCCCGCTGGCGAACGGTGGCAGCCGCATCTTCTGGGGCTGGGTCTCCGACCACCTCGGGCGCGAGATCACCATGGCTATGGCCTTCATTCTCAACGCGATGGCTCTCGTCAGCGTGATCCTGTTGGGGCCAATGTCGGGGACGCTCTTCACGATCACGATCGTGTTGACCTTCTTTACGTGGGGCGGGACCTTCTCGCTCTTCCCCTCCATCCTCGGCGATTGGTTCGGCGCCCGCCACTCCACATCCAATTATTCATTTCTCTACACGGCGAAAGGGGTGGCCTCGATTCTCGCCGGCGGGGTGGCCGCCCTGCTTTACCAACACCTCGGTAGCTGGTCGTCAGCCATCTACGGCAGCGCCGCGCTGGCGCTGATCTCCGGCCTGCTCGCGATTGTCGTACGCTCCACTCCCCTGCCGCGCAGACCCATCGCGCCCTTGGGCACGTTCGACGGGGATTCGACGCTCACCGCGTAGTGCTCGATCTGCACATCACAGCACGACCGTGTAGCCGAGCGTCGTGAGATCGGGCATGCGGTCGATGTAGACGTGGCCGTCGGTGTGATCGACTTCGTGCTGGAAGATGCGGGCGGTGAAATCGGACACTTCCAGCTCTGCTTCGTTTCCGTCGTGGTCGAGGCCGCGGATGCGGAGGCGTTTGTGGCGCGGAACCTCGCCGCCGAGGAACGGGACGCTGAGACAGCCCTCCCAGTCGGTGATGGTCTCGTCTCCGATCGGTTCATAGACGGCGTTGAAGAAGACGCCGGCGGCGAGCTTCGATATGCCGCGGCGCTTGGCCACCTTCTCCTGCACCTCGAAGACGAAGACACGCAGCGGCAGATGGATCTGCGGCCCGGCAAGGCCGACGCCTTCGTATTCGTGCATGGTCTCGATCATGTCGTCGATCAGCGCGCGGAACTTGCCCGCTTTGATGTCAGCGGCTTCGACGTCCGCGCCCTTGAGCCGGAGAACCGGATGCCCGAGGCGGGCAACTTTCAGGATAGACATAACGTGAAGTTTATCCTGCCGCCTCGACCAGCAACGGCTGCTTGCGCATCCGCAGCGCGATGACGAAGGCGATGGCCGTCAGGATCGCGCTGCCGAAGAACGCGCCGCGAGCCTGGGCCACATCGTAGAGGAGGCCGCACCCGATCGGACCGAGAAAGCGCGCCAGCGAGCCGGCGCCGGACGCGAGACCGAGCATGCTCCCATGCTCGCTCGGCGCCGAGGCTTTCGTCACGAGCGACGTGAGCGACGGGTAGGACAACCCCTGCCCGACGGCGATGAAGAACGCCACGACGTAGAGCATCGGTACTTGCCACACGACGGGAACGAGTGCCAATCCGATCGTGAATGAGGCCGCGCCGGCGGCGACGAGAGTCCTCTCACCGAAGCGCTTCGCCAGCCGTCCGATCAGACCGCCCTGAATCCCCGCCACGATCACTCCCATGAAGAGGAAGAACCAGGACAGTTGGCGCTGCGTGAAGTGAAAGCGATCCCGCGCATGCAGCGTCACGCTCGTCTCCATCCCCGATACAGCCAGCAGCGTGATGAAGAGCGAGATCATCACCGCGAACAGGAGGCCGTGCCTCGCCATCTGACTCCACACGCGTTTGTCGAACTGCGGCGGGAGTCCGCTTCGCTGCCGCAGGTCGGGTGCCTTCGACTCACCGAGCACGAAGAACGCGATCATGAGCGCGAGGAGCGAAAGCGAGCCGGCCACGAGCCCGGGCAGGAGATTGCCCGGCAGACCGTGATCGATGCCGATCCCCGAAAGCAGGCCGCTGAGCGGTGGGCCTAGGATGAAGCCGAGGCCGAAGGCAGCGCCGATGATGCCCATCCCCTTGACGCGATTCTCGTCCGTGGTCTTGTCGGCGACGTAGGCCTGCGCTGTTCCAATGTTCGCGCCACCGGCGCCGGCGATGATCCGGGAGATGAAGAGGAGGGTCAGGCTGTGCGAGATGGCAAACAGAAAGTAGCCGGCGCAACTCGCGGTGAGGCTGATCAGGATCACCGGCCGCCGTCCGATGCGGTCCGACATCCTGCCCCAGACGGGGGCGAAGAAGAACTGCATGATCGAGTAGACGCCGACAACCATCCCGACGGTCGTGCCGCTCGCTCCGTACTCGCGGGCGTAGAACGAGAGGAACGGGATCACCATCCCGAAGCCGATGAGATCGATAAAGACGGTGAGGAAAAGAACCGCGAGAGACGTTTTCTTCATGATCGGCGGCGAATAGTACCCTGTCCTCCAATGCCATCGACCAGACGCCGGCTCGTTCTCTTCGACATCGACGGAACTCTCATCAGCGATGCCGGCGCGGCGCGCGAGGCTTTTGCCGGCGCGCTTGCGGATGTCTACGGGTTCCGCGGCGACGTGCGGCGTTACGATTTCTCCGGCCGTACCGATCCGCAGATCGCACAGATGATTCTGCGCGATGAAGGCTGGAGCGAATGCGATGTCAACGCACGGCTGCCCGCTCTTTGGGACCATTACCTTGGCGGCCTGGCTCGCAACGCGCCGGGACGTGTTCACACTCTTCCCGGCGTTCTCCCACTGATCGAGGCCGCCTGTGCCTGCGAGCGTTTGACTGTGGCTCTCCTCACCGGAAACATCGAGCCCGGCGCACGGCTGAAGCTCGGCGCGATCGGGTTGAACGACGTCTTCCCCTTCGGCGCGTTCGGCAGCGACTCACCGCGGCGCGAGGAGCTGCCGCCGATCGCCATCGAGCGCGCCGCAGTGGTCACCGGACATACGTTTAGCGGCTCTGACGTGGTCATCATCGGCGACTCCATCTACGACGTCCGCTGCGGCACGCCGTGGGGTGCCACGACCATCGCCATCGCCTCGGGGAAGACATCCGCGGAGATGCTGAAGGCCGAGAATCCTGACTACTTCTTCGATTCCGCCGAGCAACTGGAAGCGATTCTCGCCGCAATAATCGAAGGGTGAAAGATTTCCCACTTCCATTACACTTCGCGCGCCGATGAACCACCACTACATCCTTCCGCTCGCATTCATTGCCGTCATCTACATCGCGATGATCGTGATGAACGAGCGTTATCGCCTCTTCTCTACCGACCACTTCTCGTCGCCGGTGACGAAGACGCTGGCCTATCTCTGGCTTGCGGTACTGATGTTCGGTCTGGCCATCCTGGTCACCGGCTCATCGCTGAAGACGCCCACGGCGGTGGAGCTGGCGCGTGTGCCGTTCTATTCGCTCTTTGCGCTGCACGCGATCCTGATCATTTTTCTTCTCGGCTGGTGGCTGCTCACGCAGCGCCCGCCGATCGGCGAGTTTCTCAGCATCCCGCGGCATGGCAACGGCGAAGCGGTTCTGACCGGCTTTGCCGTCGGCGTCGGCGGTTGGATCGTCACACTTTCCGTGGCACTGGTGATCGCACTGATCCTCTCCGCGTCGGGCCTGATCCCGAAGAACCCGCATCCCTCGCCGATGGTTGGCTGGATGGCGGCACTCCCCCTCTGGAAGAAAGGGGTGATCGTCCTCTCCGCGATGACGGTCGAGGAGGCGTTTTTCCGCGCCTGGCTTCAGAAGCGGATCGGCGTAATCGGCTCGACCGCGCTCTTTGCGATCGCCCACTCCGGCCTCGGGCAGCCGTTGCTGCTGATCGGCATCAGCGTGATCTCGCTGATCATCGGCTTCACCTTCTATCGGACGAAGAACATCATTCCAGGCATCATCGCGCACGGGATCTTCGACGCCGTGCAGCTCTTCGTCCTCATCCCGGTCGTCTTCAAGATGTCCGGGATGGGCGCGTCTTAAAGCGCGTCAGGGGGCAGCGTGCTTCCTGGAGCTTTGCGCCCGGCTCGCCTTTACGTGTAGTGCCGCCGCCCTCGGCGGCCGGGATCGCGCTGTCACGGCTGGATGTCCGCGAGCACGTGGCCGCCGAGGGCGGCGGCCCTATACGAGGCGACGCAAGACGCGATGGCGCTACGCGCGGCGGCACGGTCGTCTGAAGAGCCGGACGGGCTTTGCTTTGGGTAAGCGCCGTCCGGCCCTGCAGATCGATCGCGGACTCGAGAACGAACGTTGATACAGCACGGATCGCGGCGCGCTTGGGGTTCTCGGGGAGCTGACAGGCTGTCACCGCCAGGGTAAGGAAGAGAAGCGCCGCCGTTCGTCTCACACAGGCTGAGACGTCAAGACCGCACGAAGGTTAGCACTCCCCAGCGAGCGTAACTTCGTTGTAACCGGTTCCGCAGACGAAAGGCGTCCGTTAATGGGTCAGATGTGCGGATTCCGCACGTGGTACTGCTCAGGAACATTTCCCCTAAGCCGTTGCGCTGCTGATGTTTGCATCCAGTGGGGCGTGTGGCAGTCAGTGTGCTCTTCAAGGAACAGGAACCGCGATACGAGGAGACTTGATGGAGCTGACATTGGAACGAAGTGCACACGCGCCGGCAAAAGAGAGAGGATGGACGCTCGTGGCCCGGAGGGTGGCGATCGACATTCTCCTGGGAGTATTGGCGGCTCTGGCGGCGCTGTTCGTGAAGATGTGGTGGCCTGCGGCGTTCGGAGCCGATCCCGACGCGCTGTTTCTGCTGCCGTCCGCGGTGTGCGCCTGGAGACGCGGCTTCCGCTCCGGCACGATTGCTCTCCTCTGCGGAGCCTTCGTGTTCGGGTACGTATTTCTCGCCGCCAATGGGTTCTCGAGATCTGATCTCACTTCGCTCTTCGTATTCATTCTGGAAGGAGGAGCGATCGTTTCGTTAGTGGCCTTCAGCCGTCGCCGCCTCGCCGCCAGCGAGCGCAACGCTGGGCAGGTCCAGCAGGAATTCGCGCTGCTGGTCGACGGCGTCTCCGATTGCGCCGTCCTTCTTCTCGATACCAAGGCATCCATCAGTTCGTGGAACTCAGGAGCGTCGCGGCTGACGTTGTTCGAACGCGATGCCATGATCGGGCAGTCAGTGACGACGCTCTGCCGCGAGGAGTCGACTGCTTCGATGCAGCGGGCGCTGGAACAGGCGGCGTATGGAGGAAGCGATCATCGAGACCTCTGGTTTCAGCGCGGCGACGGAACGTCGTTCTGCGCCGACGTAACCCTCGTTGCTCTGCGCGACGATCAGCACAGTCTTCGAGGGTACTCGGCTGTCATCCGCGACAACACGGTGGCCATGAGCGCCGAAAAAGCTCTGCGCGAAAGTGAAGAGAAGTACCGGTTCATGGTCACGAACATACCGGACATCGCCTGGCGGACGGACGCTGCCGGCAACATCGTCTACATCAGCGAGAACGTCGAAGCGGTCGGCGGCTACAAGCCGGAGGACATCTATGAAAGGCCTCAGGAGCTATGGTTCGGATCCATTCATCCGGACGACCTCCCCCTGGTGAAGCAGGCATTGGAGGCGATCACCAGCGACGGCAAACTTTTCGATATCGAGTACCGCTACCGCCATCGCAACGGTGAATGGATCTGGCTTCATGACCGCGCCTGTATGACCGAGGAGGTCGGCGGCGTCCAGTACGTCTTCGGACTAACGAGTGACGTGACTTCGCGGCGGCAGGAACAGGATCAATTGAAACGATACGAGCGTCTGCTGGCAGAGGCGGAGAAAGTGGCGCACGTCGGTAGCTGGAGCCGCGAGCTTCCGTCGAACGCGGTGAGCTGGTCGGAGGAGACCTATCGAATCGTTGGAGCAGCTCCGAACGAGTTCGACGGCACAGTGGCCGGCATGCTCCGCTGGATTCACCAAGACGACCGGGGCACGATGATCGCCTCGATGCGCGCGGTCGAAGCAGGCGAACCAATCGATTCCCAGATCCGTTTCATCCGCGTCAGCGGAGAGGAGCGCGCCATCCGAACACGTGCCCAGTTGGTGTGTGATCAACTCGGCCAGCCGCTGCGCGTGGCCGGCACGCTCGAGGACATCACGGATCGCCTGAATGCGGAGGAGCGGGAGCGCGGGCTGCGCCGCGAGCTCGAAGACGCACAACGGCTCTCGGAGCTCGGCCGGGTGGCCGCGAACATCGCTCATGAGGTGAACAACGTACTGATGGCAATTCACCCACAGGCGGAGCTGGCCGATCGCGCCGCTCCCGATAACAAGAACGTCCACGCCGCGGCGGTACGCATCCGCAGCGCTGTCTCGCGCGGACGCCGGATCACCGAGGAGATCCTCCGCTTTACCCACCCAAACCAGCCGGAGGTCCTGGACATCGATGCGCGGCAGTGGCTGAAGGACATCGTTGACGAGGTCCGCACCCTCGTTCCGTCAGAGATCGAGGTCGCCCTCCAACTTCCGCTGGAGCCTGTGGTCATCCAGGGGGATCACGCCCAATTGCAACAGGTCATCCTCAACCTCTGCTCGAACGCCCGCAATGCCATGGCCGAGGGAGGCGTGATGACGGTTCGCCTGGACAAGGCAACCTCACCGTTCGTCAAAGTGACCGTCACCGACACCGGTATCGGAATCGCGAAGGGCCTCCTGCCGCGCATTTTCGAGCCGCTCTTCTGCGGAAACCCGACGCGTGGCGCTGGCCTCGGGCTGGCGGTAGCGCGCCAGATCGTGACGCTGCATGGAGGCTCGCTCGACGCCATGAGCGAACCAGGCCGCGGGAGCACGTTCACGGTCCGTCTCCCCTATGTCGAACCGCGGGCAAAAGCCGTCGACACGCCGGTGAAGACCGTTTCACCAGCCAGCCTGTGCCGCCGTATTCTTCTCGTCGAAGACGACGACGAGGTGAGCTGCGGCCTGGCCACCATCCTGGAGATGGATGGGATCGAGGTGCGCATCGCACGCGAAGGCGGAGTCGTCGAGCAGGCCATCCGTGAGTTCTCACCCGACGCAGTCGTGCTCGACGTCACCCTGCCCGACATCAGTGGCACAGTCGTCTTCGAACGGATCCGCAAAACGTGGCCATCCCTCCCCATCATCATCTCAACCGGTCAGATGTGCGATCCCTCGGTGTTCGATCTGGGGTTGCAACCCAACACCGAGTTTCTGATGAAACCCTATGCATCGGAGGAACTGATGGAACGGATCGGCCGCGTGGTGACGTAATGACGAGGCGGCGGCAACGGTACAATTCGCCGCCCCATGCCCGACCCCACCCTCACGCGCCAGCGCATCGTGTTGATCGACGACAGCACGAACGATCTCCAGGTGACCCGGCGCTTTCTCGAACGCCGGGGCTTTGACGTCTCCCCGGCGACATCCGGAGAAGAAGGGCTGGCACTGGCTCAGGCCATCACTCCGGCCGCCTTCATCATCGACTACCGGATGCCGGGGATGGACGGATTCGAGGTCACCCGGCGCATCAAAGCCGATCCCGTGCTCCAGACGATTCCGGTTCTGATGCTGACCGGGACCGATACGGCGCAGGCGGTCGTGGACGGTCTTGAAGCCGGCGCGGACGACTTCGTCACGAAGGGCTCCGATACGGAGGTCCTGCTGGCTCGCCTGCGCGCTCTGCTGCGTATGAAGCGCTATCAGGATGAGCTGCGCAAATTGAACCAGCAGATCACGCGCGACCTCCAGATCGCGCGGCGCGTGCAGGAAGCGCTGGTGCCGAACGGCTCATTCCGAAGGCCGCACATCGAGATCCGTTCCGCCTACATCCCGAGCGCGACCCTCTCCGGCGATTTCTACGACTACTTCCTCCAGGACGAGCTGATGTATCTCTTCGTGGCAGATGTCTCCGGACATGGGCTGCCGGCGTCGATCCTGGTGGCGTTGCTGAAGAGCTATATCCACACCGAGGCCGGCGCGAATACGCCGCTGTCGTCATTCATGGCCAACCTCAATGACTTCCTCTTCAGCGTTTCGCTGCCGGCACAGTTCGCGACGGCGCAGATCTTCCGGATCGACAGCGCCGGAAATCTCGTCTACTCCAATGCCGCGCATCCGCCGTTTCTGCTCTTTAAGCGAACCATCGGCCGGACCGTCGTTCACGAGGCCCCCAGTCATCTCCTCGGCGCACTACCATCCATGGTGTTCGAGGAGCAGCGCCTGCAGGTGGCGGCAGGCGACACGCTCTTCGTCTACACCGATGGCCTGACCGACCGCCGGGACTCGTCCGGCGCCTTCTACTCGATCGATCGCATCGCCGCTCTGATGGACGCCGCCCACGACTCCGACCTGACCACGGTCTACGACCGGATCTACGAAGATGTCACCACCTTCGCCGCCACCGACGAGCTGCACGACGACATCGCCTTCGTCGTGACACGCTTTCACTGATTGACCGAGGTCTCTGACGTGCGCAAAGTCCTGATCATCGTCCTTGTCCTTTCAACCGCCTGCTGCTCGATGCGTTTATCGACCGCCGGCGCCACTACGCAATTGAGACAGGCGACCGAGAACTACGCGCACCTGATCGCCGCCATGGACAGCGCTGCGATTGCCGCGATGTACACCGAGGACGGCGAGAGCGTCGTCGCCGGCGCCCCAACTCTCCACGGCCGGGAAGCGATCCGCAAGCAGCTCGAATCGTTCCGCGACTACCACGTGATCTCCGAGGAGCTCACGGCGGATACGATCACGATCGATGGTGGTCACGGTCACGTTGCCGGGACATACCACCAGAAGGTTCGCATCCCGTCCGGGGAAGTCGTGCAAGTGCATGGCGGGTATGCGGCGGACTGGGTTCGTGCGGGGCATGGGGTTTGGCACATTCAAAGGTTGGTTACGACGCCGGAGAGGTGAAGGGTCGGGCACGGGAGCGTCTGGCGACTCAGAGGTCGTGAGGTTACCTGTCATCGTGATGGCCTGTGAGCAATTGCCGCGTCTCACATACCTGTCATCCTGAGCGAAAGACAGCGCGCGCGCTGCACCTGGGAAAAGAAACTTATTCGCATGTCTTGCGGAGGTCTGGAAGTGAGCTGTCTGATGCGCTGGAACCCGCATAGATACTGGGAGTTTCTTGGAAGCGAAAGACAGCGCGCGCGCTGCACCTGGGAAAAGAACATGGTGCTGACGAAAGCCGCGCGATTGCCGGTGCCGGCGCGCGCAGGCGGCGTCGGGGCGACGCGCGCAGGCGCGTCGGACAATGTAGCCCCTGGCTCAGCCAGGGGTATTCGTCGGTGCTGGATGTTGCGGCCGCGAAGGCGGCCGCAACAATCGCGGCCATCGCGCCGGGACTTCGTGGCGACCGCCTTCGCGGCCGAAAATTCAATATCTTCCTGTTACCCCGCGCCGAGCGCTCGGCATACTTGTTTCGCGCGCCTTCGCGCGCAACGTGCCACGACCATTCAACGCCGGAGTAGCTACAGAACGCTACCGTGAACGGTCACAACCTCCGCGTGAACGGCAGTTCCGGAGGAGGAGACGAGCGCCCCCCGCGACGAAACAAGACGAAGCCCCACTCCCCTTCAGCACATCTTCTGCAGCAACTCCGCCGCTTGCGGCTTCTTCTCGTACTTCACATCCGTCGCGGCGATCTTTTCCAGGTACGGGCGGGCGCTGGTGGGGTCTTTGAGCTTCAGGTGGGTGCGGGCGATCCAGAACCAGGTGTCGACGATGTATTCGTTCTCGCTGAGCTTCTGGGACTGCGCGGCTTTTTCGAACGCGGCCACCGCGTCGTCGTAGCGCTGCTGGGCGTAATCGATGCGGCCGAGGTGGGTGAGGGCGTCGAAGTAGTCGTAGGAGGTGAGCTCGACGTTTTCCAGCACCTGGCGGTAGTACGGTCCGGCGCTGGCGTAGTCGCGTTCGTCGAAGTGGATGGCGCCGCAGAAGAGCAGGGCGTTGCGGAAGAAGTAGGAGTTGAAGAAGGGCTTGTTGTTGTCGAAGAGCTGCAACGCCTCCTCGAACAGATGCAGCGCCTCGGCGCGGTCGCCGAGGGCGTAGGAGTTGAGGGCCTTGAGCGCGAGGGCCTGCGCGGTGACATTGGCACTCTGCGAGTAACGCATCGACTGATCGAGCAGCGTCTTCGCTTTCGCGTAGTCGTGATCCTCGTGCGAGAGATGGCCCAGGATGACGTACGACTTGTACTTGATGTCATTCGCCTCGTCCGACTCCTCGGAGCCGCAGGCTTCGGAGAATCCGCGGCGCGCCTCGGCTACATCGCCGGCGTAGAGCGTGGCCACGGCCCGGTAATACGTCGCCTCCAGCCTCGTCAGGACCTTGCTCCGCTCGGCGACAAGCTGCTCGATGAACTGCGTGACGAGTTCGGCCAGCGTCCGGCTGTCAGCGGTCGGATCGACGATGAAGTTGTGCAGGTAAACGAGGCGGTTCTCGAGGATGCGCATCAGCTCGAGCATCAAGGTGACGCGCTGGGTCTCATCGTTACTTTGAAGAAACAGAGCGGCCAGCTTGCGCTGCAGCGCGCTGTACTCTTCCCCGTACTGGTGGGCATGCGACTCGGGCAGCTCGCCCGGCTCGTTCTGAAGCTTCGTCTCCAGCGCGACGCGCTCATCGACAAGAGCTGTGATCTGTCTCGCGAGGTCGTTTAGGCCGGCCATCGTTCAAGAGCCTTCGCGGCGGAATCTTCTCTGAGACATTGTAGTGCGGAGCCTTGGCAACCACGCCGCCTGCCGTGCCGGCCCGGCTGGTGGTCGATCAAGATTGTGAGATTGTGTTATGCGCCGCCACCCACGGGGGTTCGGCCCAGCGCAGCTGGGCCCTACGAATCGCCATCCGTGTTTGCCCCCGGAGAGTCTCGCGCATGCTGTCGCCTGTAGGGCCCAGCCGCGCTGGGCCGAACCCCCGTGGGTGGCGGCGCACAACACACTCTCACAATCTCGATCGATCACTAACGGTCCGCAGTGCAATCGGCGATCCACCGTGCGGGCCGCTGGCCCACAAAGGCAATCCATGTAATATCCTCCAGCCTTCCATGCATCCCGACTTCGACCTCGTGGTCACCGCTGATAGTGACGCGCTCACCGAGTTGCGCCTCACTCCGCAGCTATGCCATCGACTTCCGCCGAGCCAAGGCCGCGGGGACCACCTTCGCGGTAACTCGCCTCTCCGACCTTCTTTCCAAGCCCGCCTTCCTCCCGCTGGCGCAGTGGCTCGACCAGCGAAACGTGAACCGGGAAGAGCTGCAGAACGCACTGGACCAGTACCTGGAATCGGCCCGTCAGGCGGGCGAGTCTGACAACGCTTCCTGAATCTGGCCATACCATGCCGGCAATCGAATCGCTGTTTGAGCAACTGACCTTGGCGCTGTCTCGAGACGACAGCGCGAAGGTGCAAGAGCTGGTGCGGCTCATCCAGCGAGCCGTGCTCCGCGAGCACCACCATCTCGACGAATTCGAGCTGAGGCTTCGAGCGCTGCTCGCCGAGGCTGCGCCGGGCAGCCACGGCGAAGAGTCGGTCTCCGACATCTTCAGCATCCAGCGGAGCAGCGCGGAGAGGTCGTTATCGTTCGCCACACGAGCGGCGCTGGCAGCATGGTCTGTCCGGTCTGGTTCGGCAAGTTGGGGTATCTGGAAAATCAACGTACGTGGCCCTCGTCCGATCGATGATCAGGTACCCTGTCATCCATCGCTGTCGTCCTCAGAGCCTGTAGAAATCGCGCGCGCTGAGATTCCTGTCATCCTGAGCGAGGGACAGCGCAGGCGCTGCACCTGGGAAAAGAAACATGGTGCTGGCGAAAGCCGCGCGATTGCCGGTGTCGATGCGCGCAGGCGCGTCGGACAATGTAGCCCCTGGCTCGGCCAGGGGTAATCG
>JBBRNB010000118.1:0-19527 GCA_038230535.1 Thermoanaerobaculia bacterium
CGCCGACACTGCCGCGCCGTTGGCGCGGCAGGATGATTTCGCCGGCCGGCGTTGGAGTTCCGATCGCTGTTCCGAATCGTGTTCTTGATGGTGGTCACTTTAACCGAGCACAAAGTGGTCACTTCTGCCGAGCGCCGAAGGAAACGGTGGAAGAGGCGGATGAAGAGGGTTCGGTTAAGTCGTTCGTGCGGAAGTTGTTAAGTTTGGCTGTGGCGGGAGGACTCGAACCTCCGACCACCGGATTAACAACTCCGCGTTTGTCTCAGGACATCTGCGGATATCTCCTTCCCTCACGAGCTTACCTCGGTCCCGACTTGTCCGCACCGGTCCGAAAAGCGGGCATATTAGACGCGCGTTAGACACGCGTTGCGCTGGGAGCGAGGCCTTCGACGCCCTCAACCGTTGGCGCGAAATGCGGGTTCCGGCCAAGGGCGTGCTTGCACCTTGGATGCGCGAACGAGGGGCGAAGATCGTCCGTTTAGCTCTCCTACCTGGATTCGAACGTGCGACCTTCACCTCCGGAGAACATGTCAGCGCTTTGGTACGCCATACGATGCCTCCTGATGAGACATTCTACCAGCGTCGGTAGGCCGTACGAGGGCGTCATAGGCCTGCTGAGCGCGAGCCGTCGGAATGCTCGCAAACACTTCAAGAAACCCAGCAAACTGCTCGTCGGATCGGTATCGCTGATGACCGGCACGTTCATCGCGTCGCGCGCGGATTGGAGCATTTTCACAAGCGGATTTCGGTGCGCCGTACGGTCAGCGCTTCGATGCGCGCTTCGTCAGTGGTGTACCCGATCCCGTCGCCCGACGGCGCCTCAATGGTTCCGTCTTTCGACACGGTGATTGGTGGCTCGACGATGTCTTCGGCCCAGTATCTTGCCGAAGCCGAAACATCGCCCGGCAGCGTGAAGCCGGAAAGAGTGGACATGGCGATGTTGTGGGCGCGCCCGACGCCCGATTCGAGCATCCCGCCACACCAGACCGGGACGCCACAAATCCTTGCAAACTCCTGAATCGCCCGGGCCTCGCCATGCCCGCCGACACGACCCAGCTTGACATTGATGATGCGGCACGCTCCGAGCTCGAGCGCGTGCGCCGCGTTGGTGAGGCTGACGATCGACTCGTCCAGGCAGATCGGCGTCCGCAGCGCGCGCTGTAGCTTGGCGTGATCCAGAAGGTCACCCGCTGCGAGCGGCTGCTCGATCATCAGCAGGTCGTACTGATCGAGCTGCCTGAGCAGATCGAGATCGTGGTCCAGCGAGTACGCGGCATTGGCATCGACCGACAGCGTGATGGACGGGAATCGTGAGCGGACCGACTCCACCAGTTGAACATCCTTGCCTGGCTTGATCTTGAGCTTGATTCGTTGATAGCCGCTGTTCACCTCGCGCGCGACTTTCTCCAGCAGCGCCTCAGTGCTCTCTTGCAAGCCGATCGAGACGCCGCACGTGATCACAGGCTGGGTGCCCCCGAGGTGTCGCCAGAGCGGCACGCCCGCGAGCTTCGCCTCCAGATCCCATACGGCGGTTTCAACTCCTCCCTTTGCCATGCGGTTTTCGCGAATGGGAGCGAGGATTCGGGTCATCTGCGAAGCTTCGACAAGACGCGCCTCGGACAAAAGCGGAGCGATGAACTTCTCCGTGATCATCCAGGCGGTATCGATCGTTTCGTGGTTGAAGAATGGCCCTTCCATAGCGGTGCATTCCCCGTATCCGCAGGCGCCGCTCCGATCGAACGCGCGAACGATGAGAATTCTGCGGGTCGTGGCACGGCCGAAGCTGGTCTCAAACGGCGCCAGCAAGGGCATCTGAATCTCGCGAAGTTCGAGCTTCTCCAACTGCAAGCCGGTCGTTCGATCGGTTGCAACCGCGCTTTTGACTAAGCGATCGAGCTGGCTCATCGACGATCCTCGCGCGTCCGCCCCTGGCTCAACACATACACCCCCACTGACTGATTGCCCCGGGATTGCCGGAAGAAGTCTTCGATCCGGAAGCCAGCGGCGAACGCTTCGGTGAATCCACGACGAGTGACCTCGCGCCACTGAACTGCCTGTTCCGCATTCTGCCGCAGCAAACTGTCGATGTCTGATGGAATCTCGATGAATGCATACTCGCCTGAGAGCCCTGTTTTCGCGGCGAGCTCGCGCGGCCACCCTGCGGCATCCACCGTCACGAGGGGCAGCGTCTGCGAGTCAATCTCGTGCCGATCGGGCTTGCCTTCCAGTCGCTGTTGCACCCGGCCGCTATCCAGAAGCCATGTCACCCACAATCGATCGGTCCCGATCCGATGCAGCACGCTCGACGTCTCGGGACCATAGAAGTTGATTTTGTACGTGTCACTCACGACGCCGAGCTTGCAGAAATTGAAATGGGCGTTGAGGCTCTGCAGGGGATCGAACGTCCACGTGATTCGGGTGATGCCCTGCGCGAGCACTCGTTCTCGTTGCGCGAGCTTCAGCTTGTATCCCACGTCGAAGTTCCGGTACGCCGGCCTGACCGCCAGCATGTGTGAATGGTGAACCGTCCGCCCATGCTCGAGCCCGACGAAACCATAAACGAACCCGACGAGTGTCTGTCCGTCGCGAGCACCGATCAATTGACCGCCGGCATGCCTGGCGGCCACCAGTTGCGTCAGCGGATCAATATCACGATCGTCGAGGCCCCACACCTCTTTCTGGAGGTCCTCAACGATGCGCATCTCGTCCAGGCTCTCGATGTCATCAATGACGATCGCGGGACCCATCTCAGTATTTCGAGGTGAAGCGCAGCAGGTTTCCGGCGAAGACGAACCATAGGAAGCCGAGGCAGGCGAGAGCAACAACGGTTGCGTAGAAACGAGACCAGATTGACCTTCGTTTGCGGAGCCAGGATTCGATTGCGTCATAGAGCACCAACACCGTTCCCACCGCGCCGAGAAGCCCGATGAATTGAGCGAGGTAGATCCACTTGTCCAGGCGATCATCGAAGGCCGCGATGTTCGAGAGCCCACCGGCCACGATCGCGACAATGCCGGCGACAAAAAGGATGTTGAGCACGAGTACGAGTCGAACGCCGAGCCGGAGCCGGCGTTCCAGAGGAGTGAGCTCGAGCTTGTGCCGATAATGTCTCCGTACGAGAGCAGCAATCGGCCACATGAGGAGCGTCAGCACCATTACGGCCAGGGAAATCCCGACAACCGGCAGGAGCAGTCTTCGATCCTGGAAAGGCCCGACGCGCTGAAAGATGAACACCGGATACGGCGACAGCATCACTTCCATGCGGCCGGTGGTGTTATCACGCTTGAATGCGAGATAGTCCTCTCCGCCGACCTCGCGAAAGATGAGCGGCGCGTCTTCGCGCCACCGCTTGGGTTTCCCATTCGCGCCTTTGAGCGCAGCGACTTGGATCGTACCGTCGTCGCCCGAGGGCGCTACCGTGAGCTCCCCGAGAACCGACGCTGCTTTAAGAAGCGAGCCGTCGCCTCGGCGGCTGCTCAGGTAACTGCCGGTGACGCTCTTCGCGTCTTCTTTTGCCGTCGGCAGAGTCGGAGAAACGATCGGATTGTTGAAATAGCGATTCAGAAATGCGCCCCACAACTGTCCGCGCGCTTCCACCTTGCCGCTACCGGCGCTGTTGTACGACACGAAGAATCCGAGGTTGCTGTCCGGGATCAGATGAACGCTGCTGTGAAAGGCTTCCGTATCGCCGGCGTGTCCGATGATTCGGTGCCCGTTCCGCGACTCTTCATAGAATCCATACGCCATCGCGTTTGCCGCGGGATTCAGCTCGAATAGCTTGCTGTGCATCAGATTGACGGTTTCCGGCCGGAGAATTCGCGCGTCGCCGTATTGACCGCCTTGCAGATGGGCCGTCATGAATCTGGCCATGTCCGTGCCGGTCGAGCTCAGGCTACCAGCGGGCTCGGGACCGACAACCTCGAACGGCTTCGGTGGGGCCGAAGCGGTCGCGTAACCGATCGACATGCGCGGCGCCAGCGCAGCGGGTAAAGGCTGGCTGAAGGTCGAGCTGGTCATGCCCAGCGGCTTGAAGATGTTCTCGTCGACATACTGCTCGAACGGGCGGCCCGATACACGCTCCACGATGTAGCCGGCCAGCGCCGCTCCGTAGTTTGAATATGCCGAGACGGTTCCGGGAGCATAGATCCGCCGGGGAATGTGATTCTTCAGATACTGACCTAGCGGAACCTGATTCGACACCGCGACGAAGAGGCCTTTCACCGGGTCCTCGAATCCGGGTGTATGCGTGATGAGGTTCTTCAGAGTAACCGGCTTCCCGAACGCCTCGGGGATCTTGAAATCGAGGTATGCATTCACGTCGCGGTCGAGATCCAGCTTCTTCTGTTCCACGAGCTGCATGACCGCGGTCCAGGTGAACAGCTTGGAGACCGATCCTGGACGGAACAGCGTAGCGTCCGCAACGACTCGCTTCTTCTTCTCGACGTCCGCGTAGCCGTAGCCCTTCGCGAATAGCATCTTCCCATCCTTGACGATGGCGATCGTCGCTCCGGCGATGTCGTCCTCCTCAAGTTGGAGCGGAACGAATCCGTCGAGGAATGCCTCCACGTCCGGGGCCGTCAATGAGTGGCCGCCCGCCGGGATCACAGCCGGGGTTCGCGGAATTTCTTTCTTCGGTGGCATCGCGGGAGCGAGGGGATTTTGCGCACGAAGAGGTGCCGAGCAAATGAAGAGAAGTATGAGGGCCGCTCGCCAGTGGTTTCGCATCAGGGTTGTGCCTCCGTCAATGGTGTTGTGAGTAGGGCGGTGAGAAGCGCGGCGCGCCGCGGCAGGTCAGCGACGATGATGTGTTCGTGTGCGGCATGTGCCCCGTCGCCCTCGACGCCCAGGCCATCGAGCGTGGGAATCCCATGCGCCGCGGTGAAGTTGCCGTCGCTCGCGCCACCGCTTGGGCCTTCGCCGAGATCGAAACCCAGTTGCGAAGCGATCGATCGCGCGCGGTCGAACAGCGCCATCACCGCGGGTGTGCGCTCCAGAGGAGGGCGGTTGACCCCGCCTCGGATCTCGACCTGCGCTCCGTTCTGAACAGGTTGCATCGACTCGATGCGGCGTGAGATCTCCTCGCCCTGGGCCATTGTTCGAAAACGCACATCCACTTCGGCCCGCGCCTCCGAGGCGACAACATTGGACAGCGTTCCGCCCTTGATCACCCCTACATTGACGCTGATTCCCTGCTTCCGATCGGTGAGCTCGTTCAGCGCGAGGATCTGGTGCGCCAACTCCGATATGGCGCTGACGCCCTTCTCGGGATCGAGCCCTGCATGCGCAGAAATCCCACGAGCGATCACCTCGTAGTTCGCGACTCCCTTTCGCGCGGTCTTCACCTTTCCTCCCGGCAGTGAAGGCTCGAGCACGAAGACCGCGGCACATTCCGTGGCTTCCGCCGTGATCAGATCGCGAGAGGTCGTGCTGCCGCTCTCCTCATCGCAGGAAAGAAGGATCCTGATCTCCCTCCGCGGTTGCAGCGCGAGCTCATGGATCGCCTCCAATGCAGCGAGCATGACTTCCACACCGCTTTTCATGTCGAAGATTCCGGGGCCGAATGCGAGGCCGTTCTCCAGCCGGAACGGCCAGCGGGCCAACGTTCCGAGAGGCCAGACGGTGTCGACGTGGCCGAGCAGCAGGACCGGTCCGTAGTCAGACGACTGTCCGAAGGTCATTCGTCCCACGAGATGCGTTCCTCGCTCGGTCTCATGAAGTTTCGTCGTAGCGCCAATGGCATCGAGGCGTGCCTTCAGCTTCGCTACGATGGCAGTCGTCGCCGCGGCGTCGCGTGTCGGCGACTCCTGTTCGACCAGTGCTCGCGCTCCCGCCAGGAGTTTCTCCTGACGGGCGCTGAAGTAGCGCAAGAGCGCCGCGGGCATCGATGCCTCAGAAATCGAGCTGGACTCCCATCTGGAATTGACCCGGCCCGAATGCACCGCCGAGGTCACCAGGTGCTGATACCCAGAGACAGTCCGATTGTCCTTGGCCGGATATAGGACAAACCGAGCGCACTTTTGGGAAAGGCCCCGGCTCCGGCAACGGAGGTGATGCCTTTCTCGTTCGTCAGGTTCTTTCCGTAGAGCTCGAGGGACCAATGACCGATGTAGGCTCCCGTGCGGAGATCCGCCGCCACATAGCTTCCGATCCTGCGAAGGCTGCCGTCGGCCGTCCGGGTGGTGAAATTGTACGTTCTATCGCCGGTGTAACCTACGCCGCCCCCCAAAAAGGCCGTCGAACCACCTTTCAACTTCCATTCATAGTCGCCCCTTAAACCCATGGCCCATTTCGGCGCGTACGGCAGCGGATCACCCGCCAGGCCGCCAACTTGGGCGGAAGTAGCCTTGGTGAGGTAGGCGTTCGTATACGACCCGTTCAGGGAGAACGTCAGGCCGGTCGCCGGCATGATGCTCGTGGTGAGCTCGGCACCCTTGCTCACCGCGGTTCCACCGTTGCCGTTGATTCCGAAGCCGTTCACCACGGTGAACAGTTGAATGTCCTTCCAGGCGAGGTAGAACACGCTGAGATCGAGGGAGGACTTGCCATCCGCTCCGCTCGCCTTCCAACCGGTCTCATAGCTGGTCAGAGTGTCCGAGTGATATGTCAGCGGCGTGCCCGCCGGAGCATTCGGCGGGAGAACATTCGGTCCGCCCGGCCGGAAGCCGGTGGCGACGCGAGCATAGATCGATGAGTTCTTAGTCAGCTCGAAACGTGGCGCGACAGAGTAGGTGAACGGATGCTCGGACGACTTGAGATTGTCGAACTGGGTATGTCCGCCGGCCAGGGGGCCGTCGCCGACCTGTGATGCGACCTGCTTGTTTCTGCTCTCGCGCCCGCCCAGGGAGAGATCGAAGCGTGACGTGATGTGCCAGGTGGTGTTGGCGAACAGAGCGAACTCCTTATAGGTGGACAGGAGCGAAACCACCGCCAGGTTCGGAATACCCGAGGCGACGGCTCCCGTGCCGGCTTCAACGGCTTGGATCTCCTGATGGATCTTGGACTTTTCGTCTGTGTAATACCCGCCGATCAACCATTCGAAGGTCTTGTTCTTAGATGAGGCGAGACGCAGCTCCTGAGTGAACTTGTCGGTGCTGGTCGTCTGGGGCAAGCGCGCACTCAGTGGCCGTGTCGCGTCATTACCGAAGAGGGCAGTCACCAGCGAGGCCAAAGCAGGACCACCGGTCAGATTGCTGGCGATCGTCGTGTCGAGGTGCAAATCCTGCTCGGATGTGCCGTAGCTGGTCACGGAGGCGAGACTGACCGCACCGAGGTCCCAATTGGCCGTCGCGCTGGAGATCCGAAACTTCGTGTCTAACGGTTGCTTATAGTACGAGGACTGCACCCCACTGCTATTCAGCGGCTTGAGGGTGATCGGGTCGGTGTCGACTAGATTGGACGCGCCGCTCTTGATATTCTGCATCTGCGCCGTCAGGAGGAGCGAGAACTTGTTGGAGGGTTCGTATAACGCAGAGACGCGCCCTCCAGAGCTGTCGCTTGTATTGATATTCTGAGCAACGCGCGTGCCGCCGATGATGTTGATCGTCGTCGGATGCGTCAGGCTTGCCACCGGGTTGTTACCGATGGAGTCGATGAAGCCGTTGTCAAACCGTTTGAATCCACTGACCCGAAGAGCAAATCGATCGCCGAGCGGAACGTTCACCAGCGCTTTCAGAGAGTATCCGAGGCCGCCGCTCTCGCCGGTCTCCGAAGCTCCCAGGAATCTCGCCTCGAACCCCGTGGTCTTGGGCCGGTTCATAACGTATTTCAAGACGCCGCCAACCGAGCTCGCCCCGTACAAGCTGCCTTGCGGGCCGCGCAACACCTCAACCCTTGCGAGGTCGAAGGTGTCGAAGTCGCCGGCCAGGATTGCGCCGTTGGCCAGGCCGCTGCTCGATCCGAACGGCACGTCATCGGAGTAGACACCAACGGTCGACGCAACACCACCGGTATTGATACCCCGCATTGTGACGCGGGTAGTACCGGGTTCGGCCGAGGTCACTGTCAAGCCTGACACCAGTGGTGCGAGGTCCTGGAGATTCCCGATCCGGTGCTCTTCCAGTGTGTCGCCGGCGAGAACCGTGATCGAAGCCGGAATCTCCACGAGAGTCTCCGTACGCTTCTGCGCCGTGACGACAACCCGATCACTGAAGGTCAAGGATGCCAGCGTGAAGTTCAGTGTCAGCGTCTGGCCGGCGCGGAGCTCGATATCCTTCACCCCGGGGGCGAAGGCGTCGAGCGATGCGGTCAGCCGGTAGTTCCCGGGCGCCAAGTCTGGAATCAGGAAGACGCCTGTTTTGCCGGCGTAAACCGTTCTGGAACCCTTTTCGCCGGTGACCGATGCCCCTGCGCCGGGGAGAGGTCCGCCGCTGGGATCCGTGATCTTGCCTTGGAGGGTAGCGGTCGCCTGAGCCCAAAGGGCCGGTACGCCCACCAATGCGGAAAGAACAGCAACCACCAGGATCACCTTGCGATATCGCATGCTGCCTCCGTTCTGTTAGGACTCATATCTACATCAGTTGTTGCAGCACGTCAAACGAAAACAACATTTGTTGACATGAGCGCTCCGACCCGCGATAGAGTCACGAGCGATGAAAAGACATCTCAAGCGACATCTCATCATGCTGACCGCTCTGGCGTTGGGCTGCGCGACGACTCCAACCCCGGCGCGTTACGACGCGGTCATCCGCAACGGACTGATTTACGACGGCAGCGAATCTGCGCCGCGAAAGGGCGACCTCGCCATCACGGGGGACACGATCACGGCCGTCGGCGACATCGGCAGTGGGCGCGGGACCATCGAGATCGACGCGCGTGGACGCGCTGTCGCTCCCGGCTTCATCAACATGCTGAGCTGGGCGACGGAATCACTCATCATCGACGGCCGGTCGCAGGCAGACATCCGTCAGGGTGTCACGCTGGAGGTGTTCGGCGAGGGTTGGTCGATGGGGCCGGCCAGCGAAGCGATGAAACGCGAAGCCCGCGAAGAGCAGGCAGACTTTAAGTACGAGATCGAATGGACAACGCTCGGCGAGTACCTCGACTACCTCGTTCGCCGCGGGATCTCTCCCAATGTCGCGTCCTTCGTCGGAGCCGCAACCGTGCGCATCCACGAGCTCGGCTACGAGAACCGGGCGCCCAACGCCGCGGAGCTCGAACGGATGAAGAACCTCGTCCGTCAGGCCATGCATGAGGGCGCCCTCGGCGTCGGCTCAGCGCTGATCTACGCCCCCGCAACGTATGCCGGCACCCACGAGTTGATCGAGCTGAACAAAGCAGCGGCTGAATCCGGCGGCATGTACATCTCGCACATGCGCAGCGAAGGTAACCACCTGCTCGAAGGGATCGACGAGCTGATCTCCATCGCTCGAGAAGCGGGCGTGCCCGCTCAGATCTATCACCTCAAGGCCGCCGGTGAGCCGAACTGGCCCAAGATGGACGCTGCCATCGACAAAGTGAATGCCGCGCGCGCTGCCGGCTTGAAGATCGTCGCCAATATGTACACCTACCCTGCCGGCGGGACCAGCCTCGACGCCATGATTCCTCCATGGGTCCACGAAGGCGGCTCGAAGAAGATGAAAGAGCGACTCCAGGATCCCGCGGTTCGCCAACGCGTCCTCACCGAGATGCGTACGCCAGCCGAGACCTGGGAAAACCTCGGACTGTTAGTAGGCTCGCCGGACCGAATCGTTCTCGCGGCCTTCCGCACCGACACCCTCAAGCCTCTGACGGGGAAGTCACTCGGCGAGGTGGCCAGGATGCGGGGGAAATCTCCGGAGGACACTGCCATCGATCTTGTGATCGAAGACGACGCCGGCGTCGGGGCGATCTACTTCCTCATGTCCGAGGAGAACATTCGCAAGGGGATCGCACAACCGTGGGTGTCGTTTGGATCGGATGCGGAGTCGCCGGCGCCGGAGGGCATCTTCCTGAAATCGAATCCCCACCCCAGGGCATATGGGAACTTCGCGCGCCTGCTGCGCAAGTATGTGCGCGAGGAAAAGGTGATCTCGCTCGAGGAGGCGGTTCGCAGGTTGACGTCGCTGCCAGCTACGAATCTCAAAATCGATCGCCGGGGGTTTCTGCAGCCGGGCTATTTCGCGGATGTCGTCGTATTCGATCCCAACACCGTCACCGATCACGCAACGTTCGAGAAACCGCACCAATACTCCACGGGCGTGAGTCACGTGTTCGTCAATGGAGTGCAGGTTCTGCGCGACGGTGAACACACCGGTGCGAAGCCGGGGCGGGTGGTACGCGGCCCTGGCTATGGCGTGCCTG
The DNA here is from genome assembly GCA_038230535.1 of Thermoanaerobaculia bacterium. Classification (GTDB taxonomy): domain Bacteria; phylum Acidobacteriota; class Thermoanaerobaculia; order Gp7-AA8; family Gp7-AA8; genus JADGNZ01. The sequence goes on from JBBRNB010000118.1 coordinate 10,279, forward strand.
CGCGCGCTGGTTCTTCCTCAGGCGGAATCGCCGGCGAATTCGACTGAATCCGACCCCGCAGGAATGCGTCATTTTCGCCGGTCCCTCGCCGGACGATGAAGTCTCTCTTCGGCATTGCCGGGCAATGCCCGGCCTCACTGCAACATGAGCGAGCGTTGTCGCAACACTTGTTGCAGACGCCATCGCTGCCATGATATTTTCGTCCCGGCATGAGCACTCGGTCGGCAGTTCCCCTTGACGTGCGCCTTGCGCAGAACCGGCGCCGGCTTAGTCCACGACGGCACAAACTGATCGAGAACATCCTGGAAAAGGCGGAAGAGACTTTTTTCCTCTCGTCGCGAGAGCTGGCCAAACTGTTCGACGTTGACGCGGCGACGATCGTCCGGACCATCCAGGCGCTGGGCTACGATCGCTTTGCCGACTTCACCGCTGATCTACGGCGGTACTTCCTTGCCAGGATCACGCCCTACGCGGTGTTGAAGGCGGAAACGAAAGAAGGCCGAACCGTCGCCGACCACATCACCCGCAGCCTCGATCGCGACCTGGACAATGTCACGAAGCTCAAAGCGCGCCTTGACACCGATGGGGTGACGGAGCTTGTCAGACAGATTCACAAGGCGTCGCGCATTCTCGTCCTCGGAGTCGATCTCGCCGCATCGCTGTCCTGGTTGCTCGCCTACGCACTGGCGCCACTCGGATTCAGCGCCGAGGCACCGGTGGGGAGCACGGGAAATGTGCGACACAAGATCCGGGTGCTGGGCAAGAACGATCTGCTGATCGCCATCAGCTTCGGACGATGTCTGCGCGAGTCGGTCGAGGCGGTCATCAGCGCACGCGAAAGGGGTGTGATGACGTTCGGCATCACCGATGGTCCGGCCACGCCGATCGCCCGGCACTGCGACCGCCATCTGATCGCCACGATCGGCAGTCCTCTCTACACCGGCTCGTACGTGGCACCGGTCGCGCTCATCGACGCCATCCTCATGGCCTGCTCGCAGATCCGGCCGAATCGGTCGCTGGCTAAACTGCGCCAGAGTGAAGAGGAATACTTCTCGGGCGACCGCTTCTATCAGGAGCCCGTCGGGAGGCGCCGGCAGCGCAAGCAACAGTTGTTGCGGAAACGTTGACATCGCGCAACCAGCGTTGTAAAACGGTTTCACCCGCGCGGTCCTGGCGAATCGCGCTCTTCTCACCAGGCACCGGCGGGGTTGCTGATTTGCGCATACTCGGCGCCCGTTCCCGATGACTCCGCGGCATCCCGATCCTCGAATACTTTCGCGAGTAGAGGGATCGGCAATGCCCGATCGGTAACGTGCCGTTCGAGCACAGGATGAGGAGGAAGCCCTGGACCACGGACTGCCGCGCACGCTCGGTCTTCGCGATCTCACACTGCTGGTTGTCGGTACCGTGATCGGCTCGGGGATCTTCCTCGTGCCCGGTGCCGTTCTGGCTCAGGTGCACGGGTACGTTCTCCCCGCCTTGCTGGCGTGGATCGCCGGCGGAGTGTTGTCGATGCTCGGTGCGCTAACCTTCGGCGAGCTGAGCGCCGCGAATCCCAAAGCAGGCGGGCTCTATGTGTACCTCCGCGATTGCTTCGGCGCGTTCCCGGCCTTTCTGTTCGGTTGGGCGCTCTTCTTCGCGATCGGCGGCGGCGCGAACGCCGCGCTCGCGGCAGCCTTCAGCAACAACCTCGCTCAAGTCGTTCCGATGTCACCGGCGATGGCGAAACTGGTGGCGGTGGCCATGATCGCGCTCGTGACGATCGTCAACGTGCGCGGCACGCGCCAGAGCTCCAACCTGCAGAACTGGATGACCGCGATCAAGGTCGGCGCAATCGTACTGATGAGCGTCGTGCTCTTATCACTGGGACGAGGTTTCACAGGCGCGATGACGAATTCGTGGCCGTCGAAACCTGACCCTACTCTCTGGTCGGGTTTCGGCCTGGCCATGCTCGGCGTGTTATGGGCGTACGAGGGATGGCAGTACGCGACATTCAGCGCCGGCGAGACGATCGATCCGCAGCGCAACTTTCCCCGCGCATTTTTTATCGGACTGGCCGCGCTCATCGTCATCTATCTCTCCGCGAACCTCGGCTATCTGGCGGCGCTCGCGCCGACGACGCTCGCAGGATCGCAAAGTGCCGCGGCCGCGGCAGTGGCCACCGTCATCGGCCCGAAGCCGGCGAAGCTGATCGCGATCGCGATCGCGATCTCGATCGTTGGCGCGGTCAACGGCGTGATCCTCACCAGCTCTCGCGTCTATTACGCGATGGCCAAGGACGGCCTTTTCTTCCAGAAGATGGCTGAGATCCATCCCCGTTTTCAAACTCCCGCCTTCTCTGTCATCGCCGGATCGGCGTGGGCAGCGATTCTTGCGGCAACCGGCACGTTCCAGCAGTTGTACACGTACACGGTTTTTACGGGCTGGCTCTTCTACGGCATCGGTGCCGCGAGCATTTTCGTCTATCGGCGAAAGTCCGATCATCCCAGATCCTACAGTGTCCCGTTCTATCCGTGGACACCACTGCTGTTCATCCTGGCCGCCGCTGCGCTGGTCGTGAACACCATCCTTGCGCAACCGCGCCCCGCCGCAATCGGCCTCGTCATCGTGTTCCTTGGCGCACCTGTTTATCTGGTCTGGCGCGCGCGAAAGCCGTCGGCAGGCAGATCGCAATGATCGGCCAAGCTCGGCGCAAACGCGGGAGAATCACCACTCATGGATTTGGTCCACCTATGGGCCGGCGGGAGCTTGGCCCGGCTGCTGGGCAAGTACATGGGTGAGAAATGTCGTCGCAAATTCGAAACATTCGGGGGCAATGGCATGAAAACAAGCGTGAAATACAAGCTCACTCGTCATCTGGCAACCGCTCTTCTCCTCAGTCTCCTGCTCTCTGCGGCCGGCATTCTGCATGCGTCGAGCGGACCGGAAGACGTTTCCGCCGGTTCCTCGCCCAAGGAGTATGCGGCGGCGGTGAAGATGCTCGAGAAGTTCATCGAGCACGAGATGGCGGACAAAGACCTGCCCGCGCTCTCGATTGCGCTGGTGGACGATCAGCAGATCGTTTGGGCCAGGGGGTTTGGTTTTGCCAATCCGAAGATCAAGGTGCCTGCCACCGCCGAGACCGTGTATCCCGATTCTCTCGGTCTCGCTCGCAGGAACGTCGCAACGCCAGCGGATGTCGCCACAGGCTCCATGTGGACGATCGACGGCCGAGTCTTTGATGCGCCACCGCCGCCCGGGCCGTACACGACCGTCGGCGATCTGGGCCAATACCTCAGCGATGTATTCGCAGGTCGCGTCCGCCAGCCGGACATCAACCGATCGACCTACGGCTTCGCCACCTCGGTCGAAGCTTTGCCCGATGAGAAGTTGGGAGCCGTCGTCATCACGACAAAGAACGCGGCGAATGCGGTGACGCATCGCATCGCCGCTGCGGCTGTGAAAGCGATGCTCGCGGCGCGGCAACAAGAGCCGATCCCCGAACCCGAGGTGACTGCGCCGGTCGATCCGCAGCTGGCGCGTCGGATCGCCGGCCGCTACCGGAATGGCGCTCGCGGCGTCGACTTGATCGAAAGCGCAGGCAAGCTTTCTCTGCTGCCAATCAACGGCGGTCAGTTGGTCAGCGTACGTTCACTCGGCGATGCGCTCATCATTGATAGCCCGCTTTCGTATGGCGAAAAGATCTTTGTGCGCGGTGACGAGATTGTTATCGGCGGAAAAACGCTCGAGAAAGTCTCGAACGCCAAGCCTCATGCGCCGCCTGCGTCATGGACGAAACTTGTCGGCGAGTACGGAGCCGACGACAACATTCTCTGCATACTCGAGAAAGACAAGAAGCTGTGGGCAGTGGTCGACTGGTTCGAATTCGATCCTCTCGAGCAAGTCTCCGCGAACGTCTTCAAGTCTTCGCGCGGAAGGTTCGTCTTCAGACATGACGCGACCGGCCACGCCACCGGAGTCACCGCTGCGAACGTTCTCTTTCCGCGGCGCAAGGTTGGGCCTGAAGAAGGCGCGTCACAACTGCGCATCACTCCCCTCCGGCCGATGGCGGACCTGCTCCGGGAAGCGACTGCTGCCGAGCCGCCGAAGGAGACCGGAGAATTCCGCACGCCTGACCTGGTGCAACCTACCGATCTCGACCCATCGATCAAGCTCGAAATTCGTTATGCGACGACCAACAACTTTCTGGGCACCGTCTTTTACTCGGAAGCACGTGCGTTCCTGCAGCGACCAGCCGCCGAGGCGCTCGTCCGCGCCCACCGCAAGCTCGAGAAGCTGGGGTATGGGCTGCTGATCCACGATGCGTACCGGCCATGGTACGTGACCAAAATGTTCTGGGACGCCACGCCCGATGACAAGAAGATTTTCGTGGCGGATCCCAGCAAGGGCTCGCGCCACAACCGCGGCTGCGCCGTGGATTTGACGCTTTACGACTTGAAATCCGGGAAGCCCGCGGAAATGGTGAGCACATACGACGAGACCACCGACCGCGCCTCCCCCGACTATCCGGGAGGCACTTCCCTGCAGCGCTGGCACCGTCAGCTCCTTCGCGAGGCGATGGAGACCGAGGGTTTCACCGTTTATGTGAATGAGTGGTGGCACTTCGACTACCGGGACTGGCAGAAGTATCCGATCATAAACGTGCCATTTGAAAGGATAGGAACGATCAGTCTTTCCAACCGCCTCACAACTTCCTCGTCGGCATGGTTGTTCACATCGGATGTCTTGTATTGAGCTTTAACCCTGTCGCCATCACCCGATCAATGTAAAGGGCTCGTTGTCATGGCAAACGTCAAGGGTAACAAGATCAGTTCCAAGTTCGTTTTCGTTAGAGACTCATATGGAGAGGACGTGCTTCAGGAAGTCCTGATGTCGATGCCTCCCGAAGACCAAGCCGCTCTCAAGACAGTGCTGGAGACCGGGTGGTACCCGTTTGAGCTGTATCATCGACTCTTGCTCGCCGTCTGCGAGATAGCTGCAGGCGGAGATGAGTCTGTATACAACGCCATCGGCCGGTCCTCTGCGGAGTTTGCTTTTGCAAAGGCCTACAAACCGTTTCTCAGTACGAATCCCGTAGATCTCGTGAATAAGAAAATGATACCCATGCACTCATTGCGGAACGACCCGGCCAGGATGGAAGTGGTTAGCGAGCGGGAGGGTCATTGCGTGATCAAGATCATCGAACCACGGTCGACACTGGCGATATGCAAGGTCATGAGGGCCTTCGTGGTGCGCTCATTCGAGCTTATGGCGGGAAAGCTGTAAAGGTTCGGGAGCCCAAGTGTAGTGCTAAAGGAGCATCCTACTGCGAGTATGAGTTGACATGGCAATGAATCTCTGAAAAGCGAAGAACACTCCACGGTCAGAGCCGCGGCCAGGAGACTCAGGATCACCTGCGATATCGCATGCCGCCTCCGTTCTGTCAGGAGCTCAGGAGGCCGGCATCAGTTGTTGCAGCACGCCAAACGAAAACAACATTTGTTGACACGAGCACCCCCACTCGCGATAGAGTCACGAGCGATGAAAGGACATCGCAAGCGACATCTCATCGTGCTGACCACTCTGGCGTTGGGCTGGGCGACGGCTCCAACCCCGGCACGTTACGACGCGGTCATCCGCAACGGACTGTTTTGCGACGGCAGCGGATCTGCGCCGCGAAAGGGCGACATCGCCATCACGGGGGCTCCGAGCTGGCGTCATGCCTGGGCTGTTCTCCATCGGTTGACTGATCCAAGGAGGAACTCATGAAGACCCGCGCTGTGCGTGCCCGTTTTCTCACGACGACGGCCGCAGAAAAGGGAGAGGCCATGTTCAAGATCGCACTGGCGGCACTTGCCGCTTTGGTTTTGGCTTTGTCAGCGTCGGCGCTGGCGCAAACCGCACTCCGGCAAACCGGTCCTGTCGTGACGCCGGTGCCGGTGACGACGCCTCAGCAGGCCGCGGCGCCGGCGGTGACGCTCGGGCCGCACGCGCTGACCGCGGACGATCTGCGTGCGTTCCTTGACGGCTTCGTTCTCTACTCCATTCAGAGAGGCGATATTGCCGGCGCGACGATCGCCGTCGTGAAGGACGGCAGTCTTCTCTTCGCGAACGGATATGGTTTTTCCGACCTCAAGACGCGTGCACCCGTCGTCGCCGACCGCACGATGTTCCGGCCGGGCTCCACGTCGAAGCTCTTCACCTGGACCGCCGTGATGCAGTTGGTCGAGCAGGGGAAGCTCGATCTCGATCGCGACGTGAACCAATACCTCGACTTCAAGGTGCCCGACGCGTTCGGCAAACCGATCACCCTGCGCAACTGCATGACGCACACGTCCGGGTTCGAGGAGGCGGTTTCCGATCTCATCGTCGGCAAGCCCGAGGACCTTTATCCGCTGCACGATTACCTGGTGAAGCGCATGCCAAGACGCATCTTCCCGCCGGGCCAGGTGATCGCCTATTCGAATTATTGCACCACGCTGGCCGGATACATCGTTCAACGCATCTCGGGTGAACCATTCGCCGACTACATCGCGAACCACATCTTCAAGCCGCTCGGCATGGCTCATTCCACGTTCGGGCAACCGCTGCCGAAGTCACTCGAGCCCGATATGGCGACGGGTTACAAGACAGCATCGGGCGCGCACGTCGTGCCATTCGAGCTGGTCGAAGCGGCGCCCGCGGGTTCGCTTTCGGCTACCTCGGCCGATATGGCGCGATTCATGATCGCTTATCTTTCAGGTGGCGACGGAATCCTGAAGCCCGAGACCGTGAAGCTGATGTGGACGCGGCAGCACTCGATTGTGCCGGAGCTGAACGGGTTCAACCTGGGCTTCTATGATGAGAACCGCAACGGCCACCGGATTGTCGGCCACGCAGGTGACTTGAACGGCTTCCACAGCGACCTGCACCTGATCGTCGACTCGAATGCCGGCTTCTTCGTCTCGTTCAACAGCACAGGCAAGGAAGGCGCTGCCGGCCAATTGCGCACAGCCTTGTTCCGCGCGTTTCTCGACCGCTATTTCCCCAAGGTGGTGGCCGACGAAGCCGCCGTGGCGAATCCCAAAGCCGACGCGGCCCGCGTCGTGGGTTCCTATCGGTCGAGCCGGCGCAAGGAATCGGCGCTGCGCGTGCTGTGGCTACTCGGCCAGACGCAGGTTGCGGCCAAACCGGACGGCACAATCCAGATCGACGCGTTCAAGGACTTTTCCGGCGCGCCGAAGACCTGGCGTAATATCGGGCCGCTCACTTACCGCGAGATCGGTGGCCCGGCGCATATGAAATTTCTCGCCGACGCGCAGGGCAACGTGCAATCGTTTTTCACCGACGATTCTCTGCCCGTGCTCGAGCTCCAGCGCGTCACTGGCCTTGAAGAGTCCAGAATGCTGAAGCTTCTCGGCCTTTTGTGCATCGTGATTCTGCTATCCACGGTCACGATCTGGATCGGCGGCGCGATCCTCCGCTGGCATTACGGCAAGCCGTTGCAGATGACACGCGAGACGTTCTGGCTGCGTCTTGGCTCGCGCATCGGCGCGGTTCTGTTCCTCGCTGTTGCGTTCGGCTGGCTCGGGTTCGTCACCCTGGTCTCCGCTGATAACACGCTTCTGTTTGGCGGGAAAGCGAACGTGCCGATGGACATCCTCTATACCGTCGGCGTGCTCGCGATCCTCAGCGGCATCCTCATGGTGGTCCACGCAGGTCTTCGTGTCGTGCGCGGCCCCGGTCGCTGGCTGGTTCGGGCGGGCGAGGTCCTGGTCGGGCTCGCCGCAATGTATGGCATCTGGGCCGTGCTCGATCTGGGGCTGGCGAACTTCAACACGAACCTGTGAGGTGCTTCATGCCGGGATTTTCGCGCGTGGCAGCATTTGCTGCCAGTTTCCTCTTCGCATCGGGCGGCATCCTCCACGCCGCTACGCCCGCCGACGTTGACGCGTACGTCGCCAAGGCAATGTCCGCGTTCGGCGCGCCGGGGCTTTCCCTGGCGATCGTCGAAGACGGCCACACCGTGGTCGCACGCGGATACGGCGTGCGCAAAATCATGGCGAAGGCGCCCGCCGATGAGCACACGGCATTTCCGATTGGCTCGGAATCGAAGGCCTTCACCGCCGCTGCTCTCGCCATTCTTGTCGATCGCGGCAAGTTGAAATGGACGGACCGCGTGATCGACCGTCTGCCTGGCTTTCAGATGTATGACCCCTACGCCACCGAGCACATGACGGTGCGGGACCTCCTCACGCACCGCAGCGGACTCGGTTTGGGCGAAGGCGATCTATTGATCGTGCCGACCACGAACCGCACGCGCGCCGATGTCGTGCATGCGCTCCGCTATCTGAAGCCGGCCACCGGATTTCGTGAACAGTATGCCTACGACAACATCCTCTACATTGTCGCGGGCGCGCTTGTGGAATCCGTGTCGGGGCAGACGTGGGAGGATTTTGTCCACCAAAACATCTTCGTGCCGCTGAACATGATGGATTCGTTCACCAACTATGCTGCGGACGGGCCGAACGGCATCGCACTGCATGCACGCCTCGATGGGCCGATGCGCGGCCTGGGCACGCTGGTGAAGCTCGAACATGGACTCGAGGCGCATGTTTCGGCGCCCGCCGGGGCCATCACGCTCAGCGCGGTCGACATGGGAAGCTGGATGGCGATGCTTCTCAACCACGGGAAGCTGCCCAACGGCAAACAGCTGCTGAGCGAAGACGCTCTGCACATGTTGTGGACGCCGGTGGTGGTGACGCGCGCCGATACATTCCCGGGCCCGATGGCGCTCGCCAATCCGCACTTGCAGGCCTATGCGTTGGGTTGGTTCGTGGAAGACTATCGGGGTCATAGCGTGATCGAGCACACGGGCGCGGTGCTTGGCGCGTTGTCGGCTCTCTATCTGATTCCGGACAAGGGCATCGGCATCGCCGTGTCGATCAATTCCGAGGACACCGGCGCGCGAAGGTCCGTCGTGTTCCATCTTCTCGATGAATATCTCGGTCTGCCACAGGCCGATTGGATCGGCATCGTACAAACGACGCGCACCCAGATGATCGATAAGGCACTCGAGGCGCTGCGCCATCTGCCGCAGGACATGCTGCCCAACGACCATTCATCCCTGCCGATCCCGGACTACGCCGGAACCTACAGCGATCCCTGGTACGGCACGGTTACGGTGACCGATCGCGGCCATGGCCGGTTGTGGATCACATTCGATCGCACACCGGGCATGGAGGGGGCGCTGGAGCATGTCGCCAACGATACCTTCCGCACGCGGTTTAC
>JBBRNB010000119.1:0-19036 GCA_038230535.1 Thermoanaerobaculia bacterium
CGCGGTGATTCTCAAGGAACGGGCGGTTGCGAGTATGTCGTACTCCACCCCCCTCCCAAAGCGGTGGCTGGCGCCACCGCACTCCAAAGCGCTTCGCGCGAAATGATGTTGTCAATCCTCGCCAACTCTGCACAGGTTTTCGCGCGCCGGAGGCGCGCTTTGGAGTGCGCGGTGTACGAGGGATGGCGCGCACGCACGGACGTCGCCGGTGAACCATTCGCCGAGAACGCGCCAGCAATGGCGTCGGAGGAGACTGCCTCCGATCAGCAGTACCAAGCCGGTCCAAAAGGCAGGCACCGTCGCCCTCTGGGAAACCGTAACAGGGGTATGAATGCGAAGAGGAACGCGAGCATCAACGCGACGCTCATCCCGGTAACCACGACCGCCAGCGAGCCGGCATCGGCAGAGTCGCGTTCCGCCACCGGCCCGCTTGCACGGCCAATGATTCGGAATTCGGGCGCGAACGCCCATAGTAACCAGCCCAGAAAAGAAGCGCGTACGGCCAGACGAAGACGAGAGGTCGCATCGTTGAGAATCATTGCACCACAGAGACACAGAGATTGCAGAGCGTTTGCATTCCCGCTCTGCGTCCTCTGTGGTGAGTTTTTCAGTGGCTACTGCTTCGCCAGCTCCACCCTTCGGTTCTGCGCGCGGCCTGACGCGGTGTCGTTGCTGGAGACCGGTTTCGTCGACCCGAGGCCCGCAGTGGTGAGGCGCGCGGTGTCGATGCCGGCCGTGACGAGGTAGGCCTTCACGGAGCCGGCGCGCTTGCGGGAGAGCTCGTTGTTGTGCGCGTCGCCGCCGCTGGAGTCTGTGTGCCCTTCCACGAGCAGCTTCCATTCGCCTTTCGCCTTCATCACGGCCGCGATCTTGTCGAGCGTCGGCTTCGATTCAGGCTTGATGACGTCGGAGTCGGTGTCGAAGTTGATGCCGTAGATTCGCGTCCGGCCGAAGTCCTCGAGGTCCTTCGTCATCCGCGCTTCCGCGCCACTGCCTGACCAATGCGGACAGGTACCGACTTCGTTCGAGATCTTCTTTCCATTCCACGAACTTCATCACCCGTCCCTCGATGCCGCCGTTGAGGAGGCCGGCGGAATGCTCGTAGCAGCCGGTGACTGACGTCCCTTCCTGCTTCAGGTGGAACTTGCCGTAGTCGGTTTCATACGTGCCGCTGGCGTCGGGGAACGGAGTTTGCGTGAGCTGCTTGCCGAAGCCTCGGATTTCCATCAGTTCGGTGTACTGGGGCGAGCCGTGGTTGTTCTGGACGATGACGCGCAGCCAGCGGCCAGGCACCTGCGCCGAGACCGGAAAGGACTGATTGTCGAACTTGTCCTGCAGCGACACCGCTGCGATCTGCTGGAAGCCGGCGGTGGCGCTGGTGTCAGACATCTCGACCGTGACGTCCTTGGCTCCTCGTCCGTCGCCGTCGATGCTGCCGGTGTCGAACGAGAGCCGGTCGAGTTGCGTCCGCTCCGGCAACGCGATCACGATCGTCTGCGGCGTAATCACATTCTGCGGTGTCGCCCATCCGCTGGTTGCTCGATCGTCGAGCAGCCAGAAGGCCGACCAACCGCTCGAGTACTCCTGCGGCTCTTGAACGATGAGTGCCCCGGAGGAGAACGCGATGAGGCTCGGCTGGTCAGTCGCCGCAGCGGCAGCGGTGGTCGTTGCCACGCTGCTCGAGGTTGAGACGGTCGACGTCACGGCAGTACTCCCGCTCGACGATTCGGGAGGCGGCGGCGTAGCCTCTTTCTTCCCACAGGAAACAATCACGACGGCGGCGAGGCAGAGGGAGACGATCCGTTTACGCATCCCGGCGATTCTATCAACCGTATCCGAGGATTACGCAGATCCACTGAGATCGGTCCTGCAACCAGGAAACGCCGTCCCGCGTCAACGTTACATGCTACGAATCTCGATGCGCGCGGCTTTACTGCTGCTTCTCGCGCTTCCCGCGGGTGGCGCTACGTCCACTGAGGTCGCGCTGTTGCGCGATGGCTCGTTCGTCCCAAAGGGTGAGGTGTGCCGCTTTCCGGCACGCGATCGGGAGAATCCGTTCAAGCGGTGGCTGACGTCGCAGGAGGTGACCTGCGTCGCATCCGGCACGATGACCTTCCCTCCCGGCCAGTGGAACGTCTTCGGGCGGATTGGCGGGAGTGCGGTGTCGGCCACACCGGTCCTGATCGACGGTGCCGCAGCGCCGCAGTCGCTTTCGCTGACGGTCGTTCCGGCGGCGACGCTGTCGCCACTTCTGCAGGAGGCAAGCACCGGCGTCGTCTATGCGCCGCGGCTTGGCGCCGCATTTCCCGTTGCCCGAGGATCGCACGTCCTCGTGCCGGCGGGAGAAGAGCTCTGGCTGATCATTGTGAAGAAGTCCCTTCCGGCGGCGATCATCCCGGTCCCGGCTCTCGACGCGGGAAGCGAGCGAGTCATCCAGTCGCTCGGCGGCGGCTCCTTCGTCATCGGATGGCTGCAGGTCCCGGCATCCGACCGCGATGCGGTAAGCACGGCCAATGGTCTGTCGCCGCCTCACGTTCGCTTGCGGTCGGGAGGACCTTCGCGGGATTCCTATCCGCTGCCGCCATTCTCGCTCCTGAATGGTGCATTCGTACTGATCCGCGCGGATAGCGCAGGAGAGGCGGAGTTGGCCTTGGAAGGCAGAGGATGGATTCCGGGGCAGCGGCGGGTAAAGGTCGCAGAGGCAGTGACCGTCGCGGCCGAGCCTCTCCTGATACGGCCAGGGTGCTCGCTTGTTGTCAACTGGAGCGCGGAGCCCGGCGTGCAAGCACTCGAACGTTCACTCGGATCATGCAACTCATCGAAAGAACAGACTCCACAATTCGAGGTCTCGGTCTCGGCCTGCCCGGCAGCGCCGAAACCGGGAGAGTCCTTCGATCCCGCGAATTGCCAGCCGCTCCGTAAGGAATCGTTCGGGCCGGACCTGAAATTCGGAGTGATGACTCTGGACGACATCCCATCAGGGAACTATCACGCCGAGTTGACCTTCGGAAGACTTCCGCCTGTCAGCGCCATGGTTACGACGGTGCCGGCGAAGCAGGTGTCGGTCCCCCTTCACGCCGCCTATTTCGGGCTTTTCGGAAGCCTCACAAAAGGAGATGCGCCGCTGGGGAAGGACGCCTCGCTTCAGTTCCGCGGCGGCGGAATCGGTTTCGCTCCGATGGAGACAGGCGAGTACCACGCGGCGCTGCCAGCGCCGATTGACACGGACTCGCCGATCGACGTCGCGTCCTGTGATGGCGCCATCAAGGCCATCGTTCTCGCCGGCCGGCCATCCACTCGCAGCTCCCGCTTCGACGTGAACATCCCTGACAACGACCTCATCGTCACAATCACCGACACGTTCACGCGAGCGCCCATCGCAGGCGCGACGCTGCACTACGTCGTCATGTCCAAAGCCGTACCGCGGCGGCCTGTCTCGAGCCGGGTCATGACAACCCCGTCGGACGGGACCATCGAGATCACGGGCGTTCCGGAGCGCGAGCTCCGGCTCTCTGTGACGCAACGCGGCTACCTGAAGTACGACGTCGATCCTTTCTCAATGCTGAAGAGCGGCAAGAAGAACGTCGATGTGCAGTTGGTTCCGATCAACGGCAACAGCGGAAGGCTGGTCTCGCAACATCCCTTCGAAAACGCCACGATTTTCTGGTTCTCGTACTCCGGGATCGAGACCGAGCACGCGGACGTCGGTCCTGACGGAACCTTCATCTACGCCAGCACCCACACGCCCGACGAAACCATGGCCGTCGTGTCACTCTCCCACCCGCTCTGGGTGCGTCATTCCCCCGACACGCGCTCCGGCACTCGCGGACAGTCCTTCGAAGTTCGCTTCCCTGATGGCGCCGTGCGCGCGCTCGAGGTCTCTAAAGGGAGTGCCAATCCTCACACAGTCACCTTCATCGGGCTCGTCATCAATGGCGTAATCGTCCCGCCGTCGGCGTTGCGGCTGCACCAGACAATCCGGCGGCTTCCGGCCACTCTCTCCGACCTCACTCCTCTACCCATTCGCGACCTCGCGGAGACCGGCCCGATCGATGTCATCCTCGGTCCGACCGTCCGAGAGATCGCAGTTGGCGCGGTGTCGGATGTGATGCTGCTCGAGCGATTCTCCACTGCGCCGCACAAGCGATTGGGACCAGGGGCGAAGGAGGTTGAGTTCAATTGATCGACCCATCTGCACAGACCAATCGTGTCCAAACGAAGCGATGAATCCGACCCAGTGAGATGACACGCTAACTTCCCATCCATCGCGTCATTTCAAGCGCGAGTTCCTTCAGGGTTTGGACAACTGCCGGCAAAGACTCTCTTGTCGTGTTCACGTTGTTGCGTCAGACTCCGCGATACCCTCCATGGACTGCGACTACCTCATCATCGGCTCCGGCTTCGGCGGCAGCGTAAGCGGCCTGCGGTTGGCCGAAAAGGGCTACAGCGTCGTCATGCTGGAGAAGGGGCGGCGCTTCGGTGCGGAAGATTTTCCGCGGTCGAATTGGAATCTTCGCAAGTGGTTGTGGATGCCGGCGGCCGGCTTTCGCGGCATCTTCAAGATGACGTTCCTCCGCCATGTGACCGTACTCTCCGGAGTGGGAGTCGGCGGCGGCTCGCTGGTCTACGCCAACACCCTGCCGGCACCGAAGGACGAGTTCTTCAGCCTGCCGTCGTGGGGCCATCTGGCCGGCTGGAAGAAGGAGCTGGAACCGCACTACGCCACCGCGCTGCGGATGCTGGGAGCCGTTCAGTATCCGCTCGACACCTACTCCGATCAGGTGCTGCGCGACATCGCCAACGACATCGGCAGGCCGGACCAGATCGTGCCGGCGCGTGTGGCCGTTTACTTCGGCGAGCCCGGCAAGACCGTCCCCGACCCGTACCTCGGCGGCGAAGGTCCCGACCGCACCGGCTGCATCCAGTGCGGCGCCTGCATGACCGGCTGCCGGCACAACGCCAAGAACACGCTCGACAAGAACTACCTCTGGCTCGCCGGGAAGCGCGGCCTGCGGATTGAAGCCGATACCGAGGTGACCTGGGTGAAGGAGCTCGAGGGAGGCGGCTACCGCGTCGACGCCATCTCCGGTACCGGCTGGTTCGGCAAACGCAAGCGCTCGCTCACCGCGCGCAACGTGATCTTCGCGGGCGGCGTGCTCGGCACGGTGCCGCTCCTTCTGAAGCTGAAGGCGAGCACGGACGGCTTGCCTCGGCTCTCCGAACGCGTGGGCGGCTTCGTCCGAACCAATTCCGAATCGCTGATCGGCGTGACGACGCGGGCCGGCCGCGATCTGAGCGAAGGCATCGCCATCACCAGCCTGCTGCACACCGACGAGCACTCTCATCTGGAGCCGGTGCGGTACGCGAAAGGCTCAGGCTTCTTCCGGCTTCTGATGTCGCCGCACGTGTCGGGGGCGAGCGCACCGGTTCGGCTGATCCGCGTTCTCGCGGCAATGTTGCGCCATCCCATCCACTTCCTGCGCGCCTATCTCGTCGACGACTGGGCCAAGCGAACCATGATCCTGCTCTACATGCGCACGCTCGAAGGACACCTCCGCCTGCGGCTGGGTGCATTTGGTCTGACCACGGCGCTGGCCGAGGGACCTGCGCCGAGCGCGGCCATCCCCGAAGCGACGGAGCTGGCGAGAAGGGTAGAGCAGAAGATCGACGGCTATGCCGGCAGCCTCCTCAGCGAAACGATCCTGGGGACCCCGACGACCGCGCACATCCTCGGCGGCGCCTGCATGGGCGCGACCTCGGAGGAAGGCGTCATCGACCATCGCCATCGCGTCTTCGGCTACGACGGCTTGTACGTAATTGACGGCGCCGCGATGTCAGCGAACCCGGGCGTGAACCCGTCGCTGACGATCACGGCGCTCGCCGAGCGGGCGATGTCCTACATCCCGGCGAAGGAAGCGTAAGAGATCTGCCTACACTACGAACTTGTATCCAACTCCTCGGACGGTCATGAAGTGGCGCGGGTGACCTGCATTTGCCTCCAGTTTCTGGCGCAACCAGGCGATGTGAACGTCGACTGTGCGCGTGGTCGGGAGCGCCTCGTAGCCCCACACTTCATCGAGCAACCGATCGCGCGACAGTACTTCGCCGTTGTGCTCGATCAGGTAACGGAGAAGCCGCATCTCGAGCGCTGACAGCTCGACCGTTGTTCCCCCTCTCGTGACTTCGGCGCGGCGGAAGTCGGCGCGCACGTCGCCGAACTCGTAGACGTCCGCTCCCCTGGCGAGCGCTCCGCTGCGGCGAAGAAGGGCTTCGATCCTGGCCAGCAACTCCGGCATCTCGAACGGCTTGATCACGTAGTCATCCGCGCCGATTCGAAGGCCCGACACTTTGTCGACGGTCTCACTGCGTGCGGTCAGCATCAGGATCGGCGTCCGCACACCGTTCTCGCGCACGATCCGGCAAACCTCGAAGCCGTTGCGGCGGGGAAGCATGACGTCGAGGATGATCAGATGAAAGGCCTGCCGGGTGGCCAGCTCGAGAGCGATGTCACCATCCGCGGCGGACACGACCGAGTAGCCCTCGCTGGTGAGCCGGTCGGTGAGCGTGACGCGCAGGCCGTGTTCGTCTTCGACGAGAAGCAATCGGGCAGTCATCGCTTCCGCCGCCGCACCAGCTCGATGGTGAAGACACTGCCGGCGCCCTCCGTGCTCTCGGCATGCACGGTTCCGCCATGCGCCTCGACGACGCGCTGCACGATCGCCAGGCCGAGACCGGTGCCCGGTATCTGCGCCTCGACAACGGCTCGGGCTCGGAAGAACGGTTCGAAGATCCGCGGGAGATCGTCCGGCGCGATTCCACGGCCGCGGTCGGCGACCTGGATCCGGGCATGGTCCACATCGCCCGATGCGGTGATGCTGATCGTACGATCGTCGCCTGCGTATTTCACGGCGTTGGCGATGAGGTTTTCGACCGCACGAGCCAGAGCCGGACCGTCGGCGTAAACGAGTCCCGCTGATGGAGCAACATCTGCGGCCACCTCGAAACCGGACTCCGCGAGCAGGTAACGCGATGCATCGACGGCGCGTTGCACGATATCGGCGACAGGCCCGCTCTCGATCCTGTACTGCGCCGCCCCTGGCGCGCTGCGGGCGAAATCGATGACCTTTTCCACCATCGTCCGCAGCCGGCGCGTCTCGGATCCGATGATCGTGCCGTACTCCTGCACGCGGTCGGGCGCGCGAACGGTTCCTGTGGCCAGATTGTCAGCCGCCGACGCGAGCACCGCCAGAGGCGTGCGCAACTCATGGGAAACCGCGGCGATGAAATCGAGCTGCTGCGCGGCAACAGCACCGGCCCGGCGGGCGTAAAGGAGCATCAGCGCCACAGCCGCCGCGAGGACGAGAAGGACAGAAAAGCTGATGGCCAGGTTGCGGCCGCGGGCGCGCGCGATGGCTTCGGAAAGCGAACCGCCCTGCCGGCCAACCAGGAGCTTCCAGAGCGGAGGCGTTGCCGACGGCGGGCGGCCCGTGGCCAGTGAGATCGGCGTCATCCCTAAGGCTGAGCCGGGAAAGTGGACAGCAGGAAGATCTTTCAAATTCAGCGAGAACACGGATTGTGTGGCGTCGGCCTGTGCTTCCGCACGCGGTGCATCGCTCCCCGACGCGAAGACGACGCGCGCCGGCGTGGAGGCATCGCGGACCGAGATTGCGTATCCCGGCAAATACTCCTGTCCGAGAGCCTCCAGCTCGTGAAAGAGAGCAGCGCGGTTGAACACGATGACCGTGGCTCCGCGGGAGCGTGCGCGGCCGTTTACCGCCTTACGCAGAGTCTCCGCGACATCCGCGGCGGAAGTCACATTGACCACACGAACCGAGACGATGGGCGAGACGACGGCTGGAGACTCGCCGTCGACGAGTGTGATCGCATTCAGGTGCTCGCCGCGCAGGCGGCGGCGCGCCAACTCCGACTGAACATGCGCGAGATTCGCAGGCCACGGCACTGGAACGAACGTGCCATGCGACGAGTCGAACATGGTTAACACCGCGTCGCCGTTCTCCGGCCATTGGATCGCATAGACCGCGTTCACGATGTTCGGCGCACGAGCGGAGTTGCGCCAGCGGCGGTAGCCTGCCTCGTAATCGGTGAAGTCACCACTTCCGATCGAGCCCGCGCCGATCTGCAACGCCAGCCAGGCATCGGCGATCTCGCGGTCGAAGGTCAGCGTCAGCTTGGTCAGGCCGGCTTGAAGTGTTTCGTGCGCGCGGGCTCCCTCTTCGTGCGTGATCTGCCCAACCCACCGATATTGAAGAAACCCGAGCAGGACGACGAGCCCAAACAGCATGGCGGCGATCAGAATCGTCGAGACGTGCGCACGAATCGCCATCCGTTCGATGATGCCACACGATGTTGAGGCGAAGTTGTTGCCGCTGCGAGATTTAACATCCTTAACGATCGCTTATCGGCCCCTTAATGTCCGTGCCGGCCCCGCCTCCTACTCTGCTCCGCGGAGGCATGAACATGTACAGAAACCCGATCAAGCTCACACTCTTTTCAGCATTGCTTCTCTCATTCACGATGACGGCTTCGGCGCAGGCCGGAACAGATCCGAGTGATCCCGCCGCCATCGACGTACTCGAAAAATACATTGCGGCCACCGGCGGGCGAGAGGCCTGGAGTGCCATCAAGACGCGCCGCGAGACGTCCGAGATGGCAATCATGAACATGACCCGCAAGAGAACTCTCACTACCGACCGTGCCAACGGCCGCGTATATGAAAGGGTCGACCAGCAGGACGGAGTCGTCGAAAACGGCTTCGATGGCAAGCGGGTCTGGGAACGCACTCCCTTTTTCCACGGCTACCTGAAGGACGACGACCCCAAAGCAAAGGCCTTTCGAAAGAACGGGAAAGGATTGGTCAACTACCGGGAGAGCGGCCGTGTCTTTCACCGCGCCGCCGCCGAAACTGTCGACGGCCGGCCCGAGATCGTGCTGACATCCGAGGAGGAGGACCCCTTCGGACGCCTCATCACCGCGCGCTACTTCTTCGATTCGAAGAGTTTCCTGCTCGATCGCGTGGTCCGCGGAGGTGTCGTCTCCGCAACGACGGCATTCGAAGACTACCGCCGCACCTCCGCCGGCGTGCTGGTGCCCTTCGTGTCGCGCTCGATCACCCCGCAGATCACGGTCGTCAGCCGCACCACTTCGTGGGAGGCAAACATACCGGTCCAGTCGTCGATGTTCGAGTTCGGTGAAACCGCGGCTGAGGAGCAGCCGCAGCCGCCAGCCGCGAAGCCAGCCGCCAGCACAGCAACACCTGTCGCGCGTGATGGTGAGATTTCGGAGGCTGACCGCGTGGCCACGTTCACACACGCATGGGAAAAGGTCCGCGACACCTATTGGGACCCGGCCTTCGGTGGCGTCGACTGGCAACATGTACGCGATGAGTTTCTTCCACGCGTGAAGGCGGCAAAGACATCGCGCGACTTTCACCTCGTGCTCAATGAGATGGTGGGACAGCTCGGCCGCTCGCACTTCCGGGTCCTGCCTCCGGAGAAGGTGGTGTCGCTACATTCGCATGGGGACACACTGCCGGACAATGCCGGCATCGGAATGAAGTGCCAGTGGATCGACGATCAGCTCGTCGTCACCGAGCTCGATGCCGGCTACCCCGCGGCGCAGGCAGGCGTGCAGAAGGGCTGGGTCGTTCAGCGCGTCAACGGCAGTGCTCCGCCCGGGATTTACGAAAAGGAGCTGAAGCAATCGACGGGCTACCACCTGCGTAAGGAGGTCAGCCTGCCGCGCGCGGTCAACGAAGTGATCGCCGGACCCGTCTCCCAGAAGGTCGAGCTCGACTTCCTGGACAGCACCGACAAACCGGTTCACCTGACCATCAGCCGCAAGGCGCGCCCGTTGAGCGAGCAGAGCCGCGTGACATTCGAATCGAAACGGTTGCGCGGCGGCGTCGGTTACATCCGCTTCGACCTGTTCTTCGGCGATGCCCTCGAGAAATTCGAGCAGGCGATCCACTCGATGAGCGATGCTCCGGCGTTGATCGTCGACCTGCGTGGGAACCCTGGAGGCGCTGGCGACATGTCGGTCGGCATCGCCGCGCTTCTCGCCCGCAAGGCAGGATCGCTCGGCACATCGCACTCGCGTTACGGCAAGCGCGACTTCAGCTATGAGCCGGCGGCGGGAGCGTTCAAGGGCGATGTGTTCGTGCTGACCGATGAGAGGTCCGGCAGCACCGTCGAGGTCTTGAGCGGAGGTCTGCAGGGCGAGCACCGTGCGACGATCGTCGGCGCGGCCACCGCGGGAGCGGTGCTGCCGTCCTTGATCGAACCTCTGCAGACAGGAGGCGCGCTCGTATACGTCGTCTCCGATTTCCGCGCTCCCAACGGAGCCGTGCTGGAAGGTGCCGGCGTTCACCCCGACGTACAGGCGCACATCCATCGCGCTGACTTGCTCGCAGGGCGCGATCCCGTCGTCGAACAGGCGACAGCGCTGGCCTTGCACCAATAGGAGAACCCCGGTCCGCAGATGACGCAGAAGCAGTGGAAGACAACGCGAGGTTCTCCATCTGCTTTTCTCTGCGTCATCTGCGGACAAGCCTTTGCAGTTCAATCTCCCCACGCGCCACTGCACCCTCCGGATCGACGCGGAATATTTCTGCCGCGAGATCGACCAACGCGCTCCCAAATCGATCGCGCGCGGCTCACTGCGAGAACGGCCACGCTGCGAAGCCGATCGAGCAGGTACGCCGCAGAATCGTGCCGTCAGCGAGTACAAAGGAGTGGCCCGCGAATACGATCAGCGTTTGTCCAACTGCCACGGCTCTGTTGAAGACAACTCACTTTGGAACAGAAACAAAGAAAATGTCGTAGACCGGGCGCACTTGTGCGCCATGGCCGGAGTGGTTCGCCATCGATACGAGCGACTGATATTTGAACGCGTTTCCCCAGTTGTCATGTCTCCCCGACCAGTGATAACGGAGATCAATCGAGGCTACGCCACTTCCTTCGAGTGGCGCGATCTCGTTCTGTTCCGAGATACCATTGTGGTTGAAGTCCCGCCAGAGCATGAGCCGCGACCAGATCGGGTCTCGTTCGTCGATGACTCCGTCTCCGTTTGTATCGAACTCACGAAGCGCCTCAAAGCCATTCCTGGCAAGCTGACCGCCCCGCAGCGGTGTGAAGTTTCCGAACAGCTCAGCGCCACTGGTAACCTTGCCGTTGTGGTTGCGGTCGAGCCAGAGGAAGGCCTCGTCCGCGCCTGCCACGGTCCAGCCCATCATGGTCGCATGGCCGTTCCCGGCCATATCGAAGAGCACGGGCGCGTTCCTACCCGTCAAGCGATAGTCGCCATTTTCGAAATTGATGATGATCGGTGAGTAGTAACAATTCACGTCTATACCTGGGAAGCAAGGGAGATCTTCGTTGTAGCCGCCGCCACCATCGCCACCACCGCCACCGCCACCGCCACCGTATGTGAAGTGCGCTGATAGACTTATGTTCTGGCTGGGCATCTGGAAGCTGATGGTTTGCTGTGACGAATTCACGAAACCTGACCACCCGGTGAACACGTAGCCCGACGGCGTAATAGGCGAATATTGGATCGTCACGCCTGCCTGATAGGAATCAGTACGCAGATAGTTGCTCGTTCCATCAACGCTCGTACTGACGGTAATGTTGTAAAATAGCGGCGCAGCGGCGCACTGTTGTGTATAGCCGTACCAGTTCTCCTCGTATTGAGTTTGGCCGCTGATGGGAGGGTTCGCAGGCCTTGCGATGACATGCAGCGATGTGGAATAACAGGCACCAGGATTCGTGGGCCCTTCCAACGAATAAAAGTAAGAGGCGTCACCTTGAACCGGAACGTAAAAGTTCACGCTAACCGGATATACCTCCGTGACAATGTGCTCGCCGCTGAGCGCGGCGCTAGCTATCCTACCCAAGTCGTCGTAATAGTATGCCTGACCGACCGAGCGGAAGCTCGAGTATTCAATCGGATAGAGTGTGACGCTCCCATCAAGATAAGCAGCAGATGCATTGGTGACCCAACACAGCAACAGAAGCGGCACTAGACAGATCAGGCGTCTCACCGGCATCCTCCCTCCCACGTTCTCAGCTGCTCCGGGGTTGGTAGTCGGTCCGATACGTGAAACATGTTAATGGCGACGGCCTCATAAAGGAAATGGTCGAAGCGCTCGCGCCCGAATGCGTTCCGGGCCGCGGCAAGCGCCTCCGCCCGGCTGAGACAGACATCGTCATGTTTCAGTTCCAGCGACTGCGCGACACGCTCTCTGGCAGCGCCGCTTAGCTTGGAACGGCTGGTAAGCAAGTCGCGCTCAGTCCGGACGTCCGCAATATGGACGGCGGTAATCGCCTCCAGTCGCTCCCAGAAGTCCGGCGGAAAGCCAGCTTTTCTCACATCCGACGTCATGCCATGACGGACAACCTCTCTCATCCGTGCATCTCCTTCGAACGCCAACCCGACGAAGTTACGAAAGACCTCATGCGGCAGAAACAGCTCCGGGTGACTCTTTCCTTCGAACGCGTCAGCCAATTGCTGCCGATCAGCACTCGAGGTGTGGGTCTTCGTCATGGCATGACTCTGCCGATGCTCGGCCACTCGCTCCCCGGCCAACGCAGCGTTCGTTCGCAGAGCGATTCGTTCATCATCGGTAAATTGCCAGGCCGGCTTCGCTTGCGAAGTACGGGCGCCTGTCGTGACACGTACGTCCGGCCTCTGCGCAGTGTCGCCCCGCTGTACCGCGTTGACGGAGAAGCCGAGGAACAGCAGACCGAGCAGGAGGGGCAAACGTTTCATACTTCCTCCACTTTCAATGTCACGATACTGTCGGACGACCGAGTACCGTATCCGGTATCAAATTGTTGAAAGAAATCCAGATTTGGGAGAATCAAGCGTTTCATTAGTGGCATCCCCTGGCAACGAATAGGAGCTCCTGTCCAGGATCGGGCTCCTGCGTGCTGTCTCCCCGCTGTACCTCGGGAGCGACAGCGGCGTACAGGAATCGCTGGAACTTCTCCGCACCGAATGTCGTCCGCGCGGCTTGGAGGAGGTTGTGACGAGCGACGCAGCGGTCCACATCAATGGGTGACGAGGCGTTCTTGCCATCGGGGGTTTTGAACCACTGAATGTTGCCGTTGCTCGGCCGCGACTTGAGGGCGAGGTAGGGAGCCGAGAGCCGCTGCAGTTTGTTCCAAAAATCATCCTCGGTATATCCCATCTCACCAATGCTCTTTGCAAGCGCGCGGCGTGCGTTCGTGCGGAACGCTGCATTCGAATGCAGCCCGTCCAGGAGAAAATCCAGCAACTCATCGGGGAGGAAGAGCTCTGGGTCACGTGATCCATCGATGACGTGCTGCTGCGAGGGACGAAAGTGTTCGGAGGGCTGGGCCTGTGAATGGACGGAGGGCTGCGTCATGCCTTTGGCCACGTTCGCTGCGACTTTGTCCGCGTTCGCTGCATTCCGCTCATGGACTGACGCTGGGTCAAACCGCACTCGGATACGCTCTTCGTCACTCCACTCCCACGCCTGCTTCGCAGGCGATCGGCCCTGGACGCCTGACGAACGTACGCCCGGTATTTTCGTACCGTGCAATTTCTGCTGCTCATCCGAAGGCGATGCCTGCACCGGCTCGTTCGCGCGGTCCGCACCGGCTCGGACCGCGGGGTCTTGCTGTTTGGGTGCGGAGTCACCGTTGTGAGCCGCATAGACGGAGAAGCCGAAGAACAGGAGACCGGCCAAGACGGGCCAAGGCTTCATACTTTTCTCCTTTCGATGTCACATAGACGGGTTCAGCCGATACGTAGTTTTCTCAGGTAGCGCGAATGCTGAAAGCAAGGTCAAGGGCGGAGATGGAACTTCTCGATCTTCTGCAGAGGCGGATGACACCGACCGCCGATTGCCGTAAGTGTCGCAACGGGGAGCCGATTGGTCATCCTGAATGCCATCAGTTTAGGTCCTTCGAACAGACAGGTCTAGGGGCAATTTTGCGCACTTCGCCGCTCTTCAGCTGCGACGGTGCTCCCGCGGGGGATCGTCCGACCAGAAGAGTTTACTCGTCCGAAACAGGTGTGGTGAGGTTCACGATGGAGCGAATCGACTATGGGAGCGACGGTAGTCCAGCGGACTTGCGCGGAACTCTCTTCGAAAAGCTCTGAAGAACGATCGCCTGTCTCCAGACGCCGTCCGGAGAATGATTTCTTCGACGGCGAGATCCGTCGTCCGGAGCAGTAACGCAGCTTTCTCCAACCTCTTCTGCCGCAGAAGCTTAGCCAGCGGAACACCGTAGATTCGTCGTACGCACCTGCGAACGGCCCTCGCATCCTCATACACCGACGCTGCGAACTCGGACGCTCTTGGAACTGAGTGAGTCCGGTAGCAGAGATCGAGGTACTCTTCGATCAACGGCGTCATCGCCTGCTCATTCAGCTCCGCGTAGAGGAGCATCGATTAGCTCTCCAAACAAGTCACCTTTTGTGGTCTTTCTCTATATCGCGGCGCTTGGGCGCCAAACCCTTGCTCAGTAGCGCTCGGGTCAGAAGAATTGTCTGCTCAACGACGCCGGCTGGTTTGAGGGAGAAGGCTGCTATGAACGCACCGATTATTGAAGCGCGAGGCATGGACACGCCGGCGCGTAATCGGATGCTTACCGCCAGGCGATCCAACGCCGCGACATGCCGTTTCAACAGAATGACCGTAATCCTCAACCGCCGGGGATCCTTCGCCGGCGTCTTAGGCATCAGCCTCTCCGTGTGCGGGCCGTTGTCCAGAGGAGACAAGTCGTAGGGGCGAATTGGCAACCTTTCGGCCTCCTCCGTGGGTAAGCCGTTTGCGGAAACACGTGGTCTGCATAGAGTCAGTTGGTTAGTTGAGAAAGTACTGAGCTCACCTCGTCGCGTACATCGCGGGCGCGCGTTTCAACTCGCGCGAACCGTCCCGATGTGTCGTCATCAAGCGCAATCAGGAGCGCGTCCACGGTCACCAGCAAGGTAATCAACTCATCGATGACTCTCTGCCTCAGCGGCAGTCGCAGAGACTCGAGCCGGCCAGCCAATTCCACGACGGCACCGCATTCAGCGTCGTCTGGCCGCTGTGAGATTGTCTTTGCGTCAAGCTTCATTGTTCACTCCGGTCACCCGTGCCGCGGTTGATCCCGGAGGTCGAAGAGATCGTTCGCCCGCACTGGTTCCTGCGTCAGTTTTCTGCAGGCGGCGACGATCGCGTCGATGAATCTTCTGCTCGGTTTCGACCGGCCTGACCGGATGCGAAGCAGATGTTGCCGGCTGTATCCCGACTCTCTCGCAAGGCGCGCCGGTTTGACATCGCGGCTCTTCAGGAAGGCTTCCAAGGGTGTACACATTTGAGACCGCTCTCTCATCTCTTTCCACTTATCGCTATCGTCTTGTCCGGCAAGGTCTCGTGAGGTAGACGTCACACCTCATCTGGAGTTCTGCGTTGGCCGCGCATATGGATGAGCACTGGCATCAACGATCGCGCACGTAACTCCATCTGGAGTGATGATACCCGTGTTACGGCGATCAGTCAAGCCTTCACACGCCTATTTGGTGTCTTTGGGGACACTATCTAGAGTCTAGGTCCCGTACCGATGCTCCAAGGATCTTTTGTTCATCGGTACCAGTTGAGGTATGCTTGACACCCACATGACCACTGACGAACTGACCGGTCCGGAAGCTCGGCGCCTGCGTGAGGAGAAGCTGAGCTGGAGCAGGCAGCGTCTGGCGAAAGCTGCCGGAATGTCGACCGGAACGCTGGAACGATTCGAGACGTCGCAAGGCCGCACGCTTCCGGCGAATCGCGACGCCATCCTGACCACTCTTCGACGGGTGCTGCGAACGGTGGAGCTCGAAACGGGGAGCGGAGGTGGAGTCGAGGAGGAGTACGTGGAGTACGCCGGCTTCCTCCGCAACCTCCCTCCTGAACATCAGGCTCAGGCGCTCAAGCAGTTTGTCCTGATCATGCGGGCTCGAAAGGACGATTGACTGGTGGGACGGCGGCAATCGTCAAGGGACGCCGCAGTAGCGATCCGCGCCGTCATGGATCGGTACGAGCGGATGTGCAGCGGCGATCGTGAGGCGGCAACTCGTCCCGTCAGCGAAGTGTGGGAGGAAGATGCCAAGGCTCGCGCGGAAACTCGGACGATTGTTCAGCTCATCGAGCGGGAGGCGCATGTTGTCGCCGACAGCTACCAGAACTCTGGCACCGTGTACCACGTGCTGAGAGCGATTGACGACAACTACCGTCGCTGGAAGCCGGAGCAGATGCTCGCGGCAGCGAACGTGTGCGTTGCTATTTCCGCATGCAACGCCCGACCCGAGATCCGCTGCAGGGCATGGAAGGAGAAGGCGAACGCACTTCGGGAAATGGGACAGCTTCACGCTGCCCTTCGCGCGCTGGTTCTGGCGGATGACGCCGCTTCAGACACATACGAGCCAGCCTACCATCGAGCGATCGTTACCTACGCACGGGGCGCGGTGTTTCACGACATGGGGCGGTACGAGGCATGCCTCGCGACCTTCAAAGAAGCGCGGGCAGTGTTCACGGTGTATCACGATCGCGACCGTGAACGTTCTGTCGACTACTTCGCAGTCTCTATTCTCTACTGTTTAGGTCTGTATGAGGAGGCGCTTGATGCATACCGTAAACTACTCGCACAGGCCATTGCGTGCCATGACGATGCGCAGACTTGGCTTCAGCATGGCAACGTCGCTCACTGCTACGCGCGGCTGGGTGACGTCACTAGCGCTCGAATTCACTACGCGATTGCAGCTGCTGGATATGAACAGCTCGGGTATGAGAAGGATCATGCGAAGATGCTACGCAGCCTCGGGAGACTCGAGGTTCGCAACCGCGGCTTCGCCGGGCTGGCGGCGATGTCGGTTGCTCGCGAGGCGTTCGCGGCTCTGAAAATGCAAGGGGAATCGGTGCAAACCGAAATTGCAACCATTGAGGAATTGCTTGCCTATGATCCTAACGCCGACGTGTCGTCGATGTGCGTCGAGGTCGTTGCGCGGGCGATGGCTGTGGGGATGAAACCGGCCGCGATTATCCACCAGAAAATCGACGCGAAACCCCGGTCGGCTGCGGACGGGGAGTATTCGTCGCCAAATTGAGCGACGCGGAATAACGCAATCTTTAAGTGGATCAATAGCTTACGAAGTTCTGGCATGAAGGGAAAAGAGTGCGGAATGCTCGTACTCTCTCATCCACCGCCTCACACTGTCGTGACGGCGAGGCGACGACCCGATCAAGAAGGCTGATTCCGTCCTCTCGCTTCGGAGCGGCGTAAGTTGGGAGCGAGGCGAAGAGTGAAAGACGTCGATTCTCTGACAGATGTCGCCTGCCAATTCGGAGGTCAGCGACGAAGAACGAAGAGTGTGGCGATACGCTGTTTCATGACTTCTCCTTGCCTTCATCAGGAGTCACTCGCCGATCAGGGCTCTCGACGGGGCTCCAGCCGATCCGAGCGTCCCCAAACCGTAGCTCGCTTTAGAAGTGACGCCAGGTAGCGGCCCCAACCTAAACAACCGTCAGCCCGTCCTTCGTAGGCGGGCTGCCTGGTTGAACCGGTTGCATCGCGACTGGACAAGCGTAGCCACGGCTGCAGCCGCGTTGTGATCCGCCTTTGCGGATCGGTTATAGATGTCAGTGCGGTTCCACAGGGTGTCGGCAGATGTGTCGAAACGCTGCGCCGGAGGTGTCAGAGGGCTGCGCGGAGGTGCCGGAGGGCTGCGCGGAGGTGTCAGAGGGCTGCGCGGGAGGTACCAGAGGGCTGCGCGGGAGGTGTCGGAGGGCTGCGCGGGAGGTGTCGGAGGGCTGCGCGGAGGTACCGGAGGGCTGCGCGGAGGTACCGGAGGGCTGCGCGGAGGTACCGGAGTGCTACGCGGAGGTACCAGAGTGCTGCGCGGAGGTACCAGAGTGCTGCGCGGAGGTACCGGAGTGCTGCGCGGAGGTGTCGGAGGGTTGTCGTAGAGGTGTGGTCGTCCTGCGCAGAGCACTCCGGCACCTCTGCGTAGCACTCCCGCACCTCTGAGTAGCACTCCGGCACCTCCGCGCAGCCCTCCCGCACCTCTGCGCAGCCCTTCGGTACCTCCGCGCAGCCCTTTGACACCTCCGCGCAGCCCTCCGGCACCTCATGCGCAGCCCTCCCGCACCTCTGCGCAGCCCTTTGACACCTCCGCGCAGCCTTCTGACACCTCTGCGTAACACCACAACACCTCGGCAGGAGCACTCCGGCACCTCTGCCGGAGCACCGTCAACTCTGGATGTACTGTCCGTCGAGCGACCGGTTGAGCCAGGATTTGTTTTGCCTGGCGCGATCCCGTCATCGAACAGGCGACAGCGTTGGCCTTGCACCAATAGAGAACCCGGCCCCTGTGGCGTACAGCCGTTCGAGAGCGCCTGCACCAGGCTCGGATGGGACAGCTCGGTAATCAGGTGAAAGTACATCCCGTTCAGTCCGCCGCAAGCGGACAGCGTCAGCGGTATAGCTGTCTCGAAACTAAACGGCCGCTCCGGAATCTCGACGGATTCCGATACTCGTCACGGTCATATCGCCGGGCGCGAGCACCGGCACGCGCGCATCGGATGTCTCTCCCCGAGCCCATACGCCGAGGTGTGGAGAAGGAAAGTTGTGGTCGCCGGGAACGAGATTGCCGAGGGGAGCGAGACTATGAACGTTCGATAGAGGCACCGGGAAGTTCAGCAGGGCATCGAGGAAGCGGCGCTGGAATTGACGGACGGTGCCTGGCCCCCTCGACGATTGGCGCCATCGCGAAGAGCAGTGTGACCACGACAAGAGCTCTCTTCACGGATTGCCCATGGCTGCATTCGGCATGCCGGTCACGGAAGAGCAAAATGTCGCGGACCGCCGGCTCGCATGCGACGTGGCTATGTCACCCTGCCTGACCATGATCATCATCGAACGCTGTCCTTCTCGGGTTTCGAGTCAAACCGGGTTCGCGGTGGTGTGATCGATGAAGAACTTCCTGGCCGGCGCTCTCTCCGCGATCGCCTTGGTGGGGATCGTTC
>JBBRNB010000120.1:0-18190 GCA_038230535.1 Thermoanaerobaculia bacterium
AACACAGCGCGCGAGATGTCAAACACAGCGCGCGAGGTGTCAAACACAGCGCGCGAGGTGTCAAACACAGCGCGCGAGGTGTCAAACACAGCGCGCGAGATGTCAAACACAGCGCGCGAGGTGTCAAACACAGCGCGCGAGGTGTCAAACACAGCGCGCGCGATGAGAAACACAACCCGCGAGATGTCAAACGAATTGCGCGAGGTGACATGCACATCTCGGCAGGTTGCCGATGCAGTACGCTTACCTCAGAACCAGGCACGCGTCCGCGGCGGTGACAACCAACCTGTCATTCCGAGCCCGCCGGAGCCGCGCCTCGATCCGCTGACCAATCGCGCAGGTCAGCCCACGCGGCGCAGGACGGCGAGGAATCCCCTCCCCGAAACCAGGGACGGGCGGAGGGATGCTCCGGTGTGGCTGCGGCGGAGTCGGCGTGAGATCCGTAGCCCCTGTGGGAGAAGAGCTCTCGATTGTAAGTTCTTGTTACTACTGCGCCTTAACCTCGAAGCCCCCTCCCCACGAAGTGAGGAGAGGGAGACACTGACCCTGAGCGCAGCGAAGGGGCAGTGCGGGTGAGGGCTAAAGTTGAGGCCAAGGGTGGGCCAGCCGGCGAGGCCGCCGGCGCTACCCCCCTGTGATCATCTTCTTCGCGCCGGTGGCTGGGTTCCAGGTCTGGATTCCCTTCGCATCACTGTAGAAGACCTCGCGCAGGGGCTCGATAGGCGGGCGTATGTCCCACCTCCCCGAGGGTACCCAGACTCCAATCGACTCGCGCCGTTCGATGACGCCGCGATTGAGGTTGATGGCAAAGAGAGTCTGATGCCCTCCCCCGGTGTCGGCGGACAGCACGCCGCGGGTACCGTCGTCGCCGATGATCATCGTCCACCTGGCTGGGCCGAGGGGAACGTCGCGCTCGGGCACGCCGGCAGGCGAAAGGATGTGCAGTACTGCCGTTGACCCAGGACCGTCGATGAAAGCAATGCGTCCGTCGCGGAGGTAGCGGGCCGTCCTCACATTGGTTCCGTGGGCGAGAGTCGTGATCAGCGCGCCGGTGCGAGCGTCGTTCAGCGTCACGCCATCGGCACGCCTTTCTCTGACGAGCACATGCTCCGCTGACGGGTCGGTATAGAACAGCACGGAGTTGGTCGAGGCGAGAAGGCCGGTCTCGTGCACGCCCGGCGCGCGCACGTCGAGCTCCGCAATCTTCAGCCCTCCTGCGGCCACGAAGTAGAGACGCAACACGTCAGGGGTCACGAAAAAGCCTTGAGAGAATCCTGAAAACGGAAGCAACACGGAAGCCAGTGAGCGTTTTTGGGCCACGTCATAGACAGAAAGAATGTTCTGGTTTGAGAGAGTGGCAATCCGCCCTCCGTCGTCGGAGACGAAGAAGTCTCCATGCGCAACCGTCAGGCCGGTGTCGATCGGCTTTTTCGCGCCCTGTCTGTAGATCAATACGTCAGCGAAGGCTCCTTCCATGTGGGGGACCACCGCACTGCGGCCGTCGCGCGTGTACCGCACACCCCACTCGGCACTGCCGTCGATACGGGTCGAGGAGCCGTCTTCTGTGTTCAGGAGGAACCCAGACTGGTAGTCGGCACGCCCTCGAGTTTTCCCGGTGATCACGGCGAACGGCCCGCTGGTGGATGCTGTGGCGCGGATTCCGCTGCCGAGGTCGGTCAGCTTCACAGAAACCACCCACGTCACATAAGCGGCCGTAAGTAGCAGCGCGGCCGCCATCGTTCCCCACAGGAACTGCGACAACGCCAGATGGTTCCGCCGCCGGTCGGTGCGGCCGCGTTCGAGCTGCCATGCGCCTCCGCCGGCCATTCCCACAATCAGCGCAGCCAGGAGGAAATACCCAAGCCACTTGATGAGAATGAACGCCAGACCGATAGCGAGAGAACGCGCCATGAGGAGGATGGCGATGCCGCAGATGACTGCCGCGGCAAAGTCGAATGCGATCAGATGCGAGCGCGAACGTGCAAACGTGCCGATCACATGCGCAATCAGGAACAGCCCGAGTGCAGCCGGGAGCACGTACGTGGTCGCTTCGCCCAGCGTCGCGGGGAAGACCCGATCCCAGTTCTGGCCCGCGAAGAGGCGGGCCGGTCCGATGATGAAACCGAAACAGCCCACGATCATCAGGATGCCCGCGGTCAGCTTGCCGAACCAGATCGAGAGCGAGCTGACCGGCCGCGAGAAATAGAACGACATCCTCCCGTCGGAGAGATCCCGGCCGATGAAGCTGGTCCCTGTAATGAAAGCCAGTCCGACCGTGAATCCCGTGGCCAGAATGAACGATGTAGTGACGATTGCGTCGAGTCTCGACCTGGTGTTGATTCCAGGAATTACGGCGATGAGGAACGGCAACACCGCGAACGCCAGCGCCGCGTACAAAACGAACCGCTTCTCTTCGAGCTCTCTCACCGCGATTGCCAGTGCGTTTCTCATGAGTTCCCTCCGTCATTCCCGCCTGCGATGGCGATGAAGATCTCTTCCAGTGACATGGCTTCGACTTCCGCCGCGCCGATGTTGCTGGCGCTGCGGATCCGCTCGAACGCCAGATCGTCGTAGTTGCTGACGACGGCTTCCCCTCCGCTTCCCCAACTGCGCATTACCGTCGGCCGCAGCGCCGCCGTATCGACCGCTAACGGTTGCGCGGCGAAGCGGATGCGGCGGAAGCGCGACTTGAGCGCGTCGACCTCTTCGTCCAGCATCAGCAGGCCGTGCTCCATCATCCCCACCCGGTCGGCGAAGGTCTCGACGCCCGCCAGATCGTGGGTGGTGATGAAGATGGTCGTGCCGCGGTCGGCCAGATCGCCGATCACTTCCTCGAAGAGCGACTTGCGCGCGACGACGTCCAGACCTAACGTCGGATCGTCGAGCACCAACAGTTCGGGCGAGATGGCCAGCGCCAGGGCCAGCGACACCTGCTTCTTCTGCCCTTTGGACAAGGTGCCGAAACGGCTCTTCAGCGGCACACCGAACGTTTTCAACCGCGATTCCACGCCGGCCTGATCCCACTTCGCATACAGCCGGGAACAGAAGCGGGCGATGGCTGCGACGCTCATCTCCGGAGGTGCATCCGCCTCTTCGGTGACGATGCCGACGCGCTGCATGAGCGCCGGACGGCGGGACCAGGAGTCTTCGCCGAAGAGCGCCGCGCTGCCGAGGTCCGGCTTCTGCAACCCGAGGAGACAGCGAACGAGCGACGACTTTCCGGCACCGTTGCGGCCTACCAGCGCGTACACCGACCCTCGGTCCATGCTCAGCGCGACATGGTCGACGGCCATCGTGCGGCCGTAGCGCACGGTGAGATCAGAAATATGGATTGCGTTCTCAGTCATGGTTTCCTCCTGTGCTCGCGCACCACTCGTTCGAAGGCAGACTCCAGCTCGCCGGCTGCGGCTTCCAGCCCCGAGCCAACAGAGATAGCAGTCGAGGCGTAGCGGTTCGCGGCATCGCGCAGCGCTCCGTTCCGTTCCGCTCTTTTTGGTTGCGAAGGCTCATCTGCGACGTACGTCCCCTCGCCTCGTCTCACCGTCAGCACCCCTCCCTCCGTGAGCCGCTGGTAGGCGCGGGCCACGGTGTTGGGGTTCACGCGGAGATCTTTGGCGAGGTCGCGGACGGAAGGCACCGGCGCGCCCGGTTTCAACGCGCCGAGTGCCACCAGCCGCCGCACTCCCTCTTCGATCTGCCGCCAGATCGGTGCTGGGTCTGTTGGGTTGATTGCGAACATGGCTCTATTTCCCTGGCATCACGATCGCGGCAACCATCAAGGCAAACATCATCTTTCTCATCAGCTTCCTCCGTCTCTGTGTATTAGGTACCTAATACAGTAAGTCTTACGAGGAAGGTTGTCAAGGGGGGCAGTGAATTTGTGAATGGCTGGCCCGCAGATCAGCGGATCGGCAGATCAGAAAGACGGACCTGGTTCTGATCTACCGATCAGCTAATCCACTGATCCACTCCGAAAAAGCTCCAACTGGCACGATGCTTGAGTTCTCTTAGTGGCATGAGAAAGAGCTCGAAGGTAGTGATCGCAATCGCGGCGGCCCTGGCCGTCGCCGGTGTGGCCTCCATCCTCGTTCGGCACGGCGGAGAGGCCACGACAACGCGGACCAGCCGCGCACAAGTCATGACACCGCAGATCCCGGATACGGAGATCGTCAGAGCGGTTCAGGACGCCAACATCCGCGTCGAAGGCCTCTCGGCGACGAATGTCGGCGGCATCGTGGTACTCAAGGGGACGGCGGACTCAGCCTCCGCGTTGCGAGCTGGTTCTATCGTGAAGCAGCTCGGCTTCATGCGCGTGGCCAATCTGATCGTGCCAAAGGCTGCCGTCGATGACGAAGGGATCCGCCGCGTCGCA
The DNA here is from genome assembly GCA_038230535.1 of Thermoanaerobaculia bacterium. Classification (GTDB taxonomy): domain Bacteria; phylum Acidobacteriota; class Thermoanaerobaculia; order Gp7-AA8; family Gp7-AA8; genus JADGNZ01. Next base: position 4,373 of record JBBRNB010000120.1, read on the forward strand.
GAACGCAATCTCGCCTCCACCCGCGCGCTCGACGGCTGCACGCTCCGTGTGACCTGCCGGAAAGGCATCCTTCGCGTCGAAGGAACCGCCAGCAGCGATCTGCAGGCCGACGTAGCCCGCAACGTCCTGCGCGGAGTAGGCGCTCAGGAAGTGCAAGTGGAGTTGAAGAGGCTGTAGGTTTACGGGTTGTGGTTCATGTGTAGGGCCGCCACCCTCGGCGGCCGGGTTCTTGGACCGCGCGGATGGCCGCCGAGGGCGGCGGCGCTACACATGAACCGGAATCAACCCACACTACCCCGCCACCACCAACTCCTCCCCCTCGCGAACCTCCCGGCGCGAACGGAGCCTTTCCTGAAGGTCGTCGAAGAGTGAATAGGCGACCGGCGTCGCCAGCAACGTCAGCAGCAGCGCCAGGCTCTGCCCTCCGATGATGACGGAGCCGATGGCGCGGTTTGTGGCCGCGCCCGTGCCACTCGAGGCGACCAGCGGGAGCATGCCGGCCACGAAGGCCAGCGTCGTCATCAGGATCGGCCGGAGGCGGTCGCGGTTCGCTTCACGGATCGCCTGCGCGCGCGGCAGTCCCTGCGCGCGAAGACCGTTCGTGTGGTCGACTTGAAGGATGCCGTTCTTCTTCACGATGCCGAACAGCACCAGGATTCCCAGCATCGAGAAGATGTTGAGCGACTGGTTCAACACCAGAATCGAGAAGAGCGCGAACGGGACCGTGAGCGGCAGCGCGAGCAGAATCGTCACCGGATGAATCCAGCTCTCGAACTGCGCCGCAAGAATCAGGTACATGAAGATGATGGAGAGCAGGAAGGCGAACATGAAGTTCGTGAAGGCGCGCCCCTGCTCGCGGGAACGGCCGGTGAATCCTGAGGAGTACTCCGGTGGCATGTTGAGCTTCTTCGTCTCGTTTTCCAGGTTGGTCATGACCGTCTGCGCCGACGTCCCCGGCGCCATGTTTGCGGTCAGCATCACCTGCCGCTGCCGTTGAATGCGGTTGATCGACGCCGGTCCTGCACCGGGCGCCATCGTCACGACGTCGCGAAGCTGCACGGTGCGCAAGGCTCCCGACGGTACCTGCGCCTGTGTGATCCCCTGCGGGTCCTTTCTGTACTCATGCTCGGCACGTACATGAACCTCGTACTGTTCGCCGCCTTCGTAGTAGTCCGTCACCTTCAGACCGCCCACGAGGACGTTGAGCGTGGTGGCGATGTCCTGCACGCGCACGCCCATATCCGAGGCCTTGTCGCGGTCGATACGGACACCGAGCTCCGGCTTACCGGTGATCAGGTTCGTATCCGGATCGGTGGCGCCGAGTTTCTTCATGTCACGCAGATTGGCCAGCAGCGCGCCGGAGTACTTCGAAAGCTGATTCAGATCGGGGCCGCCGATCCAATACATGATGTCGGCGTTGACTCCGCCGCCAAAGACGTTGACCGGCCCGACCGACGTGCGAAGATTCAACCGCTGATACTGCGACACGACGTTTTCACGAACGTCCTTCATGACCGTGAACTGGTCGCGGTCCCGCTTGTTGACCGGCACGAGCTTCACGTAGACCGTTCCGAGGTTCTGCGTGACCTGAGGGTCATCGCCGATGGTGACGACCGTCGTATCCACCTCAGGCATCTTGCGTACGCGTGCGGCGATCGACTCCATGATCGTCTGCGTGGTCTGCAGACTTGCTCCCTCCGGAGCTCGCGCCGTCACCTGGAACTGCGACTCATCGTCCTGCGGCAGGAAGTTCTTGTTCACCTTGATCCCGAGCGGCACGGTCGAGATCAGCGTCAGCACGATGGCCAGCACGATCACCCACCGGTGCGCCATCGACCAGTCGAGCATCTTCAGATAGACGCCTTCGATCATCGCGTACGCGCCGTGCTCGCGAGTGGAAGTCCCGTGCGAGAGATCTTCGCGGCGTAGCCACCGCGCCGACATCATCGGCGTGAGCGTGAAAGAGACCAGCAGCGAGACGGCGATGGCGATGGCCATCGTCACGCCGAACGAGTGCATGAACCGTCCGACGATTCCAGCCATGAACGCCACCGGCAGAAAGACCGCGATGAGCGAAAGCGACGTGGCCAGAACGGCCATGCCCACTTCCTTCGTCCCCTCCACAGCCGCCTCGGCCGGAGGCATCTTCTTCTCTTCCATGAACCGGAAGATGTTCTCCAGGACCACCACAGCGTCGTCGATGACGATCCCGACCGCGAGCGTCAGCGCCAGCAGCGTGATGACGTTCAGCGTGAAGTCCTCATAGCGCATCGCAGCAAACGTGGCGATGATCGAGCTGGGGATGGCCACTGCGGCGATGATCGTCGGACGCGAACGGCGGAAGAAGTAGACCAGCATCCCAAAGGCCACCAGCGCCCCAGCCAGCCGGACCGGGTTGATCGGAACAACGCCCCCCTTCGGCACGAACGCGGCGATGGCAAACGCGACGACGGCGCTGCCGATGCGGAACGAGAATGGAAGTTGTTTCTTCGAAGCCAACCAACTGGCCAGACCGAACAGGATGACGAACGCCAGGATCGAGACGTGGAGCACCGGCACGCGCGCGGCGATGTCATTGACCCCGAACAGCAGCGTGTAGGTGGCCAGAGTCGCCGCCAGCATGATCACCGCATCGCGCAGCTTCGGCGACGAGAGGAAGAACCATACGATCAGGGCGGCGAACAGCGACCCCAGGATCAGATGCTCCTTCACCGCGTCGACCGCTGCGACGATGTAGTCGGATTGATCGCGCACGACCTGCATCGACCACCCTTTCGGGAGATCGGCTCTGACCAGTCCGAGCTGGTCTTTGAGACGTTCGATGACCTCGACGCTGTTGGTCCCGGACTGCTTGCGGATGTTCATGACCACGGCCGGCTTGCCGTCGACAGTAGCGATCGATTCCGGCTCGGCCACACTGTCTTCGATGTGCGCGACGTCGCCGGCCTTCACAACGTAGCCATTCGAGGTCGAGAGCGGAATGTTCGCGAAATCCGCGGGTGACTGCACACGGCCGTAGGTGCGAAGCGTGAGATCGCGCAGACCCTGCTCGACTTTGCCGCCGGGAATCTGCACGTTCTGCGCTTGCAACGCGGCCACGAGTTGCGCCGTGGTCAGACCGACCGCGGAGAGCTTGGCGGTGTCGACGACGACGTTGATCTGACGCGGACGCCCGCCGATGATCAGAACCTGGCCGACGCCGCTGATCGACTCCAACCGCCGCCGAAGTTTCTTGTCCGCAAATTCAGTGATGTCGCGGATCGGTGCCGGCCCGGAGAGTGCGATGCCGAGGACCGGTACAGCATCCGGATCGATCTTCTGGATGATGGGAGGATCAGCGTCCTTGGGCAGATCGCGCAGGATCGTATTGACCTTGTCGCGCACTTCCTGCGCCGCCACATCGATGTCCTTCTCCAGCACGAAGCTGACGATGACCTGCGAAGTCCCCTCGGACGATATCGACTGCAACTGATCGATACCGCTGATCGTGTTGACAGCCTCTTCGACCTTGTCGGTGATGTCCGTCTCGATCTCCTCCGGCGCCGCCCCGACCAGCCGCGTAGTAATCGTGATCGTCGGAATGTCGACCTTCGGGAACCGATCGACGCCGAGCTGCTGGTACGCAAACCAGCCAACGACGACCAGCGAGAGAACAATGACCGTCGCAAAGATCGGACGGCGAACGCAGAGTGCGGCGAGTTTGTGCATGGTGGTTACCTTTGGAGCGTTATCGGTTACGCGGCGCGCCGCGCGTTGTCGGTTTTCGGTTAGTCAGGCTGTTGCAGATCGGCGAGTCTCCTCAGAGAACCGACAACCGGCAACGCGGCCCGCGCCAGCGACCCCATCACTGCCCCATCTCCACTCGCGCAAACATCCCCGGCTTCAACTTGCCGTCGCGGTTGGGGAACTCGGTCTCGACGGTGAATGAACGCGTGGTTGGATCGACGACTCCGCCGACCACGGCCACTTTCCCCTGAAAGACATCGCCGGGATACGCGTCGACGATGGCTTTGACGTTCTGGCCGTTGCGGACGTGAGCGAGGTCCTTCTCCGGGACGCGGAAACGGAGCTTGAGCGGCGACGTCTGGACGACGACCAGAGCTACGGTGGCGTCGCCGAGGCGCTGGCCGACGTCGGTGCGCTTCTCGGCGACGACGCCGTCGATCGGAGAGCGGAGCGTCGAATCAGACATCTGCTGGCGGAAAATCGCCGCCTGCGCTTCTGCGGACAATCGGGACGCGCGGGCCTGATCGAACATCGCCTGCGAACGGTCATACGCCGCCTGCGGGATCGACTCTTTCGCGATCAACTCTTTCTTGCGGTTCAGATCGCGCTGCGCATCCTGCTCCGCCGAGACGGCACGGGCGATATCGGCAACGGCCTTCTCGAGGTTGAGACGGGGATAGTCGGTCTCCAACTCCAGCAGCGCCTGACCTCGGCTGATGCGTGACCCTTCATCGACATACATCTTCGCCACGCGCCCCGGCACCTTCATCGCCAGCTCCGATCGGACTGGCGAAATGAGCTCGCCCGTAGCGACGATCGTCCCGCCAGATTCAGAGGAAGCGACGACCGGCGAGGTCGACGTGGCTGTCTCTGTGGCAGTCGCCGCCGCCGCCGCGACATTCTGCACATCGTTCGGCAACGCCGGCGCTTCCTGCGTCGTCGTCGCGGACGCCACTGGGTCCTTCTTCGCGCAGCCGAACGGCAGCGCCAGAGTCAAAATCGAAATCGTGATGATGGATGAACGCTTCATCAGTGTGTCGCTCCCACTCCAACGGCATCTTTGATCGCGCCGGCGGCATACCAGACGCGGAGTTGTGCAAGGTTGTGATTCAACGTTTCCGCGGCCACGGCCCGCCGGGCATCTGCGAGCGAGACTTCAGACGACGCCAGATCGAGCGACGTCGACTCCTGCGCCCGATACAGCTCGAAGACCTGCGCGTACTCGGCCTCGGCGGCGGTGAACTGCTCCTTCGCCAGTTGCAGCGTCGTCTCCGCGGCGTGGAGGTCGGAGATCGCTTTGTGTACGTCCTCGCGCGCCGCGGTCTTCGCGTCGTCGAGCTGGAGGTGCGCCTGCTGCTCCTGATCCTTGGCCGTGGCGATGTGTGACGAGACCTGGCCCGATTGCCAGATCGGAACCGAGAAGCGGAACGCACCGTAGCCGTAGCGGCTGGCCGGGAAGGCGGACTTCTGATCGATGAAGCCGGCGTCGAACGTCACCACCGGCAGGTAGGCGCCGCGCTGTTTCATCACCTCCAACTCCGCGATCCGGATGTTGTTCTGCGCGATGGCAACATCCGGCCTTGAGGCTTGCGCGCGCGCCACCAGCGCCGGCTCATCCGGCAGCGGTGCAAGGACGTTCTCAGGCGGCGTGACGGCGATGTCGTCCGTCAGGTCGAGATCGGCGCGCAACGCGCTCTCCGCCGCTTCGCGCTGCTGCTGCGCCGACGCCAGAAGGCGCTGCGAAGCCTTGATGGCCGTCTCGGCACGGAGCACATCGACTTTCGTCACTTCTCCGGCCTGATAGAACGCCGCCGATTGCGTGCGCCGTTTCCCGGCAATCTCGATGTTCTTCTGCTCGATGACGATGTTGGCGTCGGCGTTCACCACGCTGAGGTAGTTCGATGCCACGCGAAGCAGCACCGCGTCTTCGGTTCCGCGCACACTCTGCCGCGCGGAGAGGATGCCCACCTTGGCCTGGTCGTAGGCGCGCCGCTCGCGCATCCCTGCATAGACCGGCTGCGAGAGAACCACGCGATAGTTCCAGTCGTTCTCGGGCAGAACGACCTTCGCGTCCGCGCCGTTGCCAAATGACACCTGGGCCGTATTGCGGATCGCCGAACCGGTAGCCTGCACTTGCGGAAGGATCGAGGACAACAGCAGCTTCTTGTTCTCCTCGGCGATATGGACTCCGACGCGCGAGCTCTCGACTGTGTTGTTGACCTGCAGCGCCCGCCCGAGCGCCTCCTGCATCGTCAGTTTCGTCTGCGCCTCGGCCACAGCAGCCGCGAGGAACAGCATCAGGGTAGTGACTGCACGTTTCAATGTGAGCTCCGTGGGTGGAAGGCTGAAGGCAGAAAGCAGAAGGCAGAAATGCTTTGCCCGGCCACCATTTCTGCTTTCTTCCTTCCGGTTACTGGCTTCTTATTACTCGTTACTGGTTGGCCAAAGGAGCGAAGCATTTCTGCTTTCTGCCTTCTGCTTTCTGCCTTCAACAAGCGATGCCATGGAGCAGCGTGGTGACGATCAACTCGACGTCCTCACTCTCAGGCGGCGGCGCATCCTCGCTGAGCCGTTCCATGACGATGGCTGTACTGGTTTCGATGAGGAACAGCGCCAGGCGTTTGGGATCGAGCGGCCGTACCTCGCCGGCCTCGATGGCCTGCTTCAGAACGACCGCGAGCCGTTCGACTCGCGTCCGAAACTGCGGCTGACAGGTCCGCTTCTGACGGCGCTGCTGCGCGGCGCTCCCCTCCGGCATCCGCAGGGAGTGGTAGAGGCGAAAGAACTCGCGGTTCTGCCCGAAGAAGGCCACTTTCGCCGTGATCACGGCACGCAGCCTCTCCGCGAACGTCCCCTCGCTCTCGAGTGCCGCATCGATGCGCTTGTGCAGCTCGCCGATGGCCGTCTCGAACGTCTTCTCGACCAGCTCCTCGCGATCACGGAAGTAGAGGTAGATGGTCCCCTTGGCCACCCCCGCCTCTTCCGCGATCTCCTGCATCGTGGCCGAAGCCATCCCCTTGCGCGAGATGACCCGGATGGCCGCTTCCTGAATGGACTGAACCCGAAACTCCTGAACGACGTCTTCTTTTGATTTCATTCTTGTCAGCCCCGAGCCGCGAAGCACGGCGAGGAATCCTCAGCGATAGCCCCTCCCCCGGTTTCAGTCTGGGGATTCCTAGCCGTCTTCGCGGCGGCTCGGAATGACAGCGGCATAGTCACCGCGCTGAACGCACGGTCATTCGATCAGAATTCCGAGTCAGCACTGCCGCGGGGTTACGATTCTGTCATGACGTTGGCAGACCATCTACTCCGCCTCCCGGACGATGGGTGGAGACATGAGGAGAGCTGCGAGAGTGTGCCTTCAACGTCGACGCCGGAGAGTGATGTCGCGGATGGAGTCCGTCTGGAGTTTGCAATCTCGTGGACATTCGGCACGCGATCAGAACCAGCACGCTGGAGGCATGCCTCGGCGGCAGACACGCGTGTCTACTGTCACCCTACCCCTCCTCGCGTTCCGCGCGCATCACGCTGCTCAACACGATCGCCGACACCACCACCCCTGTCCCGAAGATCATGATCTGGCGCGGGTAGTGGAAGATCACTGCGCCGGTGGCGAACATGATCGAGTAGACAAGCACCACACCCGCCAGCCACGCCAGGGCGTTGCGCGGCAGCTCGCCGGCCACCGGCACGATCCCGCTCTCGCGCGCGATCACACCCCACCCGGGGCCGGCTGGGCGCACCTTCTTGAAGAACGCGTCCAGCGTGGCTCGCGGCTCGGGGCTCGTGAAAAAAGTCACCAACAGCCAGACCACCGTCGTTGAGAGCGTCGTGATGATCAGGCTGAGAGCGAAACCGCGCGGAGAGTCGTCGATGAAACCGCGCAGCGTGAGAGACACCTACTTCGAGATGCCGAGCGTCCCGGAAAGCACCTTGGCCATACCGAGGTTCACCCATCCCATGATGATGATGTTGACCACCAGGCCGAGGTAGGCGGCACGGAAACCGCGGAGAAACGCGGCCGGGCGGCCGGCATATCGCAGCTCGGTCAACTCCACATCAGTCACCACCTCGGCCCGGCGCATCGACCGCTTCGCTTTGCGCGCGAAGAAGAGTCCGGTGCCAATGGAGAGGACGAAGTAGGCAGCGACGATCAGGTAGTCAATCGTTACGAGATGCATCAGCGCGTGATCCCCGTGCCGCGTGGTGCGAGCCCCGGAATCGTCACCGGCAGCTTGCCCGACAGCGGCGCTTCTCCGAACAGTGCGTGAACCGCCGCCTCCTGCATGACCGGCTGGATGCCGTACGCGCAGAGATACGTGCCGGCTGTTGGGATCTCGCGCAGCAGGTAGGGCGTACCGAATGAGATCGCGATCGCCGGAATGCGCGCGCCGAGGTCTGCCACCAACTTCCGCGCAACCTCGGGGACGGCGATCGAGCCCGATCCCGAGCGCGTACGTACCGCCAGCGCGAAGATCACGGCATCCGCATTCTGCGCGGCAGCGGTGATCAGTCGTGCTTCATCGGACGGCGTTCGCGAGTCGATCAGAAACGTCTGCAGTGGCGCAGTCAGACGCCGCCTCACCTCGCGCTCGAAATCCGCCAGCGGCGAAGCCATCTCTGGGAAATCGCTCACGGTGACGATCACGACGCGAACGCTTTTCTTCACCGGCAGCGACCCGCTCTGCTCGCGCACCAGCGTCATGGAGCGCCTGGCGATGTTCGCCGCCAGGTCGCGATGCTCCGTCGTATCGATCCCGGCGAAGATCTCCTCGGATGTCCCCCCAGGAGTGCCAGCAAAGACCTTGGCGTCGAAGATGCGCCGCACCGACTCGTCGATCCGCGCTTCGCTCAGCCGGCCGTTCTTCACCGCCTCTTTGACCGCGGCGATGGCTGCACCGGCGTTCGGCGACATCAGGATCTGATCCTGCCCCGCTTCGATGGCCCGGATGGCCGCCTCGCCGGCATCGAAGTGCTCGGTGATGCCTCCCATGTCCATGGCGTCGCTGACCACGAGGCCGTCGAATTTCAGATCGCGACGCAGCAACTCTCCAACAATCTTCTTCGACGTCGTCGCCGGCATCGTCCCGTTCTGCGGCACCTCGGATGCCGCCGTCCCGTACGGGTTCTCCCCCGCTCCCACACGCCGCACCGGCACGCTCGCATCGTCGAGCGCCGGAACCGCCAAGTGACCAATCATGATCGACCGGACACCGGCGTCGATGGCCGCGCGGAACGGCATCAATTCGACTTGATCGAGCCGAGCACGGTCAACGCCCAGGATGGGCAGCGACCGGTGCGAATCGACATGAGTGTCGCCATGTCCTGGAAAGTGTTTGGCAGTCGCCAGCACGTGCTCTGACTGGACGCCACGGATGAACGCCACCACGAACCGGCTGACGTCCGCCGGATCCTCGCCAAAGCTTCGCGTATTGATGACCGGGTTGTCCGCATCGACATTCACATCCGCGATCGGCGCAAAGATGTGATTCACCCCCACCAGCCGCCCTTCCCGCGCCACCACCCGCCCCTCGGCTTCCGCCAGCGCCGGATCCCCCGTCGCCGCCACCGCCATCGCCCATGGCCAGTACGTCGTGTCGAGAAACCGCATCCCCATCCCCGACTCGAGATCCGCGCTCACCAGTAACGGCACCCGCGACGCCGCCTGCAGCCGGGCAGTCAACAGAGAGGTCTCATACACATTCGACGTCGACCAGATCACCCCGCCGATATGGTTGTCGCGCACCTGATGCAACAACTCCTGATACCCCCACGACGACTCCGCCATGAAGACACCCCGCGCCTGCACGACAAACAGTTGCCCGATCTTTTCATCGAGCGAAAGCCCGTCCAGGTTCAGGGCCGGATGTTGCGGGACCGACGCACACATCGAGGCCATCAAGGCTAGCACGGCGATGGAGACGGACCGGAGACAGCGCAAGCGGAGGAAGGATAACTGTTGGAGGTTGGGGGAGGAAAAGCAATGTTGAATGTTGGATGGTTTGGTGCTGGATGACAGCGCCTAAGGCGATCACGCGTTCACATACCTGACCCTGGGATCGCGGGCCTCTCGCCCGCATCTGCTTCACGCGAGAGTCGACAGCGGGAGAGACGCCCGCGATCCCAGGCCGTCATAACCTTAAAGCAGCGCGCGCGCTGCACCGGAAGAAGAAACATGGTGCTGGCGAAAGCCGCGTGACCGCCCGTGCCGGCGCGCGCAGGCGCGTCCGACAATGTAGCCCCTGGCTCGGCCAGGGGTATTCGTCGGCGTGTGACGTTTGCGGCCGCGAAGGCGGTCGTTACAATCGCGACCAGCGCGCCAGGATCTGTGGCGGCCGCCTCCGCGGCCGCAAACATTCCATCTTCACTTCTTACCCCGCGCCGAGCGCGGGGCTATATTCTTTCGCGCGCCTTCGCGCGCAATAGGCCACGAGCCGGCAACAGCGATCACCTCGGTCCTCTCGCTGCCCAGTTGAGAGATACCGAGAAAGCCATAAACCTGGGAGTTTCCTGGAGCGAGGGACAGCTGCGATCCTCCTTACTTGATCACCGCCCTCACCCCGATCGTCCCCGTCGCATTCGGGTCATCCTTCGACCTCACCGCGACCTCCTCGGAGAGCGCCCCAGCCTTCGCCCGAGCACCGTCAACGGTTACCGTCAACGCCTCTTTCCCCTTCGCCGGCAGCTTTCTCTTCGTGTCGTACTCGTAGTAGAGGCAGTGGCAGACGGAACGGCCAACAGTGAACGACAGCGGTGCCGATGTCAGATTGGTGATCTCGAACTGCCGTACCGCCCGTGTCCCCTTGCGGATCGTTCCGTAGTCAGCAACCGCCGGCGCGATCTTGATCGACGACGCCACCGCCACCGGAACCGGCGCGATGGAAGACGTCGTCGCCGCCTCGGGATTGGTCGTCGAAACCGGCTGCTCCACCACCTGTGTCGCCGGCTTGCGATCGGAGCTCGCTCGCCAGATCAGCCATGCGATGACGCCGAGGACCACCAGGGCGATAGCCAGCATCAGAAGCACGCGTGAACCGTTGCCCGCCGGATGGTCGACCGGCCCGTCGTAATTCGTGATGCCATGATCCGTCACGCGATCCGTCACCGGCTCGGGCGCCACCAGCGGCCGGTTGCCCGGCGATGTTGCCATCCGCTGCGTCTCCGCGAACGCCATCGCTCCTGTCCCGGGACCATCCATCTCATCGAGCTTGCGAACCGAAGCATCGATGGAGGCAACCAGCCGCTGATACTCTGCCGCCAACTGCTCATTCGGCGCATCCGGAATCATCCGTTGCAGTGCCTCGCGATGCAGCCGGTATTGCTGCCGCTTCGCGTCGATCTCCCGCGCCCGATCCCCCCTCTTGACATTCACCGTCCCAAATTCGTCAGCCATCCATCACCTCGGATTCCCCATCTTTGCAAAATCCGGGCGATGGAACAAATAAAGATGTCGTTCCGTGCAAGCCACCCCCCTCAGAATCCCATCGTCGTCAGAGGGGTTGGGGCAGTCTCGCGGTTGCAGAGTGGCGGTTGTGCAGAGGCCAGCGCCCCCCCCAATCGAGCCACCCTCTCCCCGCGCGTAGACGCGGGGAGAGGGAGACACGGACCCTGAGCGCAGCGAAGGGGTAGTGGGGGTGAGGGGCGTAAACCGTTAGCCCCATGAACAGAGAGGAGAACCCCTCATCCGCCTTCGGCACCTTCACCCCTCTGCGGAGGGCAGAAGGACTCTCGATGGGGCATCGCGTGCAAGTCCAAAGCGATCAAAACCCCGCCGGATCCATCGCCGCGAAGAACGTGGGATCGGTCGTCCCGTTGTCCACCACCGACGCATACACCCCCAACCCGACATCACTCACAAACGCGACGTGGCAATCGCTGAGATCGGCGTTCCCGGAATCGAAGAAGAACCCCGAGGTGATACTCGTCGGTCCGATGACCTCGTAGTTCGCGACCGTCATCGTCTTCTGGCTGACCAGGTTGTTGTTCCTGTCAAACAGAAACCAGGTCACATGGGCAGGTGTGTTCTGCAGATTCACCGCGCCGATGTTCGTCCGAAACGAAGCATCCGCGCGCAACTGAATCATCACTCCCTGCAGGAGCAGATTCCCAATCCGCAGTGCCCGAAACCCCTGCCCCAGCGTCCCCGCCGAGGTCTGCGCATAGATCCTGCTGGTAGCAAGAAGAACCGTATTCGCGTCGATGTAAATGGCCCCGAGCCCGGTCCTCCCCAGCAGGGTGGAGACGATGTCGTCGTACACCACCCCGGTCCCTTTCGGAATGACCTTGGTGACACCCTGTGTGAACGTCAAGCTGGAGTTCTGGTTCCCAACCGGCACGAAGACGATCGTGACGGTCGAATCGGTAGTGCTGGGGTTGAAGATCCGAACATCAGTCCGAAAGCTCCCGACACTCCCCGCGATCGGCAGGTAGTAGCTGTCCGCCGCTGCGGCGAGGGGGAAGGCGAGCAAGCAAAGCAGAGTGAGACGAAGACGCATGAAATTGGAACCTCCGGGAGGTATCTTAACCGGAGAGACGTTGGACTTCGGTGATTCCCTTGCGAGGAACTACCTGACCCAACGGGGGATGACACACGCCACACTTTCGGGGTAAAACTGTCGCAAGGAAGCAATGCTCAACGACGGAATGCTTGTCTCAGACCGTCACTCGGAGAGTAGCGCATTCAGTGGAAGGCGCTTAGAATTGACAGACCTGAAAGGACTGGAGACCTTAGTGGGTTCGGTCGCGTTGTTAGACGTTGCTCGCTAGATTGGAAGACGGCGGCTAAATATGTTTTTGAGTCGAGGATCGTAGGCCGCGTACGTGATGACCATCAACATGAATGATCTAGCACGACGCTGCCGCCGTGCCGGCGAGCCTCTCGAAGATCTTCTGCGATTGGCAGCGCAAGCCTCCTCCGATAACGGCGAAGACATCGCCGACGCGTGGATTGATGAAGAACTGAATGGCTTCGCATTCGAAGACCGTCTTCCACCCTACCGGATACTTTACCGAAATCTACTGGCCCTGAAGGATGGACGCTACACAACGGTTTACTGGAATAGAGTGCTCGCCAAGGAAGAGCAAAAGCGAGCCATGACGGAGTCGATATCTGTACTAGATAAACTAATATTAGAATCGCCAAAAAACACGCCGTACGGCGGTCCTCTTCTGTTCGTAGAACCGGTGTTAAAAGGATTAGTTGATGATCGCCAACGTGCTGCCAACGTTGATAGTCAGTTCTTCGCCGGAATCAGTACACGGCAAGTAGCTTCCATGTTCACGCAAGTTAGGCGACGCCTTCTCGAATGGGCGGTCGAGGCGGCAAAGACGTATCCGTGTCGATAAGCCTCCGTCGCTCACACGGAGCATGTGCTTAGCAAGACCGAAAAGCCAGCGCAAAAAGGCCAGCCCGCCGAGAAGGTTTTCATAGTACATGGCAGCAATCACTCTCTGCGTGACAGAATAGATCTGTTCTTGAGTAAAGAACTAGGACTTTCAACTGTAGTCATGGCCGCCGAGCCGATGGCCGGACTCACCCTACCTGAAAAATTCGAAACGCTTGCTCTTAGAAACGAAGGACAGGCTGCGGGCGGAACTGAAGGGAGCCGGGCTGATCAAGTGACGTCCCAGAGAGTGAGTCTCCCTAAAACCTGCCTCGACTCACTAGAGCGAAGGTGGACGATTCGAAGGCTCTGTTAGCGACTCGGTTTGAGCACTCTGGCCGTCTTCCAATCGAAAACTTCGACAATCTCGCAAATCGTACATTCCAGCCCCTCGGCAAGCCGGAGCAGCATCGACAAACTGGGGATCTTCACCCCGCGTTCGAGGTTGCTTGATGAACGGCTCATTCGATTCGCAGTTGCTGTTGCTCAACCCGCGAGCGATACGGAGCGCGCGGAGATGCGCTCCGAAGACGGCGCCTTCGGAGCCGCGTTTCGACGGCACGTTAGGAGCTTCGGCGCTCGCGAGAAATTACCGTGGTCTGCTCACTAAAACTGTCCACTGGACTGTCACGACAGTTGTGCAGTGCGCGCTTGGAACGCCCGGTGGTGGCGCGCGCCACGGAACCGACGGCATACCGCAATTTCCGGC
>JBBRNB010000121.1:0-17348 GCA_038230535.1 Thermoanaerobaculia bacterium
AGACGATTGTCTTCCGAGAAAAAGCAGACAGGTTGGATCAACCATGCTCAACCCCGACCTCATCTCCCGCATCCGTCACATCTTCCTACAGCCACGGCCGCATGTCAGCATTATGCAGGCGGAGGGGCTCCTCGGGTGGACACGGCGGCAGATGTCCGAGGCCATTGCGTCTGGTGAAGTCGAGCTGTGGACCACGCCACTCGGGAAGTGGTTTCCGCGGGCGGAGATGATGGCCAAGGCGCTGGAGATCTGGCCGATGCACGTCATCGAAGAGGCGCTCGGGGACGATGCGGACGACATCCTGCCGCAGGCGATCCGGAGCGCGGAGCTGCGCGTCCGGCTGCCGCGGCATCACATCGACATGCTGGAGTATCGGGCGGAACAGCAGGAGACAACCGTCAGCGGGGTGCTGGAGCGGGAGTTGGATGGCATCGCCAGCGCGCATATCGAGGAGCTGTCGGCGGCGCTGCCGGGGTTCGCCGAGGCGATGGCGTGGCCAGTCGGGTGATGCAAAGGCTCATCCGCAGATGACGCAGATGGAACGCAGATGGAGGACGGTTTTCATCTGCGTACATCTGCGTCATCTGCGGATAGGGCGTCACGCGATAACCGTCCCTGGAGCAGCGGGAGCAAGAGTGGTGGCACCTTGGGAAGTGCTGATCAGAGTTTGATGGGCTCGACCCTGGGGCTGGGAACGTTCTGCACGACGCGCAGCAGGGTCTCCGCGGTTGCGACGCCGGTGAGATCGTGTTTGCCGTCGCCGGCCGCAACTTCAGTCGGTTACATTTTGTAACCGACTCACTTCCCTCCTTGCCATCGAGAACGGGGAGGTCGAGCTGTGGACGACGCTCGAGAAGTGGTTTCCGCGGGCGATGGCTTGGCCGGCCGGTTGATGAAAAGGCTTATCCGCAGATGACGCAGATGGACGCAGATGGAGAACGGTTCTCATCTGCGTCCCATCTGCGAATAAGCCTCTGGCTGGGTCTTCCAATCACTCAAACCCAGTTCTCCAGCTTCAGTCCCGGCACTCTGTCAAATTCGCGCAGGTTGTTGCTGACCAGCGGCCGGCCGGTTGATGAAAAGGCTTATTCGCAGATGACGCAGATAGACGCAGATGGAGGACGGTTCTCATCTGCGTCCCATCTGCGTCATCTGCGGATAAGCCTCTGGCGGCGTCTTCCAATCATTCAAACCCAGTTCTCCAGCTTCAGTCCCGGCACTCTGTCAAATTCGCGCAGGTTGTTGCTGACCAGCGGCACACCCAGCGCCAGTGCGTGCGCTGCGATCCAGAGGTCGTCATTACCGATGGGCGTACCGGCCCGTTCCAGCGCGGCTCTCACGAGGCCATAGTGCCGCCCGGCCGCCGCAGAAAGCGGCAGAATTGCCACGATTCTGGAAAACTGTTCCAGCAGGGAATGCGCGCGGGAAGGGTCGCTGCTCTTCGGCGCCGCGAAGGTTGCGGACGGGTCGCCGCAGAATGATCTCATCACCGCCGATTACGGGCGATGTAGATGCATATGCTGGTGTCGAGCAGTTTGGCTAGCTCGGCGAACCAATCGTTTCCGCGGTCTGGCGCGCCGGCAGCCCGGCCAAAGCCGTGAAGATCAGCCCGGCTTCGCTCGTGTGGCGGCGGAGGGGCTCCTCGGGTGGACGCGGCGGCAGATGTCCGAGGCGATCGAAAACGGGGAGGCCGGAGTTGCCGGGGTTCGCCGAGGCGATGGCTTGGCCGGCCGGTTGTTGAAAAGCTTTATCCGCAGATGACGCAGATCGACGCAGATGAAAGACGGTTTTATCTGCGCACATCTGTGTCATCTGCGGATGGCGCTTCAGGCGATAACTGTCGACGGAGAAGCGCCCTTGTGCGAACCTCCCGGTACCACTGAGTGCGATCTCCTCGGGTGACGTGTCAGCCGCAGGAGCTGATTCTCCATCGTGATGAACTCTCGGGTGCGGTTCGACAGCCATGCCGTGTAGTAACCGACGCCGACGATGCAGACGATCGGTATCACGCACAGGATCATCACGAAATACTTGAGCCGCATCAGCGCCGCGACGGAGAAGATGGCCATGAATGGAAGGAACGGCAGAAAGTCGCGCGGCGGAACTCGATCGACTTCAGAAAGAAGGGGGGAAGACGTTGAGCAGCACCAGCGCCCAGACCCACGCATGTGTCGATCAAGCGCCGCGCGAGCGTGAATTCTGCAGAGTTGGCCCCGATCCAGAGGATGACCATCGGTGCCGATCTCGATGGCATCTGGCACGCCAATCGGGACGCTCTCACGCTGGGCATCGTTCGGTCTCTCCCCCTCAATCTGAATGGCGTAGTGCGACGTTTCGAGGCCAAACATCTGCGTACATCTGGGTAATCTGCGGATGGGGTCCTTGGTGTCAGGCAGACTTGGGTCGGCGGCGATCGGGGTGAATCTTCCTTCTGTGCGGTGCGTTCGGCGAAGGGCTCATCCGCAGATGACGCAGATGTCCGCAGATAAAGGCGAAGCTTCGCCTCGTTCTACCTTTCGGTCCGTACGCGCCGAGTCTTCGACAAAGTCCTCGATCCGGTCGGAGGAGACGCACTACACAAGATAGGAGACGGCGATTCTCCGGGGTGCGGCGTTTGACGGAAAAGCGGCCTGCTATCCGTCTATACACGCGGAATGCGGTACTCTTGGGGAACACAATCAGAGAGAGGCAGGTCGCCGCTTGGCTGGGGGTCAGCCGGAGCTGTTACCGAACGAGGGATGCGGATACCGCTTCGTTACAGAAGTCCGGCCCGGTATTGGGTGATCGGTGCGGTCACGGTGGCGTTGCTTGCCGCCGCGGTCATCTTGTTGGACCTGCGGGGCAAGTCTTCGGTTCAGCGAGCAAGTCTCGATCCGAACGTATTTGCCCGGGTGAAAACGTACAGGACAGTCGAGCCGCGGCTCAGCGGCATCCTGACGTACAGGCCGCTTCGCAAGGCCACAACGGTCGCCCATGCAATGACAACCGGTGCGGCTACCCGTGGAGGGCAACCGAGGATTGCTGAAAGTGAGCAGGCTGATGATGAGCCTACCGCCGTTGTCCATCTGTTGGATGGCTCGACCGACCGTGCGGTGAGGGCTCTGAGCTCCATTGCCTCGACCTCTCACAGCGCGGCCACGCTCAACGATCTTGCCGCCGCACTTCTTGTGCAATCCGAGGAGGCTGATGACGCCGGACTGATCGCGGATGCTCTCGCGGCGGCTGACGCGGCTCTCGCGGTCAATCCGAAGTTCGAGCCGGCACTCTTCAATCGTGCCCTGGCGCTCGACCGGCTTGCACTTGCCCCGCAGGCACGCAAGGCGTGGGATCGCTATCTCGCGAACGACCCCATATCGCCGTGGGCGGACGAAGCGCGAAAGAATACGTACGCGCTTGGCGTCGCCGGCGAAGTGGGCGAGTGGAAGAGAGGTCTTGCCGCAGCGCGGCGATCGCCCACCGCTGATAGTGCGGTATTCGGTGATTTGGCGCGGGACCATCCCGAACAGGCGCGCCTCTGGGCGGAAGGGGATGGACTCAACGAATGGGCGGCCGCTTTCCTGGATGGCAAGACAGCGGCCGCCGCAAAGAGCCTGGATCAGGTGAGGCAGGTTGCTACGACTCTTCGCAAGACCTCGGGGGAGAGTCTTCTGGCGGACGCAGTGAGCGCCATCGACAACGCGACGTCGCCAGCCGCGCGCGAGAAATTGGCGCGCGGCCATAAGGTGTTTGGAGATGGCAAAGAAGCTCATTTTCTCGGTCACCCTGCCGAGGCTGAAAGCCGGTTCCGGCAGGCCGAAGAGATCTTCGTTTCCTGCGGCACGCCGATGGTGTACCTGGCGCGGTATTACGCCGGCAGTGCGCTTCATGCTCAGTTGAGGCTCCGCGAAGCGGCAGAGATCCTTGATGCGCTGGCGAACGAGCAGCTCTACCGCCGTGGCTATCACGCCGTCGACGCGACCCTCGGCTGGGAGCGGGGAAGCTGCCTGATGGAGCGGGGATCGCTCTCGGAGGCGATGCAGGTTTTTGCCCGCTCCCGCGACGAGCTGCGTGCCATTGGCGAGACCAAGGTCCCGGCCGTGTTCGACGCGTTCCTGGCCAGTGCTTACGACTATGCAGGCGACGCCTTCGAGGCGTGGCGTGCGCGCCGGCGCGCCTTCCGTGAACTGTCGCGTTCCGGGGATCACTACCGGCTCATGGTGGCCATCGAAGCGGCTGCCGCTGCGGCGATGCGACATGGGCAGTCGAGCCGCGCCCGGGCTTTGCTCGATCTGTCGACGGCGGCGGCGGAGCAGCAGGGTGAGGCTCTCGTCGCGGCGGAAGCGTTCACGTTTCGGGCGCGATTGAATGCCGAGCAGGGAGAGGCCGGGGCGGCGCGGCTCGATGTGGGCACTGCACAACGGTGGGCCAGCCGACTGACTGACTCCAGCGCGCGGGCTCGCTTTGACGCCACTCTGGCGTTCGTCGAAGGCCTCTTGCGCGGCCGTGATGATCCGCGCGCGGCCATTGCCCGTTTCAGCGATTCCCTACGTTTTTTCGAGCAGGCGGACCGGCGCGTGGAAGTTCCTCGGATTTACCTCGAACGGGCCACGCTGCTGGACCGATCTGGCGACTCGCAGGCAGCGCGCAAAGACCTGGATGCAGGGATCGCCTTCATCGAAAGCGAGCGTCGCAGGATTACCGAGCTGAATCAGCGCGCAACGCTTCTGGCGAGCTCGGACCGGCTATTCGAGAAGGCCGTCGAACTGGCTCTTCGTGCGGGCGAGCGGGAAAGGGCGTTCGATCTGGTCGAACGGCAGCGCGCGCGGGCGCTCACGGAGATGTTCGAGCTTGGATCGGCGGCATCGGCAACCGAGGTGGAGCCGATGCACTTGGCCGCCATTCGCGCGGCTCTTGCGCCCGGCGCTGCCATCGTCGAGTACACGCTTGCGGGCAACCAGTTGGTGGCGTTCGTCGTGCGCCGAGACTCGTTCAGCACAGTGGCAACGCCCTGCGATCAGGAACGGCTGGCGCAGATCACCGCGTCATCCCAGGATGCGGTGCAACGAACCTCCGGCGATCCTCTCGCGGCTCTGGCCGCGGCGGATAGTCTCCTGTGGCAGCCGGTTCGCGAGGCGCTCGCCGGGGCGCAGAACATCGCCATCAGCGCGGACCGCCATCTTTCCGGGTTCCCCTTCGCGGCTCTGTACAACGCCACCACGCAACGGTTCCTGGTCGAGGACGCCTCCCTGACCATGGCTCCCAGCGCCACGCTGACCATTGCCGCGTCGCTCCGTGCTCACCTGCCGCCTCACCCGTCCATCGCCTCCATTTCCGGTGATGCCTTCGACATGGATCGCTATCCGAAGTTGGATCGGCTGGAGTGGGCTTCCAGGGAGGCGAGAAAGGTGGCGTCGGTTTATGGGAAGGCGCGGGTGGTCGTTTCACACGAGGCCAGACCGGCTTCGGTGGTCGATCTGATCCGGAGCCACGACGTGGCCCATTTCGCCACGCATGGCCTGGTGAAGCGGCCCGTGGCCGATTCGGCGCTGCTACTCTCGCCCGACGGTGATCGGGGAGGGGAGCTTCGCATCGGCGACATCGTGAAGCTCAACCTGCACGGCACGGGCTTGGTGGTGCTCGCCGCCTGCCGTTCGGACGGCGCGATCGAGCGTAGCGACGGTCCCGAAAATCTCGCTTTGGCGTTCGTAGCCGCGGGCGTTCCGACCACCATCGCCAGTCTCACCGATCTCGACGACGTCGTATCGGCGCCTCTCATGCTCGCGCTTCACCGCCGGCTGGCCGCGGGAGTCGAGGCATCCAGGGCCGTTCGCGAGATGGCTCGGGACGAGTTGCGGGATGGGGGAGGCAGGATCCGCCAGCCGTTGACCTGGTCCAACATCACAGTCGTGGGCGGCTCGAGCGGGCTGACCACCATCAGAAAGGGGATGTCATGATCAAACGCAGTTTCCTCCGTGCAGCTGTCCTTTGCCTGGTAAGCGCGTGGAGCGTTGCGTTACCGGCATCGGCGCAACCCTCGCTGCCGCGTGCGTGTGCGCGCGATAGCTATCCACCTGTTGCGAAACCTTGCCATCAGAGACGACCTTGCATCAACGAAGTACCACCCACAAACCTTCTCACCGCGAATGATTTTCAGGTGACCTTCACTGGGATCATCTGCTTCGCCGGAGGATCGGAGGGGTCTTCCAAGAGCCGGCAGGCAATGATGATCCATGGGAACTTCTTTACCAAGCGGCATACGCCCAAGCTTGGTGTCTATGGAGCGGACGAGGACAGCCTGAGGCGAGCGTCCGGCCGCTCGGTGGAATGCGACAACACATATTGCTGGACATCGATTCGTGGTCTCCGCCTGCGTATCGTCGACGACGACCATAACCCGCCGAATGGTGATGCTGTTGACGAAGATCCCAGCTTCTGTGACCTCGTTCCCCGGCTGAAGAGTCTTCTGCCTCCACAGACCGCCCAAAAATACGCATTGTGTGGCGATGATCAGGCGGGGCTGCCGAAGTCTCCCGTGGACGCCTGTTTCGATCTGGACGGCGGCTCGCTGATCGCGTATCCCTTCAAGTCGTTTCGACAGGGCAGGTTTGTCTTCTCAGACGGGCATCAAATCCGTCCTTTGCAATTCGCCGATGTCGTCGCTTGGTACGGTCACACGAATAGCGCTGCTAGATTGCAAATCAAGTCGATGGCGACTGGAAACGAGTGGCGGACGGTAAAGACCGCCCCGAGTGATAAGCCACTGCTAGTTGCGGTGGCCAACTTGGGACACGCGCACCACACCACCACGCACTTTGTTTTGAACGAAAAACTATATGGTGGCCTCAAGCAACACCTGCCAGCAATCGTGGTTGATCAAGTACCGCCGTGTGATCCTGACAAAACGTATTGCTACACCAGTCTGGTCTCGTTGGTCGACGTTGCAGGCTGTTCGAATACACGCCCTTGATACGGAGGTGACCGATGAAAACTGCTCGACGCACATTCTTCATTTGTATCGCAATCATGTCCAGTGTAGTGATCGTCGACGCCCAGGAGGATCGACACACCCAGGAGAGTTCGGTTGTAGTTGAGCTGCGAAAGGCGCTGGCCGATCGTCAGGTGGCTTTAGCTCGGATGTATTTTTCGATTCCTGCAGTCGAAGGGATCGCCCTAAAATACGATGTAAAGAACGACGGTGGCCCGGTTGCGACGGTTGCTTTTGTTGTCAATAGGCGGGCCCCAAAGACTCGCGATCTCGGCGATTTACTGGCTATTCTGAATAGTGATGGAGATGATCAAAGCGTGCTGGGTCGTTTAGGATTCAAACCGATAAAAGGCTTACGCGTCGCAATCCAGCGAGAATTTGTGGAGACTGACCCGCTCAAAGGATTTGGCGTGAGTGTAGGCGGTTCGACCAGCAACAAGGCAGGATGTTTTGAGGGTACAATTGGCGCGGCTGTCGTGGACCGCAAGGACGGCAATGTGTCTGGATACTTGACGTGTAATCACGTCGCTGCCGCCGAAGGGCCGCTATTGTGCCCCAATGCGAAAGAGGCAAAAGAAGTCGTACCGGCCACTGCGAAGACAGAATGCCAACCAGGGCGAACGATCGGCCAACTTCTTAAGATAACCGAGATCAAATTCGGACCTCTAGAGCAGAACGCGGCGGACGCTGCGTTCGTGCAGGCAAAGGACGTCGTCTGGGATGGGTGTCCTATTTTTCCGAATGGTGATTTCTATTATTCAAAAGCGATTACGCCGCGACTTCGTGTCAGAAAATGCGGCGCGGGTAGCGACTATACAGACAACGGCTTCGTAGAGTGGCCCGACGTTCTCATTCGCGTCCCCTTCATTCCTTGTGGCCCTACGATCACTTTTATACATCAGATTCTCGTGAGGGGACGGGGCTTTGCAGTAGCTGGAGATTCAGGTTCATTGGCGACCGACAAGGATGGCAAAGCCGTCGGATTGATCTTCGCGGGAGATGAATCGGACTCGACGTTCCTCAACCCGGCCGGTGAGGTCCTCGATCTGCTTCACGTCGATCTCGTAAAACGATCGCATTGAGCGTGTCGGTCGATACTCGACCATCGTTCACCCGGCACGACGCGCAGTTGTAGTTTGCATGGATTGGGATCGGTCGTGGCTGACGATACCGTCCGCCGTGTCTGAGAGGGTGGGAGCGCGCCGCAGTTCGCCTACGAATTGCGCTCCGTCCTCGTTGGGCACGTTTCTCGGACTGCCACGCGGTCGAACAGGACGGAACTCCCAGGATGTCGTAGCCATGACATTCCCCGACAGCGACGGCGCCCGTCGTTCTCAGCCCTATTTCTCGGGTTCCGGCTACGCCGAAGGTAGGGAAACCATAGGCTCCTGACACACCTTAATGGTCGTGATCATCATCGCGCATCGTCATCGCGCTTCCAGCGCGAGGAACTGTGGATTGCTGGCGCGCAGTCCGGCGGAGCGGCATTCGACGTAGACGTAGTAGACGCCGCTGAGCGGAGGTGTGAAGGTCGCGGTGTAGCGGCCGTCGCCGGTGGGGGTGAGGCGTTGACGGTCGGACCAGGAGCCGCCTGCCTGCATGATCAGTACGCCCGCGTCCTCGAGGGCCGGCATCGGTTTGCCCGTGGCCGGATCGAGCAGCCGCACCGCGATCTCCGACGGCTGGCCGGAGACGATTCCATCGCGCCTGGTCAGATGTTCCACTTTCAGCGGCGGGAGCTTCCGCGGCAGGCTAGGGTTCTCTGCAACGCGGACTCGGAAGCAGGAGATCGCGCGGGGCGAATCGATGAAAACCGCGACGTCGTAGATGCCGGCGGCCGGCATGGTGGCGGTGGTCGAGAAGGTGCCGGGGGTGCGCTCGCTCAGCGTGCGATTGAGCACCAACACCGCCTGCGGATCGTGGCCGTAGTTCATGAAATAGCCGCTCGGCGCGGCCATGCCCTGCTTGTAGAAGTAGACGTGCTGATCGGCGGGATTGGCGACCAGTACCGCGTCCGCGCCTGGCGCCGCGACGATCCCGTCTGCGGCCGTCGTTCGCGCACGCTTGCCGAAGTTCTCGTCGCCGCCGGGGAAGTCGGCGACGCTGAGTTGTTTCCCTTCATCGCCGATGTTCGTCAGCGGGACCATCAGTACCAGCTCGCTGGCGCGGCGGCGGATGTAGGCCAAGGTATCCGTGAAGGTGACCTCGAACGGTCCGCCCTCCAGCTCCCCGGTCTGCACCACGCGATTCGATGCGACGTCGACGATGTGCAGCAGGTCTTTCGACGGATTGAGCGCGAAGCCGTAGCGGCCGCCCGGCGCGAAGCGGATCTGCTCCAGCCCCGCCTCGGTTTGAATCCGCGCTACGCTCTTGCGCGTCCGCGGGTCGAAGGTGGTGATCGTGCCGTCGGCCGACGCGACGTAGGCCAGACTGCTGATCTGCGACCAGGCCACCGACAACGGCTGCGTCCCCGCCGGCTCGCGCCCGGTGATGGCCAGCTTCGCCACATCGATCAGCGAGATCGTCCCGTCGGCCGAATTCGTGACGAGGACGGACTGGTCGTCGGGCGTGATGGCGAGGTCGTGCGTGCCCTTGCCGGTTACCAACTTCGCGGCGACGCTCAGGTCGGACGTGCGCAGGGCAGTCACACCGTTCGCCGTGGTGATCCAGACGTAGTGACCGTCGCTCTGGGCGACGATGCGGCGCGGCTCGGGGCCGGCGTCGATGGTCTTCAGCAGCTTCCAGCGGTTGGTATCGATGGCCGCCACGCGGCCGGCGGCCGGCATGGTGACGAAGAGCGTCTTGTCGCGGCCGGCGAGCGTCCAGTCGAATCCGGGCGAGTCGAGCTGCAGCATCGCCAGCAATTGCGAGCCGCCGAAGCCGAAGACCGGATCGACGACTGTCAGCGTGCCGTCGCTGTTCAGGGCCAGGACGTAATACGAGTTGAGGTCGAGCGCGGGACGAGTCAGCGAGTTATCGCCGGCGTACGCGGCAATCATCGCGGTACACTGCTTGCGGTCGACCGGCTGGTCGTCGTCGCGGCGGTGAAACCAGGCGTTTGGATAGACGCCGGAGAGCGGCGTTCCGGTACTCTCGTTACGCAACGTGAGGGTCACGCGTGCCGGCTCCGCCTCGCGCAACAGCATTCCAGCCAATGGCTCGACCTTCAGTTGCAGGGAGGTGCCGAAGTCGGAATTCCCCTTCGGCGTCTGCGCGGCGAGCAGCGGGAGAGCGGCGAGGAGTGCCGCGAGAAAGAGAGGACGGGATGAATTCGGCATCGGGGTCTAGATCATGAGACGGCCTCGCGGCGCGTGCCGTGAAGAGGGCGGCGGAATCCTTCACAAGCATCCGCCGCCGCGCGTCTTTCTCAGTAAGGATCTCACACAGCCGGCATGAGACTGCGATTCCACTGGAGCATGTCATCGGCCGGCGAGAAGTTCCGTGGAGCGAAAGCGCGCGCGGCGGTCGGCGTACCGTCGCTCGATACGCTTGTCCGGTTCTGCCGTCACGCGGAGCAGTGCGAGATCGAGTCGCTCCTCACCGCGTTCGGGTTCCATCGTCCCGATCCGCTCGTCCTCGCATCCGCTCTCGGCGTGCTGACCTCCCGCATCAAGTTCATGGTGGCCGTCCGGTCCGGGGTCATGTCGCCGACCCTGTTCGTGCAGCAGGTGAACAGCGTCTCGACCATCACAGAAGGCCGCATCTGCCTGAACGTGGTGGCCGGACATACGCCGGAGGAGCAGCGCTACTACGGCGACTATCTGACCCACGACGACCGCTACGCGCGTACCGACGAGTTTATGCAGGTCTGTGATGCGTTCTGGCGCCGCGAGGGCGAAGTGAATTTCGAGGGCGCGTATTACCGCATCGAAAAGGGGAAGTTGAACATCCCCTTCGCCGCGCCTGACCGCGGCAGGCCGGAGATCTTCCTCGGCGGGAGCTCGCTCTTCGCGGAACAGTTGGCGGTCAAACACGCCGATTGCCTGTGGCGCCTTCCCGATACGCCGGAAAAGCTCCGCGCCCGGACGTCGGAGATCACGGCGCAGGGAACGGAAGTCGGGTTGCTGGTCTCGCTCATCGTGCGGCCGACGCATCAGGAAGCGATGCGGGCTGCGCAGTCGATCCTCGATGACGTCGGCCAGCAGCCGAAACGGACGCATGAGGAGTTCGCGAAGCGGTCAGACTCGGTGGCCTTCACCTCGACTTACAAGCTCGCGGCGAGCGAGGACTGGCTGACGCCGTACTTGTGGTCGGGCGCCGTGCCGTACCTCGGCGCTCCAGCAATGGCCATCGTCGGTTCGGCGGAAGAGGTGACCGAAGCGCTGTTCGAGTTCCGTGCCGCGGGGATCACGCAGTTCCTCTTCATGGGCTGGCCGGATATGGAGGAGATGTCGAATTTTCACGCCGAGGTGCTGCCGCGGGTCCGCGCGCGCGAGGCTGCCGAGGCGGCATGAAGAGCGTGCTCCACCGCGTGACGGCGGCGGACATCGATCCGCATCCGTTCCCCCATGTCGTGCTCGACGATGCGGTGGAGCCTGCGCTGTATGAGGAGCTCGCCGCGACGATTCCACCGGCCGCGGACATCCTGCACGGCGTGGAGGCAGCGAACAACACGCCGTACCGGCTAACCGCGCGCGATGTACTCACGATGCAAGGGCTCGATGCCTGGCGGCGGTTCACGCGCCTGCACACCTCGCAGAGCTTCTTCGACGACGTAGTGCGCGTATTTGGTGAGACGATCCGCGCGCTGCATCCGGAATTCGAATCTCGCAACGGCCGGCTCGATGCGATGCGTACCGGCGTGCGGTACGCGGAGCCGCCCACTGATGCGGCGCTCGATTGCCAGATCACCTGGGGTGCGCCGGTCAGCGTTCAGACGCGCGCCCATCGCGTGCATGTCGACCGGCAGGTGGCGTTGTACGCGGGGCTCCTGTACATGCGCCGTCCCGGCGACGACTCACACGGAGGCGACCTCGAGCTGTATCGCTTTCGCGCCCGTCCGCGCCGGTTCGAGCCGGGACGTTTCGTCGACGATGCACTAGTCGAGCTGGTCAAGACGATTCCGTACGAGGCGAACCGGCTCGTGTTCTTCATCCATTCGCCCGATGCGTTGCATGGCGTTTCCCCCCGTTCCGTGACGCCGCATCCGCGGTTGCACGTCAACTTCCTCGCCGAATTGCAGGAGCAGTTCTGGGAGCTGGCCGCGTGATGCGCATCGATCGCAACGTGGCCGTGATCGTCTGCGCCGGTCCGTCGCTGGAGCGTCTCTCCGCCCTCGGATGGGCGGAGATTGGGAAGGCTGGAGCGGTGGTCGGCGTGAACGGCGCGCCGGCAGCGGAAGCATGCGAGCGGCATGCTGTGGAATTCACGATGCTTTCCGCGATGGACATCGGCTCGGGGTTGTTCGAAAGCGTGCCGCGTCTGGCGAGCCTTTGGCGTTCGACGCGGGCGTGGCGTGTGACCTCGGTCGACTGCGCGAGCGCCGAAGCCGATTTCTACATTCACGAGGTCCACGAAGCGGATGGCGTTTGTGGCTGGAGCGACCATCCCGCCCAGGGGTACAAGGGTGGCAGCAGCGGGATGGTGATCGGCAACTGGGTCGGCAATCCGTGGCCCGGCGATAGTCCATCGAACCGGCCGCCGCGCGGATTTCGCAAACTCGCGTACATCGGCCTCGACATGCATCCGAACGACGGCGCGCATGCCTCGGGCTCGGGGTTTCACGTCAGCGGTTTCGCGCGATCGGCCGCGCAGTTCGAGCAGGTGAGAGCCGGATGGGGGCGATTCTGTGCCGAGGCGGCCCGCCGAGGGGTCGAGATCGTGAACCTCACGCCGCTGACCGGGCTCGACACGATGCCGCGCGCATCCGTGCCGGACGAATGGGTGCTCGCATCATGAGCGCATCAATATCCTTCGTTGCCTGTGTGGAGCGGGGCGAGCTGGAAGCGAAGACGCTCCTGCTCTGCCGTTCGATCCGCCGCTTCGGGGGCCGGCATGCGGGCGCGCCGATCTTCACGTTCCAGCCACGCCTTGGTACCGAGGTGGCGCCGGAGACCGTGTCCCAACTGCGCGGCCTCGGCGTGCAGCACAGCACCGAACCGCTCAATACGAGCTTCGCGCACTACGCGATCGGCAACAAGATCTTCGCCTCGGCGCGAGCAGAGGAGATGGCCAGGACGGACATCGTCGTCTTCCTCGACAGCGACACCGTCATTGTCGACGAGCCGAGGGAGCTGGAGTTGCGCGATGGCATCGATGCCGGCGTGCGTCCCGTCGACATCCACCGTTCGCCCGCCGAGCCGGAGTCCGATGATCATCCGCACTGGCGCACGCGATTCCGCCGCGTCAGCTCCAGCGGTCCCGGCGATCCGATGGACGAATACTGGCTGCGCATGTACGGCCTCCTTGGCATCTCCAACGAGCCGTACGTCGTCACCACCTGCAGCCGGCAGCGTATCCGTGCTTATTTCAATTCGGGACTGATCGCTGTACGCCGCAGCGCCGGACTCTTCGCGCGCTGGCGCGACGACTTCCTCGCCCTGATGGCCGCCGATCATCTGCCGCGGCGGCGAGAAGTACACTACCTCGACCAACTCTCGCTCGCCGCGACGCTGACGCGCGTGTGGGATCGCGTCGAGATCCTCGGCGCCCGATACAACTATCCGTTGCCGGGACGCTCGTCGGTCGCGGAACCATATCGCTCCATGGCGCCAGAGCAACTCGTACACATCCACTACAACGCGATGTTCGACGCGGCGGTGCGCATCGTCGGCGCGGCGGAGGAAGCGCGATGCGGCTGACGCGCGCCCAGCTCGCGGAGACGGACGAGCGTGGCTTTCTCGTCCTGCCGCTCCTCTTCGACGCGGACGAGCAGGCGCTCATCCGTAACGCGTCGCTGCGCATGCTGGCGCGGCGCGGGCCGGAGGTGATCGCTGAGGACGATGATCCGGAGATCGTGAAGATGATCTTCGGCGTACACGACTACGACGACGTTCTCGGCTGTATGGCCCGCCATCCGCGGTTGGTGGAGCCGGCCGAGCAACTGCTCGGCGACCGCGTGCATCTCTTCCAGTCGCGCCTCAACGCCAAGCGCCCCTTCCGCGCCAGCGGCTGGGCGTGGCATCAGGACTTCAACCAGTGGTATCGCATGGACGGCATGCGCACACCGCGCGCGCTTATCGCCGGAGTGTTCGTCGACGATGTGAACGCGGGCAACGGTCCGCTGCTGGTAATCCCCGGCTCTCATCGCCGCGGCCACATCATCAACGACTCGTCGATGGAGATCGCGGAGGCGGAGGTCGAGCGGGCGGCGAACGATGGCGGGATCGTGCCGCTGATGGGCGCGCCCGGCACGGTGATCCTGTTCCACTGTCTCCTGATCCACGGCTCGGCACCGAACATCACGCCATGGAACCGTATGATCCTCTACCTGAACTTCATTCCGGTGTCGCAGCACGAGCTCGAGCCGCGGCGCAGTTGGTTTCACTGCGATTCGAACGTCCGCCCCATCGTCCCGCTGCCGGACGATTGCCTGCTGCAGCGGAGGGCGACAGCATGACTGCGATTCTCACGGCGCCGGTCCGTACGCGCCCGTTCGCGGGGCCGGCCTATCCCTCGGCGCGTGAGCGCGAACTGCTGCTCGACGCGTACGACAGCGGCGAATGGTCTGGCTTCCGCGCGGGGATCGAGGGCGACGCGCGCGAGCTCTGCACGCTCCCTTCTGCCGCGGTCGCCGATTTGCCGCGGCAGGGTACACAATTCCTTGGCGGACGCTACGTGCGCCGGCTCGAAGCGATGTTCGCTGCCCGCACCGGCCTCGCATTTGCCATCGCCTGCAACTCCGCGACGTCCGGCCTGGCCATGATCGCGGGCGCGATCGGACTGCAGCCGGGCGACGAGGTGCTCGTGCCGTGCATGTCGTTTCACGCTACGGCGACGGCGATGCTCGCCTTCGGCGGCGTGCCCGTCTTCGTGGAAGTCGATCCGGAGACTCTCTGCATCGACATCGACGATGCGGAAGCGAAGCTGACGCCGCGCTCGCGGGCCATCGTGGCCGTACACCTCGGCGGCATTCCCGCGGCGATGGATGCGATCCTCGCGTTCGCCCGGCGCGCCGGACTGGCGGTGATCGAGGACTGTGCCCAGGCACCCGGCGCCAGTGTGGGTGGCCGGGAAGTGGGCTCGATGGGCGATGCCGGAGTGTTCTCGCTCGTGGAGACGAAGAGCATCACGTGCGGCGAAGGGGGAGTGGTCGTGACCGGCGACCCGCGTATCGCCATGAAGTGCCGCCTCATCCGTAATCACGGCGAGGGGGCGGCGGAAGAACACTGGAGCGAGGACGATCTGCGGAACGTCGTGGGGATGAACTACCGGTTGACCGAACTGCAGGCAGCCGTCGCGGTGGGGCAGATGGAGCAGCTCGATGCGCGAAACCACGTGCGCAATGAGAACGCACGGCATCTCATCGACGGGCTGCACGCGTTTCCACAGCTCACGCCGCAGCGGCTCGCCGCCGATTGCCAGCCCGCGTACTTCGTGCTGAAGCTGCGATATCGCGGAGACCGCGATGCGCTGGTGCGGGCGCTCGCGGCGGAGGGCATTCCGATGACGCCAGGATACAAACGACTGCTGCATCAGCATCCTCTGTTCGCGGCGCGCTCGCGCGATGCCTGTCCCCGTTCCGTGGCCACGAATCGGGAGTTGCTGTGGTTCGGGTACGTCCATCCGCCGAACACACGCGAGGACATGGACGACGTGCTACGTGCATTCGCCCGGGTGCTGGGATGAAGGCCATGAAGGCGACGTTCGATCCGGACGGCGTCGCGTTTCCGTTTCGCGTCCTCGACGACGCGGATCTCGCGGGGTTCCGCGGCCACTACGAACAGCTCCGTGCCGCCCACGGCGGGGAGTTGAAACGCTTCGACCGCGCGCATCTTTTCTTCCGCTGGGCCTATGAGCTGGCGTTGAATCCGCGCGTCGTCGAGGCCGTCTCGTCGGTCCTCGGCGATGACCTCATCGTCTGGGGCTCACTGATTCTCTCCAAGCCGCCGCACGACGACGGTTACGTGGCCTGGCATCAGGACGGTGCATACGCCGGCTTCCTGGGGGAGGCCACCGCCGTCTCCGCGTGGATCGCTTTCAGCGAGAGCACGCCTGAGAGCGGCTGCATGCGCGTCATTCCGGGCTCGCACCGCCGCCGTCTCGAGCACGCGGTGCGCAACGAGCCGCACAACATGCTGAGCCATGGCCAGGAGATCGCCGTGCAGGTCGATGAGACCCAGGCCCTGGACATCGTCCTTCACGCCGGCGAGATGTCGCTCCACGACGTCGACATCATCCACGGCTCGAACGCCAACCACGCTTCCTGGGACCGCACCGGATTCATCATCCGCTACACGACCACGAAGATGGTTCGCTCGGTGACGCCTGTCATCATCGCCCGCGGCCGCGGCGTCGAGCATCTCGAGGTCCTCCGCGAGCCGCCATCGGATGATTTCGATCGCGCGCTGGCGAGCTACCGCGCGGCGCGGCGCTGAGCAATGCAGGGGGGTGCTGTGTTGGAGAAACGCCGGAAGCGCTCGGTCCGGCTACCTTCACGCCTTCGGCATGCAAACGCTGGCTCCGTCGGCGGTGCCCATTGCGTCAGCACTGCGAAAGCAGAACGTATCCCTCGTTCCAGCCGCGGAGCGGCGGCATATGCGTAGCCCAGTGCGTCAGCACTGCGAAAGCAGAACGTATCCCTCGTTCCAGCCGCGGAGCGGCGGCATAGAGCTACTGAGATACGATTTCTTGATGTCACATACATTCTCAGACCTCGTCACGCACATCGTCTTCGGCACGCAGGATCGCTTGCCTCTGATCGATAGCGAGCTCCGTCGGGAGTTGCACGCATACCTCGGAGGAATCGTCCACAACCTGGGCGGAATACCGTTGACGATCGGAGGTGTCGCCGATCACGTACACATGCTCGTCGAATTGAAGCCGAAGGTCCCCGTTGCGGACGCCGTTGGGAAGATCAAGGCAAATTCGTCGAATTGGGTACATACATTCGGCGGGATGCGGCGACGGTTCTTCTGGCAGAAGGGGTATTCGGCGTTCAGCGTCAGCCGCTCGAACGTTAAACGTGTGCAACGGTATATCGAGAGTCAGGAGCAGCACCATCGTCACGTCACATTTCAGGAAGAGTATGTTCGGTTTCTGAAGGAGTACGGCATCGCGTACGACGAGAGGTACATTTTCGAGTAGCTCTATGTCGCCGCTCCGCGGCTCGAAACAGGGGTGCCAGGGTTCCCAGCGCTTACGCGC
The DNA here is from genome assembly GCA_038230535.1 of Thermoanaerobaculia bacterium. Lineage (GTDB taxonomy): Bacteria > Acidobacteriota > Thermoanaerobaculia > Gp7-AA8 > Gp7-AA8 > JADGNZ01. The sequence goes on from JBBRNB010000121.1 coordinate 17,270, forward strand.
TGGGCTACGCATATGTCGCCGCTCCGCGGCTCGAAACAGGGGTGCCAGGGTTCCCAGCGCTTACGCGCTGGGCTACGCA
>JBBRNB010000122.1:0-17216 GCA_038230535.1 Thermoanaerobaculia bacterium
AGTCTCCTGCTCGTTGATCTATGCCCGCCGCTCGCGTTCAGCCGTGCCGGCTGCTCAAGCGGGCTTGCTCACTTACCGCAACGCTCACGTGGTTACTTCTGGCGAGCACAAGGCGGTCACTTCTCGCGAGCGCCGAAGAGGCAGAGGTGACAATCGAAGTAATGAACAGCGGAACGACAAATACGCGGTTCATCCCGATGCCAAACCCGCGCCCCAATGACATCGAATATAGTTTTTTTATGCCTATTTCAACTAGCAGCGGAACGGCCTTCGATCTGCTGCTGCTTTGCAGGGGCGACTACTGGTTCGGATTTCGTTTCGAACCGGCCGATAGAACCACGCATGAATACGGGCACATTCAAATGAACCGACGAATGCGAGGCGGCGAAGTTTGTATACCTGGGCCCCCAGAATGGCTTCCCACGAGCTATCCCGCTTTTCCTCTCCGCACCTCTGAGCCCATGCAAATGTTCCTCTCGATGATTGTATCGATCCACGGCTATCCGAAATTCATGGACGACGTGCTGAAAAAAACGATTGCCGCGCCAGGACGTCGTCAAGTTGTATCGGAAATGCTGCAGTCCGCCATGATCTGAGCCTCTTCAGAAGCGAGCCATCATCAGGAATCGCTTGTGACACCTCACATAGTCACTCGCGATTCTCGGAGCAATGTTCGACAGCGCGGAAGCAAGTCCACCATTCTTCAGCTTGTCGTAAATTCGCACTACATCGTCGTCATCAGCGAAAATCGCATACACACCGTGTGACGGAATCGAGCCCGACAGATCGACGGCGACACGGGGCGTCCGGGCAATTCCCGGCACGAGCAGCTTTGGCCTCGACCAGTCCTCCCCACGCGTTCGATCGATCGTGCGATACCAGGGCGCGCCATTCAGGACGATCGCCCGCTTCTTCAATTGAGCGCGAAATCTACGCAACCTCTGGGTTAGGAGTGGAAATTGTTTGAGTTCGCGCAGTCTGCCGTCCGACCCGTACATGAGAATCACGCGTCGGCCTCCCCACGCGATAGTCCCATCGTGAACTTCCGATCCGTCGAGCCACGGATGGAGAATCTCTGGCTCCACAGCATCCTCATCGGGCTCCAGTACGAATGCCGGCGCGTGACCTAGCGCTGGACCGACCCGCACCGTACATCCCAAGTCCGTCAGGGTTTTTGTCTTCTTGTGACCAACCGTCAGTCGCGGTTTCTGCTGAGAGATTTCTTTGGAAGCCACGAGAATCGTCGGGTACGAATCGACAGCCCGTACGAATGCGGTGTCCGCCGGCACGGAGCGTTCGGATCGTATTTTCAGTCGCGGAAGCCACTTGTTTCTAAATTGCTCCGCGAACGCCATGTAACGCCATCGGTCCGAGCAGATGAATCCACACTGTCCACCGAATGACAACGAGTCCAGCGCCCGATCGAGAAACGGCAACATCAAGTCACCGCCGGTCATCAAACGCGAAACGACGCGCTCGTAACTCTGCTTGAGCTTCGGCGGAACCCGGGACCACCTCACATATGGCGGATTTCCTACGGCGTGGCTGTAACTGGCCGAATCGATTTTCGAAAGGAGGAAATCTCCCTCAATGACCCAGGCTTCCGCGCTCGCGAGTGCGGTGCGATGGTGCACTCCGAGATCTCGAAGTGCTTCGACGACATGCTTACGCGCTTGTTTCGCCTCGCGGGGATGCAGTTCGAAGGCGGTGATGCGGTCACGTAGCGCACCTATCGTCAACGGGATATCTTGCCGAGTCAGCGAGGTCACCAGCCGCCGGGCTGCCTCCACGACGAACACTCCATCGCCGCAAGCGGGCTCCAGAAGGCGGAATGACGAAAGATCCTTCGCGGCCATCCATCCAACAGCGTCAAGGATTCGCCGAACAATCGGACCTCTCGTGTAGACTCCGCAGCGCGCATGGAGCGCCTCGATCTCGGCCGGCACCTTCGCCACCTTCATGAGATCATTCAGCAACTGGCGGGCCGTCCACGTCTGCATCATGGTGGCTCGCACACGTGCCGTCAAGGACCGAATCATGAGAGGGTTACATTCGATGCGTGGATGGGGCACCTAATGGCCGTTACGGGCCTCTTCTCCGGGATCGGAGGCTTCGAGCTCGCCTTTGCCAACGCGGGGTTCAACTGCCATACGCTGGTCGAAATCGATCCCGCGGCGAGAGTTGTACTTCAGGCTCAGTTCCCAGACGCGGAGATCCTTGGCGACGTGCTCGATCTGACGGACCTGCCGTCGACCACGTCGATTTTGACAGCAGGATTTCCTTGTCAGAATCTGAGCATGGCCGGAGATAAGACAGGGATCTCCGGCACCAAATCAGGCATCGTGACGAAGTTGTTCGAGCTGATCGAGCATTCGCGTGTGTCGACGGTCGTTATCGAGAATGTTTATTTCATGCTGCAGCTCGACTCGGGCAGGGCCATGACCTGGATGGTCGAGCAATTCGAAAGGCTCGACTACAAGTGGGCTTACAGAGTTCTCGACACCATGGGGTTTGGCCTCCCACAGCGTCGAAGACGCGTCTATTTCGTTGCCAGCCGCGAGTTCGATCCTAGAGCCGTACTCTTCGCCGACGATCAACCGCCAACGAAACCGCCATGGCCCGATCTGTCGCGCCCGATCGGGTTCTATTGGACGGAGGGCCGTTCGGGAATCGGCTTGACTGCCGACGGAGTCCCGCCGCTGAAAGTTGGTTCCGCCCTCGGCATCCCCTCGGCACCTGCCGTCTTGTTTCCGGACGGCGAGGTTCTTACTCCCAGCATGAGCGCAAGTGAGCGGTTGCAAGGATACGCACCCGGTTGGACCGCGCCCGCCGCCGACTCGACATCGCAGCGCAATTCACGCTGGCGGCTGGTCGGCAACGCTGTCTCTGTACCGGTCGCCACGTGGGTTGCTGAGCGCATCAAGAATCCCGGTGCCGTTCTCGATTTTGCACGAGTGTCTCAAGAAAGTCGGAGAGCCTGGCCGGATGCGGCGTGGAACGTCGGAGATGGACGTGTAGATGTCGTTGCCTCTGATAAACCAGTGTTGTTCGAGAGTCCGCCTATCTCCGATTTTCGAGACGCCGATTGGTCACGCCTTTCGGAACGCGCCTTGAGCGGTTTCATCAATCGGGTGGTTGCCGGCAAGCTGAGAACTCCCGATGGCTTTGTGGATGCGCTTCGGGCCGCCGAACGAAAGACAGCCAACGCCGGCAGGTCGTGAGCTACGAATCTATCACGACATGAACCCGCCTGAAGCTCGGCACGGTGGCCGGCAGGTGCATGCTTCGGCCACTCCGTTTGCTCTTCCCTGGGAGCAGGAAGTTCGCCAAGCGAAACCGCTCTCAAAGCGCATCCACAGAATGTGACGAGACAACTCCCGCGGTGGGAGTCAGGGATACTGGATGTCGCCCGGAAAGAAGATGCCGATCACGATCGACCGGGCGAGCGCCAAGACGAGACAGAAACCAGTCGCGCGGCGCAGGGATGAATCCAGCGTGGTGGTGCGGGATCGGTAGGCTCAGACAAAGAGAATCTAGCGGCAGTAGCGAACAGCAGCCGGATCATGGCACTCCCCTGATTCCCGAGAGCGGGGTTGCCCACTCTCAAAGTCACTCTCATACTTGTCCACCGAGCGCGCTCAAACCGCCTGGCTGCGTGGACACGCGAAAAGCATCACATCGCGCTAAGTACGTGGAATCAGAGAGATAAAGCTGTTCTTCGCTCGCCCTCTCACGGCGGTAACACGGGTTCAAATCCCGTATGCGCTACCAATCCTTCACTCAGCTCCCAACACTGTACGTCGGATACCACGCACCCAACGCTTCACCCCGGTCGGCAAGAACCAGTCGCTATAGAGAATGTATGGCGCCCAGTGCGGCACATCGACCACGCCGAACTTGTCGGTCGCGGCGATCATCGCTTCACGCAGCGCCTCCGCGGCGGAGCGCTCCCCGAGCTTCCCATAGAAGCACTCCATCAGGAACACCGCCGGATCGTCGTCGATCTCCAATAGCGTGACGCCGGGTGCGGTCACTCCGCCGTAGGCAAACGCGCGCTGTAGTCCCACGAGCTCGTCTCCTTTGCGCGGCTGCGCGCGGCCAGTCTCGCAGCCACTGAGAGCCTGCGAAGGGCTGGGGTCAGGCCTTCGGTCATGGGCACCGGTCAAACGAACCGAAGGCCTGGCCCCAAGTTCATAGCTCGACTGCTGGACTACGCGCAACGCGGGCTCCCGCGGCAAGCACGAGACGCTTTCCTTGCAAACCTTCCACACAGGAGTCCGGCATTCAGGAACACCGTACGTTTTTTGCGCGAACTTCATCGTCAGGAGTGCTGGATCGTCGACCTGATCGCGGCTTTCGCGGGCACGGAGCGGGAGCGGTATGTTGGTAACGGGCCGTGGTGCCGATCTCCGGATGGCTACACCGCGGCAGTCATCCTTCCAGTCGCGCTCATTCCCTGCAGCGGCGCCCGGGACAACGCCACATCGCTCGCGCTAACGGCCGCGATTCAGTCACGAGCCATCTTCGCTGCGAGTCGTTACACCGAGGGACAGCGCCCGATGGCACGGCCTGTTTTGCCGGCAACGATTGGTGGTTGTCAACAACACCTGTCTGATGCCTCTCACCTCGAGATCACAGCCTCCGAAATCATCATCACGGGTGAGGGGCTCGAGGTTTGGATAAAGTTGAGGCCATTGTGTTGTCACCGTGCGCAGCAGCGCGATCTTCTTGGGCTCGCACAGAATGCGCTACTCTTCCGCGGGCAGCAGTGCGCCGCTGAACCCTCAGGTCCGCTAGACCGTCTCTGGAGCATCCGATCTCATGAACACGCGCCGCCAATTCCTCATCAGCGCTCCGCTCACTGTGCTCGTCGCGGCTGCCTGCCGCGACGACGCACCTGCATCCAAATCGCAATCGATGACGACGGTCACGCCCGGCGCGCCGCCGACGTTCGGCACCGGAGTCGGATCCGGTCCCCCGGTGACGCCGGCCACATTCGCTGAGGCTGAGAAACTGATGCAGGTGACGATGTCGCCAGCGGAACGGCAGCAGGCTGCGGACTCGTGGCGGGAGTCGCTCGCGCCGTACCTCGAGCGGCGCTCCGGGCCACGGAAGATCGCCATCGCGGCTACTGACGCGCCCGCAACACTCTGGAACCCTCTGCTTCCCGGCATCGCAGTGCCGTCGTCGCGCGATCGCTTCGTCCGGTCGGTAAGCGATGGCGCGCCGCTGCCGTCATCGGACGATGCCATCGCCTTCGCGCCGGTGACACACCTTTCGCGATGGATCGAGTCGCGACAGCTCACCTCGGAGCGGCTCACGAACATTTATCTTGGACGCATCGAACGACTCAACGGAAAGGTCCGGGCGATCATCACGCTGACCAAAGACCACGCCCTTGCGCGCGCGAGGGCCGCCGACGCCGAGATCGCCGCGGGCAGGTACCGCGGTCCACTGCACGGCGTGCCCTATGGCGTGAAAGACCTGCTCGACACAAAGGGCATCCCCACGACCTACGGCGCCGAGCCCTTCCGGAACCGCGTGCCGTCAGAGGATTCCGCGGTGGTGCGCAGGTTGGACGACGCGGGCGCAGTTCTGATCGCGAAGCTCTCACTCGGCGCGCTGGCGCTCAACGACATCTGGTTCGGCGGCCAGACCATGAACCCGTGGCTGCTGGAGGAGGGGGCGTCAGGATCGAGCGCCGGACCCGGCGCGGCGACGGCGGCAGCGTTTGTGGCCTTTTCGATCGGCAGCGAGACCGGAGGGAGCATCGTCAGCCCTGCAATGCGCTGTGGCGTCACCGGTCTGCGTCCAACGTTCGGCCGCGTGGCGCGTACCGGCGCGATGACGCTCTGCTGGTCTCTCGACAAACTCGGCCCGATGACCCGGACCGTGGAAGACGCGATGCTTGTCCTCCGGGTCATTTCCGGTCCGGATGCCGGCGACCCGTCCAGCGTGCCGAGCATCCTCGACTTCGACGCCTCGGCGCCCATCGCCGGGCTGAAAGCCGGCTACATCGCGCAGTGGATGAAAGAGAGTCCCGCCACGGATGTGGATCGTGCCGCGATCGAGACGATGCGAAAGCTGAAAATGGACGTGAGGGAAGTGACGCTCCCCGACTGGCCGTATAGCTCGCTGATGACTGTGCTGTTTGCCGAGGGCGCGGCGTCGTTCGAGGAGTTGGCGCTCACCAATCAACTCGGCTCACTCAAGGTCCAGGTGAAGGACGCCTGGCCCAACCTCTTCCGTCAGGCACGATTCCTCTCCGCCGTCGACCTCGTGCAAGCCGATCGCCTGCGGCGCAAGGTGGCTCTGGAAATGGCGCGTATCTTCAGGGAAGTCGACGTGCTGATTGTGCCGTCGTTACGCGACGAGCAGCTCACCATCACGAACTTCACCGGCCATCCATCGCTCACGTTGCGCGCCGGATTTGTGGAGGTCTCGCAGGCGCGGAGCGACTGGGCGCCGGACCCGGCCAATCCGCTGCCGAAGTTCACGCCACCGCGGCGTGTGCCCCACGGGATCACGATTCTCGGCCGGCTGTTCGAGGACGGGATCATCGGCCAGGTGGGGCTGGCGCTCGAGCGGGCATTCGGCGTGTCGGGAGAGAGGCCGGCTGGGTTTTAGGCGCCGAGTTGCCGGTCGCTTTGCCGAACTGGGGGCCTGGGGGTCAGGCCTTCCGTAATAACCCGGGAAGGCCTGGCCCCAAGCCTTGGCCCCTGGGGTCTTGCGGGTCAGGCCCTCGGTAACGACCCAAGAAATATCCGAAGGCCTGGCCCGAGCCGTCCTCGCGCCACCTTGCCGCACCCCATCTGGCCAGGGACCCCGAACAATCGAGACTCGTGCGCGGCGAGGCCGAGAACAGGGCGAGGTGGCTCTAAGCACCATGGAGCTGATCGAAGCGGTAAAGCACATGAAGCCGTGGGTGGGTGATTCAGGCCGCGCGGCGTGCGCGCAACTGTTCAGCAAGCATGTTTAGCCCGTCAATAATCCGCATGTCAAAGCTCGGCCTATTCTCCTTGAACCGATCGAACCGGAAGCGAAGACGTTCTCGTGGCGTTCTCTGCGCCAGCCACTGCTTTTGGTCTTCGGCCGGTTCATTTTCGAATTCAATTGCAACGCACCGAATAGACAACTCGTTGGCTAGCGACGGTTCCAACATTGATTCGTTGACGGCACGCTCGACGAGCTGCACCCGACGGCTTGTCGTGCGAAGCCTTCGTAGGATCACGATCATCTGCTCGGCGGTTGTGAAATGATGGACACGCTTCACTTCACGCTTCCACAGACGGCTGTCATAGATCTCGCCAAGCATCCCCCGGCCGATAAACGACCCCACGAAACCGAAACTCAGCGTGACGAGCACATAACCGGGGAAGTTGCCAAGGTGACCGAAGAACTTAGCAGCCTCACCGCTCAGGAACTTAACGAAGTCGCTATTCGTGATCTCGCCGAGCTGGCCTCCTCGATCGAGCATGATGACAACGACCAGAATACCAAGAGCGAGTACCTCACCGACCTTTGGTTTTCGAAACAACTCCTTACGCCAATCTTCTCCAATACTTCGCACGGCGAACAGCAATGGAAGCGCGCTCAGAACTGGCCACCACACAATCCTCGTGAACTGGCCTATACCAGCCGCCACCAAGGCAAAGACCGGCCAAAGTAATATCGGAATAACCATAACCGGCGGCCACGCGCGGGCGAATAATAGCAGAAGAACCAGCCGAAGGCCTAGAGTCTCAATGACTACAAGTGGTAAGTCGGCAGCCTCACCGGGCAAAACGAACCTCGCTACATAAGGAGCAATCGCGGAAATCGTTAAAGCGATAGCCATCCCACCGGCGAACATCAGACTGTCTGCGTCACGCACCATCAAGGCCAGAAGGAATCCGTGAAGTACGAAATCGATCGACGGGATGCGCATCAGAAGACGTGCCGCATCCACAAATTGCGCGTTCTGGGGGAGTCGTCGCAAGTGAGCGTACGTAGCGTCGCGTTCCCGTTGAAGACGGCCAGAAGCGAATGACGTCAACAACACACTAAGGATTGACGACGCAATATCGGGCGGCACGACTGTTAACAGTGATACCTGTCGGTACGCAACCTCCCCCAGCCAGCGACTCCCTCCCTTGAACGCCTCTCGGATGGCACGCGTCAGGATTGGGGACGGAGAAATTCCGGCAACCTCGAGCGCCCACTTGCGATCCGTGAGCGTGCCGGCGCTTGTTGCGAAATACACAATTCGACCGACCAGACCGCGCAGGCGTTTGGGAGCTACTGATGCTCGGCCCTGATATCCCGATTGCAGCAACGACAGGAGATGTAAGGCTAACGGAGGCCAAGGAAACTCGCGCACGAATCTTTGCTGACGACGATCTAGCAGTTGCTGGTCCTCGATCGGGGTCGCAAGCACATCCTCTGGCATCGCCCGTTCGATCAAAGCAACTTCGCGCTCGAGAAGTTCGCCGATTGTTGCAACGATTCTGTCTAGCTGCTCACCGCACTGTGTCTGTAGCAGCACGACCGCTGTCTCACGCCACCGTGCGTCCGTCAGGAGCTTTTCCGGAGTGACGATGTCGGGAGCATCAAGAACGACTGAGGTAGCGAAGTACTCCTGGAACCGCCGGTGCGCAAATGTGAAGGACGCGTCGGCCGTCCCACCCTCCACCCGTGCCAGCTTGATAAACTCGAGAGCATCGAACATGGTCATCGCGCTGCCCACGTAGCCGCGCTCAGCCATTGCCTCAGCAAGGGCGTCACGTGTCGGACTCAGTCCAAGCTCCGGGTGATACGCCATGCAGAATGCCGCCTGTTCGGCAGCCTCGCGCACTTGGGTCGCTCCGACGCTGAAACGCCGAATCAGTTTGTCCTCGTCACGACGTAGCCGAGTGTTGACGTATTCTTCAAAAACAACATGCGTATTTTCGGGGAACGGATTTCCTTTCTCGACATGCTGGCAAAGCAGTCCAAGAAACATCGGATTGCGAGAGGTAATAGCGAGTTCCGGCCCGGTTAGTTCGAGCCATCCGATTAGATCGCGTTCAATAGCCACTGGAAGCTCGGCTCGTCGGATAAGACGCCGGCGATATTGGTCCGACAGTGCTAGAATGCGAAACCGAGGCCAGCCGAGGGCACCAGGACCTCGGAAATACCTCGATGCAACAATCCCTCGGCACGCGTTAAACCCTCGCAGAAAGTCGTCGATTGCGTCTGCATATTCGCGGATCGAAGTATCGGCGGTCGTTGCGCTCAGGATGTCCGGGATTTCATCGAACGAGTCGAAGAGAAACAGCCAAGTCCCTTCCTCAAGGCCGCGTGCAAATTCGTCGTGGAGGAATTCCTCCACATCGCGGATATTCGCGCGGTTGATGGTCTTTAAGACGTGTTCCCGGATGAGCTCTGCGTCCACCGGCTTTCCGAACGGGCGATTGATCGATTTCAGGTTGATGTACAGCGGAACAACCGAGTTGGCGCTCCCTGACTTCGCTGCTGAGGAGGCGACGACTACCGCGAGATGCAGCAGCGCAACACTCTTTCCCGCTCCGGGCTCGCCTTCCAAGAGGATCAATCTCTCGCGGCTGGCCCGCAACGCCCGTGAGAGTGATCGCTCGCGCCGAAGCGTCGACTCACGACGAAATCCAAACCAGTCGTGGCGTCGTCGCCCCTCCGCTTCAACTTCTGCTTCCAGTTCAGCGAACTTGTGCTCACTCCAATCGGCGGCGTTGTCGATCCGATCGATTTCCGCGCTTACATGCTCCGCGAACCGCTTTCGCCTGCGAACCCGACGCCTCTCCTCGGCATCATGAAAGAGCGGCCCGATTTCCTTAACGACCCTGGCGGCGAGGAAAAGGATGCCCAGAATCGCCGTGATCACGACCGTAACCGTCAACACATAGCGCGGGATTGGTCCGTCAAAGAACAGGTGCCAGAGAGCCGTGATGTCCTGCTTAAGGTTTTGGAGATCCATTTTCATATAGGAGTGATCTCTTCGGCAAATTCCCTACCCGCCCCTCATGCGCGCTGATGAAGTTGAGCATCCGCCAGCGCGAGTGCTACGCTCTTCTCCTCCTTCGACCTCGACGGCCATTAGCAGCACTCCTCCGTCGGATGGACAGAGACCGCCGAAGACATTCTTCAGCGGGAACAATCGTGCGCAGCTCGTGGAACTTGTCGTTGACTACTCGCTCGGCGGTTTCGCCGAGAAACGGGGTGCATGAATCTGAGGAAGAGTTGGCCTTCGCCACGCCAACCGAGACGCCATCTCTCACCTCGAGATCACCGTGGCCGAGATCATCACTTTGAAGGTGATGAAGAGTGCTGCCGTCACCAGAAGGGAGATGTCCACGGTGCGCGACAGCGCGATCTTCTCCCGCTCGCACAGATGCCAGGAGAGGAGTGCGGAGAAAGCGGCGATCATGAGGCAAAGGGCGATGGAGATGTGGATCTTGTCGACGAGGGTGACGGCGTCGGTACGGCTCACCAAGCCTCTCGTCACACCTGTCCACACGTGGACGCGGCGGCGAGACGCCGCCGAGCCAGCCGGCGGGACGCCGGCGTTCCGACGGCATTTGCGCGCGGCTCAGACTGGTGGTGCAGCTCACCTCGAAATCACCGCGCCTGAAATCATCAACACGTTGACGGTGATGAAGAGCGCGGCGGTCACCAGCAGGGAGATGCTGTCCACCGTTTGCGAAAGCGCGATCTTCTCCCGCTCGCAGAGATGCCGCGAGAGAAGCGCGGAGAACGCGGCGGTCAGGATGTAGAGGGCGATGGTGATGTGGATCTTGTCGACGAGGGTGAAATCGTCGGTGCGGCCGAGCACCGACTCGGTGGAGCGTAGATTCACGACGGTGGCGAAGAGTGAGCCGACCAGCAGGCCGAGGCGGGCGGAAAAAAGCGTGGGCTGATCGGTCTTGATCCGGTAGGAGAGCAACGCCAGCAGGACCGCTACATAGGCGCCGATCAGCAGCTTGAAAAAGACAGCGGTCTGACGCCGTTCGCCGTAGATGACAGCCTCGGCGTGTGCCCAGTAACTGACCGGCTTTGTGAGCGTCGGATCGCCGTACGTCGTCGCCGCCTTGAGCAGGCCGCTCTCGAATCGGAAGGCGCTGATTTCCCACCGTAAGCCCATCGCCTCAGGTTTCACGCCGGACTCCAACTTGTCGGGCACGTAGACGACCGATGAACCGTCAAGCTCGCTCTCCTCGAAGTTGATGCGGAAGTTGTGCTCGTCGAACGGATACTCCCGCAACTCCCATGAGTGGCGAAACACGACCCGGAAGAACTTCTGATCCCACACCTCTCCACCCTTCACCAGCGTGAACGCCGGCTCGCTCTCGACCTTCTTCGCACCGATGAAATGGATGGTATCGAGGGGATGGAGATCCCGAGTGCGGTGACGCGCCCAGACCCAGAAGGCGGTGCTGAACGCGCTCCCGGCGGGATCGAGGTCGTAGATCTGTGTGACGTAGACGCCGATGATGACCTTCTCCGGCTCCTTCGCCGTCGGAGTGCCGGGGAGATCGGCACGCAGCGGCAACGCCATCGCCAGGAGTAAGGCGGTCCCAAGGAAACGCGGCATGGTCTTCATCGCGGCGCCTGCACCGCCTCGGCGCGGTGCGCGTCGAACGACTGCAACACGCCCACGAACGCGTCAGGCCGCACCGACACGTTTCCTGAATAGGGATCGGCAAGCGCGAAGACGATCAGCACCGCATAGGTCAGCACGCCGGCGAGGAACGCCGTGACGGCCATCTGCAACCACGCATGCTCCGTGCCGATGAGATACGTAAAGCCGATCATGCCGATTCCGCCGGCGACGAGCAGCCCCCACATCATCGGAGGGATGTCCGCCACGCCGGCGTGAATACGCATCCGCCGCTCGCGGCCGAGCTCATTCAATTGAACGAGCGACTCGTTCAGGAAGGCCGCCTGCGTCGGATCGGACGGCGCGATATGCACGGCGTAATAGGCGCGCCAGAGGCTCTCGTATTTTTGCGATGTGATCGGGCTGCCGCGGTCCCCCGCGGAAAGGGCCGGCCAATCGTCGTTGATGACCGACCGTGTGTAGTCGTAGAGGTTGCGCTGGATGACGTCGCCGCCCGGTAGCACGGCGGCATCGCGCCACAACTCGGAGAGCCTGGTGGCCTCGCTCGTGGCATCGGTCTCGGCCGATTCGAAGTGCTCCCAGACGATGACGACGGTGAAGGCCAGGTAGACCCCATAGACCAGGCCGATGAAGGCGTAGGTGGGGCCTGTGAACTCGTTGTTCTCCCGCAGCGTCTTCGGCGCCCATCGGCGCACGACTATTACAAGGAGCGCCGCGACGACCGCGACTGCGAGCACAGCGCCATCGCGCACGAGAGGTGAGTCCATGCGGTTATCTTCTCCAAAAAGGCTTATCCGCAGATTACGCAGATTAAGCAGATTAAGGCATTCCTTTATCTGCGTAATCTGCGTAATCTGCGGATGAGCTTTTTACAAAAATCGCGGATACTTTCGGGGCATCGCTTCGTGCAGCAGCTCGTACACGCACTCGAAGATCGTCTCGCGGTTGGGCTTCGACCAGTAGTCGCCGTCGGAGCCGTAGGCGGGGCGGTGCTCCTTGGCCGGGATGGTGCGCGGCTCGGAATCGAGCCAGTCGTAGCCGCGGTCCCGCTCGAGAACGTTCTGCATCATGTAGGCGGTCGCGCCGCCGGGGACATCCTCATCGATGAAGGCCACGCGGTTGGTCTTCTTCAGCGACTCGACGATGACGCCGCGCACGTCGAAGGGCAGCAGCGTCTGGACGTCGATCACTTCCGCGTCGATGCCTACCTGCGCCAGCAGCTCCGCGGCCTCCAGTACGATGCGCAGCGTGGCGCCGTAGCTGACCAGCGTCACATCCCTCCCCTGCCGCATCACTTCGGGGACGCCGAGGGGTAGGGTGAAGTCGCCGATGTTCGACGGCAGCTTCTCTTTGATGCGGTAACCGTTGAGCACCTCGACCACCAGGCCGGGGTCGTCGGAACGGAACATGGTGTTATAGAAACCGGCCGCCTGGGTCATGTTGCGCGGGACGCAGACGCGCATGCCGCGCACGAGGTTGATGATGGCCGACATCGGCGAGCCGGAGTGCCAGACTCCTTCCAGCCGGTGGCCGCGCGTCCGGATGATCACAGGACACTTCTGCCCGCCTCGGGTCCGCCAGCGCGTGGTGGCCAGATCGTCCGAGAGGATCTGGATCGCGTAGAGGATGTAGTCGAGATACTGGATCTCCGCGATCGGCCGCAGTCCGCGCAGCGCCATACCGATGGCCTGCCCGACGATGGTGCATTCGCGGATGCCCGTATCGGAGACGCGATACAACCCGTACTTCGTCTGCAAGCCCGCGCAGCCCTGGTTCACATCTCCGAGCTTGCCGACGTCTTCGCCGAGCGCGATGAGGTTCGGGTAACGCTCGAGCGCCGCGTCGAAGCAGGCGTTGATGATCTCGGAGCCGTTCCTCTCCGCGCAGTCCTCACCGTAGTGCGGTTTGACCTCAACGACGTTGAGCGCCGACTCGACGCCGCTGCTGTAAAGCTCGTCGTCATACAACGCCGCGGCGGTGAACTCATGGTCGCGCCGCCATTCAGCGATGCGATTGAGTGTGTCTTCATTTCCGGTGACGGCGGTTCGGGAGACGATGAGCGCGCTGGTCAGTGCCTTCATGGCATCGCGCCGAAACGGCGCCTGGATCCGTTTCAGCTCGGCGTTGATGGCATCGAGCTCGGTCCGATTCGAGGCCACGGACGACAGCTCTTCGATGAAGCCGCTCACAGTCCTCACCTCGGCATCGATCGGACCGCGATACGCCTCCCACACCCGGCGCTGCGACTCGCGCACGAGCCGCAGGTCCTCTTTCTGCAGCCCGTCCAGCTCGTCGGCGGTGGCGATGCCGTGGCCGATCATCCACTCGCGCATCTTGCTGATGCAGTCGAATTCGATCTCCCAGTCGAGCCGCTCTTTCGACTTGTAACGTTCCTGCGAGCCGGAAGTCGAATGGCCCTGCGGCTGGGTCATCTCATCGACATGGATGATGGCCGGGACGTGCTCCATCCGGACGATGGAAGCCGCGGCGATGTAGGTCTCGCAAAGCGCCGGGTAGTCCCAGCCGTGTACGACGTAGATGTCGTAACCGGTCTTCTGCTTCGGATCGCGCTGGAAGCCTTTGAGCAGTTCCGAGATGTTGCCCTTCGTGATCTGGAGCTCGTTCGGGACGGAGATGCCGTAGTTGTCGTCCCAGATGGAGAGGAGCATCGGCACCTGCAGCACACCCGACGCGTTCAGAGCCTCCCAAAACATCCCCTCGGCGCAACTTGCGTTGCCGATCGTGCCCCAGGCGACCTCGTCACCGTTGTGCGAGAACTGCGTCATCCCTTTCAACTCGTCGAGCTCGCGATAGAGCTTCGAGGCATAGGCCAGACCGACCAGCCGAGGCATCTGCGAGCCGGTCGGCGATACGTCCGCTGAGGTGTTGTAGGTGTCGGTCTGACTACGGAAAGAACCGTCAGGGTTGAGCAGACGCGACGCGAAGTGGCCGTTCATCGAGCGGCCGCCCGACCACGGATCGTGCTCGACGTCGGGATGCGCGTAGAGCTGGGCGAAGAACTCGTCGAGCGTGCCGATGCGGGCAGCAAAGATGAAGGTCTGATCGCGGTAGTAGCCGCTGCGCCAGTCGCCTTTGCGGAAGGCGCGGGCCATGGCAAGCTGCGCGACTTCCTTGCCGTCGCCGAAGATGCCGAACTTAGCCTTACCGGTCAGCACCTCGGTGCGCCCGATGAGGCTGGCCTGCCGCGAACGCCATGCGATGCGGTAGTCATCGATGATGCTCTCGCGGGTGAACTGCGTGCGGATCGTTTCAGTCTGCTCAGGTGTGGCCATAGACGATTTCGAATCGTAGCATCTGGTAGTGGGGAGTGGGGGGTGGGGTGTCGGGTGTGGGGGGGGCGGGGTCAGGGGTCGGAGCAGAACTCCTGAATGTCCTACGATTTCCCGTTAGCGTTAGCTCCTGACTGCCTTTTGAAATGACACTTGCTTCTCAATCAACATCCAGGGGGTCTTCTCCGACACCCGACAACCGACTCCTCTTACTTCCTATCCAGCTCCCTCACCGCCACACTCAACATCTCCCCTACCCGTGACTCCTCGGGGCTCTCGCAGTAGATGCGGATGATCGGCTCGGTGCCGGACTTGCGGAAGAGGATCCAGGAGCCGTCGGCGAAGTTGAGCTTCACGCCGTCTTTCTCTTCGCGATTCGCGAAGCCGGGGCCGAACGCGGTGTCGAGGTCGCCGGATTTGACGCGGTCGATCAGACGGGCACAGACATCCATCGGACGGTTGAGATCGCGGCGGTTGTAGAAGAGCGCGCCGAACTCGGCTTCCATGGCGTCGACGATCTGCGACAGCGGCTTGCGGTAGTGGGCGATGCACTCGGCGACGAGCAGTCCGGAGAGGATGCCGTCGCGCTCCGGCAGGAAGTGCCCGAAGCCGATGCCGCCGCTTTCTTCGCCGCCGATGAGGATGTTGCGGGTGAGCATCAGGTCGGCGATGTATTTGAATCCGATGCCGGTCTCCTGGAATCCCGTGCCGAGCGCGCGCGCCACTTTCTCGACCAACCGGGAGGTCGAGAAGGTCTTGACGATCTCGCCGGTCATCTTCTTCTCTCGCACGAGATAGAGCGCCAGCAGGGCGATCGTTTTCTGCGGCGAGACGAATGCACCTTTCTCGTCGAGGATGCCGAGACGGTCGGCATCGCCATCGTTGCAGATGCAGACGTCGTAGGACGCCGGGGGCCGGGGGCCGGGGTTGGGAGCGAAGCCCGCAGCCTTTGCCGGCTCCTGCTCCCGCGAACCTTTCATCGCAAGCATCGGTGCGCCCAGGTTGTCGGGGATCGGCTCGGGGTTCACGCCGCCGAATGAGGGATTGAGCTCGCCACGAATCGTGGGGACGTCGATGCCGAGGATGCGCGATGGGAGGCCGGCGGAAACGCCGTACATCGGATCGTGAAGGATGCGCACCGATGCAGTCTTCGGGACATCGAGCTGCGTTTTCAGCGCGGCGACATAGTCGTCGAGCAGATCGTCTTCTTCGATCGTCCCGCCGTCGCGCGGCGACGACTGTCCAAGCGCTCCGGCGATGGCGGCATACATCTCCGGCAGCCCCGAACCTCCGTACCATGCCTTGAATTTGAGACCGTTGTACTTCGCCGGATTGTGGCTGGCCGTCA
This sequence comes from Thermoanaerobaculia bacterium, assembly GCA_038230535.1. Taxonomy (GTDB): domain Bacteria; phylum Acidobacteriota; class Thermoanaerobaculia; order Gp7-AA8; family Gp7-AA8; genus JADGNZ01. The sequence continues at coordinate 16,250 of JBBRNB010000122.1, forward strand.
CGACCACGCCGCCGAGGACTTTGCGGTGCGCCGCGGTGAACGAGATGGTCTGGGATGGTGTAGGGGCGCTCGACAGCACCACACGAAATCCGGCGATGCGGAGAGTCTCCGCGACGAGTGCTGCAAACTCCTTCGATAGAAACCTGCGGTCGAAGCCGACCACAAGCGCATTCCGATCGATCCCGTCAGGTGGATCGAGGGTTCGCGCACCGACGGCGATGGCTTCGCTCACCCGCTTGACGTTGTCGAAAGTGAATCCGCCGGCGATGACCGCGCGCCATCCGTCGGTACCAAACGTGATTGCCTGAGACATCCGCGCATTCTGACATGCGAAGCGGGCGTAGCGCCGGCGGGCCGCCGGCGCTACGAGGGTGTGGGTGTCCCTCTATACCGGATGCTAAGTACAGCCTCCCGGAAGAGAGTGTCCATGCGTCACGACCTCGTTGCAACGCGGCCCGCTGGCGAGGCACACGGGTCACGGCCGCGATGCAACGCGTCGCGGTCGTGGCGCACGTGCGTCATCAGCGGGGCGCGTTGCGTTGCGGGCCGTGGCGCACGTGCGTCACCAGTAGGACGCGTTGCGTTGAGGCCGTGGCGCACGTGCGTCACCAGCGGGGCGCGTTGCGTTGCGGCCGTGGCGCACGTGCGTCACCAGGGGGACGCGTTGCGTCAAGGTCGTGGCGCACGTGCGCCACCAGGAGGACGCGTTGCGTCAAGGTCGTGGCGCACACGTGCGCCACCAGGAGGACGCGTTGCGTCAAGGTCGTGACCCATGTGCGTCACCAGCGGGCAGCGTTGCGACACGACACCAGGGAGCGCGGGCGATACGCTCTATCCTCACGCACGCTGTTGGGGCATACGCGCTAACTTATGGAGCGCTGGCGTCCTCGCCGGCTGGCTGGGCGCCGTCTCGGCGCCCGAAATCTGGCGAAAATGGCGGCGGGGACGCCGCCAAGCCAGCCGGCGA
>JBBRNB010000123.1:0-17212 GCA_038230535.1 Thermoanaerobaculia bacterium
GGCATGCGAGCCTTGAGCAAGAAGACGCGCTTCCCAAATCACTGTCATCCTGAGGCTGCCGTAGCCGCGTGGGTGGTTGGGTGGTGGAGCGGCGGAGGACGGCGAAGGACCCCCCGATTTTTTGCGGGTAGGTGGGTGGCTTCGATCTGGATTGCCCCTCCCTCCCCGCCTGTAGTCAGGGGGTCCTTCGGCGTCCTCCGTCGCTCCCCCTACCACCACCCACGCGACTGCGGCAGCCTCAGGATGACAGGTATGTGAGGAACGCGATTTCTGCACAAGCTCTGAGGCTGCCGGAGCCGCGTGGGTGGGTGGGTGGTGGAGCGGCGCAGGACGGCGAAGGATCTCAACCGCGCGGTTCCAGCCGAAGCCCTTTGACTTGAGATCCTTCGCCGTCCTCCGCCGCTCCTCCCACCCCACCGCCCAACGCGGCTCCGGCAGTCTCAGGATGACAGCAAAGGATCATTCATCATCCAACGTGAACCCCGTCACGCCGATCGGCACCGACCCTTCCTTCGGAGTCACACCACGGCGCCGGCTGGCCTCGATCTTCTCTTCGCCAGCCGCGTTCACGGGAGTCACGCGCGTCGTCATCTGCGCGCGGGCGCTGGCGAGGTAGACCTTGACCCCTTTCTCAGCGTAGATCCGTTCGATCTCCGCCTCATCCGCGTCGATGACGATGTAGTCCTTGATGCGGCTGGAGTAGATGGCGAACCGCCCGTCTGCCTGCTTGTCGATGCGCCATGCCATTTGCGTAGAGTAGTGGATGGGGAGTGGGAGTGTGGATTGGGGCTTAGTGCCGAGGACAATCCACGCCCAGCCTCCACCCCCCTCCCTTTAAACAACCTCGAGATCGCGTGTGCCGGCGCCTCCTGAACGGATCGGTACTCAACAGGGATCGTTGGCCGCTTCGATCGCCTCGTTAAACGACTCCGGTATCCCACGAGACTCTCGATCTCCGGGTCATCTTTCAGCGTCGCCATGATCGCGTCAAAGGCGGCTCGCGTCGTCAGCTGCTCGGGCGGTGTGATCGCGTAGTGAGCCCGCTTCGCCTCGCGTCGCGCGGCGTCCAGTCCCGCCCGTTCAGTTGTAGGCGAGGTGCCGGGAAATCTTCGAAGGCGGCTGCTACGCAATTCGGGCATCACGCACTAACGTACGACGAGCACTTTTGCTTCTTCTCTGCTTGCGCTCCGCGCGTCGTCTTCTTCACGCCGGCCATGCTACGCGTGATGCACGTCAGGCGTACTCAATAGGCGCTGGCCCGCGCGCTCGGCCTGGCGCGGCTCATACGAGTGTTCGGTCAGGGTCGCGATGAAAGCCTGCGGCGATTCGACCGCGCGGTCGAGAAGACCTCTCGACATCAGCGAAACGAACAGCGCGCACGAACGCGCCTGACAATTCACCGAACGTTCGGGGTTGAACTCGATGTCCGTAAAACCCGCGTAGCGTTCCAGTCGAGTCAGCCACTCGCGATGCGGGTAAATCGCATTGATGTACAGCCAGTCATAGAACGCGGTTTTAGGCTCGGTCGGGAAGCGAACGCCATCGAACTCAAAGCTAACGATGTGGCCCGAATCCCGCAGCCGCGGATCGCGCTTCGCGGTTCTGGCATCGACACGGTACAACTCGGTGAACGGCCCACCTCGCTCGAAAATCTTGCTGCCTTGGAATGCTGACTCCAGCGGGATTTCACCACCGTTGCTTCGCACGTTGAGATGAAACGCGCTCAAATGCCGTCCTGGCTTCTCCATTGACTTCGACGACACCTCGAGCAACGGCGAATATCCGGCAACAGCCGCGGATGCGTGCAAGGCCGCGACGTTCTTCTCCTTCTGAACTGGAGCGAAGCCGGGGTGCCATTTCATCCGGAGATAGATTTCCTTCACCAACTCAGGCTCGTTGGGGGAAGGCAGGAAGATCGGTCGCTCAGCCATTGGGGAAGTTCCGAATCAACGTCAGGGGGATCAGTCGTGGCACCAGCACTTCCGATTTCCCGGCTTGCTTCAATCTCTGCTGGATCGCCGGGTTCGTCCAGTCCGTGCGCGTGTACAGCACCTCGTGGCTCGCGTAGGTGCCAGGAATGGCGTAGGTGCCCGAATAGCGTAGGTGCCAGGGCTTCGTTTTTCCGAACCGCAGAATCGAAGCCCTGACCCCACCGACTACACTCGTCGAATCTCCCCGCCTGTAGTGCGGGGATCCCTCGCCGTCCTCCGCCGCTCCACCGCACACCCTCCCACGCGGCTCCGGCAGGCTCGGGATGACAGGTACGTGAGAGGCCGAAGGCGGTCGCCATAACCGCGACCATCGCGCCTGGATCCTGTGGCGGCCCCCTTCGCGGCCGCAGATTCCTCAACCACGAAGTACCCCGCGCCGAGCGCGGGGCTATATTGTTTCGACGCGCCTTCGCGCGCAACGTGCCACGATCTGCAGCCCCGATCACCTCGTTCATGTCGCTTCCCCAGGTTGAGAGATCCCGAGAAAGCCGCATAAACCCTGGGAGTTTCGTAGCAGCCGCCGAAGCCGCCTCGGATTTCAATCACTCCCACGCCGGACAGACGGCGGCGCAGGACGGCGAGGAATCCCCTCCCTGAAACCGAGGGTCGCAAGTTGGGTCTGAAACCGAGGGTAAAGGTAAGGTGGGGGCGCCGAAGATCGACCCCGGCGCACAGTGTGTTCCGAGCGGCTCCCTTCGCCGGCGAAAGCGCGACGGAACGCTGGCGTCCCGCCGGCTGGCTTGGCGGCGTCCCCGCCGCCATTTTCGCCAGATTCGGGCACCGAGACGGCGCCCAGCCAGCCGGCGAGACGCCAGCGCCCCATAGGTTCTGCCCAACCCCCAACGAACGGTCAATTCCATCCTGCTCCTGGAATTTTCTTCCGACTCTGACGGATTGCGCGTGTGTTCTGAAGCTGATGCGATACGTGAGGTTGATGCTTCTCCTGCTCCTGGCGGCGATCCTCGTCGTAGAGCCGGTGGTACACACGCATCCGCTACAGGCGGCGTTGAACGGGAGCGAGACAGGTGGCCTCAGCGCGTCGAACGTCTGCGCTATCTGTGCGGTTGGCACTGACCAGATCCTTGCCACCAGGCTACCGGTAGTAGTTCCCGTCGTCTTCACCGAGCGAGTCGCTGCGGTACCGTTCGACTCCGTATCCGCTGACCGCACGGCTCCCGGTACCTCGCGCGCTCCTCCTACGGCGTAACTTGCCGCTTCTTGTTTCACAAGACAGAACAGGAGGACTCTCATGGCCCGGCATGGTCATTGTGTAATTTTCTCAATCATCTTTCTCGCCACGGTTCCACTCTTCGCGCAGCAGAGTCAGGACGAGCGCGTCAAGCAACTGGAGCAGAAAGTTGATGAGCTGTTGCGGCAAACAACCGCCATACGTCAGGAAATCGATCAACTGAAGGCCGGACAACCAGCGGCCGCTCCGCAGCCGCAACCCGCGGCTGAGGAAGATTTGACGAAGATCGGTGTCGTTTCGCCCGCTCCCGTGACGAGCGGCAACACGCCGGCGAAACCGGCCGGCGAGCAGCCGCAGTCAGCGCTTACCGACGTCCAGACCATCAACAACGTCAGCAACCCTGGAGCGGCGAAGGCGCTAAACCCGGACATTTCGGCCATCGGCAACTTTATCGGCAAGATGGGCAAGGCGAATCCGTTCGAATTCGGGCCAGGTGATGCGATGCGCTCTCCGATGCGGCTCGATGAGGCCGAGGTGGCGTTTCAGGCCTACGTCGATCCGTACGCGAAAGCGAACTTCTTCCTCTCGGCCACCCCGGAGGGCCTCTCGGTCGAAGAGGGATACATACAATTCGTCACGCTCCCCTACGACCTCACCGCGCGCGCCGGAAAGTTCAAAGCGATGTTCGGGAAGGCGAACACGTGGCACACCCACGTCCGCCCCTGGGTCGATCAGCCGCTGGTCATCCATAACTTCTTCACCGACGAACAGCTCGCCGACGATGGCGTGGAGGTCAGCAAGGTCTTCCCGACTTCACTGGCCTTCGTCGAGGGAACCGCGGAAGTCTTCAGCGGAAACAACACCGTGTTCCACCGCCAGAAACAGAGCGACCTTTTCTACAACGGACACTTGAAGGTGTTTAAAGACATCTCCGAAAACAGCAACATCGAGCTGGGAACCAGTTATGCGCGCGGCACGCTGCCCGACTCGTCGTTGAAGCCAGGGGCGGCCAGTCAGTTCGGTGGCATCGACGTCACCTACCGCTGGAAACCGCTGATCCGCTCGACCTATACCTCGGTGATCGCCCGCTTCGAAGGGATGGTGAACGACCGCGCGGACCGGACTCACGACCTGAAGGGTTTCTACGCGTCGTTCGACTATCAGTTCGCACCCCGCTGGTTCACCGGTGTGCGCCTCGACCGGGCGGATCGGGCGAATAGCCTGGATGACTCGGCAGTGGCAAATCCGCTTTCGCGGTTTACCGATCGCGGCGTCTCCGCCACACTCACCTTCTGGCCGTCGGAGTTCAGCCAGTTACGTGGCCAGCTCCGGCATATCTCGTACGGAGAGGCAAAGGCCGTGAACGAGCTCCTCCTCCAACTGCAGTTCTCAATCGGCGCGCACGGCGCGCACGCGTTTTAGGGAGATCCGATGAAACGTATTTTGGTGCTCATAGCGGCAATGCTCGTAACGTTCAGCGGCAGCCTCGTTGCCGCCGGGAAACCTCTGAAAGTCGTAACGACGCTCTCCGACCTGGCCTCGCTCACCAGGGAAGTCGGCGGGGATCGGGTGGAAGTCACCTCCATTGGCAAGGGATACCAGGACCCGCATTTCGTCGAGCCGAAACCGAGCTTTCTGATGATGCTGCGGGACGCTGACCTGCTCGAGGTCGTCGGTCTCGAGCTCGAGATCGGATACATGCCGCCGCTCATCGACCAGAGCCGCAATCCAAAAATCCTGCCGGGTGGGAGCGGCTACCTCGACCTTTCGCGCGGTGTGGAGATCCTCGACCGCCCAACCGGAGCCGTCAACCGCTCGATGGGCGACGTCCATCCGATGGGCAACCCACACTATTGGCTCGACCCAGCGAACGCAGTCCGGATGGCAATCGAGATCGAGCAGAAGCTCTCCGAGATGCGCCCGCCGGATGCGAGCTACTTCGCTCAGCGTCTCAACGACTTCAAAGTCCGCATCAACGAAGCCAACAAACGCTGGATGACGGAGATGGCGCCGCTCCATGGAGCGAAGGTCGTCACGTATCACAACTCCTGGCCGAACTTCGCCAGGCACTTCGGTCTGAACGTCGTCGGTTACGTCGAGCCGAAGCCTGGTGTTCCGCCGTCGCCATCACATAGCCTCGAACTGATCAACCTGATGAAGTCGCAGGGAGTCAAAGTGATCGCCATGGAGCCGTACTTCGACACGAAGACTCCTGCGTCGATCGGCGAGCACGCCGGCGGCCAGGTCATCATCCTCTATCCCTCCGTCGGTGGCGCGAAAACCGGCACCGACAACTACATTCAACTCATGGATACAAATATCGCCACGCTCACGAAGGCGCTGAAGCAATGATGGATATTCTTGGTTTTCTTTATCTGCCGTTCCTTGCCGGGCTCATTCTCACCGGCATTCATGCTTACCTCGGGGTACACGTCGTCGAGCGAGGGGTCATCTTTGTCGACCTCTCGCTCGCACAAATCGCCGCTCTGGGAACGACGATGGCCATCCTGCTCGGATCGGATATCCATAGCCAGACGTCGTATTTCTGGTCGCTGGGCTTCACCATCGCCGGTGCGGCGATCTTCGCCTTCACCCGGGTGCACCGTGAAACCCGCATTCCGCAGGAAGCAATCATCGGCATCGTCTACGCGGTATCGGCTGCGGCGGCGATCCTGGCCATGAGCAAAGCCACGAGCGAGACCGAGCATCTGAAAGACATGCTTGTCGGCAACATCCTCTCTGTGAGTCAGGGAACGGTGTGGAAAACGGCTGTTCTGTACGCGCTGGTAGGACTCTTTCACTACGTCTTTCGAAAGAAGTTCCTAGCCATCTCCATTGGCGCACATAACGGTGACGCCGAGAACATTCCGAACCTCAAACTGTGGGACTTCCTCTTCTACACGTCCTTCGGATTCGTCGTCACCTCCTCGGTCGCCATCGCCGGAGTTCTCCTTGTGTTTTCGTATCTGATCGTCCCCTCCGTCGCGGCGATGCTCTTCTCGAAGTCGATCGGCGCTCGACTGGCCATCGGGTGGACGATGGGAGCCGTCGTCAGCGCGATCGGTATCCTGCTGTCTTTCAAGCTCGACCTGCCGACTGGCGCGACCATTGTCTGCACCTTCGGTGTGGCCCTGGCCCTGCTGGCAGTCGTGTGGGCGATTCGAAGACCCAGCCTGGCGTGAATCATCCACCCTGGGCCGGGACCGCGAGGGGTCCGGCTCAGGCTCATAGGAGCCAACGGGGCCTCCTTAATCTACCGCGAGAACAACGCCCCGCTACATCGGCGTCCAGTACTCGATCAAGAACCTCGACCTCGCCGGAGCGGTCGAAGACGCGCAGCGCCAGGTGGCGAAAGCGGTCTCCGTTCCCATCGGCTACCAGATCGTCTGGGGCGGCGAATACGAGAACTACTCCGCCTCCCGCAAGCAGCTCCAGATCATCGTCCCCGTCACCATCCTGCTGATCTTCATGCTGCTCTTCATGCTCTACTCGAACTTCAAGTTCCCGATGATCACCGTCGTGGCGGTCCTGCTCTCCGCCCCCGTCGGCGGACTCATTGCTCTAAAACTGACCGGGACACCCTTCTCCGTCTCCTCCGGCATAGGCTTCATCGCCCTCTGCGGCGTGTCGGTCCAAACCGCCGTCATTTTCATCTCGTACGCCAATGAGCTCCGCCGCGACGGCTTCGGAATCGCCGAGGCAAACCGGGAAGCAGCCATCCTGCGATTACGTCCGATCATGATGACCGCGCTGGTGGCGGCGGTTGGACTCCTCCCCGCCGCACTGTCGACCGGTATCGGCTCCGACACGCAGAAACCGTTCGCGCTGGTGATCGTGGGGGGGCTGTTCTCGCGCCTGCTGATCAGCGTCTTCCTGATGCCGGCGTTGTACGCGATCGTGGCGCGGCCGAAGGATAAGTTGGAGGTGTAGGTGGACCGATCCGCAGATTACGCAGATGGACGGGCGACGCCGCTCTCGAGCTGTGAGTGGGCTGGTAACCGGTGAAGCAGGCGCGCCGCCCACCCACGGGGGTTCGGCCCAGCGCAGCTGGGCCCTACGATCGCCATTCGTGTTGATACTCGATGAGTTCTCGCGACAGCCGTTGCATGTAGGCGCCCAGATGCGCTGGGCCACCCCCACGAAGTGGGGAGTCCCCACGAAGTGGGGAGAAACGCGGGCGTCTCGCCAGCGCTCCCAGGTGTCGTGTCGCAACGCTGCCCGCTGGTGACGCACATGCGCCACGACCGCGACGCAACGCGGCGCGCTGGCGAGGCACATCGGTCGCGACCTCGATGCAACCCTCCCCGCTGGCGAGGCAGATCGGTCACGACCTCGATGCAACCCTCCCCGCTGGCGAGGCAGATCGGTCACGACCTCGATGCAACGCTCCGCACTGGCGAGGCAGATCGGTCACGACCTCGATGCAACTCTCCCCACTGGCGAGGCAGATCGGTCACGACTTCGATGCAACTCTCCCCACTGGCGAGGCGCTCGGGTCACGGCTCGACGAAACGCCACAAACTGGTGACGTACCTGCATTGCCCGTGCGGCGTAACGCCACAAACTGGTGACGTACCTGCATCGCTCGTGCGGCGTAACGCCACAAGCTGGTGACGGACCTGCATCGCCCGTGCGGCGTAACGCGGCAACTCGAACTATTTTTGCATTTGCCTCTTGACATCTTGCCGCAACAGGCCTGTGGCGCTCGGCGCAACGTCGAAGATCGCGAGATATTCGTTGTTGGCGGCCGTCGGCGGTATGGGCGTGCTGGATAGCACATAGTCCTGTACCGGCGCGGGAGTCGAGATTCTACGTCACCCATGGATTCAGTAGAGGTGCGTACAATAGGTGTGCAATGGCCAAAGCACACAACAGCATCGTACGCGTACAGGTCCTCATCGAGGCGACGGAGCGGGAAGCGTTCCGTGAAGTGGCGGAGCAGGAAGGGAAGTCGCTGAGCGGCTGGCTGCGCGAGAGCGCTCTCGAACGCCTCGAAGCGAGAAAGGCCGCGTCGAAGATCACTTCCGTTGCTGACCTCAGGAAGTTCTTCAAAGCCTGCGATCTGCGCGAAAAAGGGCGCGAGCAGGACTGGCAGGAGCACCTGCGGGTCATGGAAGACTCTCGGAAGCACGGCCAGTCGCCTACCTGATCGCTGTCAAAACAATTTCGCGCGCGCAAAGCGCGCGCTTTGGAGTGCGGTGGCGCAGCCACCGCTTTCGTTGATTCAATGCGCATCCGATGGTGGATTCGCAGAGCCATAGATGAAGAGCAGTGATCACCCAAAGCGGTAGCTTCGCTACCGCACTCCAAAGCGTGCCTGCGGCACGCGAAACCAGCTCGACGGCTTGTCTCTTATCAAATCCATGTGATGCGGAGTGGTGGTGAAGACGCTCAGTAACCTGAAGGCGGCTCGCTACTATTCAGCCGCGCTGCCACCGGTGACGACGCCACCACGAGCGAAAGTCTCTCGCGCCATGCACCAGCGCGATGATCAAAACATGATCAGCACTCACCCGATAGATGAGACAGGAGTCCCTGACGAGTAGCTCCCGGTATTCCGGATCCCTCAGCTCCGGTATCACTCGACCCCTGTCCGGGAACGTGTCCAAAGACTCGGCCGCATCAAGAAGCGCTTCGACGACAGTTGCCGCACCAGCCGGGGACTTCCCGGCAAGGTATCGTCCGACTTCGTCAAGCAGAAACGAAGCACGGACTGTCCACCTTATCTTCCGAGCCAAGTGGCCATGCGCACTTTCACGTCTTCGTGGTCGATCAGCTCTCCGCGATCTGCTTCGGCGATTCCCTGCCGGATCTCATGGAGAACGTAGATCTCGTACTCGATATCAGAGAGAGAGGCCTCATCAGGAAGCTTCTCGAGAAGGTCGCGAACCTCTTCTTTTGCGGTGGGCATGTCTGTCCCTTCCGAAGGATTCTACTTCAGCATCTGCGGATCAGTCAGTTACTCAACTGCCCCCGGGAGCGTGACCGGCGGTTGTGGCTCTCCGGCGAGCGATGCGCGTACGCGCTCCGCATTTTCGAACCAGCGTGCCAGGCCGCCGAGGGGGAGGACACGATAGCCGCGGTCAGCGGTCTTCCCCGGTTTCGCGACGAGCAAATGCAGACGAGTCGGGTCGGCCGGAACGGATCGCGGGCTGTGTAGGAACCAGCCGCCCGGGACTGTGGCCAGCGATTGTTCGGCCAGCGATACGAACGTCCCGCGCAGTAGTCCAGACGCCCCATCCCACACCCGCACCCCACCATCCGAGCTGCCGGTGGCCAACTGACCTCCCGACGAAGACCACGCCACAGACAAGACGCTGCCCCCCGTTCCACCCATCTCCCGCAACAGCTCACCACTGGCCCCATCCCACACCCGCACCACACCATCTTCGCTACCGGTGGCCAACTGACCTCCCGACGAAGACCACGCCACAGACCAGACGCGGCCCCCCGTTCCACGCATCTCCCGCAACATCTCCCCGCTGGCCCCATCCCACACCCGCACCACACCATCCTCGCTGCCGGTGGCCAACTGACCTCCCGACGACCACGCCACAGACCAGACGCTGCCTCCCCTTCCACTCATCTCCCGCAACATCTCCCCGCTGGCCCCATCCCACACCCGCACCACACCAACCTCGCTGCCGGTGGCCAACTGACCTCCCGACGACCACGCCACAGACAAGACGCGGTCCCTCGTTCCACGCATCTCCCGCAACATCTCCCCGCTGGCCCCATCCCACACCCGCACCACACCATCCGAGCTGCCGGTGGCCAACTGACCTCCCGACGAAGACCACGCCACAGACCAGACGCGCCCCCCCGTTCCACGCATCTCCCGCAACATCTCCCCGCTGGCCCCATCCCACACCCGCACCCCACCATCCTCGCTGCCGGTGGCCAACGGACCTCCCGACGAAGACCACGCCACGGAGCGAACCGAGCCTCGATGGCCTGCGCGAAAACAGACTTGTGCATCCATGCCAGCAATGCGGCCGGCCGTACAGCCGTGCGGCAGACCGCGTTCCGCAGCCAGCAGCCAGCCGGTGGTCTCGGCACTCTCGAGCCGGGCGTGCCGGAAGCCGGCGTTCGTCCAGACGCTGGCATCGAGACGGGCGAGGCGAAGATCGGTGCCCTCGAACAGCGTCGCATCGCCCGATGCAGCCGTCAGATCGGCCCCGTCGAGCGACGCATCGGAGAAGTCTGCGCGGTCGCAGAGAGCCCCATGCAGATTGGCGGCGTCCAGCTTCCCTCCGCGCAGCGAAGCGTCCGAGAGATCCGCCCTTGCGAGGTCTGCGCCGGAGAGTGTGGCATGGTCGAACACCATTCCCGCGAGCAGCGAACCCGCCAGATGCGCACGGCTCAGATCCGCGTCCGGCAATCGAATCGATCGAAGGTCCTCCCCCTCAAGCCGCGCTCCGGCAAGCCGGGCTCGCGGCACTTCGAACCGGCGTCCCTCGTTCCTCTCGCTCCACGCCCCGAGGCGCAATGCGTTCTCGCTTGTACGCGAGCGGTAGGGTGACTGGAGTACCTCGCGCAACGTGTCGATCCGTTCGCTCAGCCCCTCCTCAGGGATCTGCCGGAAGAACTCCCCCACCTCCGGGCTCAGCGGCGGCAGGTCGAGTGCATCCGCCGTGCCTTCGGTATTCGCAAGCGCATCCCATAGCCCGCGGGCGAGGAAGTATTCGAGGAAGCTCTTGTGCGAGAAACGGTAGTAGCCGTCGGGAGAGCGGACAAGAAAGGCGGCGGTGCGGAGCTCGATGTCGACGCGTTCCCAGTCGAGTCCGGGGAATTCGCCGGAGAGGTGCTTCACCTCGGCCAGGAGGTCGTGGTGGTGGATCTGCCGGTCCTCGCGCCGCCAGAGCGTGGCGGCGAGGAGAGCGAGGAGCCGATGGCGGAGCACCGGTGCGGTCTGGAGATTGCGCCCGCTGCGGTCTTCCAGCCATTGACGTGTATAGACTTCGTACAGTCCGGCCGGCGTGACCTTGGTTGCCCCTTCCGCCCAGAGAGTGGGGAGCGATTTGACGATCAGCTCGAGCAGCACGGGCCTCGGCGCCAGGGTAGGAAGGTCGTAGGTGTCGCGAATGAATTCGCGCGCGCTCGCGGCATCCTTTCCGCCGAGGTGATTCTCCAGAAACTCGGCGATCTGATCGTCATCGAAGAGACAGAGCTCGTCGATTTCGGCATTGAAGCGGCGCGCCAGGCGTCCGAGCGACGAGTCCTCGGCCACGACCACGCCGGCCAGGAGTCCGCTGGCGGTATCTTTCACCTGCTGCTGGTCGCGGAAGAAGTGCGTGCGGCAGGTCACCAGCAGCCGGTTACCCCGAGGATCGAGCGGCTCGTCGCCGGCGAGGCGGGCCAACTGGCGAAACTGATCCTCGACGCTCCGGCCGGCGGCCGCCAGACCCATCTCGTCGAAGGCATCGAGCAGAAGTACGCAACGCCCTGCCGCGAGGAGGTGCAGCAGCGCGGCGGGATCTCCCCGAAAGGAGGGAGCTCTGCGGCGGAGGTGCTCGAACAGGAGAGTTTCCGCCGAGGTGGCGTTGGGGTACTCCTTGAGATCGATGGCCAGTGGAAACGGGGCCTCGGGGTCTTCCAACGCCCTGCGGGCCAGCTCATACGAAAAGCGCTGAAAGAAGGCGCTCTTCCCCGTGCCGTAGTCGCCGAGGAGCAACCAGAGCCGTGGACCACGGCCTCCGGCCCAGGCCAGAGCATGATCGAGGAGATCGACATTCGCCTCCCCGGCTGGCTTGCCCTCGAGCAGGACTCGCTGCTTGACGTAGACGCGTCCGAGCGGTCCCTGCTCGAACCCCGAAACGAGCGCGTGAAGGTAAGGCCGGGGATCGAACAGCCGGCGTTCGAGATCGTCGACGGTCAGGACGCGAAGATCGGGCCGGTCGGCGGCAAACGAAACGGCTGCCGCCGTGAAGCTGCGCGCGACCACCATCCCGCGAGCGCCTTGCTGCGCCCCCTCTTTGCCGCCGATCCAGCCGGATAACTTCTCCAGCACATCCTTCCCCACCGGCCGCTTGTGGTCTTTGCACTCCACCCACCAGCACTGCTCGTCGAGACCACCGGTGATCCTGGCGATCAGATCGATCTCATGGCCTCCGTGGAGCTGCTTGGGCTCGACGGTGTAGCCATGTAATTCCAGAAGGCGCTGCACCCGAGCCTCGAAAGAGAGCCCGCGGCGCATGTTCAGTCGTCCGATCTCGTCGAGGCCGCGGTCCGGACCCTCCGGATACCGCGCATCCGTACTGGAGAGCGCCTCGGCTTGGCTCAACAGTTCGTTGCGAAGGCTGCTGAGCCGTTCGGCCACCTGGGCGTAGGCCTTTGCCGTGGCGCTCTCGGGATCGGCGGCGCTCAGGAGTTGCTCGCTCCAGAGCAGCCTTCGATCGAACGGAATCTCGATCGGCTTCACCTCGCCGAATACCTCTCCCCAGATACGCCGGCGCTCCGCCGACTCCTCCACCTCTTCCGGCACCGGCGACACCACCTGAGTAAGCCGCAACTGCAGGCCCGCGCCAAGCCGTTCGCGTGGCGCCAGCCGGCCCTCCGCGGCTGGCTCGAGCGCCTTCTTGACATGAAGCAGACCGCTCAGGCTCTGATGACCGTATCCGCCAACCAGCACCGTGGCATGGGGAAGCAATGCGGTGAGAAAGCCGCCGATGTCGGTGATGCCGGTACGTGAGTCGATCAGAATGTGCTCGCGGCCCTCTCCAAGAATCGCGAGGATGGCATCGAAGAGGGCAAGACCGAGGGACGGCTCGTCAACGAGCAGCCGGCGCCACGGACCCTCGGCGTAGAGCCGGGCGAAGTCGGCCTGGTCGCCGAAGGCCGGCAGGATCGACAGGTTGTGCCTGCCGGGTACCGGCAGCACCAGACGCCGGAGCGCAGCAGCATCCTTTTTCGAGAGCACCTGTTTCGCTCGCGATTCAGAGGATGACTCCCACTCTGCCAGCCACTCGAAGAAACCGCGATCGACACCCGGCGGGCGAAGTGCGGGGATCTTGTGGAGACCTGGGGCTTCGACGTCGAGATCCCAGAGCAGCACGTGCCGCCGCTCCGCGAGACGCCAGCCGGCGTTCGCGAGCAGCAGGCTCCGTCCGACGCCACCTTTGAAGCTGTAAAAGGTCGTGACGTGGGTAGACGATTGAGCCATCAGGAGGCCTTCGGCAGGGAGAGGTAATACATCCCGCGCTGAAGCTCGTTCTCAACCGCCGGTTTCACGGCCGGCTCGGCAAGGCGTCCCATGTACACCCGCCGTTCGCGTCCGACGTTGCGCCGCTCGATCAGCTCATTGGCTTCGAGCACGCTGAGGATGCGACTCAGATTCGCCGGCTTGAGTCCGAGGCGCTTGCCGATATCGGATTGCTTCAGGCCGGGCTCGCCATCGACGACGGCCAGGATCGTCGCGGTGTGGGCCAGACTCCGAACAGCGGCAGGATTCTGATTGTCCAGTACAGCGAGGCGAGCCTCGATCAGGTCGGCTAAAGCTCGCCAGCGTGGCAACCAGGCCGCCAACTCCGGCTCGCGTGCCACCGGCACCAGCCTGCGTAACGAGTCGTAGCTCTCTTCGAGCTCTCCTTCGTCCACCCCCCGAATCAACAGACGGAGCACCGTGTGTCGGACTGCATAATCCACCGCCTCGAGGTGCTCGGGGGCGAGATCGCCAGGCTGACGAAGGATCGTCGCGTAGTCGTCCAGCGAGCGATCGAGGAGCTCTCCAGGCCCTTCTGTCAGGAGATCTGAACTGTTCTGAACATTCATGACCGTCGATTGTATAGAATTGTTCATACCTTCGTCCAGGTAAGCAAACACTCGATGACCGGACGCACTTCCGTGCGTGTGCCACCAGCATCCCAGAACAGTCCAACTGCTTCTGCTGCTTGGGGATGATGCGATGCGACCAGCGTGATGGTTCCATACTGGCTCGCAAGTGATTTGGCCTTGCCGTCATGGGCGTGATTGGTTGTCTCCATCCCCATCGACGGGACAAGCATCAAAGCAGGGCCCACCGCACGCCAGAGGTCGGTGACGGGCGTGTCTCCCGTCTCGCAGAAGTCGAGGCAGATCGCCACTCCGATCAAGCCGAGCCAAGCGTGGATCAACGTCACAGCATCCGAGCCTTCGATCTTCTCATCAGACAGCCGGCCACCCGGCAGTGCGCGCATCGGCCGTAGCTTCACGTGCTGGAAGACTTCGTCGCCAAAGCCGTCGTAGACGTGAGCGATGTTGCGCCGGACATCATCGACTTCCTCATGAAAGCTACCTGCCACGACCAGATCGAGTGCTGGTCGCCCGCGCCGATCGCGTAGCCAGGCGCAAAGCCTCGTCCGCACCTCTTCATCAACGGTCAGCTCAGGAAGCACGACGATCGACGCGCCGCACTCCGCGGCCTTCATTAAGAGACCCTCCACCGACTGCCACCGCTCATTCGCGTCCGTGAGCGCGAGGCAATGGTAAGGAGACGCGTCGTTCCACGCAGGAAGGACGTCGTCCTGGAATCCACCAGCAAGAAGGCCGATGTTCTCGCGAGCCTTTGTCAATGATCTCGGAGGGCGCACGAGGTTGATTTCGATTCCTCGGTGGCTGACCGGGACGACCTGGTAATGCCGCATCCAGAATTCGATGTGCCCCGGCTGGCTCTCTGCCATACGACTGCTCCAGCCGCCTCGCCGAGGAACGAGCCAAAAGGCCTCGACATCCCGCGCCTTCTCAACCACACGACGCGCGCGTGGCTCGTGTCCAGAGTCAAGCAAGGCGAGGTACTCATCTACGGCGCGGAGAGCCGCGGCGGGATGCATCGGCGGTAGCTCGTCGCCGTTCTTGAGCGCGAGAAGACCCTCGTCCGCCTGCCGCTCACAGCAGCGCGATCGAGTCCACTCTCCAGATTCCCCTGAATGCGCAGATGCAGCCACAGCTGCACCAGAGCACGCGGCGGCTCGCTCTGCGCGAGCCGCCGGATTCGCCTTTGAAACAAATCGTCTGAGGACATCGGGGATCAGGAATGCTAATCCCTCGAGAAGTCCTCGGCAAAGTTTCTTATGCCTTCCCGAACTTAACCGCAGACGAAGCTCAATTCGCGGTTGGATAGACCACGATGATCGGCATGTTGCCTCGCTCGTACCGGATCGTGATCACGGTGAGGCCGTTCTCGTATTCGACGGTCAGCTGGGTGATGGCGCCCCACCCTTTGACATCCTGCGCGGCTCCGCCATTCAGCAGAGTGGCAAACTGCTTGGGCGACTTCGCCTCGTTCGCGGCGGTGAATGTGGCCAGAACGGAGCGTTTTGCGGCGCTGCTCACCTTCATTCCTTTCGGAGCCTTGAAGCGTCCTTTGATCGCGCTCGTTGGATCCAGAGCCTTGAGTATCGGGTAGAGCAGAGGGTTGGGAATCGGTGTTGTCGACGTAGCCGGCATGACGCCTCCTGAAATCACTCGCTGAGATTTGCTCGATCTACGCGGAACCCAGCCGAATGGATTTGCGCCCGAGCTCTGGTTCGTCCGGTGATTTGCCGCCGGCGTTACGAGAGCATCGGCTTCGCCGGCCTGAGTCCGTTCGTCAGAAGGTTCGACAGCGCTCCGCCGGAAAGGGCGCGCATCCGGCAGTCATCGGGAAACTGAGGACTTATTTCGCCGCCAGAAACGCCGCGATCTTCTCCGTTACGAACTTCTTATCCTCGGCGGTGAGACCGATTCCTGCCGGATGGCCCCAGAGCGACGGGACCGGCGTCAGGGTCACATGCGGGATGAAGCGCGCTTCGTAGCGTGCGTCAGTGATCGGAAAATAGAGGTCTGTCTCCGACGGCATGTAGAGCACCGGCACCTTGATCGACGCCAGCGCCTTCTCGATATTGCCATTAAACGCCTTGGTGCCACCGACATCGTGACGCTCCCAGGTGCGGGCCTGCAGAATCAGGTCGTTCGCGTCGGCACCGGGGATGAAGTCCGTCCGCATCGACGACAGGAAGGACTCAAATGTCGCATCCTTCGGTGCGATCTGCCGCCAGAGCTCCTTCCGCCACCACTCCTGCGAGAAGAGCCACCCGGTCCAGACCAGGCCGAATAGCTCGATCCCCTGTTTCGGCGGGGTCGTGTAGTCGCCCCCCTTGAAAGCCGGATCGAGCGCGATCGATGCGATCTGCGCCTCGAGCCGGACCACGCCATGCGGCCAGCACTTCGCGGTGCCGGATGTGGCGACGATCCTATCCATGAAGTCGGGATAGCTCACCGCCCACTGAAAGGCCTGCTCCGCCCCCATCGAGAAGCCGGCCACCGCGCGGACATGCGTGATGCCGAGGCTGGTCAGGAGCTGATGAACCGCCTCCACGTTGTCGCGGATCGTGGCCACCGGAAACCTCGGCCCATGGAAGGGCTCAGGCGTGTTGCTCGGCGACGACGAATGACCGTTGCCGAAGAGCTCCGTGGCCACGAGGAAGGATTTCGTGGCATCGACCGCATTCCCCGGACCGATCCACCGTTCGTACCCGTGAAAGTCCGCCATGTAGTGCGACGGCAGAAGGATGACGTTGTCGCGTTTCTCGTTCAGATGACCGTACGTGCCGTAGGAAACCTTCACGTTCGGCACGATGGCGCCACTCTCGAACGTAAAGCGGTCGATGGTGAAGACTTGGCCTTCGCCTTTGTCCTTCGGGGCTTCGGGCTCCTGCGCGTGGAGGGGTCCGGAGAGAAGAACGAGGACGACGAAGCCTTTGACAAACTTGCCTAAGATATTCACGAAGTCATTATCCAGCAGAACTCGAGCTTTTCCTCCTCTGAGGATGCGAAGGAATGCCGCCTTCCGTCTTACCTGTCATCCGACCTGTCATCCTGAGGCTACCGCGGAGGCTCGGCGTTGCCCGCAACCAGGACGTGTGTTCCATGAACCGGGGGGGGCCCCCCTCCCAAAGCGGTGGCTGGGCGCCACCGCACTCCAAAGCGCGCCTCCGGCGCGCGAAAACCTGTTCAGAGTTGGCGAGGATTGTCCACATCATTTCGCGCGAAGCGCTTTGGAGTGCGGTGGCGCCCA
>JBBRNB010000124.1:0-16941 GCA_038230535.1 Thermoanaerobaculia bacterium
ATGTCCAGAGCGTGGACGATCTCCCGCTTGGTCGTGGTCGATATGCTTCCTTCGTCACGGCCGTCACACTGAGCATCGGGCTCAAAGGGCGGAAGATCCAGACTGCTCAGTACGCGGTCCACCAAATCCGGCAGAGTCGGGCCTTCCCGGGAAGACTCCGTCGCCAGCGCGTCCTCGGCGTTACATTGATCAACGAAGTCCGAGAAATCCATCCAGAACCTCTCCGCGACTCTCGCAGGTTGCGACGTAGTCCAGAACGATATCGTTTACGGCCACGGCTGATCATTGTACCGCTTCTTCACACCTCCGCCTCAACGACAGAGGCCCAGAAGTTCCTACCGCCTACCCGGGAGGCTACCTATGCCCTATCCAGAGGTTGTCACAAATCGCGTGTTTTCCGCTGCAGTGTAGGGCCGCCGCCTCGGCGGCCAGCGCCGCACGCGGCGCGATAGTTCGAAGCAAACACACGGCCTCACGGCCGTTGGCCGCCGGGGCGGCGGCCCTACACTGCAGCGCCGGCGGCCTCAGGATGACAGTGATTTGAGAAGAGCGTCTTCTTGCTCAAGGCTCGCATGCCTTTCTCCCTCCCTACCCGCCTGTACTTGGGGGGTCCTTCGGCGTCCTCCGCCGCTCCCACCCACCACAACCACCCGACGCGGCTAAGGCGGCCTCAGGATGACAGGTAGGATGACAGGAATACGAACGCGCGATTCCTGACTGCTCGCAGATAACAAGGAAGAACGGAACGCGCGATTTCGCGGAGGCTCTCGGCTTTACTGGTTGGGCGGAGAAGCTCGACGCCATTGGTCAGTTGACGTGTCGCTGGATATCCCAGTGTCTTCGCCTACACTCTGGCGATGCGATTCGCGACGATTGCGCTCATCCTCACCATCTCTGCGCCGCTCTGTAGCCAGACCATCCCGCTCCTGTCGGATGCGCAGATCACGGCGCTGTCCGGCGAGATTTCCGGCGAGTCGGCGAAGCGCAATCTGGAGGGGTTCTCGCGATTGCACCGGATGCGCGGGTCGCGGGACTTTCATCGCGCTGCCGAGCAGGTTCTGGGTGAGTTGCAGAAGTATGGGTATGCCGACGCCCACATCGAGAAGTTGACGGCGGATGGGAAGGTCTTCTACGGGACGCAGCGATCGCGTCCGGCGTGGGATGCCGATTTCGCTGAGTTGTGGGAGCTCGACGCAGATGGCGGCCCGTCGGTGAGGATAGCGAGCTGGGACGCGGCGCCGATCACGCTGGCGGAAGACAGCGAGAGCGCCGACCTGACATCGCAACTCGTCGATGTTGGCGAAGGGACTTCCGAGAGCGACTACGCGGGGAAGGACGTCAAGGGAAAGATTGTGCTTGCCGGAGCGCAGCCTGGCGGCGCTGTGCAGCGCATCGCCATCGGCGGTCATGGCGCGGCGGGGATCGTCAGCTATGCGCCCAATCAGCGCACCGCGTGGTGGAAACAGGATGAGACGCTGGTGCGATGGGGCCATCTCGACACCTTCAGCGCAACCCCCACCTTCGCCTTCATGATCTCGCTGGGGCAGGCGCGTGCGCTGCGCGACCGGCTTGCCAAAGGGGAGGTCATCCGGCTGCATGCGGTGGTGCGCGCGGGTGATCATCCCGGGTTCTACGAGATCGCCACCGCCACCATTCCGGGGTCAGATCCGGCCGTGCGCGACGAGGAGATCGTCTATAGCTGTCACCTGGACCATCCCCGGCCGGGAGCGAACGACAACGCCAGCGGATGCGCCACCATCCTCGAGGTGGCGCGCACGCTGCGAAAGCTGATCGACGAGAAACGCATCGCTCCGCCTCGCCGGACGATTCGCTTTGTCTGGCCCCCCGAGGTCGAAGGAACGATGGCGTTGCTGAATGGAAAACCGGAGCTGGCGGGGCGGATCAAGGCGGCCATTCATCTCGACATGGTCGGTGGCGGCGCCGAAACGAAAACGATCTTCCATGTCACGCGCGGCCCTGCCAGTGTTCCCTCGTTTGTCTATGACGTCGCCGCGAAGATCGGCGAATTCGCCGGCCAGCAATCGTCGCAATACGCGATGACAGGCAGCGCCCGATGGCCGCTGGTGGCACCCGAAGGTGGACGCGAGGCTCTCCGCGCCGCATTCGTACCGCTCACCCTCGGCAGCGATCATCAGGTGTACAGCAACAGCTCGTGGGGGATCCCGTCGATCTACCTCAACGACTGGCCCGATCGCTTCATCCATACCAACGCCGACACGCCGGCGAAGATCGATCCGACAAAACTGAAACGAGCCGGGTTCATCGCTGCAGCGTGTGGCGTGGTGCTGGCGAGTGTCGGAGCCAACGACGCGCCGCAGATCCTCAGCATCATCGAAGAAGAGGCCCTGCGCCGCGCGGCCGATATGAAAGCGCAGATCCGAACGCTGTCGCCCGCCGAGTCCGCGAACAGACAGCGCTTTCAGACGTGGTACGAAGCCGAGATGGTGCGCTCAGTATCGCGGCTCTTCGCATCAGCACCGCCTCCGAGCCGCCCGGCCGGGCCGGTATACCGCCGCAATCCGGCGATCCGAGGCGGGCTCGATGCCTTCGGATACGACTACCTCACCGATCACATCGGCTCGGCACGCTTGGAGAAGCTGGAGCTGTTGCGCTTCGAGGGATTGCGGGGCGAGGGGGAGGACTACGTCTACGAAGCGCTCAACCTGGCCAACGGATCGCGAACAACGGCCGAGATCCGAGACGCGCTGTCCGCGATTTACGGACCAGTGCCGCAGGAACATGTCGACGAATTCCTGGCGGCTGCCGCGGACGCGGGATTGCTGTTGAAGTAGCGCGGGAGCGTTTGTAGCACTTCCGGCGGCGGGACGGCGCCGAGCCAGCCGGCGAGACGCCAGCGTTCCGGCGTTCGCGCCTTTTTGGTTGGAGCGCTGGCGTCTCGCCGGCTGGCTTGGCGCCGTCTCGGCGCCTCCTCAACCGACAAGGGCCGAATTCAGCGGCCAACAGCCAGGTTTGGGTTGTCTCGCATTCGAGCCGGTTGATAGCGGCGTTGAATCAGTGGCCGTTGTGCCACCCGATCGAGCGCGAGGCTTGTGGCAACGGACGTGCTGACCAATCCGCGTCTGAAATCATGGTGTCGCGAGACATGATGCCGCTTCGGAGGGATGACAGCCTCCCGCACGATAGACTCACCTTCCGAGGATGAACGGCCGTTCGCTGATCTTGCGCATCGTCTGCGCAATCCTGTTTCTTTCGCTTGCGGCGACGACACTGCCGCGGCTCGTGGCGCTCGTGGACAATGCGCGCACGCTACTCCCTCTGAAGTACGAGGCGAGGCGGGAACGGCAGATGGGGGAGTGGTACACGTCGGTAGAGACGCTCCGCCGCGCGCTGCCTCCCGACCAGCCGGTTGCGCTGGTCTTTCCGCCACGCGACACGGATGCAGCCGTCTTCGCCAGCTACTATCTCTACCCAATCCGAACCCGGCTCTTCGCTGGACGAAACAACTATCGCAATGCGGCCAACGATCCGGCTCGGCCGAAGACGATCATCGCGGTGAATGCTGGACGGGCGGAGCGCACGACGTACGACGTTCTTCGCGACCGCGATCTCCGCGGTGGACGGCGCGTTGTCCAGGCGCCGGTGTTGAGCGAGCCGGCGAGCGCATTCATCCTGCCGATTGCGGCATCGCTGGATGGTCCGTCTCCGGACACGTACGTAATCGAGGCCACGCTCGCTAATCCGAATCCCGCAAAGGCCGAGTTGCGCGTGACATTCGGGCCAAAGTCCACGGTGCGGACGGTGACGATCGCGCCGGGCGCTACCGCGGAGTACTACGACCTGGTGTACGAGCTGTTCGGGGTCATGGAGCGCGGCTGGATCCGCGTCGACTCTTCACAGCCGTTGCGCTCCGCGTTCTATTTTGTAAACCGCGGACATGATGATGCCACGTTGCTGCCGAATGTCACTGCGCCGGCAACGGCCATCGCCGCGGCGCCGATCTATCGCGATACGAAACTCTTTGTTCTCAACCCGAGCGATAAGCCTGCGACGGCTGTGGTCGCGGGAGAGTCGATTCAGATCAATCCCCACGACCTCGTCTCGAGGCCGATCACAAAGGTGCCGCTCGTCAGCGGCAACGTCTACGCCTTCGTCACAACGCGCGAGCTGAACGGCCGCACCGATTTTCTCTGGCCGGCGAAATGATCGGATTTCTCGTCACCATCGTCCTCTTCCCACTGGTTGGTTGGAGCCTCGGGCGAAGGCGCATCGGTGAAGCGTTCCTTTTCGGTGCCGGCTTCACGGGATCGTTCCTGTTTCTTGCCGGAGTGGTTCACGTGCCGTTGGTGGCGGCCTTGATTCTTGTCGCAGCGTTTGGCGTCGGAGGGGGGGTGTGGCAGCTCAAACACCACGTTTGGGCATCTCCGCCACGTGCCACTCCCCATTTCCCACTACCCACAATCCTCATGGCAATTCCACTTGTCGCGCTGACCTTCGTCGCCGCGGTCACTCCGCTCAACGACTTCGATGGCCGCGCTTTCTGGGCGCTGAAGGCGAAAGGGATCGCTCACGAGCGGGCCATCGATGGACCGTTCTTCCGCGGCGCGACGCTCGATCCGCGCAATCACTACCCGATCCTGGTTCCACTCGACGGCGCGGTAATCCTCGGTATCACGCACCACCTCGATGACCGCCAGCTTCGCTGGTTGTACCTCGGGATCCTGGCCGCCATGGCGCTCCTGGTGCGTGAACGGATCGGGCACCTCGTGTCCGGAAAAGCAGGCGCGTGGTCTGCGGCGCTGCTGGTCTGGATCCCGCAATTCGTCGTCCAGCAGGAGGGCGGCGCGCTGTCTGCCTACAACGACATCGCTCTCGCCACCTTCGCCGGGGGGGCGTTTTTCGAGCTGGTGAACGCGGTGCTGGAGTCTCGCCGTCTCGCGGCCTCAGCGGACGTGGTCATCCCTCGATCAGCAATCCGATTTGGCCTCTGGCTCGCCTTTCTCGTGCTCACGAAGAGCGAGGGTCTGCCGTTCGCGGTCGTGTTCCTTGCCATCGGCGCCTTCGTCTATCGCAAGCGGATCGCGATTCCGGCCATCGTGACCGGGATCGCCGCGGTTGCCCTTCTTATCTGGCGGATGCGTATCCCCGCCGGCGACGAGGAGGACATCGTTCGCCTGCTTCCGACGATTCCAGAAAAGCTCCACCGGATTGGTGACGCATTGGCCGCTTTCCCACGCCACATGTTCCTGCTCCCACGCTGGGGCATCTTCTGGATCGCCGTGGTTATCGCGGCCGTGCTGGTAGTGCGAATCGAACGGCGCATAGCGTGGCTTGCCATCAGCGTCATCGCGTCGATGCTGGCGGTCTACGCCGCCGTGTACGTCATGACGGCGTGGGTTGTCTCGGACCTGATCGCCGTTACGGCCGACCGGCTGCTGATGCACGTCATCGCGCCTGCTCTGTTTCTCCTGGCCCTTGCGGTCCGCGCCACCGAACGTTCACTGCACATTCCTGACTGAGCCTCGGGCAACCAACGCCGCCGGCCGTGCCGGCCTCAGCGGACGAAGTCGATGAAGCCGCGCTCGATGTTCACATCGACGAGCTTCACATTGACGCGATCGCCGACGTCGACTCCGTGCCCACCGTGAATGAGCTTCCCTTCAACAGGCGGATGGAAGACGCGGACCCACGTCCCCTTCTCCGATGCACCGGTGACGATGCCGTCGAAGCGCTTACCGACGCGCGGCTCGAGGATGCAGGCAGCGGCTGACTTGCGCACCTGCCGTTCCACTTTGTTCGCCGCGTCCTCGGCCTCAGTGCAATGCTGCGCCAACGCCCCGAGGTCATCATCCGTATAGCCGGCCTCCGCACCGGCGAGTGCCGGTTTGACCAAGCGATGCGTAATGAGATCGGGGAAGCGGCGGTTCGGCGCGGTGGAGTGCGTGTAGTCGCGCACCGCCAGGCCGAAATGGCCGATCGACGTCTGGCCTGGTTTCTCGACAACGTACTCGCCCGCTCCCATCGCCTTGACGATAGCCAGCGAAAGGTCGGGAAAACGCATCGGGTCAGCTTTACGGCGGCGGACGAGGAACTCCTCGAGCGCGACCGAATCAGGATCGGCGGGCAGCTTCTCGCCATATTTCGCCGCGATCGCTTCGATGCGATCCCACCGTTCCGGCGAGCGGACGACACGGCGCAGGCCGGAGAATCCTTTCGCCGTCAGAAAGCGTGCAGTGACTCCATTGGCGGCGATCATGAAGTCTTCAATCAGGTTCTTGGCGTTGTTTCTCGCCTCGGCCTGCAGGTCGACGACGTACCCATTGCTCATGACAGCCCGAGCCTCGATCGTATCGAGATCGAGCGCGCCATGCTCATGCCGCAACTCCCGCATAGAGTCGGCGACGCGGTCCTGGAGCTTCAGGTTTTCGGCAAGACCATTCACGGCCTTTACCTTCGCCGGCATATCCCCTTTCCCTTCCAGCCACATGCCGGCGGCGTTGTACGCGAGCTGTGCTTTGTTGTGGACGCGCGCGCGATAGACATCGCCCTTCGTCACCGAGCCGTCGGAGGCGACCACCATGTCCATGACGATCGCCAGCCTCTCCTCGTGCTCGTTGAGCGACGTCAAATCGGTGGACAGCTTTTCCGGCAGCATCGGAAAAATCCGCGCGGCCGTGTAGATCGAGGTCGTGTTCTGCCGCGCGTGGTCGTCGATCGGCGAACCTTTCTTGACGATGGCATCGACGTCCGCCACCGCAACCATGGCGCGGACGTTCCCTCCGCCGAGGTCCTCGGCGACGGTGAGCTGATCGAGATCGCGCGAGTCGTCATTGTCGATCGAACACCAGAGAAGATCGCGGAGATCGCGGATCGCTGCGTCGCCGTCTTCAGCGGCGCCGGTGATTGCCTCCGCTTGCTTCTTCGCGCCGGCCGAAAAATCGGGAGCAAGCCCGTGATCGATCATCGCCTGGCGCGCTATGTCCTGAAGCATTTCGCTGTGGTTGCAACCGCTGTGTACGTGATCGTTGGCCATGATGGGGCGGCACGTTACCATCAGGCTGCATGCAGCCGAAAGTCACGCTGGCCGGAGACCGCGGCATCCTCGCCGACTTTGGCGCGGATGTAACGGCGGCAGAGCTGCACGCCCGGGCCGCCTCGTTGCACGGCCGCGAGCACGTCGTCGCCTGCATCGTCGGTCATCAATCGCTGTACGTCGTTTGCGACGACGCGCCTGCGATCGATTTCGACGATGTTCCGCCGCGGGCGCTCGCGCAAGGGACGCACGTAATCGACGTCGACTTCTCAGGTTCCGATCTCGATGAGTTTCTGGCCTACGCGCGCATCACGCGTGAGTACTTCCTCGCGCGGCTTCCGTCGATCCGGCTCGCTGCCCGCTACCTCGGGTTTCGTGCCGGTTTCGCCTATCTCGAAGGCTGGCCCGAGGAGTGGCGGATGTCTCGGCGGACGACGTCGCGCAATCTCGTCCCGCGCGGCAGCTTCGCGATCGCGGGCGCCATGGCGGGCTTCTATCCAGTTGATTCGCCCGGCGGCTGGAACATCCTCGGCCGCACAAATGCCACGCTCTGGGACCCGAGCTCGGAGCCGCCGAACCGTTTCGCGCCCGGCGATGTGATCGAGCTTCGTCCATCGTCGATCCCGAACTTCGACGCCCCGGCCGTCGCACATGACTCAAGCGGCGGCGGCGATCCGATCGCCGATGTCATCGCGCCGGGGCAGCTCACGACGATCGCCGGCGCGCGCGATTGGGAGCGCGCCAGCTACGGAGTCTCCCCGGGCGGTCCGTTCGACGAACACTCGGCGGCACTCGCGAATCGCGCGGCTGGCAACGACGATACCGCGCCGTTGCTCGAGTGTGTGCTGGTCGCGCCGCGACTGCGATTCCTCGCGCCGAGGCGCGCGTCTTTTCGTGACGGCAGCGGCAATACGCAAACGTTCACACTTGCCGCTGGCGAGGAGATCAACATCGGCCGCTTTCACGGAGGGTTGCGCGGCTACCTGGCGATCGAAGGAGGTATCGACGAGATGAGGTCGCGATACGCTGAGGCACCGAGTGTTGTGCGGGCGGGGATGACGCTGCGAGCAGCCACTGCACGAAGACCAGCCCCTCATCCGGCCGGCTCACGACATTCTCGCGGTGATGTCCACTCGATCTCGATGAGGGGTGGGAACGTCATCAGGATCATCCCCGGCCCTCACGACGCCCCTTCGCTCGCCGAGGAGTGGGAGGTCACGGCGCAACTGAATCGGGTCGGCATCCGCTTGCGGCCAGTTGAAGCGTCGTCGTATGTGCCATCTGCGAATCTCCCATCGTGCGGCATGCAGTTCGGGACATTGCAGTGGCATCCGGACGGAAGCCTTGTAGCGATGGGACCGGATCACCCCGTCACCGGCGGCTATCTTCAGCCGGCGACGGTGGTGTCCGCTGACCTCTGGAAGCTCGCCCAGCTTTCGCCGGGCGAGCGGATCAGGTTGCAGCCGGCGCAACAGAGCGTTCGCCGCGCCACTGTTGACTGAGCCTTGGGCGACCAACGCCGCCGGGCCGTGCCGGCTAGTCGCCGTATAAATATCCGGAGCGCGCGCTGACTTTGAACTCAGGGTTGCGCAGGGCCACGCTGACCTTCTGGAAGCCGTGCTCGCCGGGACGCTTCTTCGTGTAGTAGCTGATGAGGTAGTACCCGGCGGTCTGCTTCTCGATCTGTCTCAGCGGAGTGGTGTAGCTGGTGTGGAGGCGGTAGTACTGGCCGTTCGTGTCGCTCGCCATCGACGCCAGGTTCTGGTGCACGAACTCCGGCACATCGATGCCGCTCTGCAGAGAGATGGGGTAGAGCGTCACATCGGCGCTGTTGAGCGACTCGATCATCGGATCGTAATAGCGGCTGCGGCTCATGACTATGCCACCGCGTACCTCCTCGTCCGGACCGAGGATTCCGTTCGAGAAGAGCACGACATCCTTCCGCGCGCGAATCGGCCGAAGCGCATCGCCGAGGAGATCGAGAGCTTCGAAAACGGTTCCGGTCTTGTTGATCATCCGATCGATGTCCATGTTGTGCAACAGAGACGGGCCGCTGCCCGCGGCGTCCCTGGAACGGATGCCGAGGCCGTAGGCCGTGGCGTCGTTCAGGGCACGGCGGATCTGCGCTTTGTCGGATGTGAAGTCGGTATAGACCTTGAGCCGCACGTCGTGGCCGGCGACGGCGACGCGATCCTCCGGACGCAGGTGATCTTCGAGGTAGCGGGCCACATCGCTACGGGCGCGAATCATTTCGCCCTGAGATCCCGCGTCGGACGTGACCTTGTCGAAGAAGAAGATGATGTATCGCTCTTCGTGTACCCGCTCGACTTTGAAGGCAGCCGCAGACTCTGGTGAATTGATGAGGCGGCGATTCGTAAAGTAGTCGACCGTATCGACCGGCAGCGGCTGGCCGTTCTCGCGGACGACGAAGTCGTCCTTGCCGAGACCGAGCATCTGGTTGCCGCGGGAGTCAGTCACGATCGCGTCGAGTTGCACTAGGTTGACGTCGACCTTCTCGCCGAACGCCGGGGTGCTCTGCTGCGGTTGCTGCGCGAAAAGCGGAACGGCAGCAAGTATGAGTAAGGTGATGAGACGCTTGGACATAAAGTCCCCCTTCGCTGGTGCAAACGAGGATGCAAGGAGGCAGGATTCCGCAAAGCGGCAGCAGCCAGCTCGTTCCGGCGGCATTGTCACCGCTACGAAACTCTGGTCCCTTCCGCCTGAGTAGCAGCGCGGTTCCGACGGAATGAACCTCGGAGGGCTCCGGTTTGACCCGGCGGCGCGGTTCCCCTAGAATCCGCGTTTCTTTTTCGCGCCTCTTCCAGCGCGTTTCAACTCCCGGGGCATAGCTCAGCCTGGTTAGAGCGCACGGTTCGGGACCGTGAGGTCGGAGGTTCAAATCCTCTTGCCCCGACCATTCGGAACATCTCGCGGCTCCGCACCACGCGGGGCCGTTTTCGTTTCACCTTGTCCACGGCACGTCAGCCACACCCTGCTGATGGTTCGCAAACCGCGCGGCCACGAAGAGGAAATCCGATAGCCGGTTCAGGTAGGTGATCGACGCCGTCGTAGCCTCGTCCTCGTCGCGGAGCGCTACGACGAGACGTTCGGCACGTCTGCAAACCGTGCGCGCGACGTGAAGTTGGGATGCGGCGAGGCTTCCGCCGGGAAGGATGAACGTTTTCAGCGGCGTCAGTTCTGACTCCATCGCATCGATGGCCTGCTCGAGCGCGGAGATGCGTCCGGCATCGGGGCCGGCGAAACGCGAGGTCCCGGGCGAGGCCAGATGTGCGCCAATGTCGAACAAATCCGACTGGATGGCATGGAACTGACCATCGAGTGATGAGGATGGCCAGATCGCACGCGCTACTCCGAGGAACGAGTTCAGTTCGTCAACGGTGCCGTAGGTCTCGATGCGTGCGTCATCCTTGCGGACACGCGAGCCACCGAAGAGCGACGTCTCGCCTGCGTCGCCGGTGCGAGTGTAGATTTTCACCCCGCGATCACGCCTCAGCTTCGAGCTGCCGGATCCTCTCCTTTACAACCATCTCGGCGAGGTCGGGTATGACTTCCCAGGCGATGTTGCGGACTACTTGCTCCGACATCAGTTGCACCACGCGGCGGGCGATCCGGTCCACCTGTTCGTCGGTCAGGTCAGTGATCTGAGGATTCACGTCAGTGATCTGGGGATTGACGCCGGTAATCTGCGGATTGACATCCGTGATCTGGGGATTCACATCCGTGATTTGAGGGTTGACGTCGTCGGTGATCTGGGGATTGACGTCGTCAGTGATCTGAGAGTTGACGTCATCTGTGATCTGACTGTTGACGAGCGTTGTGCTGGTTTCCCCGATCGTCAGCGTGGACGACGGCCACCCTGGCTCCTCTGCGGCAGGCGTCTCTTCAGCGAATGGCGATTCGCTCTGAGGCGATTCGGCAAAGGGTGATGCTGCCGGGGCCGATGCGAGCTTCTCGAGCTCTTCGAAGCTCATGCGCGGGAAGGCACGCGTCTCACCACCGAATGCCGCGGGCTGCTCGTCCCATGGGGATGCTTCCGGCTCGGGTTGCTCGGTTGGTGTTTCGAAGGGGGTGTGCTGCGGCTGCGAGACCTCAGCGATCTGGCGCATCTCCTCGAAGCTCATCTTCGGAATGGCTCGCGTGCTTGCGTCGTCCTGCGGCTCATCCCACGGCGACAGCTCAGGAGCCGGAGGTGCTGGAGGCGGAGCTTCGAACGGCGGCATGGACTCGGCCGGCGCCCGCGGCGGCTCCACGGTCATCTGTTGTAGCTCTTCAAAGCTCATTCGTGGAAGCGCGCGGGTCTCGCCCTCGAATGCCACGGGCGACTCGTCCCACGGAGAAGCCTCGATCTCTGGCATCGCCGGCTGCGGTGCGGTGGCCGGCGTGCTCGGATCATCGGCCATCTGCATCTCTTCGAAGCTCATACGAGAAAAGGCTCGAGTCTCCCCGCTGAAATCGGAAGGAGAGTCGAACGGCATGTCCGAGGTAAAGGCCTGGGTCACGGCCGGAGTGGCTGCGAAGATGTCGTTGTCGTGCGCGAATGGATCGGAGGTGATTGCCGTCTGCGCCGGCTCCGGAGCGGCCATGCTGGACTGGCTTTGCTGTATGAGCTCTTCGACTTTGTGGATGAGGCTCTGCGACTCGAACGGCTTGGTCACCACGGCATCGCAGCCAGCTTTGTCGGCGCGGTCGGGATCGAACGGCTCGAACGTGCCGGTGAGCAGGATCACCGGGATGTTGCGGTACTCGGGATGCGACTTGACGTACTCGCACACCTCGTAGCCGTTCTTCTCCGGCATGATGATGTCCGAGAGGATGATGTCGGGCCGCATCTCCGCCAGCTTCTGAATCGCTTTCGCTCCGTTGTTGACCGCCGTCACTTCGTAGTCGCCGTCCGAAAACGTGAGCTCGACGACTTTCTGAATGGTGATGCTGTCATCCGCGAGGAGGATTTTCTTGGGCATGGGATGTCACTCCGATTGGGTTCTGGTAACTGTAGCAGTTACGCAGGCTGCTGCTTCTCCCGCTTGAAGACCATACCGATGTGATCGGTTGCGCCGGTCTTGAAGTTGATGGACGTGATGCTGACGAGCTCCCATCCATCGTCGCCGAGCCGATTCAACTCCTCGGCACGCCGCGGATCCATCGAGTAATTCTCCGACCGCACATTGATGATCTTGTACTCCCAGGTCTTCATGGGTCCGCCCCCTCCCGCGGTGCTGAATGCTAGAGGGGAAAGTGTAGCAGGCTTTGCGGGGGCTGGCGTTGGGGGTCGGGGGTCGGAGTTGCGCGGTCTCTGCGAACCCGACTCCCGATCACCTCTTCGCAATGCGGCGATGCGTTTGATATGGTTCACGCCCCGCGAGTCTGGAGACGGAAGTCACGGGTCGGAGAAGAAACACGTACTCCGGCTCCCAACCCCCGATTTCCGACGCCGCTTTCGAGCAATGACCGACCGCCCTTTTCTAATTCTCATCGTCATCGACGGCTTCGGGTGCCGAAAAGAAACTGAATCGAACGCCATCGCCGAGGCGGAGACTCCGTGCTTCGACCGGTTGTTCCGCGACTGCGCCTGGACGACGCTGGAGGCCTCGGGTCTGGCCGTCGGTCTGCCACCAGGCCAGATGGGCAACTCCGAGGTCGGGCATCTCAATATCGGCGCAGGCCGAGTCGTCGATCAGGACATCGTCCGGATCAGCAAAGCGGTGGAAGGACACGAGCTGGAGTCGAATCCGACGTTGGCTGATGCCGTGAAGCTTGGCGGGGCAATTCACTTCGCAGGCCTGTTGTCAGACGGCGGCGTTCACTCGCTGCAGACGCACCTTCACGGGCTGATCGATGCAGCCCTCACTCTGGGCGCGAAGAACGTCTTCATCCACGCCATTCTCGATGGCCGTGACACGCCGCCCAAATCGGCCGGGAAGTACCTCAGCGGCCTCCTCGCCCACATCGACGGCACACCGCAGGTGGGCCTGGCTACGGTCATCGGCCGCTATTTCACGATGGACCGAGACAAACGTTGGGACCGCGTGCAGCGTGGTTACGACTTGATGACGCTCGGCGTCGGTACCGAGACAAAGGACGTGCTGGAGACGCTGCGCCGCTCCTACGCGCAGTCTGTGACGGACGAGTTCATCGAGCCGATCTCGGTGCTGACCGCCGGCGGAGCCCACCTTGGACGGATCGAAGACGGAGACTCACTCGTCTTCTTCAACTTTCGCGCGGATCGAATGCGCCAGATCGTCACGGCGTTCAAGGACGACGAATTTGACGGCTTCCATCGAGCGCTGCGGCCGAAGGTTCACCTCGCCTCGATGAGCTCCTATCGCGAAGACTGGAGGTTGCCGGTGCTCTTCCCTCCGCAGGAAGTGAAGAACCATCTCGGCGACGTGCTCTCGCACGCGGGCCTGAAGCAGCTCCGCATTGCCGAAACCGAAAAATACGCGCACGTCACGTTCTTCTTCAACGGCGGCTCCGATACGAAGTCTCCGGGGGAGGAGCGGATCCTTGTCCCGTCCCCGAGAGTGGCGACGTACGACCTCCAGCCGGAGATGTCGGTTCTCGAGCTCGCGGACAGAGTCGTCGAAGCGATCAGCTCGAAAGCCTTTGACGTCATCATCATGAACATCGCCAATCCAGACATGGTGGGTCACACCGGTGTGATGAGCGCGACGGTCGAGGCAGTGCACGATACCGACATCGCGGTCGATCGGATTCTCGAGGCTGTGGCGAGGGCAGGCGGTGTCGCACTGATCACCGCGGATCACGGCAACGCCGAGTTAATGTTCGATCCGGCAACCGGCCAGCCGCACACTGCGCATACGATGAACCCCGTGCCGCTGATCCTCGTCGACGCGCACAAGCGGTTCGGCTCGCTGCGCGGCGGCGGTGCGCTGCAGAATGTCGCGCCGACGATCCTGGCCATCCTCGGCATCGAACAACCAAAAGAGATGACAGGCCAGTCGCTGCTGGAACGGAGTACGACTTGATTCTGGAACAGATCACCGAACAACTCACCGAGACGCTTACCAATCGCGTGCTGACACTCTTCGGCCATGCTATCGATCGGGTCGTCCTGCAGGCGCCGCCACGGCTGGCGATGGGTGACCTGGCGACGCCGCTCTGTCTGGAGCTGGCGAAGGCGCTGAAGCGCAAGCCGCGCGAGATTGCCGAGACGATGATCAAAGGCTTCGAGCTGCCGATGTTCGTCCAGGCGGTGACGATCGAAGGAGCTGGCTATTTGAACTTCCGATTCGATCGCGGTGCGTTCACGGCGGCGCATATCCGCAGCGTCATGGCGCCCGGATCGCCGGCAGCAGAGCGCGTCATCGTCGAACACACGAACATCAATCCGAACAAAGCGGCGCACATCGGCCACCTCCGCAATGCCGTCATGGGCGACACGTACGTTCGTTGTATGAAATGGCTCGGGCATCGCGTCGAGACGCAGAACTACATCGACGACACGGGCGTGCAGGTCGCCGACGTCGTGGTGGCCTTCCAACACCTGGAGCCGAAGACGCTGGCCGAAGTGCGGGCGATGATCGCTGACCCTGCCGTCCGCTTCGACTACTACTGCTGGGACGTCTACTCGAAGATGGCCCGCTACTACGCGGAGCATCCCGAGGCGCAGCAGTGGCGCCGCGACACGCTTCATGCAATCGAACGCCATGAGGGCGACAGCTTCGAATTCGCGTCG
This sequence comes from Thermoanaerobaculia bacterium, assembly GCA_038230535.1. GTDB lineage: Bacteria > Acidobacteriota > Thermoanaerobaculia > Gp7-AA8 > Gp7-AA8 > JADGNZ01. The sequence goes on from JBBRNB010000124.1 coordinate 14,730, forward strand.
GCCATCGCCCGAGCAATCGTAAAGCTCCACATCGCCACGATGCTGCGGCTCGGTATCACCTACGACTTACTGCCTAAAGAGAGCGACATCATCAATCTTCACTTCTGGGACCGCGCTTTCGAGTTGCTCAAGGCGAGCGGAGCGATCATCCAGGAGGTGGAAGGGAAACACAAAGACTGCTGGGTGATGAAGCTGGACGAGAGTGCCCAGTTCGAAGGGATGAACGAGCCGGACAAGATTCTGGTCCGCTCTAACGGTACGGTCACCTACACCGGCAAAGACATCGCCTATCAGCTCTGGAAGTTCGGACTGCTGGACCGCACCTTCAACTTCCGCGAATTCTGGACGTACCCGGACGGCCACGTGTTGTGGGAAACGACAAGCGGCGACGGTTCTCCCGATGCGCCGCGCTTCGGCGGTGCGCAGAGAGTCGTCAACGTCATCGACGTCCGGCAGGCGTATCTGCAGAAGGTCGTGAAAGAGGGCGTACGGCAGCTCGGTCATGCGCGGGAAGCGGAGAGCTCGATCCACTACTCATACGAGATGGTCGCGCTAACTCCGGCGACGGCGATAGCGCTCGGGATCGACGTCTCCGAAGAGGACGCGAAGAAGCCGTATCTGGAGATGTCAGGGCGGAAGGGTCTTGGCGTCAAAGCGGACGATCTTCTCGACGCGCTGCAGGCGAAAGCGGCGGAATCGGTGCGCGAAGGGAGAGGCGAAGGGCTGAGCAGCGAAGAGCTGGAACAGCTCGGACGCCAGATCGCCGTCGCCGCGCTTCGCTACTTCATGCTCAAGTACGGCCGAAACAAGGTCATCGCCTTCGACTTCAACGAAGCGCTGACCTTCGAAGGCGACTCCGGCCCCTACCTGCAGTACTCGACGGTCCGGGTGGAGAACATCTTCCGCAAGATGGCCGAGCGCGGCGTCGATGCAATGCTCGACGACGCCTCACTAGACGCACTCACACTCACCGAGGGGCTGACCGACGAGATGTGGGAGCTGGTGCGGCTGAGCGCCGAACTGCCCGCCGCGATCCGCCGCGCCACCGACGCTTTGGAGTTGTCGATCATCACGCACGACCTCTTCGAGCTGGCGCAGAAGTTCAACAGTTTCTACCACAAGTATCCGATCCTGAATGAGAAGGACCCCGCCGAACGCCAGCGCCGCGCGGTATGCGCCGAGGTGTTCCGGCAGACGATGGTGGCCACGCTGGAGCTTCTGGGGATTCCCGTGCCGGAGAGGATGTAGGCCGCTCATGCTGCGAATGGGATGATCTCGAGCTCGGCACCGCGATCGACACGGGCGAGGATCTCTTCGACTCTCCGAAAGGTCGGATCGTCGATCGAGTACTCGCTGCAACGCTCGCACTGAAAAACCGGAAGCGATTTCAGGATGACGATTGACCGCTCTCCGGTTTTAAAGGGAAGGTCAGTTTTCGCCGGCCGCTGTGTCGATCCACAGACTCGGCATCTCATCAGAGTCTCCTCCGCAATAAGGCAGTATCCCACTCCCGGGGATCGGGTCGGTACGCCGTCACAACGCGAACGTTGTCATCTGCAATATCCGTCGCGAACAGAACATGAAAGGTTCCCCCACCTCGAACCAGGTAGCTTGGCAGATACTTGTCTTCCGGGTACGCCTCCACACATGAGATTCAATCTACAGGACGTAGCGCTACGTTCTTTGATTCTCATTGCCGGCGGAGTGGCGGCGTTGCTACTCGTGCTCAAAGGGCAGCAAGCTCGGACGCCAGATCGCCGTCGCCGCGCTTCGCTACTTCATGCTCAAGTACGGCCGAAACAAGGTCATCGCCTTCGACTTCAACGAAGTGCTGACCTTCGAAGGCGATTCCGGCCCGTACCTGCAGTACTCGACGGTCCGGGTGGAGAACATCTTCCGCAAGATGGCCGAGCGCGGCGTCGATGCAATGCTCGACGATGCCGATACGCGGCCGTTTCGCAGATCGAATGCAATCGGTTTTCCTTTGCCGGGAATTGAGAGTTGCGAATCGAGCCGGAGGTTCACCGAACACGTGTCGTATGGGCAAGGAGCGTTCGGTGCTGCGGGGCGGCGTGGCATTGGCTCAGAGGGGTGTGCAGAAATCCAACCGCGCGGTGATTCTCAAAGAACGGGCGGTTGCGAGTATGTCGTACTCCACCCCTCTCCCAAAGCGGTGGCTGGGCGCCACCGCACTCCAAAGCGCTTCGCGCGA
>JBBRNB010000125.1:0-16669 GCA_038230535.1 Thermoanaerobaculia bacterium
ACGAAAGCCGCGATTGCCGGTGTCGACGCGCGCAGGCGCGTCGGACAATGTAGCCCCTGGCTCGGCCAGGGGTATTCGTCGGTGGTGGATGTTGCGGCCGCGAAGGTGGCCGCCACAATCGCGACCATCGCGCCAGGACTTTGGTGGCGACCGCCTTCGCGGCCGCAAATTCAATATCTTCCTGTTACCCCGCGCCGAGCGCGGGGCTAGATTGTTTCGCGCGCCTTCGCGCGCAACGTGCCACAACCGGCAGCAGCCCTCACCTCGGTCAGGTCGCTGCCCCATGAAAGATACTGAGAAAGCCGCATAAAACCTCGGAGTTTCTTGGAAGTTTCTTGGAAGCCGGCAAAGCGCGGCGAGGAATCCCCGGCTGAAACCGCGGGCGGTGGTGAGTGACCATCCGGTCCAGTCACTTTCATGTTCCTGATTCACTGATCGGCTAGTCCACTGATCCACTCTTCTTCCCAATTCCCAGCTTCGCGTACAACGCCACATCGCCCGGATTGACCCGCGTGAACGATGTCACGCCGCGCTCCCGCAACTGCTCCTCGCTCCAGTCATCGACGTTGACGAGTCCCACGGCTGACAGATCGTCCGCATCACTGTCGATGTCGTAGCCGGCCCACAGCGGGAATCCGCGCTCCTCGGTCGGCCCGAGGGCGATGGTCGATTTGAATTTCTTGATGTAGCGGGACATTTTGTATTGGGGTCTGGCGGTTGCTAAGTTGCTTCCGTCGAGTTGTCTATCATCGTCCGCAACCCAGCAACCCAGCAACCATGCCGGCAAACACACCCCAAACCCTGCTACGCAAAGTCTTCCCACCGATGCTGGCCACGCTGACCGATGTTCCGCCGCGCGACGAGAAGAGCTGGGCGTACGAGCTGAAGTACGACGGCTTTCGCGCCGTGGTCGGGATTGTCGATGGCAAGGTCGCGATATGGAGCCGGAACGAGCTCGATCTCGCGCCGCGCTTTCCCTCGGTCGCCGCGGCGTTGTCGAAACTGAAGCTGCCTGAGGTCGTGCTCGACGGGGAGGTTGTCGTCCTCGATGAGCACGGCGCGCCGCGCTTCCAGCTCCTGCAGCAGGGCGACCGCCGCGAACTGCTCTTCGTCTTCGACATCCTCTGGCTCGATGGCCATGACCTCCGAAGGTTCACGTACGACGAACGGCGCGCGCTGCTCGAGAAAACATTGAAGCGTGCTCCCGCGGCGGTGAAGGTCGCGGAGAGGCTCGACGTCAGCGGCGAGGCGGCGTTGGAACGCGCAAAGACGTCCGGCTGGGAAGGGATCATCGCCAAGCGCCGGACCTCGGTCTACGAGCCGCGGCGATCGAAGGAGTGGCTCAAGGTCAAAGCGGTTCGCCAGCAGGAGCTCATCGTCGCCGGCTGGAGTCCGTCGGCGCACTCGGAGCGCGAGATCGGCGCGCTACACCTCGCTTTCCTGGGCGACGACGGTGAGCTCCACTATGCCGGCAAGGTCGGCACCGGATTCTCCTACAAACAACGCGTCTGGTGGAAAGACGAGCTGACGAAAGACGTCATCCCGGCGACGATGGTAAAGGACGCGCCCCGCGAGCGCTCTGCCACCTGGGTACGCCCCCGTTTCATCGTTCAGGTGGCGTTCACCGAATGGACCTCGGATAACAGACTCCGCCATCCATCCTTCCTCGGGTTGCGAGAGGATAAGAGTTTGTCGGAAGTTGTGAGGGAACGGGAGTGGGGGGTGGGGAGTGGGGAGTCGGAGATGAAGACGAAGGCAGACGCGAGAAGCACATCGAAGTCTGGGAAGGTATCGGGAAAGTCCGCCGCAAAGGATTCGCCGTCAGCAAAGCCGGCGTCGACGAAATCCGCCGCACCCTTCCACCCCCGACCCCCGGCTCCCGACCCCCGCATCACAAACGTAACCCTTACCCATCCTGACCGCATCCTCTACCCCCGCGACGGCATCACGAAGGAGTATGTTGCCGGTTACTACGCCGCGATGTCTGAGCCGATGATCCGCGCGCTGCGGGACAGGCCGCTGGCGCTCGAGCATTGGAACGACGGGATCGACAAGCCGTCGTGGTTTCACCAGGACGTTGGCCGGGGCGCGCCGCCATGGGTGACATCCATCGACACGCCGACCCGCACCACCAGCCACAAGAGCGTTCGCCATCTCGTCGCCGATAACCCTGAGACGCTTCGCTGGCTGGCGCAGATGTCGGTGCTCACGATTCACATGTGGGCATCGCGCGGGGCAAGCCTCGATGAGCCCGACTGGCTCATCTTCGATCTCGATCCGGCCAAGGGGAAAGGGATCGAGCAAGCCATCGACGCCGCACTCATCCTCCGGCGCCTTCTCGACAACCTTCGGCTGCCTTCGCTGCCGAAAACCTCCGGCAAGCGCGGCATCCATGTTCTCGTCCCGCTGGCCGGCGGCTACACGCACGAGGAGGCCAACGCCTTCGCCTGCTCCGTCGGCGCAGCCGTCGCTTCAAGAGTGCCGGAGTTCACGATGGAGCGCGCGCTGAACAAGCGACAGGGCCGGCTCTACCTCGACTGTATGCAGAACGCATACGGCAAAACCATCGTCGCTCCCTATTCGCTTCGCGCCAGCGATGGCGCGCCGGTCTCGGCGCCGTTGAAGTGGGATGAGGTGACGAAGAAACTCGATCCGAAGAAGTTCAACCTGCGTACGATGCCCGACCGCCTGGCCAAGGTGGGTGATCTCTTCGCGCGCCTGTTCGAAGAGCGGGTCAAGTTGCCGGAGCTGAAATGATTACCCAATGGATGGAACGGCAACTCCTCCCGCCACGCGGTGGTGTGCCGGCCGCGGACGTCGTTGCCCGCGCCGGTTGGATTCCGAGTGCAGGAGGCACAGGGCCGTATCTCGCATTCCGCGCCAGGATCCCGTCGATCACCCGCCAGGACGTCGACGATGCCGTGTTCGGCCGCATGGAAGTGCTGGAGCTGCCGGCAGTCCGCGATACCGCCTGTCTGGTCTCGCGCGCGGATGCGGGCGTCGCGCTCGCCGCCGGCCGTCGCGCGTTCGACGAACGGCTGCGCAAACTGCCGGTCGATCGAAAGGTGATCGAGGCCCTCGGTACGAAGATAGTCAAAGCGATCGGAGATGATGCTCGCACCACCGATCAACTTCGGCGCCAGCTTCCCGCCGGCTCGATCGACGACCTCGGCGAGGCCGGCAAGCGTCTCGGGCTCACCTCGACGCTTCCAGCCGCGCTCAAACTCCTGCAGGCCGAGGGGCGGGTCCTCCGGACAACAGAAGACCGGAGGATCGACGGCAGGACCCATCTCTACCGCCGCTGGCCGAAGGAGATCGATACCACCCCGCCTCCCGATCTGGATCGTGCTCTGGCCGCGAGGTTTCTGGAGTGGGCCGCACCCGCTTCGGTCGAGGATTTCGCCTGGTGGGCGGGGATCGGGAAGCGAGCCGCGAAGGAAGCGATGGGGCCGCTTCGCGTCGATGACGTCGATCTTCCGCCGAGGCGCCGGGACGATGGCATCCTGCTATTGCCGTTCCGCGACAACCTCTTCGGCCTTCATCGCGGTCTGGAACCGTTCGTCGAAGACGAGGATGCCGAGGTCATGGATACTGGTGGCCGTGCGGCCGCGGCGAAGGAAGTCGAGATGCTGCATCACAACGCCATCGTCGCCGGCGGCGTCCTGCGCGGCATCTGGGAGTTCGACGGAGAGAGCATCGTCATGAAACTGTTCGGCAAAGCGCCGCGCGGCCTGGATGCCGCGATCGCTGAAATGGAGACGTTCATCCGCGAGCAACTCGGCGATCACAAGTACTACGCGTTCGATACCGGAGCGACGCGGATGAAGAGAGTCGAGTTTGTGCGGAGGTAGAGAGGATTGGGTTCCGTTAGAGCCGCCTCCAGCGGCGGCTATCCGCGCGCGAAACAAGCAACGAGGCCGCCGGGGGCGGCGGCCCTACACGCGAGGTGTCGCCACGATACACTCCAACCATGAGAGCCATCATCACCGGAGCCTCCAGCGGAATCGGCGCCGCGCTCGCGCACGAGCTCGCGCGCCGCGGGTGGACGCTCGCTCTGCTGGCACGCCGCGCGGACCTTCTTGACGCGCTCGTCCACGCGCTGCCGGCGCAGTCGATCGCCCTCCCGTGCGACGTCAAGGACGCGAACGCCGTCCGCGATGCCGTCAAACGCGGCGAGGAGGCGCTCGGCGGCCCGTTCGATCTCGCTGTCGCCAATGCCGGCGTCGGGGTGGGCTCGCACGCGGCGAAGTTCGTTCTGGCCGATGCCGAGTTGATGATGGGCGTGAACGTCATGGGCATGTTCAACCTCTTCGACGCAGTAATCCCGGCGATGATCGAGCGAGGTTCCGGGCGGTTTGCCGGCGTGGCCTCGATCGCTGGTCTGCGCGGATTGCCAACGTCGTCGGTCTATTCGGCGACGAAATCCGCCATGCAGTCCTTTCTTGAGGCCAGCCGCGTCGAGCTGCGGCCGTATGGCGTCGGCGTCACGATCGTCAATCCCGGCTTCGTGATCACGCCGATGACGGACAAGAACCGCTTCAGGATGCCGTTCCTGATGAAGGCGGACGAAGCTGCCCGCGTGATAGCCGGCGGGCTGGAGCGTGGCAAGCGTGTCATCGAGTTCCCGCTGCCGATGTCGCTCCTGCTCCGTTTCGCCCGGATTCTTCCCTCAGCGATCTGGGATCTCGTCACCGGGGGATACTCGCGCAGGAAGGTAGATCCGGCGAGAGCCAGGCGATGAAGCGCGATTTCAAAGCTACCGCCGGCGTTCGCCTTTGGGCCTTCCGCAAGGTCTTTCTCCTGTACTTCACCAGGCCCTCCGTGCTCGAAGTGAACGAGCGCCGCTGCGAGGTGCGCATCCCGCTGAACTGGCGGACGAAGAATCACCTGAAGTCGATGTACGTCGGCGCGCTCTGCATCGGCGCCGACGTGGCCGGCGGCCTGATCTGTTTTCATCTGATGTCGGTGATGAAAGTCCAGTTGTCATTCTCCTTCAAAGCCATCCGTGCCGAGTTCCTGAAACGCGCCGAGGATGATGTCCACTTCGTCTGCGAAGACGGCGAAGCGATCCAGGCCCTCGTCCGCCGTGCCGTCGAAAACAGCGAGCGCGAGGAGACGACGGTTCACGTCACCGCCCGCGTGCCGAAGAAGCTCGGCGACGAGCCGGTCGCGCAGTTCGAGATGACGCTGTCGGTGAAGAAAAGCAGTCGATCGCGGGGGTGAAGCGGGAAACGGCCGGCTCGCCATACGGAATGACAGGCTTGTTTGCGCGGCTCTGGTTCATTCTGAACGAGGCGAAGATCGGTGGATTAGCCGATCAGTGGATCAGGAAGACCGAGCTACGTTTCGCCGATCCTGGTCACTGACCCTACTGACCCGCGAATCGACTGATCCACGTCTACCGTTTCCACTTATCGACTAATCTACTCTTCTCATGCGGCAGCCGATCGGCATCTACAGCGAACGGGAGATTACGGAGCTCCTCCGGGATCGCTGTCCGGCGTACACCTTCGTCGATGGCGAAGAGCGTGAGCATTGCCGGATCGTGTTGGTTGATTCCGACTCCCACGCGGCGCTCGAAGATTCCCGGCGCAAGAGTCTCGTTCGGATCGTGCTGTACGACAAAGCGCCTTCCGGAGAGCGACGCGACGGCGACATCCGAATCCCGCGCGACAGCTTCTTCGAACATCCCGGGGACGCTCTGGCATTTGCCTCCGACCTCGCCGCGACAGTCATCCACGCGGCCAGTCTGGAGACGGAGGTCGCATACCTGACGCAGATCCACGACCTGATGACGGTCGCGGACGCCAACACCGTCTCCGAGCGGATCACTCGCACCGTTCTCGACCTTCTCGGACTGACGCGCGGCACGTTGTTTCTGCACGACCCGCGCGTCGAGCGGTACGTCGTCAGTTACAGCTCCGATCCCGCGGTACGCGAGACCGGCGAGTTTCTGCCCGGCATTCCGCCCGACCTTCTGCAGCGTGCGCTCTCGTCAGGCCAGTCATTCGCGGCCGACCACAAGGTGGGGATGATCGTGATGCCGATGCAGGTCCACCACGACCTCGTCGGCGTCATTCGCGTGGCCCTCGACCCACAGGACCACTTTGAGGATGACGAAGTGGCCAACGTCACGCGCTATCTTCGCTCCGTCGCTTCCGTTCTGAGCAACATCTACCAGCTCTCGCGCAGCCGCGATCTGGCCATGCGTGACGATCTCACCAAGGCCTACAACCGGCGTTTTCTCGAAACCTACCTCGATGAGGAGATCGAGCGCGCCCGGCGTTACAGCGCCACCTGCAGCATCATCTTTCTCGATCTGGACGATCTCAAGACCGTCAACAACGCTCACGGCCACCTGGCCGGCTCGCGGACGCTGCAGGAAGTGGCCAAGCGCATCATGGCCGCCGTCCGAGGCATCGACAAGGTGGTCCGCTTCGGAGGCGATGAGTTCTGCATCATCCTCCCGCAAACGGATCAGGAGCAGGCCGTTGCCGTCGCCCACCGCGTCCGCAAGGCCATGACCGCCACCCCCTTCCACCTCGGCGACAACATAAACATCTCCATCAGCGCCAGCTTCGGCATCGCCACCTTCCCAACGCACGGCATCGTCAAAGATGACCTCATCCGCCAGGCCGACGCCGCCATGTACCGCGTCAAGTCGACGACCAAGAACGCAGTGGGCGTGGCCGTGGTAGGGGATGGGCAGGCATTGCCGCCGGGCTAGGGGGAGCTTAGGAAATGTTGAATGCTGAATGTTCAATGTTGAATGAAACAGACGGCCGTTGGGCGCATTGAACATTCAACATTGAACATTCAACATTTCCCTCCACTACAAGCGATGACTCTCGATGAGCTGATCGACTGGGTCGATGACGCCATGGCGCGACTGCCATTGAAGGGCGAGGCGCGCGATCGGGTGAAGCACGTCCGGCGGATCTATGGGTTGCTCGACCGGCAGGGAGTTGAGTGGGACCTTCGCGATGAATGGCATGCGCTGGCGGTGAAGCTGGCCAACCTGCTGAAGTTGCCGGCGCCGAAGAAGCCAAAAGATCCGTCGTCAACACCGCGGGAACGAACGCCATCGCAGCCGCCCGAATCCAAGCCCCGGCCTCGTAAAGAGCCAGTCAAGCGTCCTCCGCCACTGCCTGCGGGCCGACGGCGGCTGGCGAAGAAGCCGGCCCGTGAGCCGATCGAGATCAATGCGCGGTTGCAGGCGGCCTTCGATGCCGTGGCTGCGGGACGGCCGATCGTCTTCGTCACGGGCGGGGCGGGCACCGGGAAATCGACGTTCATTCGCGAGCTGCGGGCGCGCAACCCGGACAAGAACTCGATCGTCCTGGCGCCGACCGGCGTCGCAGCGCTCAATGCAGGCGGCCAGACCATTCACTCGTTCTGCCGGCTTCCCCTCCGGCCGGTGATGCCGCAGGACGTTCACAAGGCGAAGGAGCCGGAGATCATCGAGGCGCTTCAGTTGCTCATCATCGACGAGATCTCGATGGTGCGTGCCGACGTGCTCGACGGCGTGGACGCCTTCCTCCGCGCCAATCGCAAGTCGGAGCTGCCTTTCGGCGGCGTTCAGATCGTCCTCGTCGGCGATCTGTTTCAGTTGCCGCCGGTGGTCACCCTGCGCGACGCAGACTTGATCACCCAGCGGTACGAGACCCCGCATTTCTTCGCGGCACACTGTCTCAGGGGTCTGAAGTTCTTTCCCATCGAACTGGAGATCGTCTACCGCCAGCGTGATGCGTCATTCGCGTCGCTCCTGGCTTGCATCCGCGACGGCGTCAACCCGGGTGACGCTGTGCGGCGGCTGAATGAGCACTGTGTAGGACGTTCGCTCGACGGCCAGCACTTGATCCTCGTACCGACGCGTGAGGCTGCCGCGGCGGAGAACGACGCGCGGCTGGCGGCGCTCTCTGGCAAGCCGCGCACGTACGAGGCGCGATGCGAAGGAACCTTCGCGAAGGCACCCGACGATCGCCTTCCAGCACCGCGGCAGCTCGTTCTCAAGCCGTCCGCGCAGGTGATGTTCGTCCGTAATGACTCGGAGCGCCGTTGGGTGAATGGGACGATCGGCGTAGTGTCGTCGCTCCACAACGGCAAGGTCTGTGTCCGGCTCGATGACGGGACCTCGCTCGACGTCGAGCCGATCGAATGGCAGGAGATTCACTACGCGCTCGACGAGAAGACGAAGAAGATCGTCGAGGAGGTCGCCGGGACGTATGTCCAGCTTCCGCTGATGCCCGCATGGTCGGTGACGATCCACAAGGCTCAGGGATTGACGCTCGCGCGCGTGGTCGTCGACCTGGCGCGCGGAGCCTTCGCCGAGGGGCAGGTCTATGTCGCGTTGAGCCGGTGTCAGACCATGGAGGGGTTGTCGCTGCGCCGGGCCGTCCGCACAACCGAGATCCGGTGTAGCGAAGCGGCGCGCGGCTTCTACGAGAAGATCCGGGTGCGTGCCAGGCGGTAGGGAAGAGCACTGCACAGACAGGAGTGTCTGTGCCACATGGATGCTGCTTTGTGGCACAGACACTCCTGTCTGTGCAGTGCGACGGATGAGCCTTGTTGTGCCCGATCTCCACAAAAACCTCAGTTTCGTGGACAATGCAGGGGTACTACCGAGTGGGAGGGGGGTTCCATGCGAACAATCGCCACGGTCATGTCCGTACTTCTTGCCGGGCTTTTGTCGTCCGCGTGTACCCGGCATGCCGCTCCATCCAGCCCTGAGCCGGCAGTCGCCCCAGCGATCGAACCAGTACCTGCTCGGGTAGCACCCTCGCCAGTGATCGAGCCGACGCCTCCGGCTCCTGTCGTGGCAGCAGCGGTGCCGCCGCCGGTCATCGATCCGACGCTGGAGCAGGCCGCTTCGCTGGCAACCAATGGGCAGCCCGATCAATCGCGGCGCGTCTACCTGGCCCTTCTGAACGCTACGAACGTGTCGCGGGCGACGATCGCCGAGGCCGCGAAGGGACTCTATCGTCTCGGCGACTACGCGGATGCCGTCGAAGCCTTCCGGAACCTCGGCGTGTTTCAGCGTGGCGAAGAGGACCTTCGTTACTACAACGCCGTTTCTCTGTTCGAGAGCGGCCACTACGACGACGCGAAGAAGGAACTGGCCTGCGCGCTCCCCTACATTCAGATCACTAGTGATGTGGCCCGTTACCGCGACAAGATCCAGATGATGCACGGCCCGAACGCCCTGAAACGATGATGAAGAGATGACGCTGAGATGACGCTGCGCCGATGAACGCCGCAACCCGGAAGAAGCTGCTCGCCTGGGCGATTCCCCTCGATCTTGTCGTGGTGGCTACCGGAGTCGGACTGGTCATCCCCGGCATCTCCCTTCTCACATTGATCGGCGTCTTCGTCGTCGCGGTCGCGCTCTCTGCGTTCAAGTCGGGCTGGCTCGGCGCTCTGGCGGCCATGGCCCTCTCCTCCATCCTGCTGTTCACTCTTTTCCGCCGCACCGTGAGCGCAACGGAGATTGGCGAGTTTGTCGCGGCGGCGTTGCTCGTTTCAATCCCTCTGGCGGCCTGGCACGGGCAGCGGCGAAAGAACAAAGCGTGGGAAGAGCAGACGCACGCTGACCTCGAAGCGGTCCCTCCGTCATTTGCGGCTTTGATCGCCGTGCAGCGTACTGCTGAGGAGCCGCAGGCTGCTGCTGCCGCAGTCGACAAGCAGCAAGTCATGGAGCGTGAGACGCGCGCCAGGGCGGAAGGCGAACGGATCGCGGCTGAAAAGAAAAAGCTCGAGGAAGACTTCGCGCGCAGGCGTGAGCAGTACGAGCGTGAACATGCCGAACGGCTTTCACGCGAAAAGAAGCAGATGGAAGACGGCTTCGCGCGAATGCGCGAGCAGAGCGCGCGGGAGTATGCCGAACGCTTCGCGGATGAAAAGCAAAGACTCGAGGGCGACTTCGAGCGAACACGGGAGCAGATCGATCGCGAACACGCCGAACGGTTCGCGATCGAAAAGAAGAAGCTCGAGGACGACGCCGCGCGTACACGTGGGCAGATCGAGCGTGAACACGCCGAACGGTTCGCGGCTGAGCGAAAGAAGATCGAAGAAGACTTCGCACGGGCGCGTGAGCAGATCGAGCGTGATCAGGCCGAACGTTCCGATGGCGGCCGTGCGGAGCTCAAAGCCGCGTACGACAGTGAGCTGGCAGCCATGAAGGCGAAGTTCGACGCCGCGCGGCTCGAGTTTGATGTCGAACGGGTCGAACTGCAGAATAAACTCGACGATGAGCGTGCCAGGCCGGAGGTCGTCGAGAAGCAAGTTGACGACGAGGCCATCGACGAGCGGCTCGAACATATGCGGGCTGAGCTTCAGCAGCAATTCGAGCGCGACCTGAAGCAGCGCATTGCCGTGGAACTGGCCGCCCAGCGGCGGGCGCTCGAACATGATTCGGAGCAGGAGATCGCTAAAGTGCGCACCAGCGCCGATGACCGCGTGGCGACGTTCCGGGCGGAGCTCGAACGAGTCCTGGCAGAGCAGGCTGCCGCACTGTCGCCAATGTCGTCGCGCAGCCGCCAGGCCACTCCGGCTCAGTCGCGCGGAATCTTCAGCCGCTTCTTCGGCCGAAGCGCGCTCAGCGTGGGCGAGAGCACTGCCACCCGCCGCGCGGCGGTAGCGGCCGTCGCGGACAGCAGCGCTACCCGTCGCGCTCACGGCTCGCGTTCGAGGGATCGGAAAGCGCGCATTCTCTTCCTCGAATCCCGGCGCGCCATCGCCGATACAGCGGCTCCGCGGCTGAAACAGCTCGGCATCGAGGTCGTCATCGTCGAGCGGCTGGTCGATGCTGTCGATGAGCTCTACCGCTTCCGGCCCGACGTCATGCTCATCGATGCCGAGTTGCCGGACTTTGAGGTGGCGTACAAAACGATTGCCGGCCAGGCGGCGTACCTGCCGGTTGTGCTCACCGCACGCAGCGCCTCGAGCATCCCCGACATCGGCCGCGCCGGCATCGCCATCAGGCCCTATGTCATCGACGAAATCGTCGATCTGGCCCACGCCGCTCTCAGCGATCCCACGGCGTTGCTCGCCAGGCAGAACAAAGTGCGCGCGGAAGCGCCGCAACCATCGAAGGCGGTTGTTCCCCAGGTTCAGGAGACGGTTTCTTCTCCCGCCCGCGATAGTTACGACATCGTCTGTGACAACTGCCACGTCGTCTTTGATGCCACCGAAGCCGACTGGTGCAGTTGCCTCACCCGGGAGCGGACGGTGGTCTGCACGAACTGTCTGACGTGTTTCTGCAAGGCGCCACCGGCGTACAAGGAAGTGTTCTGGCTTGGGGCGCCGCAGCGTCTTCTGGAGAATAAGGGTGCCGAGCAACGTCGCAAGTCACTCGTCCTCACCGCGAACGTTCCCCCCGGCGAGATCAAACGGCCCCTGGTGATGTTCGTCGAGGACGACGAAGACATCCAGGCGGTCATGCAGCGGGTTTCCGCGAACCTTGGATATGGCTCCGTCTCCGCCATCAACGGCAGGGAAGGAATGGATGTCGCCCGCGCGTACCGCCCCAACCTGATCCTCTCCGACGCCTTCCTGCCTCAGCTCGACGGCCGCGAGATGTGCAGACTGCTCAAACAGGACCCTGCTTTCGCATCGACAAAGATGGTCGTGATGACCGGGCTCTATGCCGATATCCAGTACAAGAGCGAAGCAATCAAGCGCTTCCGGCTCGATGACTGCCTGGCCAAGCCCGTGTCGATCACCGACCTCATCAATCTTCTGCAGCGGAACCTGGAGGGCGTGTTGTTCCTTCCGAGACAGGAGAACCTTCACGAGCTGCACCGAAAAGAGATCGACGCCGCCTCGGACGCACAGCCCGCTGTGAGCACGTTCGAGGTGGCCTGCTCCCACTGCGGCGACATGTTCGATGCGGTGAAGGCGGAATGGTGTACGTGTGCCGGCGGGGACAACACTTTTGTCTGCGAGCACTGCGGCAATTGCTTCTGCAAAGCTCCGGAATACCGTCGCCGTTTCTGGTCCAGTGCACCGGCCGTGCTGTTCGAGCGGAAGTTGATCGTTTCCCGGCGCGAGTCACCGCCGAATCCCCGGCCCGGCAGTGTGAAGCGGCCGATCGTTCTCGTGGTCGAGGACGATGAGGCCGTCCAGCTCATCGTAAGGACGGTTGCCTCGACGATGGGTTACGGCTTTATCGACGCTGGGAACGGGGAGGAGGCTCTGGCTCTGGCCCGCGACCACCAGCCTGACCTGGTATTCGCCGATGCCTGGACGCCGAAGCTGGATGGACGCGAGATGTGCCGCCAGTTGAAAGAGGGACCAACCGGCGCGCATGTAAAGACAATTGTCATGACCGGCCGCTACGCCGATGGTGAGTACCGGCGGGAGGCTGCCTCTCAATTCAAAGTCGATGACTGCATCGCCAAACCGCTGGTGGTGGACGACCTTTTGCGTATGGTGAAAAAGCACCTGCCGCAGGAAGTGCGGGCGATGTAGCCGACTACCGGCTAGAATTGGTATTTACAAATGATATTTGCGAAAAAAGCGGTCGCCTTCGCGTGTGTCGCTGTGGCTATGGCCGCTCTTTCCGCGTTCGCCCAGAAGGCGGAATTGAATCCGACGGTCAAGGTATTGGCGCGCCCGCAATCCCCCGTGCCGGCAGAGTGCGCGACCGTTCCGGATACGACATCACCCGCGCTCGAGCCTCAGCCTCAACCGGCCACTGAGCCAGTCATCGCCTCCGCTCCTCCGTCGAACAATCTACGAGCCAGTCTGCGTCGCACGCAGGTTGCAGCCGAGGGCGACGACTACGCCGCGTTCAAGGCAGCGTACGCGGAGTCGCGCCGCGCCTCGTCGTCTTATCCAGCCGGCGGCGAGCGCAATGCCGCTAACGACGCGTTGCAGGTCTACGCGGACCTGGCCCGGATCTGGGACTATGCGATGGCCTCTCCAACCGGATCGTTCTTCGATGCAACAGTTCAAGGCGGTTCGCTGCTCACCGCGTTGAAGCGCTATCCCGACTTCGGACGAACGATCGCCGGCCAGACCTTCACGGCCGGTGGGATGACCCTCTACCCGACTCGCGAAACGCGCCGCTTCCTGGCGACCGAGTCGGCCCAACGCCTGGCACACCTCGGCGTTTCCACGCCCACGCGGATCGGGCAGGATGGGCAACCGGAGCCGTGGCCTCTCCGCAAGACTGCCGCACCGCCGGCGGACAAGAAGCCGGCAAAGGTCGCGGCGAAGTCTCCTGCGAAAACGCCCGAGACGACCACAGCGACTCCGAAGACTGCCGCAAAGGTGACTCCAAAGACGACTCCAAAAGTATCTCCGAAGACGGCCGAGGCCACCAGTTCCCCGAAGGCGCATGAGACGAAGCACAAGCCGTCGGTGAAGACCGCCAGGACGGAAACGCCCAAGCCGAAGACTCCGCACATCGAATCGACACCCGTTCCGAAGGAGAAGCCCGCACTGCCACTGCCCGTCAAAACCGCGGAGGCGACCACGACGCATCCAGTGTCACCGGTCCCGGTGACATCCACCACCGCTGCGCCTCCGCCGCCGGTTCCGACGACGACCACAGCGGCATCGACGATGCAGCCGGCCACCACGACGACTGCTGCGCCGGCTGTATCGACGACCACATCGCCGGCAACAACGACAGCCGCACCCTCAACCGATACCACCACAACTGCGGCCCCTTCAGCATCGACAACTGCTCCCGCCGGCACCACCGCGGCCGCCGCACCTGATACCGCTACAACCGGTACCGCGGCTCCCGCGCCGCAACAAAACGGTAACATGAACCTGATTCTGGCCATTGTTCTCATCCTGGTCGGCATTGGCGTGCTTGTGGTCCTCTTCCGCGCATCCGACTGACGCTATCCTTGCGGCATGAGACGCCTGCTCATCGCCGCTGCACTTCTTCTCGCCGCCCTGCCGATCGCCGCAGCCCGTCTGCCGAAGAGCGTGATCCCCGACCACTACGCCATCTCGATCACGCCAGACCTCGCCGCCGAGAAGTTCAGCGGGCAGGAGACGATCGACGTCGACATCAAGGAGCCGATCGATACGATCACGCTCAACAGCGCCGGCCTCGAGATGCACGACGTCGTCGTTGCCAGCGGCAGCAAGCTGCTGAATCCGGCCATTACCTTCGATGTGCCGAACGAGACCGCCTCCCTGAAGTTCTCCCAGACCGTGCCGCCCGGACGCGCCTCGATCCGCATCAGCTTCAACGGCGTCCTCGGCGCGCAGCTCCGAGGTCTCTATCTGAGCAAGACACCGAAGCGCAAGTACGCCGTCACGCAGTTCGAGTCCACCGACGCGCGCCGCGCCTTCCCTTCCTTCGACGAGCCGGCCCTGAAGGCCACCTACGACATCACCCTCGTCGTCGACACCGGCGACACCGCCATCTCCAACGGCGCCATCGCCTCGGATACGCCAGCCGGACCCGGCAAGCACGCCATCCGTTTCCGCACCACGCAGAAGATGTCCACCTACCTCGTGGCCATGCTGGTCGGCGACTTCCAGTGCGTCTCTGGCGGCGTCGACGACATCCCCATCCGCGTTTGCACGACGCCCGGGATGGAGAACCTGGTCAAGTTTGCACTGTCGGCCGCCGAGGCCTCGATCTCGTTCTATGACAAGTACTACGGGATCAAGTATCCCTTCGGCAAGCTCGACCTGATCAGCATCCCGGACTTCGAGGCGGGAGCGATGGAGAACGCGGGAGCGATCACCTTCCGCGAGACCGACCTTCTTCTCGACGACAAGACGGCCTCGGTGGAATCAAAGCGCGAGGTCGCCGGCGTAGTGGCACACGAGATCGCGCATCAGTGGTTCGGCGATCTGGTCACCATGAAGTGGTGGGACGACATCTGGCTCAACGAGGGCTTTGCCACGTTCATGGCGGATAAGCCGCTGAAAGTCTGGCATCCCGAGTGGCGAAGCGATCTCGGTGAGGCCGGCAACACTAACGGTTCCCTCGGCGTCGACAGCACGCGCTCTACGCGTCCGATCCGTCAAAAGGCAGAGACGCGCAACGAGATCAACGCCCTCTTCGACGGCATCGCCTACGGCAAGACCGCCGCGGTGCTGCGGATGGAAGAGAACTGGGTGGGCGAAGACACCTTCCGCGACGGGATCCGCGCCTATCTCAAGAAGTACTCGTACGGAAATGCCACCGCCGAGGATTGGTGGAGCACGATGACCACGGCCACGAAGCAGCCATTCGACGTGGTGATGAAATCGTTCGTCGACCAGACCGGCGCGCCGCTGCTGCACGTCTCGGAAGCATGCGGTCCCGACGGTAAGCGCACTGTGACCATCACCCAGGAGCGCATGCTTCCGCGCAGCGCGCCGCCGGTTGCACAGAGCTGGTCCATTCCCATCTGCGGTCACGAAGCGGGCGCCGCCGCCGCATCGCCCTGCCAGATGATCTCCAAGCCCACCGATTCCATCACCACACCGTCCTGCGGCCGGCCGGTCTTCCTGAGCCGTAACGGAGCCGGCTACTACGTCACCGACTATTCGCCAGCGATGCGCGCGGCGCTCCGCGCACACCTCAGCGAGATGCCACCCGCCGAGCAGATCTCGCTCCACGGCAACGAAGCCCTGCTCATGCGCAACATGCGCGAGGATGTCGCCGGCTACCTGGCCCTGCTGAAGGCCATGCCGCGCCCCGCCGAACGGCCCCTGGTCGGTGCCATCGCCGGCACGATCGGCTTCCTCGACTTCCGCCTCGCCGACGACAGGAACCGCGCCGCCTGGCAGGCCTACGTGCGCACAAACATGCGCGGCTACGCACCGCTGACCTGGGAAGCCCCCTCCGGCGAAACCTCCGAACAGCGCATCACGCGCGCGACGGTCCTCGGTGTCCTGGGCGTCGAGGGACAGGACCCCGAAGTCATCGCCGGCGCCCGCCGCGTGGCCCAGCAATACATGACCGATCCATCCTCCGTCGACGCCGTGATCGCCGACCGCGCTCTTCCCATCGCCGCCATCAATGGCGACGAAGCGTTCTTCAATCAGGTGCTCGAGCACATCAAGAGCGCACCAAGCCCCGAGGTCGCCGAACGCTTCCGCGGTCTGATCACTCTCTTCCGCGACCCGAAACTCATCTCCCGCGCCATCGACTACATCTACAGCGATCAAGTCCGCAGCCAGGACCTCCCCCGCCTCGCCGCCGGCCTGCTCTTCAACCCCGCCGCCAAACAAACCGCCTGGAACGCCGTCAAGTCGCACTGGGACATCCTGAACCAGAAGATCCCCACCGCCATCGGCGCCATCACCGGCTCGACCGCGACCTTCTGCGACGCCGCCTCCAAAGCCGACGTCCAATCCTTCTTCGCCACTCATCCCCCCGGCGCCGGCGAACGCGCCCTCAAGCGAGCGCTGGACGCGATGGATACGTGTATGGCGTTCAAGGCAGCGGAACAGGCATCCTTCAACGCCGGTGTGGGGGCGGGTCAGTAGGAAGCCGTGAGTACAGGCCTTCGCCTGTCATTCCGAGCGAGGGACAGCGCAGGCGCTGCACCTGGGAAAAGAAACATGATGCTGGCGAAAGCCGCGCGATTGCCGGTGTCGATGCGCGCAGGCGCGTCGGACAATGTAGCCCCTGGCTCGGCCAGGGGTAATCGTCGTAGTGGATGGTTTGCGGCCGCGAAGGCGGTCGCCATAACCGCGACCATCGCGC